>NZ_NIGY01000010.1:0-120663 GCF_003123985.1 Vibrio sp. T9
TGTTTTCAATGAGTATGCCAAGAAACATGGACAGTATATTAGCTCGTTGTGGTTAGAAAAGGCGTTTAACGTAGAGTCCGCTTTATAACAAACAATTTAAGTGTGATTCGGCACGCGTGGCATTTTTACTATGCGGTGGCTTATGGTGATTAAGGCGCTGTGCGGTAGCTTTTGTATTGCGTTACTCACACCTTAGCAAGGCGTTATGTGTTTAATTGAATTACGGAGGTTTAATACAATATGAGCAATGAAGTATCAATTGCTGAAATCGTAGTAGGTGAGGCCAGGATCAGTTTTGAAATTCCATCTAGCTTGTACAATATAATATCAGAGCATGCAAAAGCAGATGACTTAAAATTGTACAGTTACAATGCTGAACAAATCATCGATATACTAAGAAGCTTCGTTCCTGAAGATAAAAAGCCACCAACACATCGCCAAGAGTCTTATGCGAAGTCAATTGCGAAAGCACTAAATCTTGACCTACCAGACGAAGTATTGAACTCCAGTGAGTCTTGTAGTGAATTTCTTGATACTTACTCAGAGCAATACCAAGAGCAAAGGGCAAAAATAGCGGAATTTCGATCAAGAAATAAGGCTCTAATATCTACTGCAAATAAGGTTGGGCGTTGGCAATCTGCAAAACTCCTACTGGAGCAGGGAACGCCGATAGAAAAGGTTGCCGAACAGTTTGGAGTTAAACCGCCAACAATAGAAAAATATGTAATGCAATTCAACGAGTGGTCCTTCGTAGCGAGCTCAAATGGTACATACGATATAGTTCAGAACTTGATCAAAAGACAAAGTGCTGGTGAAGATATCTATGCCTTATACGACGAGAACCTCGGGTAAAAACACATAACAAAGCGTTTAAGGCAGATTCGCAACGCTCGGCATTTTTGGTTTGCTTTGAATTGAGTGTTTACGGCACAAAGGTTTAGGTAGGGGGCGTTGCTCACTACTTAACGCGGCGTTATGCGACAGGATTAAAAAGGGCACTAATAATGCCCCAAAGTACATGTTCAAGATGTTAGGTGTGAATATCGGCTAGTTTTTACAACCATTTTTATCACACGTAATACGTTCATGTGAATTTTGCCAATGGTCTGAGTGTTTCTTGGTATCACTACCACAGCCAGTATTTCCGCCTTTAACGCCCTTATGTACGACTCCTGTTGGTGTATGTTTCACAGCCATATGCTTGTATTCTCCTAATTGATTTAAGTTGCTTCCCAGTCATAAATGACCGAATTAACAAATAGTAAGCAAAGTTGCATATGTCAATATAAGTAATAACTAAAGTTCATTGTCGTGAGCCAATCGCATAACAAAGCGTTCAAGAGGGATTCTCAACGCTTGGCAGTTTTGGTTCAAAGTTTAGCTTTTGTGTTTATGGCACAATGGTTTAAGTGGGGGGGCATCGCGTTGTTCACCCCTTAACGCGGCGTTATGCCTCACGGAGGAAAAATGAGAAATTTGGCAGCAGATACAAAAGTCGCTCAAAAGAATATTTCTAGAATACAGACCCTAATTCCAAGGAAGCTTTTGGTAAAAGAAGACAAAATTGCAAAAAAGCAGGCGAAAAGTTCTGATTCTGACATTAATAAATTGCAGCAGTTGTTCAAACTAACGGAAGAATTAACCAATAAACTTTCTCCAGTTACTTCGTGTAAAGCGGGTTGCGGGAATTGTTGCAAAATAAACGTTTCAATTACTAAACTTGAAGCTGAGCTTATTTCTGAGTACACAGGGAAGGCTCTAAATAAATCGGTTGCTGTTGGTAAGCCCGATTATCACGGATCTTCATGTACTTTTCTTATCGACAATAAGTGCTCAGTCTATTCTGTTCGTCCATTTGTTTGTAGAAGACAAGTATCCGTAATGCCATCTGAACATTGGTGTCATCCAGACTTAAACCTTGATGTTGAGGTTCCCATGATTGAGTTTTCTGAGTTGTCTAATGCTTTTTACGCAATTGCAGCTCGTAGTGAAGTAAAAGATATTCGAGCATGGTTTGGCTAGAGGCATAACAAAGCGTTTAAGGCAGGTTCGCAACGCTTGGCATTTTCGGTTTGCTTCGAAATTAGTGTTTACGGCACAATAGTTTAGGTTCAGTGGTAGCGTTGCTCACTACTTAACGCGGCGTTAGCTAACTACAAACATGCCGTGAACTCCCATAAAGCCTAATAGGATCATACCTGAGTAAAGAGTTAGGCGTGCAATTTTCCATTTTGGCTTGTGATACCAATTGTTAGCATATTCTTTTGCAAATTCTTTTGTCGTTTTAACCCACAAGGTTGGTGGGATCGCAAATACTACTACCATATACAAAATGATTATGCTCCCGATTTTTATGGATTCCCATGATTGACTATAAAATGCGTAAATTAGTAGACCAAAAGCTGTTGCGATCATGCCAAACACACTGCCAAGAAACGCCTTCAAACTGCTCATCATAATTTTTTCCGCAAGTGAGCTTATTGGGGCGAGATTTGTTATACATGCTATGCTCCCAGCAATTCCTGTAGTGATAGTTGTAATGTATAGCATTAGCTCCAACGTAAATTTTCCAACGTTGCCAGAGTCGATATCAGAGAATGTTTGGATACCTAAGGCAGAACCAAGTGAAATGCTAGCACTAATAATAAACATTGGGTTGAGAAATAAATTCTTATCTAACATACTGAAACTTAGTTGAAATTTTTAGTCTAGTATCCCACTGGCTAAGTTTTAGTCAAGCACGTAGCTAAAGTTCAGCTAACAAACTGTTTAAGAGTGATTCGCAACGCGTGGCAGTTTTACTGTGCGTTGTGTTTAATGTTTAAGGTGGTATGCGATGGCTTCGGTATTGCGTTGCTCACACCTTAGCAGGGTGTTAGTTTGCTAAAGGCTAGCGGTTAACTAGCCTAAGCTTGCTCTCACATCTGCGATGGTGATGAAGAGTTTGTTTTCAGCATCTTGAAATTCTTGAAAACCATAGCGTTCATAGAAATGTTTTGCTCCATCTTTGGCATCAACGATAACAACTGGAAATGCAACGCTATCACTAGCGGCTAATAGCTTTCTGAGTGCGTCGATAAGCAGCCACTCACCAAAGCCTTTCCCTTTGTATCGGTCATCGACAGCAAGACGGGCAATCAGACCACCAGAGGTGGATGATTGGTGCTTTTTTTGTAACTTATCGGGCAATGCCTTTAATTCAATTGGCGTCATTGTAAGCGTGTAAAAGCCTATGACATGTGAGTTGTCGTTATCATCTTCCAAAACAAACGTTCTGGTGTTGTCCTTCTTTGCTTGCTGACTCGCCATTACTTTTAAGTAATTGTTGAGAGCTTCGATGCCACAGTTGAATCGGTTTCTATCGTGTTTAGCTTTATCTAGAAGTACCGTATTCATCATTGAATCTTGCTCTCATATCGATCAGCAGCAGCTTTTAGTTTTGAGTTCTGTGTTTCAGGACGGTCTAAAGCTTCCATGAGCAACATCGCATCTGCTTGGCTCAGTTTTAAAGCCTGCTCACGTTCGATGACTTGTTTAGCTTTTTCGATTGCAGCGCTTAGAACAAACGAGTTGATGCTAGACATGCCGGCTATCGCGGCAGCCTTAGTCAGTAAGTCTTGTGTATCGACATCAACTCTAGCGGTGATGCGAGGCAAAGTAGTAGCCATAATGTTATCTCCTATTGTGTCAAAATGTCACATGTGCATTATGGTCTTAAAGTGTGCAATAAGCAATCTCTGTGTCACTTTGGCACGCAAACTAACAAACAATTTAGGAGTGATTCAGCGCGCTTGGCATTTTTGGTTTGGTTTTAGCCAAGTGTTTACGGTGGTAAAATGAAGTACTTTAGTCGCGTGCTTCGCACCTTAATTGGGCGTTAAGTGCAATCAACAATAGTGACATCAAAAAGTATGGAAGTATGAGTATTAATATAAAGTGGGATGGTGATTGTCGGCTTTAGGTTCATGCAGTGCTACGGATGTCGTCTTGTTACTGCAAGATCAAGGTTTTGAAGTTAAAGGTCTAGAAAATACGGTTACTTTCGCCCTAACGGAATCAGAACCTCGTTTATATAAATATGATGGTTTTGATAGGATTCGAGTAAACAGAATAATGTGCAGCGTATCATTGGAGCATGCTGAAAGTTTAAAGATTCTGCTAGCGACAAGACATCAAGTTTTGAACGAGGTCGTGACGAATTTGCCTTCTCAGTTTTTGGTGGGCAACATTATGTTCATCTCTTTTATGATAAATCATATTATAACCAATAGATTGACTTTTTATGGGACATTGCAATATTTGTAGTTTAAGAGAATCTTGCCACTCTCTAGGAAAAGAGAGTGGCAAGATTCCAAGGTAGTCTAGCTTAGATACGTTCAGTACCATTCCAGATAGAGATAAGGTTGTCATGCCTATGTGTAAATGTTGTGTAGGGTCGAGGAGCGCCCCACCAAGATTCACTGCCCGATATTCCGTATCAACCAATACACAGTGTTGTTCGGCATAGAGCATTGATGAGTTAAATTTACTGCCAGTGATACGTGGATGTCCTTGTCGGCAAATCACCACAACTGGCTCTTCGTATACCAACTCACATACAAATGAGGTTTCTTTAATGGGGAGGTTGTCAATAACCAAGTCCACTTTGTGTAGACGAAGATCGTCAAGTAAGGAAGGGGACGAAATAGGGGCGCAATGTAACGAAAAGCTTGGTGACGCGGTCAGCTTCGGAACAGAGGGTTCGGTACAGCAGACTTGAAATGTGGTTTGCTCAATGACAGCATCATTAATTATGGCTAATGCTAGTCTAAATAATGGAACCCAGTGGTGTGCGGTTGAGGTCAACTCAATATTTCGCCCTTTTCTAACAAAAAGACTTTTGTTAGAAAGTTGTTCTAGTCGTTTCATCGATGCACTAATTGCTGGTTGTGTTACCCCTAATTGTTCCGCCGCTTTGGTGTAAGACTGATATTCAACGACAACAAGGAAAGTATTGATTAAGTTCAAATCCATTATATTTGACCTTATATTGCAAAGACAGAACAGCAGGCTACCTTGGCAGTTGAAGTGCTAAGCGGTAAGAATGAATATTTTAAAAATAGTTTATTCACTACTTAACACGGGTTACTAGAGAAATTAGCCTTGAGAATTAATACGCAATTTGCAAACGGTTATAATTGATAACATTTTGTACCGCGCTCGGAGCTAGGTTACTTGGGTATAAGAAAGCCAGCGACATAGTCTTCTGGCTTAATTTGTAACCATAGCATTTGCACTTGGAGTTGTGTTTTAACGGTGCTTAGACGTGAATTTAAGAACAACCTCATTGATTTCTTGAGGTTTATCGAGTTGTACCCAGTGAGTGGCATCATTCACCCGAACAAATTCAAAGCTGGCATTTTCACCGATGAAGTGTATGGAGTCTTTCATTTGTTTTTCTCCCAAGTAGTAGTCATGCTCAGACCAGATACCTAAGCAAGGCGCTTGGACTACACCCAAATCTTCAGGTTTCATCGGGCTCTCTAAATTCAATGCGTTGCGGTACCAATTTAATCCTGGAATGATATCTTTGCTTTCTTTAAAGACTTCTTTCCACTGGCTCCATTCTGGGTGATTTCGTACCCACTCTTTAAAGAGCTTCCAATCTTCAGCCGCAAGGAGGTCTTGAGCCATGGGTAATTGGAAAAAGAAGAAATACCATGACATTTCACGTTGTTGAATATCAGGCATGCTTAGTAGACCGAATGGGTGCCCAACAGACTTAGTCATGGTGTTATCTACTTCGGATTGTAGAGAGAGTGTGGGTAGGGATATAAATAAGTTTTAGGGAGGTTAATCGTAACCTCCCGTGCAAAAATTACCTAACAGTCGTTATCCGAGCAAGTAAAGTCATCTTTAGACACGCTGATTTTCCCACTAAGTTGATTTGTACCATTAAAGTCATAATCTAACGTTTCTGCTGAAGAGCCAAAATTGCCATCATCATTAATATTGTGAGCGTCGAAGTCCACTTTAATCGAAGGATAATTACTAATATCTATTTTAAGGTAGTGATCTAAGTCACCCTCACTTGAATATGAAATACGCAACTTTTCTAAAAATGGCGAATATTCAAAATACTTACCTGAATCATTTGAGGTTAACATTATGACACTGTTGCTAGTCGTGATTTCTAAGCCTGCTTCATTACCATCAAAGTCATCGAGTGCATCAGGATCATAGCTTTGACTACATGTGTCTGTACTTGCTGTAATGTTACATTTAGCTAAAATATCTTTAACCAGTAAACTGGTTGCCTCTAAAATGTCCTCTGCGGCATTTCTAGCTTCGAAACTAGATAATTCTGTGGAAAGAGCTTTCTCTACATCATCTGAACCGCAACCTACCAATACACCTGAAACTGCCGCTGCGAGAATTAATTTTTTCATATTATTTATACCTTTGTCAATTAGTTAGACTTAAGAAAATAACCTATTAAAATAAGATTAATATGCCGGATTTAAGTCAATGTTTACCAAGTCTTAATAACCTTTAGAAGAATAACTTGATAGTGTCAAACTATTTGAAAATTAAATAATAAATGCTTGTGATATTTTCCTGATAAAAATACCTCTTCCAGTCTAGAGTAATGATTTAATCGCGACTAAACTGGGCGTTAACTTAACTAATTTTCATAATGGTTCATGAGTACGTTTTTAGCTTTTGTTTTCCGGTTGATCTTGTTATTATCAATACTGTTAATGTCGTAAAAGAGATACCCACTCTGAGGGCTGCAAGATTATCGATTAATTACAGGTTAGGTCTCTTTTCTTTACTTCGACTTTGTTTGCTTCCATATAGTAAATATTGGTGTCTTCCTTAAAGTGTTCACACAGTTCCTCATTCGAGAACTTAGCGGCACGCTCCGTGCTAGCATTAGCGGCTTTTTCTTTTAGCGCGGAGCACCCTGTAAGACTAACAAATAAGATTGAAAACATAATTGTAAACAGGCTTTTATTCATTATTAATTTCCTATTGGAGTTTAGTTAACAGTGTTCTTAAATGACACACAGTAGAACGACATTTAGTATGGGTTAGAAGTTGTAGCCAAGTCCAAATGACAAGCTACCTGATGTTGCATCGAATGAGTCTGCATCATCAAAGTCAATGGTGCTCTTGCCAACCAAAAAGCCAGCGTTGACAGATAAACGTTCGTCGATAGCATAATCAGCACGCATACCTGCTACGAAACCGTCGAGCTCATAACTGTCGTAATCCAACTTCCCGTTTCCGAGTTGGTAACCGATCACAGGGGTGACTTTGAACGTGTCTTGGAAGAACTTAAAATCATAACCTATAATAGCTTTGAACGTACGAAGGTCACCGTCACCAGTATCATCCCATTGATCAGATTCGACATCACCTTGCATTGAGATGAAAGTCTCTGCGCCGATTACGAAGTTTGTGTCACCTAGGCTTGCATCACCATGAACTACAACGCCAGATGTAGAAACACTAACATCTCCAGCATTAGGCTGATCATAAGAGAAGCCTTCTCCAGCCAGTCCGATGCTAAGTTCACCTGCGTAAGCTCCACCAAGGCTCATTGCGCTGAGAGCAGCACCAATCACTAAATATTTTTTCATTATCATTACCTTTAATAACTCATAATTATTTTTAGCAGGTTCTCCCCAGCCACAATCAAAAATCATTTTTAAACAAGCTGATTGATCACCTTCAATGGAGTGAATGCTAAATAGGTATCTCGATAATGTATCTTTATTAAAATTAATAATATTAAAACCAAATAAAAACAGATAGTTAAGTTAAGTCGTTTTTATTGATAAATGGAGTCCGTTGTTGTTGAAATCTTGCGACAAAAACACTACTGGAGCCTGTACAATGCGATTGTGTTTCACACACACTTTTGATTGATGAAGATGTGGTGCCTCAGTGGAAGCAAGCCAAACGTGGTAGAACACAACATTTAAATAATCTTACTATTACGGCAGCCCTCATGATCAAGCGTATCTTCTCTTGACTCTTGATGGCGTTGCAAAGCTGGAACGACTCGATGTTATCGATTGATCTAATTTAGTTAGTGCTTAATGATAGGCTATGGTATAGGTCTGTAGAGGCTATTCGAGTTTCAGCTAAATCACTATATCAAATGGAAGAAAGAAGAGAGAGAAATGGAAGTTAAAGATATCAAAGTCAGTTGTGGTGAAGAAGGAGGAAGCTACTTTATTACCGTTGATGAGACCCGGTATAAGTGTTCTTATGCTGAGTCGGTCATATTAAGCCATTTTTTGAACAATAAAGGCAAGTTCTTCTCTAGAGATGAGTTGGCGTCAATTGGATGGCCGGGAAAGCTGGTCTCAAAAAACTCAGTTCCGGTTTCTATCGCTAATCTAAGAAAAATATTTAAGAACCATACCAAAATCGACGTTATATCCAATGAGAAAAACAAAGGCTATGTTGTTCAAGTTGATAAAATTAAATTTATTGACATTAACACTAATCAAGAAAAGTCTACTGACACGATCACGAAAGATAGTTCACGAGAGTTACTGGATGCTTTCAGTGAGTCCAAGATTAATAGAACCAAATTGTTTGTATCTAAAATTGCATTATACCCACTTCTTTTTGTAAACATTGCTCTTCTTCTAATCGTACTCTTCTTCAATCATACCAGATTAGAACCTCCCAAGGTAAATGTAATAAATAACGATGATTATATTGCGGTTTTTACTGGTGATAGCCAAGTATTGGCTCAGCTGGAAAGTGTGAAGAGTAGTCAAGAATCAATGCTTCTTAGATTTCAAGATATAGAAGAAGACCTCAAGTTAGCGAAACATGAAAATAAGAATATTTTGTTTATCAACTCGTCAGGAGATCGGGTAGTAATAGATTGTTTGGTAAATGATCAATTGGTTTCTTTCTCAGGTGACGATATTGAGAAGATTGTTAGCGAGTTGAATGAGAAGGGGTGTAAGTTATGAATTATTTAAAATGGCTAAACGTGATTTTTTTTGTAGCTACTATCACCTATACCTTATTCCCTTTAGACAAAAAAACTTCGCCTATTGACGGTTACTTCAAAAGAAGTGAGGTGATTATCACTAAAGGAGAAGATCGAATTGAACTGAATACCAATGCTGATTTTCTTGCGAAAGAAATGAAATACACTTCTATTATTACCATAACGGATGTCGATAAAGAAAATCAATACAGTACGTTTTCTATCGATGGTGAAATGTACTTGAAAAATGGACTTATTGTATCAAAAACAAATCAAGTTGAAGATACCGACCATATTAATAAAAAAGTTGTCTTCACAGCATCCACGTCTCCTATTGTCAGCCAGATTCAAAAGTCATTTTTGGGTATTGATGTCTACAAACCGCGTCGGTATCAATATATACTAATCGATAACTTCTTCTGCTATTACGATGTAGAAAAGCTCATTGCTCGTTGTATGGAGTAGAGTATTATTTATGCGGCCTAAAGTAATTGATAGGAGCCAGCGTTCCTGTCATTCCTTGATTTAGCTCATTTCGTACTGTACTGATCCGTAGCGGTATATTCGATGATATTTAAACAAAACCCGTCAGCGTTAAAGTTGCACCATCTATACTAAAGCTAAGCGACTTTTCATGCCTTTAATTATCAATCCCTTGCTAATTTAGCAAATGCTCGGGCACATTTTTGTCCAAAGGTGTGCCGACGGGGCATGAAACACGACTCTGCCCCATTATCATTCAGAATAAAAGCTCATTCGTATTCTGTTAATGTGCGTTTTCCCTACGAAAAGTTATCCATCTTTGATTTAAGTTTACGAACCCCATGATGTATCACGGGATAAATTCGACGTAACTTCCTTGTTTGCCTAATTTCAGATTCTATTTAAGTATGATTCGCATAAGTCACTTCTTATTCCTGAATTCAAATACCTCTGCTTAAAAGCCCCATATTTGATTGAAATCAAACATGGTTAATTATTTTTCATAGATTTGTGAAATGTGCATAAAATTTAGCCGCCTCTGCTTTGGTAAGTGCAACTTGTTGGGTATGGTGGTTGCGTCAACAGTGTCGTTGTCATTTTAGAAAAAAAGAAGGTATATATTATGAAAAAGGAATATAAAGAGCCTGTAGTTGCAATCGGTGGTGAGTGGGGCAAACACTAATCCACTATAAAAAACGGTCTGCTATTTTGCAGACCGTAAAGTTAGGAGCAACAAAGATGAATGTCGTCGAGAACCCTATTTATTGTGATTTTCTAATTACCCCTAATTGCAATTTTGGCTGTGAATTCTGTTCAGCTTCTTCTAATAGTAGAAAACAAAAAACTCACCAATTAAGTTTAGACTCGATTACCAAAGCTCTTCATGAATTGGATGAAATGGATGTGCTGCGAGTTAGCTTTGAAGGTGGTGAACCTTTTTTAAGAAAAGACATATTCGAGATTCTGTCAGTTGCAGACGAATTGGATTTTCTATACTACATCAACACCAATGGTAGCTTGATTAACGAGTCAGTAGCGGAAAAATTATCTAAAACCAATGTTAACCAGGTTTGCATTAGTATAGATGGTCCAAATGCTGAGATTCACGACCGATGTAGAGGATACAGTGGCGCTTTTGATAAAATGAAAAAAGCCATATCTCTGCTGCAAAAACACGAGGTACCGATTCAAGCAATTATCACACTTACCGCGGTTAACTACTCGTATTTGTACGAAACCCTTGAGTTTATCAATGAGCAAGGCATAGAAGCGGCCTCAATTATGCTGCTAGCATCTGTAGGTTCAGCAAGCAGTGCTTATATAGTGCCTTTCGGCAAATGGGCTGAACTACTTGTCAGACTAAGTACTGATAAATTAAATGGGGATCTGCCCATAAATCTAAGAATTGTATCTACAGGTGAGTCAAATCATCCATGGGAAATCTATCTTCCGTTGCTTAACAAAGATCGACCAGAATTGCTATCTGCATGGGTTGATGAGAATACTATCGAGCCATTTTCTGAAGATTCATTTGGCTGTACTGCGGGGAAAACTAGCATGGCGATAGATGGTCATGGGAATGTTTATGGTTGTTCCTTGATGGTATCAATACCGGAGTTCAAGGCAGGGAATATATTAGAAAACTCTTTACAGGATATATGGAATAACTCTGATACGTTTAAAACTCTAAGAGATACCGGTTTGAGTGACATTGAGGGCGAGTGTAAATCCTGCAATCTATTAACCAAATGCAAAGGTGGATGCAGAGCTTGCGCTCAAGCCACAACAGATAGCATTTTTGGTAGTGACTTGCGCTGCAAGAACACCAAAGGAGAAATCATCATATGAAGGTGAATATTGTTAACTTTAATGGCAATTTTAAAATGCGTCAGAATAAGGATAATTCTGGCGTAATATCTTGCAAAAGAGGAATAATAAAGTTAAATGAAGTGGGGTTCGATCAAGTCTGTGCATTAAATGACAGTATCGTTATAGACGATGCGATCAATAAGATGCATGCGATCTATGAAGCAGACTTTGATGTGTTAGAGGCAGACCTGAAGCAGACTTTGAGCAAACTTCAGGGGTATGGGATAAAACACAAACATATCCAGTTATGAGTAGTTTAGGTAGATTTCACAGCTTATCGATACCAATCTACATTTCTTATCTTGTTGGTGTTGCATTCACATTTGCAGATAACGCGATTATTGGTAGATACAACATAGAGAGCTACGCTGTAGTGACCATAGTAAATACGATTATGTATTACATCATTGGTTCTATCGGCACATTTTCTTTGGCTCTAACAATGCAAGGGGCAAAGCACTTAGAGAACAAGCAGTACAAACAATATGAAAAGGTATTTAATACCTCACTCGTGATTGGGATGACTATCAGTTTGCTATTCATCGTTTTCAGCATATTGTTTGGCGAATATATTTTTAAGCACTTCTTTTCGATGAATGAAGATGTGGCAGAAATAGCATATCGGTTTTTTGTTCTTCTATCGTTCGGAGTACCAATAAACATACTGATATTTACAATCTCTTCGTATTTCAAGTCAGTCGAAAAGCCAAAGATTCTCGCTTACAGTTCAATTGTGTCTTCATTGGTAAACGTATTGGTGAACTACGTTTTAGTTTTTGGAGAATTCGGATTTCCAAGACTTGGAGCAATAGGAGTTGCGATAGGAACGTTAGCAGGGCTGAGTGTAAGTTTGGTGATTTATTCATATGGATTTTTTAGACAAAAAGACATAAGAATAAGACCTGTTTTTGATAGAGCGGTTTCTAGGTCAGTTATCAAGCTATTTTCAAATCTATTCGTCCAAGACTTGTTTGAGTTTACAGTATTCTACTTCTTTATATTGGCAGTGATATCCGAATCAGGTGTTGTCAACTCTGCAACTTATGGGGTTTTAACTACGATATTTATGGTTATCGTGATGTTGTCATATTCATATGGAAATGCTTTGTTGATAATCACAAGAAAAGAGATTGACAATCGAGATGAGATAGCAAAATATGCCAAAATAAGCTTAGTTAGCTTTGTAATTGTTTGGCTTGTATATAGCTTTATTGTCTGGCTGTCAGGCGATCTTTCCCCGTCGGTTATAACGAACAAAAGTCCTGTGATATTGAATAGCATGAGTCATGTGGCAATATTTGCCATAAGTCAGCTCATGATTGGCTTGGCAACTATAGCTAGATATCTATTAAATGGGCTGGGCTTTGAAAACTATGTGCTAAAAGCATGCTGTATTGTGTGTCCAGCTTCGGGGCTGCTAATTTATGCAGGGAATACAGCTTTCAATTTTGAGTTTGAGACTGTCATTGCACTTGTATCAGCCACGTATGTGCTTCTAGCGCTAAGTTTCTGTACAAAAGCATGCTTTAGAGCAAATAAGAAAGACAAGTACTCACAAGCTTAAATAGCTTGAGTTAAAAAGATAAGCAATAGCTGAAGTAGTACGGTGAATTGGGCCACTTAAATGAAGGTTAACTACACATGCACCCTCGTGGCATAAGAGAACATAACTTTGCCATAATCAGTGCAAGTCAAGGATTGCTAAATTAGCAAAAGCGCTGACTCACTTCTGTCCGTGCGACATGAAGTCGCATGAAGCGCTGTTCACCGCGATAAGAGTGAATGTATGGTACGCCCCGCATTTGCAAGTAAATAAATAATAACGAGCTGATTTGCGCCAATGTATTCAGAGTCTTTATGAAGTCACTACACAACTTCGCTCTACGATGAGATCCACGCCAGATTGTCCTCATAACCATCAAAGCATTTTAATTTGCTTGTTCACTCAACAGGTTTCAATCTGGTGGTCTAACCGTTTTGTCATCACTTATCTGATCTGAACCAGCAGAACTGGACACTTCACTGAGCGACTTTCCGATAGCAAAAATTATCCGAGTTTTTCTACTTTACGTGATTACTCTAAGAAGGCTTTGTCCAAAAGCTTCTCGGATTGAATTTTTACCTGTGGCACTTTCTAACTCGAAAGTGCCCCAAAGTGAGCCAGAAGTGGCTTTACCGAAACCAAATTTTTGTAGTGAGAAAGAGTCTTCCATGTAGGCGTTAAATCCACAATGCAAGATCTGACACCGCATATTCGACTTCACCTAAGAAATCACGGGCTCGGCCGCAAGGCTTTCAGCCCTCTTGACATCACCCCAGAACCTACTTTACGATTAAGGTTGTTGGCCCCCGACTCAGCCTTTTAGGTCGTTAGCAGTTGGTGTGTGTTAGCACTGGTGCGAACGACCTGTCTCTCGCTTACTCCCCTGTGGAGGCCCGTTGAAGGGCAAGGCAAACTGCGACATGCTTTAGGCATGTGTAAGACCTCCGAAGTGTACTAATGCGTCTCGCGTTAGGTATTTCATAGCTTATTTCCCAACGAAACTAAGCTGACGCTAGGATGAATCGAGCGAGCATCTCATAGCAATTCAGCGACTGTTTCGATGGAGATCCCTATGAAACCACTACATACTAGTACTCCCCAAAAACCAACCCGCAAGGGTAATCTACGTCGCCCTCAGCAACAGCTCCGTGAGTTGGCCCTGACCGAAGCCGATGGCTTTGCCGATCTAATGGCCCTTGTCCGCCACTTTAGTGAAACCCAACTGGGCACCCCACTCAATGACGGCAAGTGCCGAGAGAAAACAGCCGCCTTACTCGGCTACCCTAAACACAGCCTGTTCCGAAAGGACTACAAGGCCAAGCACGCCCTGCGAGCGGCCATCGACAAGCTGAAGCTGGAGGAGCTGCGCCTCACACTGGACGAGACCCACCGGAATAACAAAAGCATGTATCAGGTGCTAATCATCCGACCGAATAACCATATCAATGATCAGCTCTGTGAGGTCTATTTGGAGTGGACCAAGCGACTGCGTGAGGCCATGGGGCGCCGTGACATACAGGCGGATGCCGAGGCTATGGCTGACTACCTGAGCCAACTTTGTGGGGTTACACCCCGGGTACGGATCACCGAGACCCAGCGCTTTGAGCAGTGCAATCCTGAACAGTTGGCGATGGATCACATCCGCCGCCATGGCTTGTTCCTGTCACCCCGCAATCAGGGGGAAGAGAGGCTGGAGCATAACTCAGAGACCGACTATAAGGTTGCCATTAGCCCCAGTGCGGTCTTCCTCCACCAGTCCGATGCTTTTTTCGGGCGCTGGCGCGACGAGCACAATAAGACGTGGAAACTGCGTATCCATGCCACACTCGACAATGTCCTTACCCTTTCGACGCTGCAAATTGCCCTGAATCAGATCCACCTGCTGTGCCCAGCGCTGGAGCAGTGCTACCTCTTACCCGAGCAACTCCCGGAGATGTTGACACGATTTCTTGAAGGCGAGCCGAAATCCCTTACGCTGCACTATACAGTCCCCGAGCACGGCCAAGCGCCCAATCCGGTCGTGCTGGATATTGGCAGTGAAGTCATGAGTTTCTCCAATAACTTCAAAGGCGGTGTTTGGGGCAATGTGAATATCGAACCGCAACCTTTACCCGTGAATACAGGCCACCCGCTGTGGGAGGAGGCCCACATACAGCCAGATTACCCTATTCTGGATTAAACCAAAGGGCTGAGCCACACTGACTTAGCCCCTACGTTTTGGGATTCTAAACAGTTGTGTCCCAGGCTCATTCATGGCGGAGTCGCCACTTGTGCCAGCAACAGTGGTCATGTGATATTAGCAGCACCATACTATTTGCTGGGGAAATACCGAGGCGGCATGACCGCCTCGGCCTTTTCCTTAGTCAGTGGGCGCACGCCAGCAACAATTCCAAGTAGGGATATAGCTGCGCGAGCATCTCTGGCAGTGTCACGATAAGCAGGGCGGCATTGCTGTTTGGGGGTTGTGTCATTACGGCGACCTCACGTTGATTTTAAAAAAACGCACTGGACGGAATTGTCCTTAAAGTGCTGAATCTCATGACGGTTCACGTTGACTCAATTTTATGAGTTGGCTTTGCCTTGTTCAATCTTTCGGTATGCGTGAAGTACCGTAGTATGATCGCGAATTACTAGAGTTTTTTCCTTCTACCCCAATCTCTACTTATCTGAAGTAGACGCTTTTGGGCGCAATCCCTAACTCGCTTCTGTCCAGAGGTGTGCTGACCGGGAATGAACAACGAAAATTACGCAAAGCTGCCAATCTTTACAATATTGCCCTGATACTGGTGTTATTTAGAGAATTAGGTATCAGGCCCCATTGCATGTGGGTTTTCTAAGTTTTAGTTAGATGTACTTTATTGTCCTACGACAATATGCCCATGCACCTTAACTGAGCCCTTTACAAGGACTGTGAGTACAGGATATAGCTTTTGCACAAAAGAAAAGCAACAACCGAGAATGACTCGGTTGTTTCCATTCGGGATTTAGTTTTCAATTTTTATGTATGGGTAACGGTCTTTAATATTTTCGTTAAAGAATGTCCCGTGACTTGTAGAAATGTAAAAGTCCCTCCATGTTTCTTCGTCAACTCCTTCATATCGGTATCCACCGCCATATCTGAACCGGACATCCAAAGTATTTGAAATGTAGGAATGACCAATATGCGATATCGCGGATGAGTTAGAAGGGTGTTGTTCAAACAACGGATATGGCGTTAAATTATCGATTATTTCACTCATCATATCCGCTATGTATGGTGCGGCGTTATCTTGTAAGTATGAGTCTTTCAGTCCATGCCCAGAAGGATCAAATTGAAGCGAGGCTGAAACAGGATTAGCTTCAATTGTACCGAAAATAATGCGAACGCCAGCCATTGGAGCGTCGTTCGAGTTCGTAAATGTTTTTGCTATGTGTGGATTATTGACGCCGATGGGACCACCATAAGAAAAAGTTGGGTTTGCGATTCCTATGTATCCGAGCATGGGGTACTCTGACAATGCAACCCCATTGGGGTATATATAGTTATTGCTTACTTCTGTAAATAATCTATTTCCATAAAAGTTACCTTGGGAATGGGTGACTAACACCGTTCTCGCGCATTCATCAAGAGTAGATTCCAACCTAATCTTCATGTTCCTATAGTCAGTCTCTTGAGCTAAACCAGAAACCTGCTCATAAAACTCTGTATAGAACCATGTTAAGGCTGCAGCCGTGTAGTCGATATATTCTTTAAGCTCTCCGCTAAGTGCGGCTTCTACTATTCGACCTTTGTCTCCATTCCTCTCTTCATCTGTCAGTTTATGGAAAGCGACTTCGGCCACTTGATAGACAAATTCCTCTGAATAATTTTGAACACCGGTAACATCATCGTTAATCGGGTAACCATAAAGATAGCTGGTTTGAAAATCACTTAGGGCATTGATGTTTTGCCGAAAAGTAATTTCGTCAGTAAACATACCATTTACGTAGAACAACTGTACGGTATCTATATTTTTGACACAGTAGCTTTCAGCAAAGGCCGCGCTTGATGCCAACAAAGTCAAGAGTGATAATCCAATAGATTTACGCATTATTGCTGTCCTCCTGACATTAACGAAGCAGGACAGGGACTATCTTCAAAAATGAAGGCATCATAATCTGAGTCCATCAGTTCGAATAGTCGTCTTTTACCGATACGATAATAAACAGCACGATATATGGAGTCCGTAAATAGGCTGTTAGGCATTTTCTGTATCAGGCCATCTCTCCTTAATTGTTCAAAGCAGCCCCCCATTCGAATGAAGCTATTCATCTGCTTGGTTGCATCTTCTTTGGACAGTTGTATTGAGCTGTCAAGGGCAAGCTCGTGCAACAATTTATATTCATATGCGGCACTGAGTGCGAACTGGACGATTTCAGGTGATGAGTAAGTTTCAATGACGGCAGCTTTGTATGAGTCACGAATACCGTCATTGTCGCTATCAGCCCCGAGTATGGCTTCAGCTGATTTAGGATCGAGGTCCGGTTCAGGTTCAACTGGGGGAGTAACATCGCCGCCCAGATCTAAATTTACAAGATGACGCCAGGCTGAGGACTCATTCGGATATTCACCCTGCACCCACCATTTAGACAGGTAATACTCGCCCTTATAGTTAACTAACTCAGCGCCGTTGTAAGCTTCTTCAGCTTGGAATAAAGAAATATTTCCGTTTTCAACGTAAAGCCAACCGTCCCAGGAAACATCATTAACTTCAGGGGCAGAGCCAGAATTCCAGTGGATAGAGACGAATGTGTTTCCGTTATGAGTGACGACGTCACCAGCATTATAAACGGCGTCACTTTGCCAGGGCGTAGACGCAAAGCCGGACGTAGATGTGAGCAGTCCTATACCGAGAAGTATCAGGTTTTTTCTCATAAAATATCATTCCTCAAAAAGTATTTTCTATGCCTTCTTTCGAAGATGTGTAGGTAACTGTGTGAATTTGGCGTTCATACCGGTCAAGCAGTGTGATTGTGTCACCGCTGTTGTTTAACGTGACTCCGGAGTTGATAGTGAAAGTAGCTTGTTCACCTGAGGCCAAACTGGCTGAAATTAGGGTGTTTTTATCGCTGGCGTCTCTTAGCAGTAACTGTCCATTAAATGGCGCTCCGGAATTAAGAAGAGTTATTGTTTCGTTCTGGTAATCGGTCCCGATTGGATTAGCTAACAGAGAAGTAATGGTGAGTTTGGGTTGGGGGTGTGCGTTGATACCGAAAGTGGCTATGACCGGAATATGATCGGAAGCTCTAGTATCTTCATTACCGACTACGGCGGCGATCTCTTCAAAGGTGTATGCATACTTTTGGTTGTTGTATGCCGATATAAAAGCGGGTGTTGCCAGTATCTGATCATACATTCCATGAGTAACTTCTGCGCTAGCGGCATAATTGTCTAGGTTAGTTTGTCGGCTGTCCGGAACTACCGGATCAACTAGTTCAATTAAAGCGTCCGTTTTAGCATTACTTTTTAACCCGTAACTGACTTTGTTTTGAGCGACTAAAGGCTCTGAAAGATTGACAAAATAGCTGCCCGGCACGTTTTCCAGTGTTTGCGGGGAAAAAGCGCCAGCTTCTAAAGTATTTAGTGAAGCGTCATCCGGCGTATCATTAAAATCACCAAGAAGGACGACTTGGTCATAAGAGCTGGAATCGATGAAATCGAGAATATCGAGAGATGCATTAACCCTTGTAGTTTCTGTGTCCAGTCTACCGCTATATCGTGATTTGGCATGATGATTAAGCACGAGGACACCGCCGGCATCAGTTGACACAATCAGTTTCAGAACTCTTCGTTCGTCGATGAAGTTGGGGTTATGCTTATCAAACACGAAGTCCAGAATTGAATCTGCATTCTTTACGGCTCCAGAGGCCAGAGTGTAATCAACACCTTTGCGTACAGCAAAAGCTAGGTTCATATCGTCTGTACTGTCATCATCAAGAATGATCACCCATTTTTCGGGGTCGAAGTAGTATTCGGCTGCAAAGCGGTCACGGACCTCTTGCAACGCAACAATATCCACGCCTTCAAGATGGTCTACGACTTGCTGGAAATTTTTCTGGCGCTCTTTCTGCATACACGCGGACAGAAACTTAACGTTATAGGTCGCCACTGAGAACGTAAGTGTGTCAGTATCGGAAGGTTCTGCGCGAACAAATTTGGTTGAGATGATTAAGAAAAGAGATGAAAAATAGAGTAGTTTACTGAAAGACATACTGCCCCCTTGCTTTAGTAAACAAGAGAGTCTGTTCTAGAAGATAATTGACCTAATTCATAATAGGAGATTGCCGACCGAGCATGATATTGCTCCGTACTGATGTACACCATACTTGCAAAATAAGTTTGGGCTGGTCGCAAGTAACAAGTGTATGCGTGTCCTTTTGAGCTGCGCCATTAGTTTGGACACCGAGTTAAGTGACTTTCCATACTTTATGTAATTTACTAAATGCTAGTGGTCTAATTTCTGAAAATTATTTTTTATGTGGTCATGATGTTTAACATCAATAAGCAAGAGGATGTGACTGATATTGTTGTAATCGAGTCCACCCCAAAAGGGATCTTTGAAAAGGTAGCTGTACAAGCGTTGTCACAATGGAAATATAAACCACATCAAAGATGTTAAGCTTATTGATCAAATACAAATATTAGTGTTGAAATCTAACACAGAGAAAATTGTTCAAGAGCGATTCGGCACCGCGTGGCATTTTCACTATGCGTTAGGTTCAGCGGTTAAGGTGGTATGCGGAGGCTTTTGTATTACGTTGCTCACACCTTAACAATGACTCTAAGGGGCGATTATCAAGGAACAAACCAGAAGCAATAATGCTCTCTTTAAAATAAACAGTTCATCTTTTAGTTCGTATGTTTCCATTTGTTTGCGATTCCGCAAGCCTATGAGCCCCCAATCCACTCGAACAAACACAGATGGCTATCATAGATATATCGGGAGTAGGGGGCATCCTCGTAATGCTGGCGAATTCGGCTGCTATGTTAAGCGGCATCGCATTACGTGCGTGGTATTTCTAATTCAAGTAATTGATGAAAATCACGCATTGGTATGCAGATATAAATCACGCCCACGTTCGCCGTACCATAGCCAACGGCCTTATGTACGTACCACCACACGGTTCGTAATCCCTCGGCGGTTTCTTCATCCCATTCCAGTACACTACCGATAGGAACATGGTGCGAAGCAATACGCAGCATTAGCGGCTCCAAGGACTCGCCAAGGTTTTCGTCGCCATCATCCATCATGAAGAAGTTCTCTTGCTCATCTGGACAATCCAATATAGCCACCAGCTCTGGATCGCTATAAGTGAGCACATCTTGGTTGGTTTCTAGCTCTAACACTGATTCGTTTTGGTAATTATCATCCGTTGGTGCCGATTCTGGCTCAACAGGGCGATACAGGGACGCTTCAAAGTGATCAGGTGATAGTTTGATAGCCTTAATCCAATCATCCCTTAAAACACGATTAAAGGGCTCATGGCCTTGGTATCGAGCCTTTCTTACTACAGGTTTAACTACATCACTCACTTGATGATTCTCTCTAATCTGCTTGGTGTTACGTTCATCAATCTTGCGAAGTCGGTCAGTGCTTCACTCTTAGTTTTCCCTTGCAGCTTGTAGCCGTCATGGAAGTTCTGGAAGCCGACCTTAATCATATCGATATAACCTTTCTTCTCGTTGGACTCCTTACGTAGTTTGCGCGCTTGGCGCTTAATGGTTTCGCTTTCTCGTTTCTGCTTGGCGATCTGTTTTTCCACTGCTTTCTGAGCGCGTAGGTACTTCGCGTGTTCGCGCGTAGCGGCGGCCTTATCCACCACCGTTTTACGGTTTCGTGCTGCGGCTTTCTTCTCGTTCTCGTTAAGCAAGTACGTTTTGTTATCCGAGCCAAAACCAACACGGCGCGCTTGCTGCTTCATTTGGTTGGCCAAGATGCGTTGCCATGCCAGCGATTGCAGCATAGTTGTTGCCTTTAGAGCATGTTTACATGCCACACCGGACAATTCAGGGTTTCGGATTTTCGGGAACGCAAACTCTTTAGGCGGCGCTATACAGTAGTTACCCATAGTGGCCAAGTATCGATACCAATACTGGTGACGGCCACAGTCGCAATCAAAGGAAATACGGCCAGCACACGCCAGTTGCACCGCTTGGTTGTAATCTCCATTAGGCGGTTCGTGTAGTAGCTCATCCCACTGCTCAAAACGCACCTTTACTCGGTGTTCTTCGTGTCTAGACACGCTTGAGGCTCTAACACGAATAAGCGCGATATTGTTCTTAATACCGATCAACGTGGCCTTGTTAATACCCGTACCGTCATCGACACGGTTGTTAGCGCGGTCTATGTCAATTTGACGCGAGTTCTTCACCAAAAAGGCGTAGGTGATACCCGCTGTCTTACTGTCATAGACCTCTTTGTGTCGCTGGCGAGCCTTGTCGAACTTGATCAGGTCTTCTTTGGTAAACCGTTGCCCTTTAGCCTTTTCGCCTAGCGCTTTTAATGCCTTATTAGTTGGCTTGGCCAGCGTTGAGGCGGTCAGCGTTCGCTTGGCATTGCGGCGGTTTTTCTTTTGCGCCCGTTCAATCTTGTTGAATAGCTGGTTGAACTGTCTCTCATTGAGGCCAAGGCTGGCAAATGAGCCGTTATCCCGTTTCTCCGCTTCAAACTTCTTCGGCATAAGTTACAGACCCATTTCGTCCATGAATTGACGCATGGAACGACGCACCCAAGATGCTGGTGGCATTTTGATGGTTTCGCCAACAGGTAGCGGATTCATTGGGTCGTCTACGTCACAGACCAGACTGACCAGCCAATCAAGCTCAACCGTGGCGTAAGCTCTGTAAGACACAAGATCCGCACGATAAACCTCATCAAGTCGAATGGTGTACTCAAACAGATCGGTATTGCCCGAACGGTTGACGTATTCCATGACGATGGCAAAGAAATGCGCCCGTAGAATATCGTCCTCGATGTTCTCTGCTGAGAGGCGGGATAACTTACTCATGATCACCCCCCATACGATACTTACCGTCTGCGATTAGCCCCGTTTTTGCCTTGAACAATCCCATTGCGCGCGAGGCCATTCCTGGCTCTTTCTTGGGCTTACGTAACAGGCCAAATAAGCTCTTAAGTGTTACCGTGTCGCCGATACTGTCTTGTGTAGCTGCATAGACCACAAACATGAGCGCGTAGGTATCAGGGCGCAGTTCTGACCAGTCAATGTTGTACGTTGGTTTACCATCCGTTCCCCGTACTTCTTCTACGATGGACGGCGACACTTCGAAGCGGCCACCAGCGTTAGGCGGGTAGGTGATAGCACTTAGGGATGTGAGATAGTTATAGGCTTCCATTGCCGACACAATGATCGGTCTGCCTTTTGCGTCCAGTTCGGACAGGCGAACGGCACGCCCATACTTCGAAAAGTAGGGCGTAACCTCGTCCACCAGCACAATAAAACCGCCTTTTTTGAGCTTTTCTAACTTCTCGGGCAAAGTCAGCTTAAGGCTCATCAATGAGCGCTCTAATTGTTGGCATTCGATGATATGGAGTTGACCATCATCTACACCAGCAAGCATAAGTCGTGGCTGGCCAGATGATAGAGTAAGTACAGCTATGCGCGTTCGTGCCATGTTGTGACCTCTAAGCGCGCTTTTTAAGATGGGGATTCTTGGTCAGTTTAACACCATTAACCAAGTTTTTTAGCCCTGTTAATGGTGTTTATATTAATTAATGTTCGGAATGTTGAGGGTAAATGTTTTCGAGCAATTCAAGTGGCAATCCCGCCAGATTATAGACCTTAAACAACAGCTCTATCTCTGTACCGTTGTGGATCTTCCATTGCGCTTTCCCGCCGTACTTCCCTTTTGCGTGGATAGGTATCATATCGGGATACTGAGCGCGCTTCTCCGCTTCTAGTAGCGTGTCGTGGTGATAACAACACAAGGGTAATACATACGCATGCGCCCGTTCTCCAACACGACCAAACACATGATGCAAGGAAATCACCGGATTCTCTCGGCCATGCAGCCAACACGTAATACATGGTAAGCGGCCAATGGCATCCATGATGCGCCTTTCCTCTGCCGTGGGCGTTCGGCCTTTCAATCCCTTACTGGCGATCTTTTTGGTCGGTTTCTTCGCTACAGGCTTCGCTTTTTGGCGCTCGATGCGCTGTTGCTGTTTGTCACGCTGCTTTTTCTGGTATTCGGGATCATTTAAGCGCTCGATTTGTCGCTGGCGCTGACGCTCTTGCTGCTGTAATTGCTTTTTGAAGCGTTTCTGCCGTTCCTCGGGATCGTTCATTTTGGCGATTTGCTTTGCTCGCGCCCGTTCCATTGATTGTTTTTGCTTCTCTCGTTGTCTTTGAAGTTTCTCTGCTATTGTCAAAGCCATTAAAAACACCTACTATTTGCTTGCTCTTGTTTCACATTTGCTGGTGGAACATGAAAAGGCTGGTAACTCGAATTTGCTGATTCGAACTGTTTGCTAAGGCCAGCCGCAAAAAAACCGCGTTTATTCGCGGTTTTTTTGTACCTATCAAAAGTAACTCTCAATTAAAACCCGATGGCATGGCTTGCCGTCATCGTTACGCATACGTTGCCCCAAACTGACGATCTTCATGAGCTTGCCCTCGTAGTCCCAAGGCTGATTTCGAGTTAAACACTCTTTGGCTCGTTTAAGCGCTGGCGAGCCAACTAAAAGATAAACGGCTTTGCGAGGTTTCACGCAGCATTCTCCGTAGCAATGTTTGAGGAAGTGATCATAGATAGTGAACGTTCGGCAAACTTAAGCTCTGCTTTGCGCATATCAATGTCGCGCTCTACATGCAGTGTGAAGTTGTCACAGAACACACCTTTCTCCTTCTGGTGCGCGTTCAGCTTCTCTTTAAGTTGCGTTATTTCTTGATTGAGTTTTTCAATGTACGACTTGAAGTAAACCTCGCTGCCGATTTCCAGCATCACCGATGCAGGACTACGAATGATAGACAGGCCATCGCATGTAGATTCGTTGCGTAAAAGGTTAAGAACATGCTCGCCGTCTTGAGTTAAGCTGTAATTCTTGCGGTCTGGTTTACCGTCTTGCGCTTCAATTTCGTGTGACACTAAACCCTTTTCCGTCATGCGACCAAGTTCGCGGTACACTTGCTGGTGGCTGGCTTGCCATGCGCCAGATTCAGGCATTGTTCGGTTTGTTAGGTCATAGCCTGTTTGTGTTCTCTGCTCAAGAATTGCTAGAAGTAGATTACCCAAAGTCATAGTTAGTTACCTTTTGTTATTGATGCCAAATTTCACCCGTATCCTCGTCAATAAATCCATGACATAGATACTCTCTACTTGTTGAGTAATGCGTAAGTCTTCCCTTTAACGCCTTTTTGTTGCGGTTATGCCAGTGCTCGTATCCGGCAGTAAACGCATATTGGTTGTTGTTGTAGTCTGCATAATGCAGATCTGAGCCATTGCGAGCCTCACTCACTCCCGCCGACCAGCTTGCTAGAAAATCGTCACGCTCATTGAGTTTGATAGCTTGTCGCTCATCATCATGCACCCCAAGTAACGTGATAATTCCTAGCCCTTGGATGCGGTCAATGACGGTCGTATCGAAATAGCCGATGTAGATTTCATCGTGCGGGATAAACTCTACTTGTAGTGGCATTTCGTAGACCGTTCCATCTAGCGGTAGAGCTTCCATAAGCTCTATGAGTAGGCTCAACTGGTTTTTTGGAATTGCCATTGGCCAGCGCCTTGTCTAGTTGTTTAACCACATCAGCGCACATGGAAAAGCGAGGCATTTCATTTCGTATCGCTTTTTCGTCTGCGCCCTCAATAAAGGCTTTCGCCTCATCTGCACTCCCTAACATCCAACTCACACACACGTTCGCTACCGCGCTAGTGTTGCGGTTAATGGCCATCGATACTGTTGCTCCGTGGTTAGACAGGGCAATAGTGCCTTTGCTGATATTGAACGTTTTTATGGTCATTTTCTACAAATGATTGAGCGTGTTCGGAATTTGGGGTGAGACTACCACATCAAAATTAAGATATGCAATAACTAATTTAGCCCTTAATATCAAAAAAATACACATAGATATAAGTTTACGTGTTCGGAATGAAAAGGTGTTGCCATAATTCGAAAATGGGATTAGATTACGCCCCAAGCAAACAGTCGGAGCAGTTTAAGAAATGAATCTAATTCACGGATTTTGCAGCAATAACCCACTAATTAACCCTGATATGGTGCTAATGCAGAGAGGTACATACGCCCACCAGCTAAAGCGACTTTTCACTGACAGCAAACTACGTGTTGGCCATCTTTATGAGATGAAAGCGACAGCAAGTAGCAGTGTTAAGTTTTGGGGTTCACTCTCTGCTTATTTTGATGAGATTACTTACAAAGCCAAGGGAAGTTACACAGAGATTGATTCTCAATATCAATTTTTAACCTATCTAGCTGATGCGGTTTACTTGATCGAGAAAAAGGGCATTGATTGGGATGTCACCATCCAGTCATTGATTTTGGATGATGACCAAACGCAAGAAACCAACGATCAACAGCTACGCAATATCAGCCACCTTTTGAAAATGACACAGCAATACGCAGAGCAGTTTTAACGATGGTGACGATCTACCCATTAGACGAATTTATTAAGGCAAATTTCCGAAGCAATTCGGAGTTTGCCAGGATACATGGCGTTGTCTTAAACACGGTTTACAAGATGAACGCTAACGGAGTTCATGCCAGCGGTGACAGAAATAACTACACCCTTTGGTATGGCAAGAAACACGGCAGTGAACAACAGCAATTGTTCTAGTTCCACCAGCGATTGGCAAATACATATCAGCCACCATAAGTAATATTGGTGGCTCGATTCCATCTATTATGAAATTTAGTTAATAAATGTTATCAACTGCATATCTAGAATTATCTATCTGTGGTTAGATCTACGAATAGCTCTAATTTTACAAGGTTGATAATGAAAATTGAGGAACGTATTTACAAGTTGCTCCAAGAATCTAGCTTTCCAAGCATAGTTTTGCTAGATGGGCACTGGGGAGTTGGTAAAACGTATTTTGTAAAGCAGACCTTGATGCCCTATTTGAAGAATAAGTACAAAGCCACACATAAGGGTCATTACCTCTCTTTATACGGTGTTTCGGATCTGGATGATTTTAAAACTCGGCTGCTTTCTCTTGTGTACAGTCGTAATGAACAAACAGGGTGGTTCGCAAAGCGCTATAGTGGTGTAGGCGATTTTGCAATGCAAACACTAGAGGGAACTAGAGGAGTAGGGAAAGCGCTTGGTAATGTTGGTTCAATTGTAAAGCAACATTACTTTAATCAGTTGAATGATCGAGTATTATTCATTGACGATCTAGAGCGCCTTTCTAACGAGAATGTAAAGTCAGAGATATTGGGCGAATGCTTAAACCTATGTGAAAATAAGAATATAAAAATCGTTGTCATTGGAAATCAGGGAAAGATAGAGAAGAAGGCAGACATCGAAAAAGTGTTTAGTGACATAGTGCACTTAAGTCGAACTCCTACCGATTTAATGTCCGTTGTCGATCAAATCTATATTGAAGAAGAGACCTTACCAAATGAGGCGAAGCAAATTATTGAAGACATGCTTCGCAAGTATGAGGTAGATAATATTCGCATAATTAGGCGCGCTATAGATCGTTTTTATGCCATAAGTAATCTCTTTATTCGAAAGGATGAACTGGACTACAGACAAATCGATGAACACAATCTTATTACATCACTAGCGACATGCTTCGCTATCTTCCATCATGAATTTTCCTTGGACGAGGTCTTGCAAGCCCTAGATGAAAATCCACTCATCCATAGGAGAAAAAAGGGGGAAACTGAGCAAGATAAAAGGATAGAGTTGCTCAGAAGTTTAATCCATCCTCTTAGGCCTCACACCACCGATAGCCACGTAAGATATATAGCAGCTTATGATAACAGGTTTAAAGATTTAGAAACCGAGATGAAGTTGCCTGTAGCAACTGATGACATTCAAGAAATATTGGATTATCAGTTTCGTAGACATGACGACTTGTGGTTGTCAGAGCGGCTGTCAAGATTTAAGCAATACATAGACAACCCAAAACCAACGGACTTTGTCAATTGGTGTAGAGCCTGTAGTGCCTATTCCTTTATGATAGAAAACAGGTATATAGAATATGATTTCGACGAGTTTGTTTCTAATATCAAGAAAGTTTTTGATAAGTTCATATTTGAGTCAACAGCGCATGTGAATATGCTTTGTAGAGATATCGGATACTATGTACACGACAGTCATTTGCGAAACGTAATATCTGAATTTTTACGCGATAAAGCTACTGGTATGCAGGCCAGTGAAATGGCAGTCTACAGAGAGCAGTTAGTGCAGTCTTGGCAGAGCTGTGCTGAAGTTACCGAACAAAAGTACGGCTCCAAACCTTTCCTACAACACCTCCAAAAGAAAGATTTTGATCAGATGATAACAAATTGGTCAAGCGGGGAGCTTTATGACTTTTCTAGTTTCATGTATCGACGTTATGACTTTAGCAATATTGAGGATTTTCTTTCGGAAGAGCTTGACGCTCTTGCCCTGCTTTGTGAGTGCATCGAGAATGAAAGAGAAAGATTACCTTACGGGGCTAAATTAGGAGTTTTAACTGAGCTCGCATCTAAAATATCCTCAATTCATGAGCGGCTTGGCAATAATTTGGAGTTAAAGTCAGGGGGGGGCGGTTCGTCTTGACGAAGGATGGTATGGCCAGTTCTCTTCAATTGTCATCGCCTCTCATTAAGCCACCAGCACCAGATAAGGAACAGAAGTAATGATCATCAACTACGCCTTAAGTACCGCGCCTTATTCAGATGATGTTGAGTCATGTATCAACGTTATGACGGCAAGCATGTTTGCTCTTGATAAAGAGAGCGGAGCTGAAACCGAAGTTGCTACGTGTGATTTCTACATAGTGGACTTGGCCAGAGCATCAAACATTACGAACTGTCACGATTTACTGGATGTGGACGGTAGCATCTATCACTTTGTTCAAATCCTTGATGATGATTATTTGCTAGAAGAAAGCATTGAAGAACGCAACGTAGATATGCATTGGGGAGTCTGTCCAGAACCAGATCGCCTTATTGTCATCCACGAATTGAAAGTGAAGAAAGAGCATCGAGGCAACAAGTATTCTAAAGCCTTAATTGAGGACTTTATTGCGCGATTCACGTCGATTTACGACATTATTGGGCTAAAGGCATTCCCGTTAGAAGATCGCTCCGAGGAAAGCGTCGAGACGCTTAAAGGCTACTACTCAAAGATTGGTTTTAAGGACGTTGGCATCGATGATTTGATGTTATGGCCAACGTTAGAAGAACCGGATTGGGAAGAAATCCTATCGGAAACTGATCACTTGATGAGCTCACCCAAAAACACAGAGCATTTGGAGCAATCAATAGCTCAATATCGAGAAAACGAGTTGCGAAACTAACCATTAAGCCACCAGCACGGTGGCTTTTTTGTGTCTATCAAATAAAAATAGGCACAATTGTTGACATGTAAAATTTCA
Source organism: Vibrio sp. T9 (assembly GCF_003123985.1). Taxonomy (NCBI): domain Bacteria; kingdom Pseudomonadati; phylum Pseudomonadota; class Gammaproteobacteria; order Vibrionales; family Vibrionaceae; genus Vibrio; species Vibrio sp. T9. The sequence goes on from NZ_NIGY01000010.1 coordinate 28,486, forward strand.
TAGGTACAATTGTGGATGTTGGGGGTAAGTTTAATTCCCACGTTCTTTAAAAATCTGAGACTTAACAATTACTTTATGAGGTGATCTATCGGCAAGTACCATACAGATAAAGACATGAGTAACGCAATCGGCGAAGCAGTTAAAGCTGGTTGGATATGGGAGTTAAGCAACGGGCATCCAGCAGGGATTCTCAAATGCACCCACAAAAACAAATGTCATCGAATGTCAGTACCGTCAACACCCGTCAAGAGCAAACGACCTTGGTGGGCTAAGCGGATTAGAAAAGCTGTAAAACAGTGTAAGTAATATCAATCCCCTTGACTGCTCAAGGGGATTTTAAAAGTCTCGATTTTTTATTTCATTAAGTATCAATGATACGGAGAGAGAGTTCGATGAGTATCTATGAGTTCACTCTAAACATCGGCAATATCAACATCACGAACGACAACGATTTACTCGACGTATCGTGCAAACTGTATGAGGGCGCTTGCTCTGACGCTGCGGTTATGTCTGTTGATGAAATGCTATATATCGAATTTGAGCGAGAGGCAGATTCTTTTGTTCAAGCTGTAACACAAGCAATTAAGGACGTGGAGTCGGTAGATGGCTACAACTTGCAGGTTATCTCTATTGAGGGCGACCTTGTGAGTTTGGGCGAAGCTGCGGAGTTCACCGGAGTTAAGAAAAGTACATTAGCAAAATATAAAAAGGGCACATTTGGTGGCGGCGGCTTCCCTGTGCCAGTTCGCAAGGCTTCAAAGAAAGATCCTCTTTGGAGACTTAGCGACATAGTAGATTGGCTATATCAAAAGGGTAAAGTTACTAGCGAGCTGGTAGAACGCGCCCGAATGTTGGATGTAATTAACTATCACTTAGAAACCAGATTGATGAAGAATAGCGATAAGTACGCAAACATACTCATTAATATCTAAACTAAACTAATAATACCCATAAAGTAATAAAGTCTCAGTTGCCACCAGCGTATAGTTGGTGGCATTTTTTATGGTTAAAAACTAAAATGCTACTAATTGCTTAATGAAAGGAATAATAATTGAAAGAGTTTGATTTTGCGCTGGTGGCCAAGTCCCAAGGCGAATTGAATGCAGACATGCTTTGCGAGCTTTCTAACGCGCTGTTTGAGGTTGGTGCCAATGATTGCACCGTATCTGCATCTGGCAGCGATATTCGTATCGAGTTCGACCGAGAAGCTGACTCATACGAGAACGCCGTTAAAAGCGCAATGCAGCAAGCTAATCAGGTTAGCGGCCTTACCGCGCTTAGTGTGGCCAATAGCCAATAATTCGAGATACGGAGGTTGACTATGGCTCCACAACTCAAAGAATTTGACGCATCGGACTACTTAACCGACCAACAGGCCATTCAAGCCTACCTCGATGAAGCGGCAAGCACTGGCGAACCCGCGATCATTGCAGAAGCCTTGGCCGCTATCGCCAAGGCAAAGGGCATGGATAACACCTTACAGCCACCTAATGACCCCTCTTTATCCTCATTAATCTCGCTGGCGAACGTGTTAGGCGTATCAGTCAAGTTAGGGATTAACGGGGAATAATATATTCCAGTTGTTCGGTCAAACCGAATTACTTATTAAATTTCCTGTTCGGAATTTATTCAATTTAGTTTCATTTCTCTACAGAAATGAAACTAACCCACCAAATTTTGATTTTTAAGGTACTTTTGACCAGTGCCGGACACTTTTTTTCAACTATTTTCGCTTTGCCATTGACGCGCCGATTTCGATTTTCTAACTTTATATCAAAGAAAGAAAAGCATGATAACTATATCAAGTCTTATCGCGCTGGCCATTGCGGTTTATAAGTTGGCCACACCAGAACGCATTGAAAGAATTAAACTTTCTATCGAAGCATTCAAAACCTCTAAACAACTGATTAGTGACCTAACCAAGTTTACCAAACAACTGCGGAAGCTAGTGTTATACGTGGATATTGGCCTGTTCCTAATGGTTCTAATTGACTACGCTGAGTTAATAATCCCAATCGTAGCCAACATCCCAACCTAACCCACATGGCGCGCCTTAATGGTGCGCCTTTTTTTGGCCTAATTAGCGCCAGTGATACACAAAAAACAATCAATTTATATATGATTATTAAAAATGTGTTCGGAATTTAATTAATAGATGGTATATTCAAATCGTTCCTAATCCCCTTGTAGTTAAAGGGAATGTTTAGAAACGGGAGTTACCTAATGATTGTCTATAAAGTTGGACGTTACACATTTTCTGCTGACCTACGCCGATACTCCAAACAAGTCGGCCAAGAGGGCAACTACACACTAGGCTTTTGCACGGTCGAGTACCTACCTAAAGGCAACAGCCTTTACCATCCAGAGCCGAAGTTAATCGACAGCAACAAACCATATGACATTATTGAGTTTGACCCTAAAGCCAAGATCAACGGCAGCCTGGCAATTCAGTGCGAACCTGATAAGCACAACGCAACACAAGCCGAGGAAATTAGCTGGATTGCTATTCAAATTGACGCACCAGATGGCGACTTAGACGGACTCATCCGAAGAATCGCAGCGGAGGGCGGCGTAGAGCTTAATGAGCAAATCTTGAATCAGACCCGAGAAAACATATACATGCGCTACTCAACGCCTACTCAAAGCGATCCTGCAACGGTTGGCGCGCTTATTCGCAACACATCAACCCTTAAGGCCGACTTCTATTACAAAACCCGTATCGAGTCGCTAGCGAAGCATTTCAACACCACCAGCCGACAAGCGGAATGGTTGGTGTTTATCGATAACGGTTCAAAGATGGCTAAACGTGACGACGGCTGGCACCCAACACTACTCGACCTAGACGAACCCGCCACAGAGAAAGAGCTTAATGAGCTGGTGGACGCTGGCGCAATCGCCTTTGATGCAGAGAGCAACACGTACACCAACACTGAAAAAGCAACCTTAGCACTAAGAGAAAACTACCTGTAATCCACCAGCAAATGTGAACAATTAGGAGCAAATTATGACACTTGATGATTTGGTTTTTCTTGTTTGGAAAGACGCAACCATTGACGGCAACGAACTACACGGCGTAGTGACGCTGAATGAAATGGAATTACTTGGCCTTGTTCGTGAGGCATTCGAGCGCAAAACTGGCCTTAATGCTCAACATATCGAGTTACGCGCCATCACTAGCGAACCAGACGAGTTTTACGCTGACTTACCACGCATTAAAGTAGGTGGCGACGATGAATAATTTCTCTGAATTAACGTGCTTTGATTGCGGTTGTGGCGTTGAAGCTTTTTATCAAGATAACGGCGCACCGTTCTATCAAATCTTCTACTGTCCAGATTGCAAAGACAAAGCAGTAAGAGAACAGGCCGAAGAACAGGAGGACGAGTAATGGCGAAAATCATCATCGAAATCAACCAACCAACAGACCACAGCGGCGTTGTTGCCTTACCAGAAGCAGGAGCGGTTGCTACTGCATTAAATGTGGAAATTTTCGTTGAGAACGACGACAGACAAAAGCTAGCCACACTGGTAGCCGATAAGCTGGCAGACGTATACACAGCAACGATACAAACAGGCATTAAGGCGGCGGTTGATTCTGTTCTAAAGGAAAGCATTCAAGACAAAACATGTTAATCAACGGCATTGAAGTTACACGCGCATTGATCATCCGTAAGCCGTGGATTCATCTTATCCTCGCTGGCTTAAAGGTTTGGGAAATGCGCTCTACCAAAACCAAAATCCGAGGCACCATTGCCCTAATTGAACAGGGCACTGGTTTAATCGTTGGCCTAGCGAACTTAACGGACTCTTTAGAGCCTCTATCGCATGCAGAATTGATGGCCAACTTTGATAAACACAAGGTGGACTATGACGCTATGCCTGAGCTGGCTAAATGGCGTTGCCCTTGGGTTTTGGATAACGTACAGCGCATTGAGCCAACCCCTTATGAGCACAAGGTAGGCGCTGTTATTTGGGTAAATATCTAGGAGAAACCAATGGCTCGCTGGTGGAAGAAAACCAAATACACGATCGAGTACAAAGGCTATGTGTTTGAGTACGACACAGCCGAGGAACTAGGGCGCATGGTGGCGCAATCTGGCTGCGGCATGGAAAACCCTTTCGACCCTAACACCGTGGAATACGACCAGTTCTTTGACAGCTACGCAGCAACCAAGGAAGAAATGGCCAAGACGGCCAAGATAGCGAGAAATGGCGAAGTGGCGATCGCCTTGCTTTGATAAACGGTGCCGTCCATTAAGAATTGTTTCATATATAGCTCAAATTATTTGAAATAGCATTGATAGGTAATATTAGTTTCTTGATTGACGGCAAGCAAATGCATACTATTTCGGGCGGCAATTGCCAATAAAAATTCTAAATAACAAAGAGTAAGAATCGAATGTTTGTCATAAAACTTTTCATAACATTATTCGTTATAACGCCAGTGGTGGCTTATTATTCATTTCAGGCTGGAGGTCATATCATCCCTAGTGATGGTGATTTCAATTATTGGGGAGCCATCATTACGTCAATCATCACCACGATTACAGTGATCTGGTATTTAGGGAAGTACGAGGATTCACGCCTTATAAAGCGCGCTAATAGTTTAGGTGTTAATTCAGAATATGTATCGCTGTATGGTGATAATGGCCTAATAATCGATAACGCCAACAAAAAGATATTTGCTGGAACCAAAAAGAACGGAAAGGTCTTCAATTACGATGACGTTTCTAGCATTGAACGAGAGGACGTTCCATTTGGCAGAATGATAAAGTGTGTAATTCACATTAACACTCTAGACTTCGACACGCCAAGAGTAACCGTCGGATATTCTGACTCTAGCGCTCAGCGAGATCGAGCATTCTCCAAGCTAAGAGCGGCATTAAAGATTAGTTAATGCTAACCAAATAAACAGACACCGCCCATCGTGGCGGTGTTTTTGCATCTACGCGAACCAAACCCTATAGCATTGATTCAACAGCTACTTTTACCCGCCAATTACTGTTAATGTGTGATTCAAACAACTCCACCAGCAAGGGAAACAACGTGAACGACAAGATTGATTTGGACAAGGTACTCGATCAGCTAACCAGCATGACACCTGAGCGCTTAGAGAAAACCATGAAGAAGTTCAATCTAGCCCAAGAAAGGCAACGGGCAGCTCAGGAAGATAGAGAGGCCAAGGAATCCGGCATCGAGCGCATTACTCTGTTCTTTGCTGGTGGCCATAAGGCACTACTGGTTAAACCTAACCCATTAACAGGAACATGGCTGCTGAATCTATACGGAGCTGGCACAGTTACCGCGCCGCAGGATGTGGACGTAGAATTTGAGGTAACAGACCACTTCACTGAGCTGTTTCGTTTCTCGATGACGTTCAATGGATTTACCTATTGGCATGACCTTGTTGATGAGCAGATGGCGCAAGAATTGGCTACGTTCCTTAACGTACCGCTACAAGTCCAATAGATAAGATGAAAACAGACCCAAAACACCGTGAAAATACCGCTCTGCTTGCGCTGGTGGCGATTTCTCATAGTGACGTGACCAATGACCTCAAAAACGCTCAAATCGCGTCTGACAGCGCGCAGTAGAAATGAAAAAAGCGCCTAAAAAGGCGCTCTTTCAAACGGAAAAACAAATCTGGTTTGGTCTTTATGTGAGATTATCCTGTTCACTGACTAGGGGAGTCACCTCCGACACTAACGCCCTCTCAAAGAGTTCCAGTTGCGCTAGCGATCTAATTATTACAAAAGATTCGCACCCAAGGCAATCCTATCAACCTTTACAAGACTTATTATTTTCGATTGGCTATTTAGTGCTGACTTTTCTTACAACTCGCCATCTTCGCTATAAAAAAATCACCATTATTTTTGTGATACACTTCACAAAATTGTGAGCAGCATGAACGTGGGAGTTATATCAATGAGTGAATTGGATTGGATTATAAAACTAGGAAGTGTTGTTGGAGCAAGCTTCCAATTCGTACCAAACTTTATACAGCTAAAAGCTGAAATTGAGAGCTATCAATTGGAAAAGCGATTGAAAGTGTTGGAAGACCCCATTTCATCAATAGACCAAGACGTTGTTGAGCTATCGAAGCTTTTCTACTCAGACATGAAGAAAAGCAACGACCATCACTTGGACTTTTCAGAAGAATATAAAAGCTACGAAAGAACGATCAATTTGTTAAATGGCGCTGGCTACATAGATAAAAACAGCGTCATTATAGAATTTAAAAATCCAATTTATGTTCTATACATGGCTGGTTGGTCTGAATCTGATCGCGTTTTAAGTGAGCTAGTTGGCTACATTGATGGCTGTGAATCTGGTGTTTCGATTTCACTAAAGGACATGAGAACTAGCTTTGATGTGCCTGATAAACTGATCCTAGCGCTATTTGAGCTGTATGAAAATAAAGGCTTGGGATTTTACGACACCAGTATCGGTCATGAGAGTTATACAGCCAAATAGATCTACCGTTAAAGGCGCGCTAGTTACCCTTTTGTTTAACTAGCGCATCAAGTAATTAAACACAAATCCTCTGCGACACATCGCCGGAGCTGGTGGTCACTCGGCCACGAACGCGACCACACACCACATCGCCCGAACCTGTACGAACATCCCCGCCAACGTCTCCGCATTTCACGTTACCCGAGCCAGTGTTAATTGACCTTGCCTCATTGCATTGGACACTACCCGAACCAGCATCAATATCGCCCACATCGCCGTTGATATGGATGTTGATATTCACGCTCTTAATATCTTCTTGTAGCTTACCATCCACAAACACACGGCCATCGTTATCGATCGAGATTGAATCCCCCTTGTAAACCTTGCCATTAATTCTGATTTCGCCACCAGCGCTAATGTTTGAGATAGATGCAGCTACGTTTGAAAGTCGCAACTTGTTAAGGATCGCCTTTAACCAAGACATATCAATCCCCCTTTAACGTTTCGATTGGCCTCAAGCCTCTCGATAAAATCTCTCTGATACGGTTTTAGTTCGAATTGGCCACATGCCTCGACAAAGGTTGTTAAACTTGGAGGAACAGCATTAAACCTAGCGTACTGGCGCATAGCTTGACGTGAATACGTCTTACCGCTCCGGCCATCGGATAGGCCACCAGCAAAGGCGGCCTTTTGGTTCAATGCACTGGCTACACTGATAGCCAAAAACGACTTTCTTTGAATGGCCAGCTTGCTATCGTAATCATCACAAATCACGATGGTTGCTTGTCGCCCTCTCATTCCTATGCCCTCACCCTCTCGAACTCGATCAATCTTCGAATAGTGGCCATTTCTTCTAGGCATACCGCTTCTTTGTGCATGACCTTGCTAATATCGCGCTTCTCGTACTTGGCTTGTTCTATTTTCAGTTCAGCCAGCTTCTTATTGGATTGGCGTACATAGTTGGAAAAGGCGCGTGTTCCGGCCTTAAGCGTTGGTAACTTCTCTTGGATTTCCTTTCGCAGTTCGAAGAACGCTAACAAAGGCATTTCTTGTTGTGCCTTATATCGTGCTGCTTTCTTCTCAAGTCGTTTATATTCAGCCTCAAGCGCATCGATGATAAGTTGCGTTCTACTTCTCATAGCTCTTTTGTGCCTCTTTCTGGCGCGTAGGCTTCCATATCCAGCGTTTTGCGCCCAAACCAGTACCAAACAATGACCCTTGAACATAAACGCCTCTACGGCCAATATTGAGCGTTAACCAGCGCCCACCAATCGAGACGCTAGTAAAGCCAGTTTTGCCAAAGTTAACCCTTATCAGGCCAAATATTCGGAATGACTTGCGGAAAGTAATGTTCGTTTTTCGCATGGTATATACTCAAAGTGGTTTGCATTCTTGGTGCCAGTCGCCCCTGTCACTATCAGGGCGTTATCATCATTGGTGATTGTGGCCATTAGCACCTGTTTGGCCTTATCGGTTAAGTAGGATTCGTTAACGATGATCTTAAAGTTGTGTAGACACCAACCCGCCAGCGCTTCCTCTCGGCCACTGCGGTAGTGTTGAAACATGATCGATGGTCGGCCACATGTGTCGGCGTTTTTAAGGTAAACCTCGCCACTATGTTTAACGATTTTCTCTACCATTAGGCAATCTTCAATCAGGGATAAATACTCGTACTTATCCTGGACTGAACATACAAACAGAATGCGACGTTTAGGATTGTGCTTAATACAGGCCATAGCAAAGCGCATGGCATCAACCTTTGAGTTACTTGCTACCGTGGCAAAGTAGTTCTCTGTATTGGTGATTAGGTTCATCAAGATACCGCCTTAAATATAAAATCCGACATAAGGACAACCAGAACAAGGCCGATCACAATGCGCGGGAACTCGGGTAACTTGATCACATCAAACACGCATTCCAGCACAAAGAAAATCGCAACGGCCAACCAGAACGCTGGCCAGTTAATCATGCTCATTACCATCAACATCCGATAAAGGGATTAGTCGTTTTAAACCCGCGAACGCAGTAGAAAGAGCGATCGCATCCAATGATCGAGGTTTATGGATAGTCCATTGGCCTTTGCCGTTAATAGCCACCAGCTCGCGCTTAATATCATGGCCAGTATCACTCGCCACCAGCTCTGCTAACTCAAATAAGAGCTTCACACGCGCACTAGCAAAGCGGATTGTTTCGCCTTGTGGGATGAATACGTTTTGTGTCTTGGTCTTGCAGCGTAGGAACTCGTAAATGAAGCAGCCGCAACCGTGACTGGACACAACTGCATGATCATCACCAATAAGCGCTAACAGGTTCGCTTTCCAATCGTCGTTAAATACCTTGGAAGCGTCCAGAAAACGGAAGCCATCCACAATAGGGCGCTCTTGTTCGTTCTTGTGGAACTTTATTTCACATAGGTAAGGCTGGTTCTTGTGAAAACCAACCGATACAACTCGCATTAGCTTGCTCATCTGGTTAACTCTCTTAGTGTTGTCATTGCAGCTTCGACTTCTTCTTTGTTGGTGGCATTCACTAGGTCATAAGTTGCCTTTTTGATGCGAATAAGTGTGGCTGTTGGTGTTTGGCCGTTCTCTTTCTGGATAACGATCGAGAATTGCTGATTGGGCTCGCTATCCTCGTAATCAAGGAACTGGTAGTTGTTCGCTTTTTTGTGCTTGAAGTAGCCCACGAACGCTGCTGCAAAGTTATGAAGCATTGAACGCTTTAGCTCATCATCAATGTTTTCATCCGTCATGATTTGACAGTATTTCGCAGCCGTACCAGCGTTTAGTTGATGCACTAGGGCGTTAAGTCGTTTGATTTCGTTTTGTTGTTTTTTAATGGTCGAGAATGGCCAAATACACATAATTTCGGTTCTCTCTGGATCGGGCAAGGCAACGCATCAACGCCACCTTGCGCTATAGGATTAAATCGTTGGTTATTTGTTTAACTGACGCTCTGTGTTGCGGCGTAGCACCCAATATTGGGAGTCTGAGGTGGTCATCGCCCAATCGTGGTAATGGGCGTTAATGCGTTCGACTCGGCGGCGCTCTTTGATACGGCGCACTTTCTCACTTAAGGCAAGATAGAGCATCCAAGCGGATAGAATGAATATGGCGATTGCGCTGATCCAAAACGCGATAGATATGAATATGCTAAATGAAAAACTCATGTTTCTTTTACTGTGTGCTGGTGGTTTTGTATTGAGATACCGGCTTTTGCTGTAACCGGTATTTGGTTTACTGAAAGTGACGCACTTCGAACCGTCTAACCTTGGATTCCTCAAGGATTGCTGCTAGTCGGTCTAAGCGCCATTCCCTTGGCTTATCGTCGCGCGTGTAGCGCACTGAGTAGGCTTTTAGGTCATCGGTAGTGCTATCGATGGCCAACAGGGAAAAACCGCCGCTCGCTTGCTGCTGAGCGACGATACTGAGCTGGTGGCCATGTTCCACCAGCCGTTTGAACTCACATAATTTAATCGGTGTAATCTTTGCCATGATGCAAACTCGTCGTTTTTGTATGCTTAAAACGTCACGTTTTACATTATGAGTAGATTATAACCATAGATTTAATAGTTACAAGGTGTGTTCGGAATGAGTATGTGCCACTTAAACACTACTTAAGCTGTACGCTGCTGACCTTTTCAATGTGTAACAATACGTCCATAACATCGCTGTGAGCATTGAGTAACTTTCTCTTTGCAATCGTCCATGCCGCTAATTTCCCGTAAGCGTTCACGCTCACCTTGATGTAATGCTCGCGCTTCTGGTCATTCTCATCGTACTTAGTGTACCGTGCTACATAGTATTGCTTGCCATCGATGGTAGTTAGCCGTGGGTCTAGGCTTTTTGGCAAACGCGCCAGTAAGTTGAATTGCTTGCGAACGCGATCCCAACAACGTCCCCATAGTTCCTTTCCGATTTGGTTACGTATTTTGGTTGCCTTGCGTAGCCCTTTCTTTTCACCAATGCGAACAAACCCGACAGAACGACGTATATAACCACCCTCCGGCTTAGGCACACTAACTGCGTAACAGGTCTTTTTCTTGGTGATGAATCGATAGCCTGTGTTAGATACGAAATAAGCATAAGCGTTACGACACTCTGACACTCTTTTACCCTCAAAAAAACAAAACATACGATTCCTTTCGGTTGGATTTAACTGGCCGTTGCTGCCCTTTCTTGGCCAAATGAATAACGTTACAGCGTAACTATATTATTTATATTCCTAATTAATGCGACAGATTGATAGTCTTTAGGTCATCATAGCTGCACCCAAGCACCAACTTGATGGCCTTTTTACTGAATCCTTTTTTCATTAATTCCCTTACCTTTGGCTTAAGCTCATTCGGAATTGGCTTTCGGGAAAGTTCCTGTTGTCGAAGCTTAAATTCGTTCACTCGCAAGTTCGCGTCCATTAGAGCTTTACACATAATTATCCCCTCCCGTTATTGCGCCTTTGGCTTTAATGAAATGCCTGTTGTGTACTCTTTCGCTTCATCGTGGAACGTTCTTAAGTAGTGGTCAGTCACAGCAACGCTGGAGTGCCCCAACGCATCTTTAATCACTTTCAAAGAGGCTTTCTTTTCAAGCAATAGCATGGCGTACATTTTTCGCATCGAGTGTGTTGATAGCTGATATGGCAATCTCAACTCCATTGCGATGCGCTTATACGCTCGGTTGATGTACTGGATGCTGATCGCATTACCCTTTTTGGCCAAGTGGTGATTAGATTGAAACATCAACTCATTATGGCCATTGTGTAAGTAGATACGTTTAATCAGTTCTTCCAGTTCGGCGTTAACGTGGATGGTGATTCGAGCAGCCTCTTTCGCAGCTTTTTCGCTCTTACCTCGGGTCATACGGCCTTTAAAGCCTTTTGACTGAACAATGCTAAATGACGACCTAATCACACCATTTATCATCACATCGCTGAATTTTAGCTTCGAAATGTCGCAATAACGTAAACCTGTACGCACCTCCATTTCAATCATCATCGAGATAAGTGGGTTAATGTCATCCATTAAACGGATGATTTGTTCCAACTCGTCTAAGTCACGCGCAGGGAAAGCAGCCATTAGATTAACTCCACTTCATTAGCATTAACCGTTTTAAACTCGCCACCAACGAAAACTTGGATTTGCAGGGTTCGAGATAGCAAGCCAAAGCCCAAGAACAAGCCGAGCTCGCCATCGATGCGAACGAAGTCGTGGTGAACAGGCAAGCGGCCAAAGTGGTTGATCATCTTGGTTTGCGCTTGGACGCTTTGAGGCTCTTTAATTGTGTTGATGGCAAAGCGAAGCTGAGAGCGAATCTTTAGCGCATTATTACCTTTTCGAGCCTTGCTGATCGTGCCTTGCACACAAGGGAAGCCGTAGAAATTGCGAATGACGGCGGCAGCTTGCTCTTGGCCGCCACATTCATTAATTAGCTCATCCAAAGAGATAAGAATAAGGTCGTGGTGACGCTCTTGGATGGCATTGCGTTTGCTCGCCCAATCATCCGAAAGCGACAACAATTCATTTTTTTTAAACATTTTTGCTGATTCCTTTTTGGCAATATGCCAGTGTTTGCTCGGAATACAATATATTCCAACGGAATATATTTTGCAACCCTGTTCGGAATGATTGCACTTTAATAACAAAGAGTTCCAAAAGTGGTCGATTAATCAGCTTTTGATAAATAGCGCAATAGCGTTTAAAAAACCACCAGCAAAAAGTCTCTTTCTTTAAATATTCCATAGGAATATATAAGGTTTTACACACAAAATGCCAGGATTAGAAAGCAACCTAGCAATATTGATAAGTTGTTGTTTTTATTGGTTTTTATGTCCTTTGGTAGCAATAACCAGTGCCAGAACATTAAATAAGTTAGTTTCAGTTCTAGGTAGAAATGAAACTAAAAGGGTGTTTTTAAAAACAAACCACGACAATTGCCCGTCTGTGGCAATATAATGACAGAGTTACGCCGTCACGCGACACGAACAGATATACATACCCGCAATGATTATGCGGTATAGGTCACGTTATAAAAACCGAATTGCCAGTAACAATATGCTTGCATTATTTTGCATATCTAGACAATCAAAGATCACAGTCTCATAATACCCCGCAAACATCAGCTCCGTTGGCAAGAATCCCCTAAATTCTTTCCAAATCAGAGCTATATACGTATTGGCTATCCAGTCAATTGGCTTAAGAGATATAGATATGCATTGCACGTTAAATCAATTAATCCCACTCGAAATACTAGATCAATGTGACCTGTCCCTAGATGTATTTAGCAGCTCGTTCCTCGATGACGCGACTGACATCTGCATGATGCATCTTATCCAATCGCATCCGAACGCACTATGTAATTCATCTATTGAACGTGATGACGTATTAAACTTCGTTCGAGATCACTTCTCCGCTTAAAAAGCAACACTTATAAAGTTCTTCTGTTCGTTTTTTATTTAATTCCGAACACAAAAACGGTATGCTACGCATCAAGGATAAAGGTAGGGTTTTTCGTTACTCGCATACGCTCAGGGATGGAGTGTAACCTTTATCCTCCAATGTAATTTGGAGCAACCGTTCACCATGATTAATAAAATAAATACTGAAATTAAAGACTTAAAACCTATTGATATAGAGACACTTAATCAATTACTTGCAAACAAACAAACGGCAGACGCGCGACTAAAACGTGCCTTGAAGCACAGAGCGACTTTTTCCGAACAAATAGATGGCAAGGAAGATAGTGGATTATTCAATGACCGTATCGTGGCTGTAGTAAAAAGAGGTAATCCGACTACCCGTTTACTTGAGTATATTGAGGCAGCTAAAACGGCCAATAAAGAGCTTTTAGAGCGCGCCCCTCAATACTTCAACAGCTCATCTAACTCATTTAAAGAGACGACCGTAATTGAGAACGTCCGTCGCGTTAACATAACAATTAATAAAGCAGCTAGCAGCCAGAAAGTAACCGGCGCACGTCTAGCCAAAAGACTTGAAGCATACCTACGCGACCTTGACCGTAAACTCTCCTACGATCTTCCAGAAGATGAGAAAGAACAGCTCATTAATAACAAAAACACTGCATTGAATGAATTGAAATACTTCACAGACAATGCAGACGTTGAGTTTAGAAAGCGCGGTCAAGAACACAATGATATTGTAGCTATCATCCATACCTATGATGGCAACAATGGTGGCATGTCGCGTGTAGCTAAAAAGGTTCACGTTAACGCTGGTGGCCTTGTTCTGATTAGGCATCGTTCTTGTAAAGACCACGATGTGTTAGTCACAAACAATACCACTGCGGGACGTTCGATATATGATGAAGCTAATGCTTTTAAATCCGTACTGTACCCTAACGCTAACATGTATATTGAAAGCGAAGTCGATGCTATTCGTGAAGCCAGAAAAGAGCTTAGAAACAAGAACGAAAACAAAGCACGTTCGCAGTTCGATGGATATGTAAACTAAGGTTTCTAGCTAAATTATTGTTGTTCCGCTTTGATTGGTGATTTGGTGGCGATATTTAACGGTATCGCCACCTTTTCATATTACTTTTATATGTTGGCACCAACGGAATTAAGCATCGTCTGATTCAAGCGCTTCCAGTACCCATTGTTCTACTGAATTGCGAGACTCTAGCATGCTCTCTGTCACTTCCATTTCGTGCGGCACATAATCTACCAATTGAGAAAAACAGTATGTATCCCAACGGTCAGGTGATGGGATGTTCATTTTCTCTTTCATCATTGGCTTTGGCATCATTACCCATTGGCCTGACTCGTTGATTGCACAGGGTATTTTACTGCCTTGCTCCGCCGTCTTGACGTTCTTATCTATCTGCATCCGGCCTTGGTTGATGGAATCCCGAGCCATAACATTGGCATAGGCACGTTGGTTAAAGAAACGCTGCTTATCGCTGGTGGAGTGCATCTTTTTACCCCAACGTATGCGCTGTACGCGCCGTCCGTAACGTTCTAAGCAAGTCGCCGTGTCATAACCAACACCGTCACTATCCACCGCTATCGTGATGTTTGGGTACAAGTCCTCACTACACTCTGCATGGATAATGTCAGCAAACCGAACCGGATCGACCGTACTTGGCTGCTCAAGCAATTTCACGCTCTTAACGATGCGCTCCATCCGTTGACCCCAAACCTTGCAGATATTGAGTATCGAGCGGTCACGACCATTCCCCACGTCCACCAGGGCAGCCCAACCCCAACCATCGGGCATATCGAGGTTGAGCCTTGCGCTTTTGTCCAGTGCATCCCGACTAAGCAGCATGCCAGCAATGGAGCTTGGGAACTCCCCACGCACTTTAATGAGGTATTCCGGTGCCTCTCGACCGCCATACTCCAATCGCTTATCGAGGATAAACTCCACGGTTACGAACGGCGATTCCTCGGAGTTAAGCCGGATGGCTCGCCATCGACCACTAGGCTCGGCTAATCGGTGATGCGTATCGTAGAAATAGCCGCTAGGACGCGTTGGCTGGCTCAACAACAGCATTCGGTTGTCTTTCTCGGTCAATGCACCCGCTAACACACCAAAAGCCTTGTCAGATACGCCTGACGCTTCATCGACAATAACAAACAAGTGTTTAGCGTGTTCACCCGCTAGCGCTTCCTCATTACCAATACGGCACGATTTAGCACTGGTTTGCCAGATACCTTTTGCTGAGTTTTCAAAAAAGGCCGTCTCGGTAATGGTGAAGTATTGCTGTAACCAGCCGTGCTTCTGTAAGAGCGTGTTCCAGTTGGACTTTAGATACTTCCATACACCGATTTGTACCTGTCTCGCGTTGTTAGCCACCAGCACAACACGCGCATTGGGGAAGCAGAGCATGAAAGCAATGATCATGATACTGGTCATGTCTGACTTGCCTGTACCGTGGCCAGAGCTGACGGTCGTTCGCGCACCAATACGCTGAGCACTATCAATGATTTTGCGCTGCTGCCAGCTCGGCTTCTTACCGACTAGCTCAACAGCGAGGCGTTTCCAGTCATAGCGATAACGCTTAACTAGGGCAGGGTAACGGGGATCTTGTGTTACGCTCTTTATTCGTCTAGCCACCAAGCACCTCGAAGCTGTCTACATCGTCAAACCCCGACACTCCCTCGTTATCGAGGTCATCATAGGCTTGCTCTTTAGCGGCTTCGTTTTGTATTTGGGATGGGGATAGGGTAGGTTCTACGCCGTTCTCTAGGTCTTCGGCTTCTTTGATTCGTCGGTTTACTTCTTCTTTACGTGCAGGTAGCCAGTTATCTTGCTGCTCAATCTGCTCTAACGTGTAGTCATCAAACAGCTCATCCAGCTCTTGCTCACTGATACCAGTGTCGTCTACTTCTGGCTCTAGGTTCGCTAGCTCTACCTTAGCTTCATGCAATAGCGTTGCTGGTGGACGTGCGCCTAACTTCTCGATTTGTTGGCACGCCTCTAAGGCTGTCCAGTTGTTCTTAGTACGCAGAGTAAGCATTTCTATTACTAGGCTGGTTTCTTCTGCTGGTAGTAGGTGCGGCATCATCAATTCAGCGTATTCCTGTTTACGCAAATCGATATAACGCTTGGCCTCTTGCTTGGCCATCGTGGAAATACTTAATTCCAGTTCACGCAATCTGGTGCCATAGCCAAAGATGAGACGGTCACGCATGGCGTTAATGTCTACTGGTTCATTCTCATCATCGAGCGGGATGTTTCCGGTTTCCTCCATTTCATCGATCTCTTTAAGACGCTTGGCCAACGTCTCATTCATTCGGTAATACTGCGAACGGGCAATAATCAGCTCGTTGCAAACCGAAAGCGGATCGGTGTCCATGAGAATATCCATGATTTCGCCAGTAATACCCGCACTACGGGCATAACCACCATGCACAACAGGGCGACCCACTTGAGCACTGGAATACTGCGAAAGTCCCTCAACTGATCGCGGCTTGCGCAGTGATCCAATACCCCCTATTTTCGCGCGATCGCCTTGCGCACCTTGCGCTTGCGCAGTTGCCTCCGCTTGTTTGGGCTTTGATTTATCAGCCCTTTTTTTCTTCTTGTCGTTTTTCGCTTCTTGATATTTCGCTAATTGCTCATCGTAAAGATCAAATAATCGATCAAACTCAGGCAGCGATCGCATGGAGTTGAACTGGCGGCGCAGTGTCGAACCGTTCACCCCTTTATCTTTCGCAAAAGCGGCCATCGTGAGCGTTGGATTTTGAGCGCCACGCACGAGAAATTCTTTCAAAAGGGAATGCCAGTCATTGCCCTGACTGGTCTTTTTCGCTTTGATTTTTGGCATGACGGACGGTTGGAACTTACCGCCCTTTTTGGCTGGCCGTTTTATATATCGCTTAGCGGTGCCGTACTTTAGTCCGTTGGCTTCGCAATACTCGGCCAGCGTCAAAGTCGGCTGCTTCTCTAACTGCTCCCAAAACTGCTGTTGGTGAGCCTGATAGTCAATCTTGCCGGACACGGTTAAACCCCATTTATTTTGTTACGTTCGGAATAATACAGGGCTTTAACAGGTAACAACAATACGAACGAGGCCAGATTAAACACTCATTTAACTGTCAATATGGATTTAGGGAACAATTTTAATAACGCGACACTAAATAGCATTTACAGTAACGATTTTCTGCATATAATCATGTCCAGCTAGTGAGTAACGCTACTTATGTTCAATTGATTCTGCGGCACGATATAATAATTGGCTGCGTTACCTCACTAGCCATCTTTCCCCCATACCCAAGACAACGCGCTACGTGATGAAAGGAATACCCCTTGAAAGCACCCGAGCGCATCAAATTCAGACACAAAGCAAAAACCAAAGCACGACAAGCCATGTTTAGAACTCGCCAACGAGAAAAAGGCTTAGCGCTGCTCCAAGTGCGCATTTCTCGCCTTGCTCACGCTAAGGCTTGCGAACAGTGCGAACAGAACGGCATTACCCTGACCGAGCTGTATCAGTTCGCCATCAACAACACTGACCCAAACCAACTACCAGAAAAGCACCCCGAGGTGACAGAGGGCGACCTTGTAGGCACACGCCAAATTAGCCCTTGGATTGACCCACAAGTGGCAAAGGCGTTCGAGAAATTGGCCACTAACTACCGTAATCGCACCATTGCGATGAGCGCCATCGTCTATGCGTATTGTGTTCATTGCGAGAACGAATGAACCGAACCGGACACGCTTGGGGCGCACTGTGCTTTGCGCCCGTTCCTCTCGCCTTAATGGCAGACGCTACACCACTGCATTCAATCCTGGCATTTCTTGGCTGCTTAAGCGGTTCGAGCGCGCCGGACTGGCTTGAATTTGACAGAATCCCACACCGAACTTACACCCACATCCTTTCGCTATGGCTCGCTGTAACGACCTATGGCTATCATTTGGCATTAGGGAACACATTCGTACTCATTGAGGCGTTAAAGGCCACCAGCACGATTCTAGGTGCGATTCTGTGTGGATTTGGATGCGGTTGTATCTCACATTGGCTTGGGGATGTGCTAAACCGCCAACCAGTGCCGATTTTTACCCCGTTTGATAGGTACTGTTTGAATCTGTTCGCCTCGGGAAGCCACCAGCGAATCACATGCGCATTCATTTTCTCGGTAGCATGTATTTTAGCGGCCTTTTTACGGCCTTTGACATTCCGAATAGACTTGCTAAAAATGACGTTTTTGACATAAAAAAGGCCACGTTTTCCGTGGCCTTTTGATTTTGAGGAGTTGTCAATAACAGGTAATTTCAATAACCAATGGCTTCGCCATCTGTAATCTGGAGTATCCACGCCCATTTCTTGTGAGCAAGGCAAATATAGGACACCAAAAACGGCTTTTCAATAGGTTGAAACGCGACACATACCACAAATAAAAAAAGAGCCAGTATTTCTACCAGCTCTTTGACTCTCTTTTGCAAACCTTTCTTTGAATCACCTACCGAAGCTTTACACTTCAACACGAAACAGGGCAATTATATTGATACTTACCTTGAAAAATCAACAAAAAAGCGCCGATGGTATAACCAAGGGCGCTTAAGATCAGCTGTCTAAGATTTTAAAGGAAAACACGGTCGTCACAATGGCAACTAATGTAACTCGCGTACAAATAAATTTATCCGTTCGGAATTATCAGTTCAAGTGTTTTTTCACTACCTCACTCTATCTTGTTCGATTTGAAATGCTCGTCACTATCTTGATTGATGCTTATTGCTGGCCAATGGCTCTAGGTGCATCATTGTGCATAGCGGTTAAGATTTTGGAGTACAACAATGGCTCAAAAGGTAAGGTTCGTTAAGCTTGGTACTAAAGGCTCTTGGGAAGTTGACTGCATTAAGAATGGTACGATTCAAATTGGATTTGAGAGTCCTATGCACCAGCAATGCTTAAATGGTGATTGGGATGCAGTTCAGAACTATTGGCTTGAGCAAAAAGACTCTAAACAGGTTGCTTCCAACTTTGTGAATCAGCTTAAGAGCTTCTATGAATCCAGTGAAGATGACATTTGGATCACGTTCCACCAGCGTAGGCTCTATTGGTGTAAAGCCTATAGGCAGGTAGAAGAACTGGATGATGGCAACCATATACGCAGAGTCATAGGCGCTTGGAGCTGTACAGACGCGAACGGCAAGGAACTGACCATAGATAACCTAGATGGCCGCATCACTAAGGTGCAGGGATTTCGAGGCACTATCTGTAATGTAGGAATGCCTGAATACTTAGTTCGAAAGATCAGCGGGGAAGCAGATGAATCCGTGGTATTGGCTCAATCTAGGCTAGATGCGCTTACCGAAAGCGTGATTGATTTGATTAAAGGGCTCTGGTGGTATGACTTTGAATTGCTGGTGGATTTGGTGTTCTCTAAGTCTGGTTGGCATCGATATTCAGTGCTTGGCAAAACAGAGAAAGATATAGACCTTGATTTGTTCTCCCCAACAACCGGACGTAGGGCGTTTGCTCAAGTGAAGTCACACACAACTCAAGCAGAGTTAGACTCGTATTTTGATAAGTATGCGACCTATGAAGATTATCACGAGTTTTTCTTTATCTACCACACGGCTAGTAGTGAGTTGAGCCTATCTGGAGTAGAGAATCCAAATGCTCACGTTCTTGGTGGGGAGTCATTGGCTAAGCTGGTTATATCAACGGGATTGGTGTATTGGCTGATTGAGAAGCGCAGATAGAACAAAGGGCTGACCCTCTTTCGAAGATCAACCCTTTGCCCTCTTTGGGAGCCTGTAGGTTTTACCCTACAACGCTTGCACAACCTTATTAAACAAGCGCACCGTATAGGAAGTCGTATCCGTCACTGTCCTATGGGAATAATACTAAACTCATTCCGAACACATCACAATATTAGTTTTAATTTCATTTTGTGATTTTTTACCCATTTATAGATTGTTTCTGTCGCTTTTTGCTGGTGGCTTTTTTGAGTGTTTCGTAGTAGCCAATCTTTATCAAAAAGAAGTACCAGAGCGCGTTAAGAGGCGTGATTTGCCTAAACTGTAGGGAACATTTTGCATTTCTTTGTTGAAAGCATGGCTTTATGAGCTAAGTTTTATATTGGTTTTTTATTACTGATATTGAGGATAGTATGGCTAGGTATTATGTGAACAAGAATCAACAAGCTAATGGCGATCATGAAGTGCATAAGCAAGGTTGCTCTTACATGCCACTGGAACATAACCGAACGTATCTTGGTGAGTTTGCTAGTTGTGGGCCTGCAGTTTCTGCAGCGAAGAAAACCTATTCAAAGGCCAATGGGTGTTATTACTGCTCAGAAGCTTGCCATACGGGGTAGGAGCTTCCTAGGGTAGCAAGAATAGAGGGATCTGTACTTTGATCCCTCTGCGTAAATGTGTCGCTAGTTAACCACTTTTAGAGTTGGTTGTGAGGTGTTACTGGAAAGGGGATCTTTCTCATTTCTGACTTTTGATACAACCGCCTTAAACAGAAAAAATGGGTTGTTAAATGTTAAGGCTGAAAGCTCATCTTGAGGTAGTTTCAACTCATTGAGTACTTCGCTCCGAGATATATTTTTTTCTCTCAATTTATTGAAAATCTTTTGAAATACTAAAGACGTTTCCCTGCTCTCTAGACCCTCTGGCTCTGATTTTCTGCCATAACAGTTTGATAGCTCGATGTTTAATTGACGATAATGCCACTCGGATGACAAACCTAAGTCAAAAGTTCTTCGTATTAGAGCCGCTAATGATACTTTCCAATGCTTCTTCAGCTTCAACAGTTGATTTAGAGAAGGATATGAAGGTACTTTCGCTAGAATACTTCCTTTCGGCATTAGAAATGCTGACGCAAATCGATCCGCTTGTTCCTCGGCTTGGCGTCCGTTGTTAGATGCATGTTTGTGCAACACTAGATGACCCAGTTCATGGGCGGCATCAAAACGACTGCGTTCTGGCGTTTTCATCGTATTCAGAAAAACGAAAGGTTTTTCGTCCAACCAAAATGAGAATGCATCTACTTCGACACAATTCTCAGTCAACGAAAAGACGCGCACCCCTTTAGACTCCAAAAGGTGAATCATGTTGGAAATAGACAGTTCACCTAAGCCCCAATGTTCACGTAGAAGTTGCGCGGCACTTTCAGGATCTGCGAAATCTTCGCTGCTGCAATCTAAAACATCATGTTGCTTTAAATTGAATCGACTTTCTAACCAGGTATTAAACTCAACTGCCAGCGTTCCGGCACTAAGAGCTGCGTCTCTTTTGGACGCACTAAGCTTCGTCATAGCTCGGAAGCTTACGCCTTCTTTTACGATTTGCTCAGGATTATCCGCGTAGAAAAATTCAACAGGGTAATTGAGAATATCTGCTATACGACTCACCAAGGTTGAGTCAGTTGTGTCCAGAAGCCCCTTATTTTCATATGTTGAAAGCGTTCTCGTAGTAATCCCTGTTAGTTCGGCTAACGCCTTTTTTGTATATCCTCTTCTTTCTCTAGCAATTTTTAGTCTTAATGAGTTAAACATTGTCGTTACTTACTTCTTCGATATCAAAGTCAATTTCATCATTGAAATCGACTTGTGAATCAACGATTTCTTCGTTGTCCATGTCAATAATTATACGGTTTTCAAGATCAAATCCTGTCACGTAACCTCTCTTATTGTAGGATACAGGTCTCGCTAGCTCAGCGGTAAGCTTATTGTTATTTTTGTCAAAATTATGGAGAAGGAACCAAACATCACAATTTAATTTGTTTTTGGTATTCGACTCAGGAAGCGTTTCTGGGAACAAGTCATAGTTGAGATTTTCTTCGAACTTAAGCGCTAAGAGATCAAGAGTAAAGTCGCCTTTGTCTGTAATGGATTGCGGGAAACCAGCTGGGTTTCCAGTTTGCTCACAAGCACTACAAAGGTAGATTGCAATTTTTTCTTCTTTATTGATCGTAAGCTCTACATTACGAATGGATTCTCTAACATATCCGTGTGGTTTTAGTAGTTCGCGGAGAGCGCGGATAGTATCACCATAAAAATACTGACCACCACTGGTGACAGGGTTGTTTTCAGTCATTCTTTTTCTAGCGCTTAAACCTCGTTGCAATGCTTCCTTAATATGTGGAAGATTAGAAACTAAGTGAGCACGCTGGGGATCTTCGATTTGATTACTTTTTTCTGTCTGGACGCTATTGGTTTGTGCTGAGTTCATTTTTGTCATCCTCAATTCCATTTCCTATATTCTAACCTCGATCGAGATCGAAAAACAAGAAACGAAAGAAGGTGCTGTCTTTCCAACACAGTTTTCTACATTTCCTCGTCGTCGTACTAATCACACTCAACATTTCCCGGCGTCGACGTCAGTAAATCATGCGGGTAATCAGGTGATGTGATTTTGCTGGTGGATTTAGGCGTGATTCGGGCAGGGTTTCTATGTTGATTGTGCGGTGAGATTACGTCAGACCTTCGCTCATAGAACGGATAACGGCCATCCGGCTTGTAAATCATCGTGGCGTAGCCCTCAACCAAGTCCAGCCACCACGTTGTATTTCTTCATGTGGTAACAGCATCATGCCGTCACGGCCTTCCCTGGCTTGTTCTAGCGCCTTTTCTAGAAACTCAAACTTAAGGTCAAACGGGGGATTGCACCACCAGCCATCTTCCCATTCGCCTTGTAGGCCATCGAACCCAACACAAACAGGGTTTAGGAGCTGAGCGGCCTTGTGTTTTGGCTTAAGGCTTGGGAATCCGCTCGGCTGTTCGTTAATCCAGTCAGGAGCCACATAGAAGCGGTTCACCTTGGCGGTTTGTGGCTCGGCGGCCACGTCTAAAACAAACTCTTTTCCGGTATCACGTCGAAAGAGGAATTGAGCATCAAAGAAGCAGTCCCAACGAGTCGCCCATTTATTCTTTGCGCCCTCGACGGTCTTACTTTTGACTAGGTGCGCCATTCTCTAACTTCTCCCCACTCTTGGCCGCTACAGTAATGCGCTTGATGCGCTCTGCGTCCAAATCAATATTCACTCGCTCTATCTTTGGATAGACCACCAACCCATAAAAGCTGTATGTGCCAATACCAATTAAAGCCACCAGCGCTAACACAATGGTTATGGCCAGTAGCCGAACGGAGCCGATAAAGACACGTAGCCCAATTGCCTTGCTATCATTCATGGATTCTTACCATGTCCTTGTAAGCAGAGAACAAAACGCTGTGCTCGGTTTTGACACCTAAACGCTCTTTCGTCGCCGGATTAATGGTTGTGCGTTCACGCTCTATGTGACGGAAACGGCCAAAGCCTCGAATTTGCACCTCACGGCCTTTCGCTATCTCAACCTGAATGTGATTGATCATTGCGTCCAAACAATCGCCCACCAGCTCTGCATCATCACCAGTAAGCTTTAGGCCAAGGCGTTTAGAAATGTTTCTTTCAATGTCAGTTCGGTTTAAGCGTGTGCTCATTAATGTGCCCCCTTGATCTCGTTTACCTTGTTTGCCAGCTCATCGCGGAATACATCCGACGCACTAAAAGTCAGCTTGTCTCGCGCAGCTACAATCGCTGGTGCTCCCGTTTTTGGATTACGGCCAGCTCGCGCTTTCTTAAGGCGAGGTGCGAACGTACCGAAGCCACTAAGCAATACAGCATTGCCCTCAATCATGGTTTGAGTTGAGATTTCTTCGATAAAGGCATCAAAAACCAGCTCGCATTCTTCACGTAATGCGCCCGTTTCTTTCTTCATTGCTGAGATCAGTTCGTGCTTTCCTACGGCTTTTTGTTTAGACACGCTAAGTCCTCTTGAATATCTTTCAGATAAATTCCGTGCTGTTGGCCTAGAAGATTGATGGCGTAGAGAACCAGTTCTTCTCGACTGCTACAGCCAAGTTCTATTTGCAGTCGCCTAATTTGCTCTCGTTGTGTCGCGCTGGCGCGGTAGTATTGACGTTTAATGTCAAACTTATCCATCTTGGCTAGATACCAATTCCAGCGCTGTTGAGGGGTTAAGGCGTTTTTCTTGGGTTTACGTCCTGCCATGCGACGATTATAACCATTCCGAACACGCCGTAAACATTCCGAACACGATTTCTGTTTTTAATACAAAAAAAATACCGCCTAGATAGGCGGCATTTTTGGAAAGATGATCAAGGATTTGATTAAGCCCGTTTGAACTCCGAAAAGTGGCTGCGCATGCCATCACGAACTTTGAGAGGGGTTTTGCGCAGTTTGGCGCGTGTTGCTGTGTCGTATAAGTATTGTTCCCATTCCCAATAGGACATATCACGTAATCGGCCTACTGGCTCACCAACACTATTCATGAATATGTAGGTGTTCTTGGCTTTGCCATTCGGGATTGAGCTGCCATTACCATCCAATATCTCAAAGACACCTCGCGCACCAACAAACGCCACGGTCAGGCCATATTGCGCCGCTGTAGCATCAATCATTGCGCTAGTGAGATAAACATTCTCGCCAAAGATTTTAGTACGGAGGATTTCACGACGATATTTCTTAATGTCTCGAATCCATTCAAAGATAACGCAGCGAGTATGTGGTGTTCGGATATTGGTTTTCACTTTGATTAGACCAGCATCGAACAGCATTCTAATGACTCGATAGTTGATCTTCTCTCTCGGTGCAATCGTGTCGCCAGTACCATCGTAATCACAAATGTGACCACCAGTAAGCCAACGATACGCTTGAGCGCTACCAAATTCCCCTGCGGGAGCATAGCTTAGCAACAGCTTGTCATAGTAAAGGTAATCACATAGGAAGTTACGGACTACCTTTGTTGCTTCTAACACGTCCAAATCAACTGGCTTTTGGCCAATGCTGTGATATTCACTCGCTAACATGAGATAACTAAGCCCTTTTTATATACTTATGCGGCTAGTCTAGTTTTGTTATCAAATGTTGGCAATTGGAGATAGCTATTAATTTGACAAATGCATTCATCAAACCCCTTGGCCACAACCACGTAATATCCTAAATCTTGGAACATTTTTATCTTTTCCTGTTGCTCCTTGCTTGGACGGCCTTTTTCCGTTTTTACCTCCAAAAAGAAGCCGTGATATACCCCTCTCGGGATAGGAAAGAATATGTCCGGTACACCTTTCTTTTGTCCCTCATAGCTCATCATCGAGGCCGCTTTAGGTGTTCGGTAGCCGCCGTTCGGGATTGAGAAAACCAGCGGGTAAATTTCCTTGTACTGCGTCTCTAACGTGTAGAACAAGCGCACCTGTAACCAGTGTTCGGCCAGCTTCGTGTCGTTAAACTCTTTCGGGCGCTTAATCCCTTGTGCAAGGCGCGTTTTGTGTGGTGAATCCAGTTCCACTTTCTTCTGTGTCGCAGCGCGCGCAACGTCATTGTCTTTCTCAAGAATACGAATGAGCCAAGATGGCAGTTCCGACTTATCCACCAGCGCGGTATTAGGGACGTTTATCGATACCGGATTGATGATGTGATTAACAGAACGGTTAATCTCGTTAAGTGCTGCATCGATATTGAAGTCGCCGCCGTGGCCAGCTTTCACGCCTTTGCTTTTCCACTTCTTGCGCTTGGCGACTTGGTTTGCGAGGAAAGAGTGATCGAATCGTGGTGCCTTGGCCATAACTAGATAAGCCCTTGCGTTACTAAAATCTCTTGCTCCTTACGGCGGTTAAAGTAGGCAAATACCTCGTCCTTGGTGAATTGCTTAGCTACCACTTTGCGGCGGCCACCTTCCGAGAAAATACGCTTAGCAATGTCCTCAGATAGCGTCCAACAAAGTGCGGTTTCGATTTCGGATTCGTCATTGATAGCGCGGTAGGCCGTGACCACCTTGGGTAGCTTGGCGAACGCCTTGCGCTCTGACGATTTCATCACCTTGTGCTTGTTGCGTCTCGGGCACGTAAACAGGGACGACCACACACATTGATGTTGGTGCGAGCCTTGCGCTTTCCATAGCGTTCCTAGCGTGTCCCAATAGGTTGAGTCGTCTTGGATAGCTGGCGCACTGCGAACAAAGAAATCGAGCTGATAACACTCAGGAATAGATAACAGGCGGGAAATGATATTGGAGTCGTTAACGTTAGCCACAAACACCTCAATAAATTTTATTCCGAACATATAATTATTAAGGCAATAATAAACACACTCAAAGAACCAAACAAACTTTAACCCAATAACAAAAAAGCCCCGCTCAAAGAGCGAGGCTTGCTTATATCTGTTTATCTTAGAACGAACCTAGTTCCCACGGTACGTTGAGTAAGCATAAGGACTGAGTAACAATGGGATATGGTAGTGTGCATCCTTGTTCTCTACCTTAAAATCGACCGGAATACTGCTATAGAACGTATCAGCCTTTTGCTCCTTAAAGAACGGTTCTACGTTGAATACAGCTCGGTACATTGTGCCATCACCAATATCAAAGTGTTTAATTCGGCCATTCTCATCTGTCGTTTTCGTTGCTAGAAGCTTCCACTGTTCACCAACTTTCTCAAACAACTGAACCTCAATGTTTGTGCCCGGCAATCCCTTATTGGTATCTAGAACATGAACACTCACATCAGCAAATGCCGGAGCGGCTAAAGCAGAGCACAATGCAAGTAGCGATACTTTAAGTTTTTTCATTAGTACATTCCTTTTCCAATTGTGAATTTAAGGGTTCGCCGCACATGACCGCACTCCTTTAGAACTTCTTTCGCAGAGTTTTGAATAACCAGTAATTTTTTGGAGCAATATCACCAAAAAGCCGCCCAATGAGAGGCGGCCTAACGTCATGATCTTTCGATTAATGTATTGGAGAAACTATAGGCTCATCGGCTTTACGCGCTTGTGAGCTCATCGAGTCGAGGATTATCGCTATCAACTCCATCGGTGACGGCGTATTGCCTACTTCTGGATGGTTAGCTCGAATCACAGCACTTTCCTCTTTCAGCACTTTGGCCAGTTTCTTATTGGCCAGCGTTGCCAAGGTGCTAGCGATGTACATCATGCGGTTATGCGCTTCCTCTCGGCTCTCACACGATCTCCATAGTGCTTTTGAGCATTCATTGGAAAATGTCAGTAGGCGCACGTCCGACAACACCAAATCCAGAATGCGTTCGAATCCAGATAAGATCTCACTGCCACGGTCTTTCAACTTCTCGCTAAGCGTAGTTCGAACCGCTTCGCGTACACCTCGGAAATGGTCGTAGTAAAAGCTCTGACCCAAACAAACTCGTTGGTTTGCGCTATCGAATGTAAATGCCAATCCTTTCACGAATCGGGTTCCACAATGAAATTCAGCCATCTTTCTGCTCGCTCTTGAAAAATACGTGTTTGTACTCTGGTTTGATTGGTTGTAAGCCCTCTACAGACTCCACTCGATCGCACTCTCGGAAGAACGACAAGATTGGACAGTACGTCGAATTGATACCGCTCGTTATCTTGCATACTTCTTGGAACACTAGGGCGTTCTCATACTGCTCTGTTGAGCAAGCCGTGAAGAACATCGGATTGACCACCAGCGAGCCGCTAGAATCGGTTTGTGCCGCAGAACTGTTAGCAACAATCATTGGCACGGTCATCATTAAAGCAGCGTTCGCCGCCGTGCTTGTGGTGCTGGTGGATGTTTTAGTTGGCGTAGCGCTGCGAACTGGTGTTACCGGACGAACGGGCGTAGGAGCGACACGAACTGGCATAGGGGCAACTCGAACAGGAGTTACTACTGGCGCTGAATGCGCTTGAAAAGCGGCCAGCAAGGCCGCCGCTAATGTGACTTTCTTAAGCATTAGTGAATTGTCTCCCCATTAATTTCAACTCGCTTAACGTTCGCTACCTCAAATGATTCATCTGCATTGGTTTCAACTCTCAGTGCGGTTAGCACGTCCATCACAATTTCAATAAGCTGCTTAGTATTTTCTGACGTACCACCAAGGCGCTCATCTACAGCGCTGACACTGTTTTTAAGGTTCTCAACTAGGAAGTCACAAGCCTGTTGAGAAAGGCTGGCTAATGCTAATGGCAAGTGTTTTTCCGGCGTGAAATCATCCTCACCCTCGTAGATATATTCCAGATTGTCAGCTGCTCCCATAGACATGTGAAACAGCTTGTCATCCATCAGTAGAGTTTCAGCAATCTTGGTAGCGACTCCAATAACCACTTGAGGCGGTACTGCATCTTCGTCGTTCTCGTCGTACTCGTAGGATTTATCAACGTGCATTGGTATAGCTTGAAGAACCGTGTCACGAACAGCGCGGTAATGGTCGAAGTAGTACGGAGCCATCAAGATAACGCCGCCCGTTTCTGGATTAAAACCAACCATCATGTTGTTCAGCTTGCATTCGGTTTCAATTCTGTTTGGAGTATTCATGCCCATGCCTCTCGGTTTCTGGCTTAAACAAATTTATTAGGGGTAGGAAAAGCAAGGGAGCGTATCCCTTGCGGGTTTAAATTCTTCTCAGTATTTGTGGCTTTGGTGTGCCAAGTGTGGGTATTCCTTTTCCAGCATGTACCCTTTGCTGCATTTCTCGCATCGATGCGCAAACTCATTACCGACGCGCACCTTGCCTAGTCGAACGACATTGCCTTTACACTGCTCGTCATCGCATTGGTACGTCACTAGCACAGCTGAAAATGGCTTGTATGTTTCGCTCACTTACGCTTACCTCGTTTATGGTTACGTTTAGGCTTGCTTGGCTTCTTTAGTGTATCTGGAATACGGCCACCAGCGGAATGCAGCGCGTACTCTGTGTTGAATCGTTTGTTGATGCGCTTAATTAGGCTTACGCTGCGTGGCGCGAGCTCTTTCGCACGTTCAATGTGTGTTAGCGCTCGGTTTAGCTCATGTTGAGGTACGTAGTCACTTAAGCGCTGCGCAATCTCTACTAAGTTCACTTGAGTACACCAATCCAAATCGAGGACTTTGGCCACACTCACGACTTTCTTTGTGCGCTTAACCGCACGATCTAAAGCTCGCTCAATTTGATCTACTGGTACTTGCTTAGCAGCCTCGGTAAATTCTTCCCAATACTCTTGTGGAAGTAGGCACGATTCGTGTAGCAGCTTAGACATACATAGGGAGCCATCTTCACCAATGTAAGCCGTGTGGCCAGCTCCGGTATGCGTGTTCATTAGGTAAATCAGACCAAAACGCTGATCGGGTTTACCTAGACCCTCTTGAGGCTGAATCGCTGTCGCCTTGCAAAGCATGTAGGCTTGCCAATTACCGCCTTTCCAAACGGATTTAAGATCGTGGTATTGAACCGCTTCACCTAGATATAGGTTGTCGTTGCGCAGTTCTTCGTTTTCGTGAGCAATGATCGCTGCGTAGGCCAACACCTCATCAATGTTGTGCATCACGTAGTGATAGTTCTCGTCAGCGTTCTTCAATCCCTCGCTCATGCTGTTGATTTGCTCGGTTTGAGTCGCCACCAGCTCACTTAGCATTTCGATGTGTTCTTTGCTCTTGGTGAGCTCTGATTCAGTGGCCTTGTATGCCTCATCCAGTGTCGCGTTCTTAGCGGCGGTTGCTTTGCGTTTGTCCTCGGCAATGCGTAGTTGCTCTTGAACAATCTCAAGTTGCTGATTAAGCGATTCCAGTTCGCCAGATGATGCCACTTGGTTAGCCAATGCAGCGGCGACCTTGTTCTCCACCAGCTTAGGAATGCCATCCAGTTCTTGTTGAGCGTGACGCAACTCAGTGGTAAGGCGTTTGATCTCTGCTTCTAGGCGTTGGTTGTCCTTACCTAGACGCTCGTTTTCTTTGCGTAGCTCGGTTGCAATCTGCTCGGCCTCGTTACGCTTTTTACGCATCACCTCAGTACCAGCCATTGCGCGGTCACGCGCTGCAAGGATTTCGGTACGTTCATCAAGCATTGCCTGATATTTTTGCTTTAGCGCCTCGTCGGCCTTGGCCGTGCGTTGGGATAGCTTGAATTGCAAGTCATCAATGATGTGTTGCATCAAACCAACAAGCGGGATCTCAAATTCTTTGATTTCAATTGGCGAATTTTCAGGAAGTCCCCACGGAAGCTCTACAGTAAAAACATCGCTCATAGGAAAAATTCTCTACTACTCAAAAATTGGGATAAGGGAATAGGGTTAAAGTTTTCTTATTCTTGGTTAGCAAAGCGCTCTAGGCGTTCTTCTAAGTCATCCAACCAAACCAGTATTTCGCTACCTCTGTGAACGTAGTCGAGATCGCTGTCTTGGATTAGATTGGCCACTTCACGCGAACACCCGTTTACCTCTGCCGCTATTGCGCGGTTACTGAAATAGAAAGCATTCGGTGTGTCAGTAAAGTCCGTTTCGCCTGTCGCTTCGCGCATTTCCATAAGCGCTTTAGTGGTCATTCGACGCAGTACAATCAGTAAGTCGTCTTGGTTTGCTAACGCTACGTTTTGTTTGCTCATCGTCTTAAGCCGCCACGTAACTCAACACCTTGTAATGACGAAACTCGTTTTGGAACGGTATGTCATCGTCAAAGTCCATTGGTGGCTCGTTATACTGCTGTTGAGGCTGTCCCCAACCGCCCTGCTGTTGCTGTGGCTGTTGTGGTTGCTGTGGTTGACCCCAACCGCCTTGCTGCTGTTGGCCACCAGCACGGTTACTGCCGCCTAGCATTTGCATCACACCATTGAAGCCTTGAACCACTACCTCAGTGCTGTAACGGTCTTGGCCTTGCTGGTCTTTCCATTTGCGAGTCTGCAATTGACCCTCGATGTAAACTTGTGACCCTTTGCGTAGGAACTCCCCCGCCACTTCGGCCAACTTGCCGAACAACACCACTCGATGCCACTCGGTTTTTTCTCGGTTCTCGCCTGACGCTTTATCGCGCCAAGTTTCGGATGTAGCGACCGTGATATTCGCTACTGCACCGCCATTTGGTAGGTATCGGATTTCGGGATCTGACCCCAAGTTACCAACCAGAATGACCTTGTTAATGCCTCTTGAAGCCATTCGTTATTCTCCGGTATCTCTCTTTACCGCTTCGTCTCTGTTAGAAATCGCATCACCAAAGAACAAATAACCCACGTCTGTACTTGTGTAGACCGCTATCAGTTCTAGGTTTTGCACCCTTGGGTTCACTTCGCCATTCTCGATTTTTCGATAAGTGTCTGGTGATAACCCAATTAACCTGCTCATTTCGAGTATGGTTAAATCCGCATGCCGTCTCGCTCGCTTGATTCGCGCTGCACGTTGCTGTCGATATTCAAGCGATTGGATTCGAGCGGCCTGTTTAGTCTTTGCGTCTCGCATTTTCATAGAAGCTCTCCACTTCACTTGCTAGTCGTTCTTCCTCGGTTGTAGTCGCCTTAATCAATGCAACGCGATATTCATGTAACCGATTCTTTGACCAATCGAGGCAGAGCTTTTGCCACTTGATAACGGCAACCGGATCGGAAAGGTCGTAACCAGTCCCAAAACAGCTACAGCACTCCCACTTGCTAAATAACGACTTGGTGTAACCAGTGCCATTGCAAGTCGGGCAGCGATCCGGCTTGTCGTCCAATGTCACATCGGCATCTTGTAACCGGTTCGCCAGAGCTTCGCGTTCGTCCGTAAGCTCTATGCCCTCGAATGTATCCAGGATTGATGGTGAGCTTTTGTCTCGCTCTCTTTGCCGTTGTTCCAGTTGAGATCGCTTAATTTCAGAAATTTCCTTACTCACCTTTCATTCCGAACACATCAATTTTATGCGGAGTATAAACACACTTTAAAAGCAATGCAAAAAGTATTGATACAAAAACCGAAACGATGTATTTTTGTCTCAGCAAACAGGCAAACAGACTCATATGAGGAATCAGCAAATGTCAGAGAACAACAGCAAGAAAGTTCACGACCAAATCCAAGCAGACGTTAAAGAGTACATGACCAACACCTCGAACAGCGTCTTAGATTTCGCTTTGGCCAATGCAATTAAGAGCGGTCAGAACAACCTATATGACTTGTGTAAAAAGTGGAAAATCCCTGTAGATAAGCTACTTAGCAAGTTAAACACTTCTCTTTTCAAAGTGGATGATGATAAAATCCACCTCGCATAGACGGATACGTTTAGCTATCGGGATAAGAGTAATGGAAAGCTTCGGGGAAACTCGAAGCTTTTTTGCTTCAATACTTAATCCGAACACTCAAGGATTTAAGGCACAAAAAAAGCCCCAATTCATCGAGAAAGCGCTTACCATTCGGAATTTCAATGAACACCCACCAGCAACAAAATCACCAGCCAACAAAACACAAATACAAATACTGACTGTCGCATTTAATTCACTCAGAATATCGGTGGAAGGTAAGTCACTTAAAATTAACTAAATAATCTATATATTGAATACATAGCGACTTTATACAGATCAAAGATCAAACTGGATGTTATACATCGCAGATTTAAGTTAATGTTGGTTTTTCTTTATTAGGCTTTCAATCCGCTTGGGGTGCAAATTGGGCAAGTGTATAGTGAAAAACAAACGCCTTACGTGATACCGGATCGTTTAGTGTCTTATCGACGTCAAATAGTTGAGTTTAATGCCGCTAACGGATAACTTGATGAGAACCAAAATCAAGTAATTGAATAGATAATGACCAATTCCCTCTTATGGGACGAGAGGATTTCCGGTTTAAATTTAAGGTGTTATATAATCGGCCTAGTTTGAGTATGACGGAGCTATATACACAACGTCGAATCTTTATAGACAAACACAAAGACGTTGATTAACCTCGATGGTGTACAGAAAGCAAGCAAACAAAAAGCAATATCAGGGCTATTTTTTACGAGATGCAATAGAATGAATTCATTCGCGGCAAAGAACGTTTTATACCATTTCGCCGTTTGCAAAATATGCTAAGAGTCTGAAATACTAGGTTCAGCAAGGATTGGAACAAAACGTTCCCCCATAACCATTGCTGGTGTGAAGAATATAAAAAAAGGCTGGATTCGAAGAACCCAACCTTTAGTTAACTAGGAGATAACTAATTATGTAATTACCTACCAAGTTCGGAGCTAACTAGAAAGCTTCACTCCGTGTATGCGGGTAAACGATGGCGGCAACCATCAAATACCACTTACGTTGTTTTTCACCATGAGCCTTAGCAGAGGAACAAATGGTAAATTTAATTGAACTGATTATAGCGATAATCAATCTCGTCGCCGTTATAGTGCAAGCACTATTCGGTTAACCAACGCTGCTCTAGAAGTACATTGTTGCTTCTAGAGCACACTTACAACTATCCAATAATTAATATTTCCTGTCAATTCGTGTTTTTGTCAAGAACTCACACAAATGCGGTCGCTATTCGTTGTAGCATGCCATTGTCTATAGCTAGGATCATTAACTCATCCAAACAACAAAAACTTGTTGTGTATGTGGGAAACTGTGTAAATCTTTGATTTTCCAGTTATCCACATACGCTATAAAGATCTATATTTAACTATATCAATCTATGGTAACTATAGATCTATAAGATCTATAGGAGTTGTAAGTTATTGATATTACTGAGCTTTAACTCTTTTAAAGATCTTTTTTTAGGTCTTTGAGTAACAAGATCTAGGTTTAATTGATCATTTATTAGGTGTTTGTGATCTTCTTGCAGGCTTTAATGCAACATAATTTAGGTGAAAGTGATCATATATCAGGTGATTGGGTAACATATTTTAGGTGTTTCTGTTCTTAAATGACATATTTTAGGTGTGTGACATGGTTATATCGAAGTCTTGTTCGGTTTTTTTTACTTTCGAGTCAATGATCACGTCGGATTCTCGCTTACATACCTAAAATGTGTCACATAGCTCATTTCAACCTAAAAAATGTCATCTATAGAGCGCATGACCTAAAACTTGTTAGCTATCAGTAATCGTGAGTATCGGTTAGTTCTGAAAGGGTATCTATCTTTTCCATTAACGACTCTAGTTCATGTATTCCATCATCATGTTTTTGTTGCTCTTTTTCTGAGTATCGTTTTGACAAGCTATCTTCAACTTTAAGAGCGTGGTCTTCTTTACCCACATAGCGGTACGCGATGGCAAGTGATTCTAGTTCAGACTCGGTGAGTCTGACTTGGTTTTGAAGCCTTTTCAATTCGAGTTGTCGAATTGTCTTTAGAGCATCGTGTTGATTCAGTTCATCAATTGAACCTAGCTTAACCCACCGGAAGAGAAACTTGATTCCTGTAATGGTTCTACCTTTCTTTACAACCTCAAACCCCTTATCACCCTGGCTACTTTCTAAAAATAGAAGCTCTTTGCTAATCTGAGGGTGTTCAGAAAGTTCTTTAATACTTTCCCTGATACAACGTTTCATAAATACGCTGTTGTTTTTGAAGGAACTTTTATCTTTTTTCAGCTTCCCTGATTCGTCCAAAAGCCCAAATATTCCTTTCAGTTCACTAAGCTTTTGCGCATGCATTTCAAAGCCCTTGTCTTTGAAGCGACTAAGCAGTTCGTACAAGCGCTTAGAATACTCCTTTTTTACCTCAAAGAAATTGCGAGTATTAATCAGGGCAAATCCTTGATTATATTCAATATACTCAGGTTTGAGCATATCGTTAGGAACCATCGTAAGTATGCCGTGTTTATAAGCGATATGTTTGAAAAGAGGTCTATAGTCGAATTCAATATCACCTTTCGGGGTTTCCACCTTTATCCCTATTTTTCGACTAGCTAGGCGGTTCGCTACTGGACTTAAGTTGCTACCGATATGTTTAGACTCAACACCTAACCACTCTGATAATTGATGTGAAGTAAATTCATAATGTGGTGTTTTCTGCTCCCAATCACTTGGTTTCATATGTGCAATCATCAACGCAAACATATCTGCTTCCCTAGCAGATAGATCTTGACGACTAAAGACCAGTTGATGGCCTTTTTTGATATGTTTCGGGAGGTTATCGCTTACCGCAGGGTAGAAATATTCTTCATCACTCATGCAAATGCACATCCATAAATAACAAGATTTAGGTAATTATGACACATTTTAGGTCACGCA
Source organism: Vibrio sp. T9 (assembly GCF_003123985.1). NCBI lineage: Bacteria > Pseudomonadati > Pseudomonadota > Gammaproteobacteria > Vibrionales > Vibrionaceae > Vibrio > Vibrio sp. T9. The sequence goes on from NZ_NIGY01000010.1 coordinate 63,306, forward strand.
TGTATAGAAATACTCACATCAAGCAGTGATTACAGATACCTGATTTGTACTCGCCCTACTGCGTCACGATAGTATTCAACCAAGCCTTGAGACTCTTTCTCTGAAATGGTGTTCATGTACTCTGCTAGTATGGTAGCTGTATCACGAACCTTGTTCACGCTAGCTTTCACGGCGCTTGCAGTCTTGTTGTGCCAGCTAGCAATCACAAACTTAAGGTATGACACGAACTTAGGCGCTAAAGGCTGTTGGTGCTTGTTGTACAGCTTGATAACACGACGAGCTCCACTAGCTGATAGGCGGCCTTGCTTAGCAGCTAATTGAAGTTGTTTTACTTCATCTGCGTCACGTTTGAAGATTTTCAAAAACCAAGAATCAGATGGGATACCGTTATTAATTTTATTTTTACTCTCTGTAGAGAGATCTTTTGTATTTATGCTGCAATTTTTGTTTTTGTCTGATTGCTCCCAAACCTTGTCAGAACTGGCCTCAAGAGGTTTTTCCACCGAAGCCCCCCCTAAATGCAATTTTTGTCTATTACAAAACTTCTCTGCCGCTTGTAGCGCGTATTTGTATGCACCAGTGAACATGTTTTGGATGCCATCAGCGCATAGAGTGATGTGACGTTGATTCTGACCTGTGTGATCGTTCCTCTTTGGCTGTCCATAAGCGATCAGGCCAAGTTCTTTTGCACTTTTGATGTAATTATCAATAGTGCGCTTTATGATTGGCTTACAACCGTAACGGTGACAGTTCTCATTGTAGGTACGCATTAAGGTATCGCTTGAAGCAAAGCAAGTGTGACCATGCTTAAGGATAAAGCTTGAGATAGTTTCTAGTAGGCAAGCAAGCTTACGTTGTGCCAATGGTTTATTGGCTTTGATATTGGAAGCTTGTGTTCTGAATCCTGACTTCCAGTACCGAGGATTCAGCAAAAGTGGTGTAATTTGCATAAAATTTGCTCAAATAAAAAGCGCAAAAGTTTGCCACCGATCTCTTTGAACGTTATAATTACACCTGTCTTGTGTTGTGTAATTTTAACGCTCGCTAAGATTGGTGCTCAAAACAATCTAAGTTGTTAAATTAATTACGAACCATTTGAGACATTAGTCGCCAAACTAAAATGTCTCACCTGATTAGGCTTCGGTCTAATTTATTACGGCATACTGACTTTCCTTAAGTTCGTTTGTCGTGACGCTTTAAGTTTGCCGCTTAAAGCTCGATTTCAGTAAGAAAGCCCGCTCGCCAAAGCGGGCTTTTTTATTTTCTGTTGTCCGAAATCGAATCACTTTCTCTCTATCACGGCATCGCCATGATCTAATTACAGAAAAACTCCCCTATTATTGATCTTAAATGGTTGATCAAACAAGTCTCCATATCAAATCAATTCCGAACATGGTGTGTTACCATCTGGCGCTAGAGTTTACCAAAAATTTTATCTATTTAAACTCCTTTTAGACGTGTTAATATTCCGAACACGCTAAGTTTTGTGGATAACTCTGTGATGAAATTTACTCCCCCACCAAGTGCTGAACAGCAATTAGAAACTCAAGTTGACCAATTAAAACAAAAGTTTAAGCGCCGACAGTTCCCGAAAAAGAACGCACCAGTGCTACCGTTGGATTTGTTAGTAACAATCTCAGGTTGCACCTTTGGTTTGCATAGCCAAAAAGACGGTAGACTCGTTCTAAAGGCCGACAAGGCGATTAACTTTGATAAGGGTATCAATGTGTTGCGCGCAGTGTCGTATATTGCTGGCGCGCGAGATAGCGTATCTATCGCTGGTTGGGACTGGCGACCTACGCACTTTAAGAAAGATAAACTCTACTTGCGTCCTGTCGCTCCTAGTGATTTATAAAATTCCGAATTGGCCACCAGCATTTTCGGTTGAATTGACTGTTTTTTGAACTTTATTGCTAATCGCTGGTGGCGCTTTTTGATTGATCAGCTTATTGGAATTTTCGTGCCGAAGATCCGAAGTTGACGAACTGCTGTTTAATTTGAGGCGCAACACTCACTTTTTGCTCTACTGGAACGTAGCTATTTGTCGGTAAAGTCGCCATTTTTCGGGAACCTAGCGACTCAAACATAGCTCGCACCACTTGATGATCTTCCTTGCTGGCCATGTTGGCGATCGCTTTGCGCTGCGCATCGGTCACATAGATAGGTAAAGAGTCCACAACATCAAGCAGCATCGAGGTTGCCTTAGCGTTTTGCTCTACCTTTTCACGCAACTCTGCGTTCACGCTTTCTAGGTACATAAGCTGGTTAGTAAGATCACCGACAAGCTCAACATTAGGCTGTTGAGTCATGTTCGCGTAGATATTACGCGCGGATTCCTCATCAAAACCTTGTTCCTGTAGCGATTCGAGGATCATTTGCTCGCTGTTCGCACTTTCCATCATCATGGCCGGATGGTCTAGGCTGATATAGTTCGGCTGCAATACGTAGTCCATACCGTGATATGAAGTCGTGATCGATGCCTCGCGTGTATCTTGGCCACCAGTCGCCCAGCTCCAACCACCAGCACGGCTATTGTGCAAACCTAAAGCAATACGGCCTGTGTCGGTATCTAAAAACTCTTGAGTGTGTTCAACAATACCGTCATCTGAACAGGTGATAGAGACTGTGCGGTTAGATGGCACGTTTTCTACCACAACCGGACGACCATTAATCATGATCACCTCAGTTTCACCGATTGAGAGCTTATTGGCGCGTTGGCGGGATTGATGACCATAGTAACCATACGCCTCACCTAGTCGCAGTAGCTCTTTAGTTCGTGGGCTGTTGATCATCGCTTGCACGGCTTTGATGATGTAATTGCGCTTGTTGGCGCTAAGTTTTCGACCGTCATTGAATAGGCTGAAACGGTCGGATACTTGTTTAAGTGCTTTTGCTGTCACTTTCTTTTCTCCATTAATGGCTTTGGATTTCGGTTAGTAGGTCGAGAACTACGTCTCTAACGAATCGTTCCGCTTCGCTTTGGTCAGTCATGCCAATGGATTCCATCATCTTGTCGTTCTTGGCCACTTGAGCTGCGAGCTCGGAAATGACTTCATTGGCCAGCTCGGAGTCGAGGCCAACAACGGACGTGTAAAGATGGTTTTTGAGTTTCGGAGACTTGCTGATTGGGGATTGCTCGATAAGGTCAAGCACGGTAGTCAGCATGGTTGCGTAGTTCGCTTGCGACTCCATTGCTGCCGACTTCTCTTGCTCGATAGCAGTGTTGAGAGAGTTAAATCGGATCTCGAATGGCATATCGTTGTCATTCCACACCTTGCCGTCTCGGTAGATGGTGTGAATGTCGATAGCGCGCTTAACGAACGTCACCACGGCTGCGCGGATTTGGTTGGCGCGTAGTGCAGATTGAATCGAAGTGCGGAAGAAGCCGCCCTCGCCTAGTCCACCAGAAAGAAGATCACCAAACCCAAGCATGGATGGGTCTACGCCAAGCGTTCCGGCTAAGCGTTTAAGGTGAAACATAATGTCTTCGATGTGGGAGATATTTGGGTCAGTGGTAAAGGTATCGATCTGCAAGCCACCTTTAGCGCCGCCCATAAAGGGCAATAGCGTGTTGATGACGGTTGGGATGAAACCTAGCTTGCGGGAACGGTCTACCACCTCTTGACGGTCTTGCTTCATCTGGTCAGCGACCATGTTGATGTATTCCGCAGCTCCCGCAGCATCTAAGCCGTCAGTGTTTACCGCTACCATGCGATCGATAAGTGAAGCATTCACACGACTTGCGCCTAGCGCTGCAATGGACTGGCGAAGCATCGACCAAGCCTCAAAACAGGTAAGCAGAATGGACGTGCCGTAGTTCTGCGTCTCGATTGGCATGCGTGAATACGCATCGTCATAAAGTGAGTAGCGCTGGCCAGTGTAGTTAACTGGCGGCATATCCATATCTGGTCGCCAGATTGGCATCTTTAGTGGGATAAGCGCCCAAGGTTCGGCAAGGCGTACCTGTTCGCCGTTCGCTCTGGTTTGTAGATATTCCGCAGTAAATCCAGCTAGCTCGCCCGAACGTTCGTACTCACGAATTTGGTTTGGCAACGTGTAGTAGTTGGCCTCAAAGTGAGTAATACCCACTCCCTCTTTCGTGTATGGGCGAACATAGTTAACCCCATAAACCAGCGTTGAATACGTCCAGTTCATTAGGTTTTCGTTGATTGGAGTTAGCAGCTCTCGGTTAAGACGGCCTACGTACTCGGCGTATTTCTCATCGGTTGGATGAAGATACACAGCCATGCCATTGTCGTTTGATACCGAAAGAGCGTGACCAAGGTGCAGATTGAGCGCGGCATCAATCGTGCTGTCCTCGGCCATTTCCTTGAGTATCGGATATAGCATGAACCGATCTTTCGGCAGCTTGTGCAGAAAAAAGCGGTCTGAGCTTTTTCGACCGTCATTGGTCAGAGCGCCGGTGCTTTCATCTAATTGGTTTTCGCGAGCGTGGAATGGCGATCCCGTGTATCCAGCGCCAGATTCAAAACTGATCCCGCTCTCTTTATCGTCATTCTCGTTAAAGAAAGGGAACGCTTGTTTTAAAGCTGTCGCTAGCCCAATTGATGCCTTGTTTTGCGACATGTGCGACCTCGGTTAGTTGAGGCGCTTTCTACAGGGATGGGGATGATTTTGGATGATAGCGCATCGCGTCAATGTGACCAATACGCTAATAAATGATTGATTTTATATGCATTAAATTTTTTTAGTCAAAGTTCAATTGCTTGCCTTTGAATCTTGGTTACTCACCAAAAACACTAATTTTTATTCTTGATGATAACCTCCGTGTTCGGAATAATTCTCCCGTCCCTAAAAATCTACTTCCTTAGATATTTTAGATTATTCATTAACTTAAATTGATATTGATAGTGGCGTTTTTTTGGGATGGGGAATAGGAAAGGAAAAAGTCGGGCGAAAGCTCGACTTTTTTTTTGGCTTTTATCCAATGAATAAAAGGCAAGTTCAATGAACACTGATTTAACCCGCAGTATTGAACAGGCGACAACAATCGATGAACTGGTACGCCAGTTTGAAGCCTTGCTCGCTGTCGATATTAGCGACACTCCAAAAGGCCACCAGCGCCTTAAGGCTAACCAACTAGCCAAAGATATTCTCGCCAAGTACAACGGCGACTACTCCAACGTTTCACCCGAAGATAAAGCAGCTCTGCGCGACTACACAGGTTTTGGCGGTATCGGTGGCTCCACCAACGAATACTACACGCCTAAATGGCTGGCGAGCGCGACTTGGGATGCAGTTCGTTCCTATGGCTTTGCTGGCGGCAGCGTACTTGAACCAAGTTCGGGCGTGGGCGTATTTAGCGAAACCAAACCTAAAGGCACCCTGACTACATCCGTAGAAATGGATCAGACCTCAGCGGCCATCAACCAAATTCTTCACCCCGAAGACCATGTAATCCAATCAGCATTCGAAGCGGTAGCAACTAATCCTGGCATTGGTGACTTTGACCTAGTGATCGGCAACCCGCCTTATGGTGTTCGAGACGCTAGCGCGATGAAAGACAAAGCGTACAAAGACATTAAGTACGCCGATCAGTATTTCGTTTCTCGTTCTATCGATAAAGCGAAAGCTGGTGGCTTGATTGCCCTAGTGCTTCCAACTCGTATTTGTGATGCGAAAAACCTTGAGAAGTGGCGTACACAACTCGCACTTAAAGCGGAGTTCTTGGGCGCGCACCGACTACCAACGGGCACGTTCGCTGATACGGGCGTAGTGACTGACCTTGTTATCTGGCGCAAACACAGCGACCAAGCGAAAGCGCTGATTGATAGCGCCGACCGTGACACGCTGATTGAATCTAACGTGCTTTGGGATACTTGGCTTAAAGGTAAGTGGTTCGAGCGCGAGGGTAAGAAATTCATCAACGGCGAACAGACTGTTGAGGGCGTAGGTAAGTTTGCGCGCAAAGTCGTGAAGCGTGGCAACCGTTCTAACGAGGATATTAAAGAGTCGCTAATGCGCCGCTTTGACAGTCGCATTGACTGGATGTTGCTCGATGAAGCGGTCAGCGAGCCAGTGAGCGCGAAATACTCCGAGGGCGACACGATTTTCCGCAATGGCCAGCAGTACGAAATGATTGATGGCGAATGGGAGTTATCTGAAAGCAACGCGCAAACAGGCGTTATCAGCAAGGCGACCTATGGCGTAGATAACACCGATGAGATCGGTTCTATCACCTACTCTACTGAATCGATGCTTAAGCTATCGGCCAGCCAAGCGCTCAAGCTTTTCGAAGATTACGGTTACTTGTGTCATGACGACTTTAAAGCCCTAATGCGCGAGATAGCCAAGCTGCCAAAAGCGAGCCAAGAACACGCTTATAAAGGCATTCTACTTGGCATGAAAGTTCAAACACTTGCAACGCTGGTTGCTGGTGGCCGAACCACAGCCAATAGCGACTTGGCCAACATGGCAATGGGCTCGGAGGACTTCCAGACCGAACAATATCGCGTGAAGTTAAGCGGCGAAGTGTTTGAGCTGAACGCACTAATGGGCGGCTCTAAGGTATCGAAGAAAGCGCTAAGCAACTTAAGCGAGAAGTACGTTTCTGCATGGAATTACTACCACTCATCGATCGATTCTAAGGGCAAACTGTCTGACCTACTCAAAGGCGACCTTAAGCGTGAGCTGACCGTTCAATACAGTTCGTCTCGCATTGGTGACGTGTTCCATCTATGCGACCGTGAACTAGGCATAACCACACTGACACTGCATGACGTTCGCACGTATTACACCGCAAGCGGTATCGATGCGATGAGCGATGAGCAGTTGCTTGATTACCTAGCGAACATGGATGAGGTAGCTGTAAACCCTGACGGCACGGTGACGGCATTCCATAAAGCGACGACTGGCCTAGTCGGCAAGCGCATGGATCAGCTGACCGCACAATTAGTATCGGCCACCAGCGATACCGTGAAAGCTAACATCATGCGCCAAATCCAAGCCATCGAATCTAAGCGAAACAAGATCTCGATTGCCGATGTGAAGATGAAGCTTACCGATAAGTGGATTCCTAAAAACATCATGCTTGAGTTCCTGCATGACCGTGGCTACACGGAATTTATCTTGGGCGACTTTACCGAGGATAAGGACGGCTTTGAGGATTTCGTACAAAGCGAATCCGGCCAATACCTCACTGGCTACCGTTGGCGTGATGGCGAATGGATTGATGGCCTAACTCGTAATGGCGTGAAAGGTAAAGCAGCGAACAGCGATGAGCGATTTGAGCGTCAAATTGAATCGTACATCAACTATGGTGCGGTTCGTGGCGGTAGTAAGAACGAAGATAAATCACTTATCCGTGAACAAATGCGCCGCCTCGATGATGAGTTTTCTACATGGATTGCATCATCTGACCATTCAGAATACTTGGAACAGGTTTACAACAATACGTTTAACGGTTGGATTAAACCGGAGTTCGATGACACTCCATTATCGCTAGATGGCGTATCTGGTGCGATTGAGTTCCTACCTTACCAAAACTCAACCATTCGCCGTCACAGTGCAGACGGTAACGGCATTATTGCCTTTGGTACTGGCTTGGGGAAAACGCTCACTGGCCTTGGCCTAGTGCAGTACAACCTAGAAACCAAACGCGCAAACCGTGTGGCCATCGTTGTTCCTAAATCAGTGCTAGAAAACTGGTTCTATGAGTCCGACCTGTTCTTTGGTGAAAGCAATCTATCTGACAAGGTATTTATCGGCCTTGAAGTTCACAAAGACGATGACGGAAAAATCATTCGGGAACCGGTATTAGATGAAACGGGCGAACCGAAGTTAGACAAGAAAGGCGATCCTATCTTGCGCGCCAAACTGACCGTAGACACAAACGGCAAGCGCGTAGCAGAACAGCTCCACCAGCTTACACAGTCAACCGCTCGCATCGTGGTAATGACAAAAGACGTGTACAACCGCATTCCATTGAAGCCGGACACGATTTCGGCCAACGTGCTTGAAATGCGCGATGCTGGTTTGATTGCTGGTTCAAGCAAGCTAGTTAAGGAAGCGGAAAGCCACACAGAGCAAGCAAAGAACGCACGCTTTGAAGCGAAATATGCTGACGATGGTACGGCCAAAAACGAAGAACTACCGTACTTTGAGGACTTGCTATTCGATTCGGTTATGGTCGATGAGGCGCATGATTTCCGTAACTCGTACAAGGGCGGCTCATACCGAAACAACCTGGCATTCTTGCCTAGCCAAGCGCAAGCCGATCGCGCTATCGATATGCAGCTTAAGAACAACGTCATTAAGGCGCGCAATGACGGTCGAGGCGTTTACTTCCTAACAGCTACGCCAACCGTAAACAGCCCTGTTGATATGTTCAATATGCTGTCCCACATCATTCCGGCAGATACGTTTGCCAAGATGGGGATCTTTGACAGCGACGACTTTATCCGCATGTTTGGTAAGACTGGCGAAGCGCTGGTTACTAAGATTTCGGGCGAAGTTGAACAGCGTGAAGCCCTACTCGGATTCCAAAACCTAGACGCACTTCGAAACATCGTTAACCGCTACATGACGATCGAGGATGCTAAATCCGTTGGTGCCAACGTTCACATTCCAGACCTGATTAGTCAGCAAAGCGTTGTCCAAATGAATAGCGAACAGGAAGCGCTATATGAGGAACTACGCCAGCGCGCTGATGCAATCAGCAATCCAGACAAAGACGAAAACCAAGAGATTGTCGAGCAATACCCTAACGACACGGTTTTCGGCCTGATCCGCAAGATGGACAAGGTAAGTACAGACCTTGATTTGTACTATGAGCGTGTTACCTACCGATTCGCCAAGGACAGCAAGAAAGAGGTTGAGGCGGCAGTAGCCAAGCTACCAAATACCGTCACGGTCGCCTTTGAGGACGTGGCACCAGACGGCACGGTTAAGCTAAGCAAAATCCAAGTTAAGGTTGATAAGAGCGTTAAGGTTGAGGGCGATCACTGCGTGGTTCAGCTCCACCAGCAACTTGATGACAGATTCACAAACATTTGTGACAAGGCCAAGTTGAAATTTACGCACCCTGTCTCTCCTAAGTACGCCAAGTTCCTTGAGAGCGCCCGCGAGATTTATCTGGCTGGCGGTAAGCAGCTTGTCTTTACCGAAGAAAAAACACAGCACAAGAAAGTCGCGCGAATCATTGCGGATTTTGTTGGTTGTAAGCTGTCTGAAATCGGCATTTTGAACAGCGATACCGTTGCGGGTAAGAAAGGCTCTAAAGCGACTGAGGACGATGAGGAAGCGGGTTTGGAAGCAATGGCCAATGCTTACAACACCTCGAAATACAAATTCATGATCCTCAATAAAAAAGGGGAAGTTGGCATCAACTTGCATCATGGCACAACCGATATTCACCACTTAACGCTACCTTGGACTCCAATGAGTATCACACAGCGTAATGGCCGTGGCGCGCGTGTTGGCTCTAAACAAAACAGCGTGAACGTTCACTACTACACGTCGAAAGGCTCATTCGATGATTTCCGCTTGGCCACAATCCAACGCAAAGCCACTTGGATTGAGACAATGTTCAAAGGTGATGACAAGTACATTGCGAACGCCGATGCAGACGCAGCTGACGAAACTGCAATCATGCTGGCAGCGAATCCAGAAGAAGCGAAAGCCCGTATCGAAGCGGCTAAGCGTCAAGCTGAGCGCAAGAGAAAATTAGAGGAACGCCGACTAGCAAGTATCAACGTTAGCAAGTACATCAAAGCCACCCAAATGCTTGCTTTGGATGTGAGTGCGGTTGAGGGCGAGCTGGCCGAACTACGCGAGAAGTTAGAGCCGCTACGCAAAGAGGTGGAAGAAGATCGCCTACGTGCAGAGGGCGAGAAGCGCGGCAGTTGGCAGCACAAAAACTACCAACGCACCAAGGGCAGACTGTTTGCCCTAGAAAGCCAAATCAAAACCTTTGAGGCAGCGATCAAAAACCGCGATAAGGCGAGCGACACCATTAAGAAACTGAAACCAGCAATGGAGCTGGCTATCAATGACGGTGTGCTAAAAGACTACCCTGACTTCCTAACTCATCCAGAGTTATACATTGTTCGCAACGGTGTGATTGTTCGTAATGGCTACACCTACAAAGCCGAAGTTAAGAGCCGTTCTTGGAGCGCCGAGTACGACTCAAAAGCAACAATAATGATCACCAACTTCGACCGTAAATCTGGCACGGTGGACGGCTTTATTACTGAAATGGACGGCGAACCAGCGTCACGCAACTATGTCGATCTACCTGTTGAGCGCATCATTGAAATTGCGCCAGTGAATCAGGATAGAGCAGCACTAGAAGCAAAAGCGCTCCAAGGTGTACCACTAAGTGAAGTCGCTCATACGTTTGACCGTGAGACGTTCTTTGAACTGGTCGCAGAGAAGAAAATGAAAGCCTACGGAAATAGCCGCCGTTGTTTGGTGCGTAATGCTGACGGCTCATTCTCTACGCCGTGGGGATTGGATGTTGAACCAGACCAAACGCTGATTTATCCAGATGCGAGCGATAAAGCGACCGCGAAAGCCCTACTCGACCAAGTGACCAAGCAATTGGAAGATAAAGGTCGCGTGATGTTGGAACACGACATTCTAAGTTTCTTTATCGGTAGCGATTGGGACAAACAGGCGATGGAAAACGGCAACCAAGTGAGCGAACAGGAAGTCGTTGAACTGGTGACACTTGAGATCAAAGCATTCGAGGAAAAACACCCTGAGCTTTATCAAGAGGCGCTACTCAAAGCGGAGACGACTTACAAAACGTCTATCACGTTCCTCAAAGAGCTAGATAACCATCTAAGCAATTTGAAATGGACAGGTTACACCAACGCACACGAAGCGCGCCGCCTATCGGCTCGTGAGTACACTCGTTACACCGATATTCTGACCGAACGTTCTAGCGAATACCGCACAGAGTTGGAAGATAAGCTATTCGCTGACTTCACTAAGCTGGTGGCCAACGACCCTGAACGTGCAAAACGTCTATCACAGATCGCGTACTGGATGACGCAATACAAGCCGACGACCGATACTCACTTGCTGAAAAAGGTCGATGCGATTTACGGCGAAAACTCACAAGAAACCATGCTTAAGGTATGCGCTGACCTACACGCTATTGGCGAACGTGAGTTCCTATCCGGTGACGGCCTAATCTTCTCGGATGACTGGTCATTGAATCGCATGAAAGGTGCGTATGGTTCGCTATTCACTTACCGCAGCGCACAGCGTGAGGAATTTATCGAGAAGTACCTAAATGCGGATAAGCCGGAAAAGGCCGAGGTTAAAGTGACCGAAACGCAGAAAGTGAAAATCGATAATATATCTGCCATTAACGTAGAGAGCATCGAGAAGTTTAGTGAACTAATGTCAGGCATTGGCATCGACGTTAAAATGGTGACTTCACCAATTAGCTGGAAGCCTAAGCGCGGTCGCAACCGAAAAGAGATTGTTGTGGAACCATACGAGCGCATTGGTTTGATGGACAACAACGGTCTTAAAGGTTCGCTTAAAGTGATGTTCGCTGGTGACAAGGAAGCCAAGGCCGAGTACGGCGCAGACTTCGCCTCGAACGCAAGCAGTGAGTTTAATGGCGGCTGGTGGTTTATCTCTGCTAAAGCGGATTTGGAATTGCTAGCGAAATCGCTATTAACCATTCACAACACAATGGCCGAAGCTGCCTAACTCAAATTTTCGCATGCGATAAGTTTTCGCATGCGAAAACTTTTTGGAGACAAAAATGATTACCCAAGTGAAATTGCCTACCGTTGAAGATCTACAGCCCCTACTCGATGAGGCGTTAGAAACAGCGCAAAGCAAAGAAGCATTTATCCAAGCTCAAGTAGATGGCATTTATAAAACACTTAAAGCCAATCCGCTCATGTACCGTCACTATGGCGCTTATTGGTGGGCGGTTAAATCGCTCATGGCTAAGCATGGTTATGACCTTGGCAGCGATTCAGAAGTGATCACAGAGCAACACTTCAATTTCGAAGACCCTGCGATTTTGTTGTGTGCTGCGTGGGCGTACCAGCAAGAGCAAGTTGATAAAGGCTACTGGCAAGCAAACCTACATACCTACTACGCCGATGATGAAGAATTTGAATATTCTATCGAGGACGTAAATCTCGAAGCGTGGAGTGTTAACAGCAAATCGATGCAGTAAGTTTTCGCATGCGAAAACTTTTTCTCATATACCCGTCATCTTTGGCGGGTATTTTTTTGCATGGAATTTAGTGGAGAGTTTTCGTATGCGAAAACTTTTGAGATAGAAAAAATAAACCCCGCCACTGAAAAAATGGCGGGGATTGCACGTTGAACAGATAAGCTTTGATGCAATCAATCCTACCCCTAATAGTTTTGTTGCCGCCTATCTGTAATTTAATGTATATGAAATAATTTTCATATTCAACAGGTTTTTAGATCTTTTTTATTAAAAACAACGATCTATGCAACTAGGTGCTTTTGTCTTCTTATGCCTGTTGACGCTGCTCTTTGTAACCTAGTTAAGTAATAGAATTGTCAAAAAGTTTTCGCATCCGAAAACACATGGAATCAATCTCACAATTTATCTGATGTTCTCGCATGCGAAAACTTGTGCAATCGGTTCTGTTTGTTCACTTTTTTGCTTGTGCTGTTGCTTCTGGCAACGTATAGTGTAACCCCGTTGCCAGTGACAACAATTAAGAGGCGTTGATATGGCATCCAAGGAACGATGCGAAAGACTAATTCAATTAGTCGAGAAAGCAGGAAGTACCAGAAAAGCCAAGCTGCTTATTGATGGCGTTAAGGGAGTAAGCCCTTGTCACACTGCCATCTACAAAGCCATGAATGGCGGCGGTACGACCGATTATGTGGTTCAGTGCTATATCGATGATCTTGAGACAGCACTGAGCAAACCAAAACAGCAAACAAACTCCACCAGCAAAGGAAATTAATTAATGAGCATTATCATGGCGATTGCCAACCAAAAAGGCGGCGTTGGTAAAACAACTTGTACTTACAACTTTGGCATTAGCATCGCTAATCAAGGCAATAAATGTCTATTCCTGGACTTTGACCCACAAAACAACTTAGGCGGTTCAATCGCACCGGAAATGGTCGAGAATCCAGAGTACACATCTGCGAGCTGCCTACACAACGCTTACAACCTTTTCGAAAATCCAGTAAAGGCTCAACCTTTCGAAGTCACCGAAAACGTACACGTTATTGGCGGCGATAAGCGCATGGGCAACATTACTCAATCACAAATCTTAAACGTGGCTGAGTCTATCGACCTTATCAAAGACGACTACGACTATATCTTTATCGACTGTCCACCAGCGGCGAACGCGCTACAGCATGCAGCGCTACTTGTGGCCAGCAAGCTACTTATCATTAGCCAAGCACAAAAAATGTCGATCAAAGGCGTTAATGAGCTGGTTAAGACCTCGCGCCAAATCCGTCGAATGAACCCTGACTTGGAAGTGTTAGGCATTGTCCTAAACCTTATTGAAGCCAACATTACAAACGACCAGCGCGAACAGGAAGCGGAACTTCGTAAAGAGTACGGCAACCTAGTTTTTGAAAACAAACTGATTAAAACAACGCGCGTAAGTGAAGCTCTAAACCAAGGCAAAGCACTGATTGAAACCAACCCTAAAGCGGCTGAGAAATTCGGCTTTACAGCGGTTTGTGATGAGCTTTGCAAGCGCATGGTAGAGGTGACAGCATGACCAAAAGCTTAAGAGATCGAATCAAGCTTAGCGACCTAGATAATCTCTTGGATGAATCAGCGGTAGAAATCCGCGATGCAGCGAAAGTGCTGGCTATCCCTAAAGACTCTTTGTATTCAGTTGAGCAAGTTCGTGAAGAATTTAACGATGAATCACTACTTGAGTTATGCGAAAGCCTAGAAGAGAACGGCCAAATTCAACCTGTCGTTGTTTACCCGTTCGATGGCAAGGGATACAAAATCCAAGAGGGTGAACGCCGTTGGCGCGCCGCTATGTTGAGCGATAAGCTGACTCACGTTGAATGTATTATCCGTGAAAAGGGTGATATTTTTGGCCAGCTCATTGAAAACATCCAACGTGAAGATTTAACGGCAATCGAATTGGGTAAGGCGTTTGACCAAGCTAAGAAAAAGCACAATCTTGATAACCGTGGCTTAGCTAAGCGCCTTGGCAAATCAGACGGCTACATTTCGAAATACCTAAATGTGCTTAAAGCCCCTGACTTTGTTTTGGAAGCATTCAAAAAAGGAATTATTGGTGATGTTGAGTCCATCAACGAACTACGCAAAGCCAGCATCGATAACTCTGAGCGCGTTCGTGAAGCACTGGAAAGCGGTGAGAAGCTAACGCGCCAAGATTGTGTAAAACTGCGCACTGGCGAGCTAGATAGCAAGGTGGAAGTTGCACCTCAACCTAGCGAACCCGAGAAAGCAGAAAAGACCGATAAGACACCAGTAAGCAAAAAGCCTACGGCAAACCAAAAGCCTACGGCAAACCAAAAGCCTACCAGCATTTGTGTCATGGTTAATGGCCGTCATGGTTTGGTGTTCGCATCTGGTAAGCATAGCGACAAGCTAACGGTACTGTTTGATGATGGCGAACTTGAGCAAGTGCCAGTTGGTGAAGCTCAATTAGTTGGGTATCGTGTGTAAAGTTCTCGCATGCGAAAACTTTTAAAGCGGGTGGCTAATTAGCTGCCCGTTTTTCGTTAGGACGTAATACCCGCCATCACGGTAGACACCAACCACATAGTGATCGAGTGGCACGTCTTGCCAGCCAAATAGCCCTAGTTCGTCATCGCAATAAGCGACGATATTCACCAGCTTTACCTTTTGGACATGCAGTAGATAGATATTATCTAGCGCCCCTTTAAATGGTCTGTAGATATACTCGCCATCTTTCCTTAAAGCGGGGATCTCATTCCCTGCGACTGAATGGCCATCGGCAACGCCGTCTTCGTTTATGTCGATTAGCCCGTAGTGATAACGATGCCTGATAGTAAACATCCCCTACTCCCAAATGCAAAAACGCCAGATTTGACAATTAAATCTGGCGTTTTTGTGTGTCTATAAAGGTTGTATAGGCAGTATATGCCAAGAACTAATTTATAGCATGCCTCGAAGCGTTTGCAAGTTCGTCCAGTTGCACACTGGACTCGAACATAAAGCCTGTTTGTACCCCCTCGTTTTCCAGCTCTTGATTTACACGCCCAAGAATATCAATAAGCGATGCACCACCCCCGCCAAACATATCCCCGAGCGCTTGGCCTTGGTGAAGCAATTCACTATTGATTGCCTCGGCCATTGCCTTAAATGCCAGTGTCATGCGTTTTGCGCTTCGGTTGTTAGCAGCAATGAATCTCGCCAGCGCTTCGGCCTCGGGATCGTTGTCGCCAAACAAACCGGACTGAGCCAATAGCTCATCGATGTGTTGACCGGAATCTTTGGCCTGTCTTACCAGCTCGGTTGCTTGCACCAGTGAGTCAAGTGCTGACTTAGCGAGGTCAGGTTGTGAGGCGTTAATTTCCACGGCTTCTGCCAGTGTTCCAGACGTGTTTTTATGCACCTCCCCGCTAAGGTATTGCATCTCAACAAACGCGCTTGCTGCGGCGTTTAGCGCGCTCAAAATGTTGCGAATTTCGGGATCGGCTTCCTCGGCTACCAGCTTCACCAACTTCTCGTTTTTGTACGCCTTGGCAAACACGGCATTTTGCATGCGCTCAATCAGTTGCTTGGTTGGTCGGCCATCTTCGGTAAGTAGTCCGGCGGTTGAGTTATCACAATTTCAGTTAAGAAACTGTTTATAAATCCTTGGTTAGAGTTGGCCAAAAGGTTTCCTGTTTCGCTCGGTTGGAACAGAGCAATCATGCGGTCATCGATGCGCTCTGCGTCAACCCAAGCTGTCTCGGCTGCGCTCATTTGTTGCAAGTCAGAGAGGTTGGAATCTCGGGCAAACTTAGCACGGTTAACTTTGGTGACACGTTCTCGAACCAACACTGGCTCGCGCATGCTTTCAACTTTCTCCGGTGATAGGTCGAAGCGCTCCGCATTGTCGATTAGGAACTGGCGGTACTTTTCAGCTTTGCCCTCTCTATACGCTTTGATGATAGCGATGGTTCGACCGTTCCCCGACTCCACCACATTGTCCGAGCCGACAATCGGTGCGCCGTGGCTAGATAGTCCAGAATCCGTTAATTGTTGTGGGCGCAAATCGTTGGCCATTTTTGAGATCTGCAATTTTGAGGATACGCGAGTACGGTCGCGCGGTTGCAGTTCTTGCGGGAAGTTCGGATTGATTCGACCGTCTAAGTCGTTCGATGGAATAAGGTCGCTGGCTTCCACGACTTTAAATCCTGTTTCTACTTCGTCGCCTTTTGCTGTCACAACGTAGCTGGTGCGACCTAGCTTGGGTTTTGGATTGTCTGTTGCGTACAGTTGAACAATCTCGGCTAGGTCATTGATGTTTTTCGCCTCTTTGATTTCGGCGCTAATTGATGTGAGTTGGTTCAATTTGACCGCTCCGGTTGGAGTGGCGAGTTTTCGCATGCGAAAACTTTTGGGACAGGGAAACGGATCAAAGGCTCTTAAGCAATGCGAAAAGCGCCTTGGCGTAGTTTTGACGTTCGCTGGCTGCTAGTGCAAGGTTTAAAGATTGCTTGTAGTAATAGTCTGCTCGGATTTTAGTGAAAACATTCATTGTTTTTTCTCAAGTTCTCTGAAAAGTTTTCGCATGCGAAAACTATATCGAACGAGATTCTTTAAAGTTCTCGCATGCGAAAAGTATATAGAATGTCATGTTTTAAAGTTCTCGCATGCGAAAACATCCGTGTCTTTCGCGCTCCATGCAAAAAAGTTCTCGCATGCGAAAACTTAAGCGGCCAGTTTGTCAGGATTGTGCTCGAACCATTCAATCGCTTTTTGCTTGATGCTATCTAGCTCCAAGCCCTCTGAGTGAACGTCTCGCATTACATCAACAAACAACGATGGCTTGGCTGTATTAAACTCCCCTGCAAGGAATCTCGCAACTAGCTCGCTTTGCTCAACTGGACGTTCGCAATTGTCGCGCTCATTCTGCTCGATGTGCTTCGTAAGGGTTTTGATAGCCTTGTTACGGTCAGCGCGCGACCAGCTACCAAAGCCACCATTTTTCTTGGCTGAACCCGCATCGTTTTTCCAGTAGTCCAAACCGCGCGCGATATGCCCTTTGTAGCCAAACTGGAAGTTTTCGCCATCCTTGTACACAACGTAGTTATCGCCCTTTTCAACCACTTGGTAGTTAGGGAAAAACGCCATTTCGTATTCGTACCAGTTAGGCAGAAATAGCACTTCATTGAGCTTTTCAATCTTATCGGAGCGGCCTAACTTGGAAAATTCTTCTACCGATATTGGCTCATCCGAACTTGATACCGGTTCCTGCTCAACCTTTTGGTTAGCGCCAGTCAGTTTATTAAGAATTTCCACCAGCTCACGGTTCTTTTTGATGCGTTCACCAATCGATAGCTGGCCACTCTTAAGCTCTTTCAACAAACCCGCAGCATCGCGGTTGAGCGTCATTTTTTCTCTTAAGCTTAACACTTGATTCTCTCCGGTTTAGGCCGCCGAAGTGGCGGCCTTGGTTGTGATTAGATTTGCGCTTGGATCATGCTAGTGATGTTGCTTAGAGCGGCATCCATCAACGCTTCGTTCTCTGCCACTTGGTCGTTAGCTTCGAAGTAGGCGTAAGCTTGCTCTAGTGCGGTTTGGAACTCATCAACCAATTCCGGCGTAGGTTCACCAGTGAAATCTCGGATCTCCTTTAGTTTCTCTACATGTTCCATTTCTTCGTTATTGCCCTCTGTTTCAGATTGAGGCGCCTCACTACTTAGATTGAACGCTTTCACTAATAACGCTTCCATTTCCGCTGTATCGTCAAATTCACCGATCAAGTCGTTGCCTTGGTATAGCGCGAACTTGTACTCGCCATCTTTAGCGATCGGATAAATGTCAGCGTGGCTTTCATTTAGCCATGAACGGGCGACTAGCGGAGCGTACACGTTCGCTGGTACTGAACCATTTACTGAATGGATACCAGTCGCAACACTTGGTTGTACCAATGCGCCTTTTTCGTTGTAGTAGGTATCCGCAGATTGCCAGTCCTTAATCGTCTCAAGTTGAGCTTTCGCTTTTTCGCTTAAGTCGGTCGCTAGAATGTCGAATAGAACGTCTAGGCTGTAAGTTAGTCCGTCCTCATCTTTCGCATTAATCGACTTCACTCGGCCTGTTGGGAATGTCACTTCTTGCTTACCAAGTTTTAGCTCTAGGTTGGTAAAGGCTTCTAGCTGCTCAAGCGCTTTCGCTTCTTCTTCATCTAGGCTTTCACGGAATGAGTTAACGTCTAATACGTCATCCTCTGCCTGTTCGCCTTGCTGGTGCATTTCAGTTAGAGATGCGAGCTCTACCACTTTGCGCTCTTTACCAAAATCAAAGTCCACGGTTAGGCGGCCACCAAAGAAATTGCGATCGTGGTAATCGGTCATTGTGTCGCTGTTGTTGTAGTCGTATTGGCCTACATAAGCGTTAACAAACTCGATCAGCTGATCTACTGCTTCGGTATAACGGCTCATACCGTGTGGCGTTGGCGAGTTAGGGTTATCAATCTCGAACTGTAGGTAAGCTGGATTGTAGAGCATGACGTTTCTTGGCAAGTCAGTCAGCGTTAGATCTAGTGTGCCGTAGCGAGGCTTGCGTACTGAGATTTTAACGTCATTACTGATTTTGCCAGCTTTCTTAAGCTGAGCGATAAAGGCGCGGATTCGCTTAGCGATTTCACCCGTATCTCGAATGCCCTCTTTCTCGTAGATTGAGCCAAATGAATATTGAGTTGGGTCTAGCGCGAGAAGTTGTTTTTCTTCCTCGGACGCACCCTTATTCACTTCATCTGCTGTGTCAGATTCTACGGCGTTCTTAGCACCCAATAGCTCAAGCAGTTTGTTTGCACCGTCAACCGTTAGGTAGCTGCGAGAATTGGTGTTAGCGATAAAGCGTAGCTCTTTACCCTTGCTCGATTTTGCAGAGAAGAAACTGTAGCCAAATGTATTTTCCATTTGGTTCTCTTGTTCTTCGGTTAGCGCAACATCGTTAATCTTGCCGTCAGCGTCCACCTTAGCCAGTAGCTTGTCGGCGTTCTCGCGTAGTGTTGGGCGCGAGTGAAGCGAACCCGAGCCGTTAATGGCTAACGTTGAATACAATGATTCAAAGCCGTTGATTGTGGTGAACATGGCCGGACTGACAGGCTCTAGTGGTGCGCTGTATTCCGTCTCTGCAATTTGCTCAAGCGTTTTGCCGTCCTTAAGCATGTTAAAGATTGCAATAGTGCTTTCTTTCACTGCTTGGTCGTTTAGTTGAGTCGATTTTTGCTGCGCTGCTGCACCCTCTAGGCCAGTTTCTAGCACCTTGCCTGTGTACGTATCGATAACGCTAAAATCAGATTGGCCAATAGTGCCAACTGGTGCGTAGCGTTTCTCGCGTGTCGCCTTGAATTGACCTTTATGGTTCAAGTCAGGCAATGCAGCAAGGCTAGGGAAGCCACGGCTTTCGTATTCCGCTTCGATAGCTTTTGTGTACCACAATGGCATGACTGAGTTATGGATAGCGCGCGCCATCTGTTCATTGTCGATCTGCTCATCGTTATCCAAGTATCTAAAACCATGAATTGCCAGGATGTCTTGGTTGGTAACACTTGCCATTGCATAGTGCTGAGCAAAGAGCTCATCTGAACTTAGTTCGGATAGGTCAGGGTAACTACCGTCATCAATCGCCTTAATGAAGCGCTCAACTTTTTGGTAGTCCTCGCCTTGGTCTGCCATTGCTGGAATGACGGTTTCACCTTTTGCCTTGGTGTAAGCTACGTCTCCATCATGGTAAACCGTAGTCGCGCTAAACGCTTTTTCTACGTCATCCAGTGCTAACGCTTCGCCGTTCTCAAACTTCTCGTATAGGTCGCCACGTAGCGCGCGTAGGTCGAACATTTTCGCCGTTGCGCTAAAGAATCCGTCACGGTAGTTCAAGATAGCTTGCAGTAGGTCAGCACGTTTCGCACGGCGGTTAAATGGGATGCGGTGAGCCGTTAGGAAATCAGTGATCTCTTTACGGTTCTTAAACTGCGCTTCCAATGACGCTAGGGTTTCACCTTGTAGTGATTCCACTAGATGCGCTTGCTCTGAAATGCGCTTAGCTTGGTCATCCACTTTCTCGCCACGTTTTAGCGTTTTGCCAGTGCCTAGCGTTAGGTCAGCCAGCATAACGAGACGCTTGCGATCGCTTGGGCTCACTGACTGCATATCCTTAAGTTTAGATAGGGCAGTTTCTTGGAAGCGCATGCGGCCTTGCGTGTGTTCTGCTTGGCGTTGTAATTCAGCATCGCTTTGAACCAGCATTAGGTCTTCGGCAATCTCTTGAACCATTTCCGGTGTCACAAGGTCAATCGATGCGCTCCATAGCTTGTACGCTTTTGGATTTTCCTTGCGGTTCTTCATTTCCGGTTGCTGGCGTAGCTGCTTAGCGAACGCTGCTTTGAAGCCCACTTGTTTTAGGGTATCGAGCGTAGACTGAGGAATTTCATCAACGCCTTTGTCCTCAACCCATTGGTCTAGCGCTTCGGCTGCGATGCGCTCCGCTTCCTCTAGGTCGCACTCAACCATGCCAAATAGCGGCTCTAGGTCAAAGTTGCTTACTAGCTCTGGTGGCAGTTTTTGGTCATAAGCGATTGCACCGTGGCGAATGCCATTACCAGCGTCAGCGAATTGCTCTTTAGCCGATTCTGGATCGAGGCACTTAACCACTTGATGTTGTGGCGGCGTTGTACCCAAGCCATAAGGGCGTAGACGTAGGCCATACCAGAATAGGTTATCCGTGGTTTCGTCTTTGTCTTGGTCGTTCGCGTTTGGCTCGTCGTTCTCAATTGGTTGTGGTTCTTCATTGCTGTCATCGGTATCTTGAAGCAACTTAGATTCGCGATCGTAGTCAGCCAGAATAAGTGATTTAGCAGCTTCCCAACCTTGTAGATCGTCGCCACCAGCAAGCGGTGAACCCTCGCCGTAAGTGACAGCCAAGGTTTGGTTATCGCGCGCGTGGATCATGTACTGGCCAAAGCTATCATCGTCGTTCGCGTCAGGCGATTCGAAGTAGACAAACGGCTCACTATCTTCGCCTTTATCCATCTTCCAGCCCTTAGCAATGGTCTTGCGACCAATAAGAGCCAATAGCCATTCTTTGCGCTCGATATTTGCTTTTCGTTCCCGTTCTTCGTCTGACAACTGAGGAAAATCGTTTTCAATTGAATCACGGATGTATTCTTTAGCCTCGGCAAGCTCTGATACTGTCATAGCGCCTTTATCGAGCTCATAAATCGCATCATTGATGTACGACTCTGAATACGTGCTAGGAACGTTTTGATTTGCTGCACCCGCAAACTCTAATGAGTCTTTAAACTCTTGGCTTAGCTGCTTAACAAAGGCATCGAGATCGCCATTGAACGCGCGGTTAATGATGAAGTCGCGCTTCTCTTGCTTAGTCCATGAAGCGTCCCATTGCTCGATCACTTGAGACGAACTACCACCAGCGTTTACATTTTTCGTTGCTGTATTTGCTGCTGGCTTGATAGCAGCAAGCTGTTTGCGTAGTTCTTCTTGGATTTCGTTTTGCGTAGCGATCTGAGTTTCTAAGCGCTTCTCTTTCTTGGCCAGTTCACCGAGCTTTTGTTCCAAGTCGGTAGCTTCTTCACCTAGTTGAGCGGCTTGCTCATCGAGCTCTTGTGCCTTTTGTTGCGCTTCTTCCAATGCTTTCTTGTCAGCGTCTTTCTTCGCCTTAGCGGCTACAAACTTCTCGCTGTTGTTTTCAAGCAATTGCGCTAGCTTGTTGGTCACTTCCTTAAGGGACAAATCCATGTTGCCCTTTGGCGCGACTACGTGAGTAATATCGCGTGAGTTCATTAGGAAGCGGAACGCAATTAGCGTGTCGTCTGGATTGATTTTTAGCGGATCGTTATCCGGCGCATGGAACGCAATAGAAATGCTCTGGCCATCCGAAAATGGGATTTTCACCATTTGGACAGCAACCGCACCAGACTTGCGCGGTTTGCCTACTTCTACGGCCTCTACCGATAGAGTAGGGGTTTTACGTTCCAAGTGCTTACCGAATTGCTGAGCACGAAATTGAAGCCTTGAGGCTTTCGATTTGAACGCCTCTAACATCATTTGTGGCACAGGCTTGCACTGATACAAGTAGGTGTTCTCCAAATCCTCAAGTGACAATGCCTCTAGGATTTGATCGGCGTTTTTACCTTGCAGCACCGCTTCAATCTGCTCCGGCGTGAGCTTCTTGGCCAGATGGTCGATGCGATCCACAATCTTGATTTGATTTTGACTGGTAAACATCATGACTTTGCCGCCTCTAATTGTGCTTCAAGTTCTTTGGTTTCTTGCTTCTCTTGCTCTAATGCAGTTTCGAGATCTGTTATGCGGCGTTGTTCTTCTTCCAACTTGGTGCGAACGCTGTCCCGAGCGGCTAGGGCATTGGTGTAATTGGATTGAGCGATCTGTTCAGCCGCTTTGGCTTCTTCAAGTCGCTTAGCAATAGAACGTGTAGCTGGTTGAATGTCTGAGGTGTCTTTAACGGCTTTAGCCGCTTTACGTGCAACTTGCTTGTCAAACTTGCTTTGGTTGCGCTTCATGAGGCGAACCATTTCACGCGCAAGCTCGCGCTCGTTTTTCACGCTAGGGATAGGCTGTTTAGTGCTGTTGAGTGTCATTTGGAAAATATCACCCTCATCACCAATAAACAGCGTCATTGACTGGCCATTATCAAAGAATAACTTGGCGCGTTTAACTGTCTCGCCGTCTCGTCTCGTTCTCTTGTTCGAGGCTTCTACGTCTGTAACAGTCGCACCAGCTTGTTTTAACGCAGTGATCAGACTCTTAAGGCCGCGTTCGGTCACGTTGTCAAAATCGACCACCACATAGTTATGTGACTGGTCTAGTGCAAACTTACTGTTGTTACGCAATTTCAAATTCCTCTGAATATGTCGTACAGGTAGGAAAGATTTTGTATAGCGGATTGATTAGGGAACAGGAGCGCTCAATCTTAACGTCCAGAATCCACTCGCCATGCAGCTTTTCCCCTGCTTCGAGTTCGAGTAACTTGCGATCGAATGTCAGGTATTCGCTGTTATTTCCGGCGTGTGAAAAGTCGAGCTTACGTGTGCGAGTAATGACGGCTTTTGGTCGTTTTTTACTGCGCAACGAATAGGTTAAAGTCCCACTCGTTATGGCTCGCTGAGATTGATAACCAAGAACGAATCGAATCACATCGGGATCGTCCATCTGGTTTGCATGCAGTATTCTTACTGCGTTTCGTTTAAGCAAAAATCGGTCAGCAATGGCTAGGCCAATCACTGCAAATTCCATCATTTGCTTTGCCCTCCGGTATTAAAAAATCTCGCTAACGTTTGGCTAGTCAGCTTGCGGATAAAGTTGATCGAGTCTGCTCCGTTGTTCGACGCAATGAGGACAAGCGCGCTGGTGTAACCAGCCTCCACACCCTCGCTTTCACACAAGTAAGCGACTATCAAACCGACCACCAACGCCAGCGTTAGCTCGGTTAAAAAATCAAGGAATCCACCAGCCAAACGTTGCTCGCGTATGCCTTGGAGATATGACCCAACACCACTGAGGACAGATAGAGCCAGTACGCTAATCGCAAAGCTCTCACCAACAACTGACACTGGCATTAAATCCCCCTTTTATATGTCACCTAGCGAGTGTATTCGGAATTATGGCTTTTGCTCAATAGACGGGCGTTACTTACTTTTGAATAGGTATTAAATAGGGCTGGTTTGAGGAAAAAAGTTAGATTTCAAGAGCCTATATAAAAAAGAAGCCTCTCGCCCAAAAGGTAGGCGAGAGGCAAGTCCAAGCGTTTTGTTGCGCGGCAACGCAAACAAAACTTACAACGAGGATAGTCGAGTCGAATCGATGTTTGACAAGGCAGATTATATAAATATTGGCTTTCGCATCAATATGCGCCCATGTTTTCGCATGCGAAAACTTTAGGGAATGGCATGTTTTAAAGTTCTCGCATGCGAAAACTTTGCAAAAAAGGGACAGCATCGTGTCCCTTAGATTGATGGTTATGGCTTGATGTAGCGGATCGAGAAATGTGAACCCTTAACCGCCGTTGACGCGCCCCTGTCTAGGAACTGAATTAAATCGCCGCGATTTAGCTTCCCAACCCATCGACAAGTGATCGTGGATGCACAATAGTCGTTAGACAAGCTCTCTGACTCTGAAATGATAACGCCGTTCTTAGTAATGGCTGAGTAAACAATCGAGTCATTCACGGCATTTCGTCGTCGTATCGGAGTCCATTGAATGTCGTAATAACCTGCAACACGAATATCAAACCCTGACACCGGAGTATTGTATGCAACCAAATCAAACGGATCGAGATAATGGCCTATCCAATCCTTGTATTCCCATGTGGTTGAGCCAATTGTGATATTTCCCGCCCTTAACTGTCCTCCGCTACCAACAACAGACTCACCGCTACGGTTCAAAGAAGCAACTTTAGAGTCTACGTAATCCTTGCGCGCTAATGAGTGACCCGCCGAGCTTTGAGGCGCACCCGCATATACGTTGCCACTATATACCTCGACATACTTGCTTCTACGGTTAGTGTATAATCTAATCCGACCATCAGAGTTAGTAAGAACCTGAATACCAGCACGAATGTTAGTTCCATCGTAGTAAGAGGCAAAAGCCCAATGAGCACCTGTACTATCTGGCACATTAACACTGTAAGCAGCATAACCGTTACCACCCCAAGTACCATCATAGAAGTTAGGAGCTACACGAGCTGCCTTTGCTTTGGAATGCCAAGAACCAGAAGTAAACTGTCCATCAGTACGAACCAATGAGCTACCGAAAAAGACACCAGTACCAAATGATCCTAAGTCATTGATGCGAAGCCAAGAACCATCTGTAGCTCTAACCCCTGTCTTACCACCAAAATCCAAGGTTTGGTTCAAATTTATATTTAGACCCGAAGAAGCTACGATGGGATTGTAGAAATAGAAACCACTCGCTGCCTCCGTTTGGAGGTGGCACCAAGAAGTATTACGAGAACCAATCCAAGTTTTCTTTGTAGAGTAATCAAGTTCTAAACCCTTTCCATCAACAGAGTTGATTGCCCCTAAGTCTTTATTGTAAGACGTATAGCTAGTGACCATTCGCCCTTTAACAATACCCGATGGCTCAGTCGCACCTTTGTTGCTAACGTAAGGCGTAATTGTGTGACTACACATGTATCGAATAAGAATGTTCGTACTGTAGGCACTACGTGTTTTCACATAGATTGCGTAATTATCGCCGCCAGTATTCACCCAACCAAATTCACTAAATGGCAAGCCGCTAGGATGGTCTGTGATCACTTGGCCATTTAGACCTTTAGGGTTGTTATTACTGGCTCGCAGAATCATTTGATGTCGTGATGATTGATAATGCAGATTGACGTTAAAGCCAGCACCTCCAAAGAACTCAATAACCGCAGTAGAGCTTGATTGAGGCATCGTTACATTAGCAACCAAACACCAAGAGTTGTCACTACCTAAAGAGGTGCGCACAACCTCTGTACGGTTGAATGCCTCTGTGACAACTTTTTGTCCTTGAACTTCGATAGGAACGGTGGAATGAAGCTTGGAGCGAGTCAGGTCTAACTTAGCATCCCCTCCATTGTGAGCGCCACCAACCCCTATTTGAACGTAAGCATCAGATGAATTAGAGCCGTTAGTAAAGTAAACAGCACGGCGATTACCAATCACTCCATAGCCATCCAGCTTAACTTGCTCGCTCGCGGGAACGCTATTTCCTGAGCGCGTACCTTGCACTTCAACACTACGGTTAGAAGAAACCGACTCTGTTGCGTTCATTGAGCCGTATAGCGTTGTTTCACCACCTTTGCGGATCTTCAATCGACTTGAAACGTCACTCTCTACAATGTCAAATGTGCCATCGGTTTTCGTTTCTACATGGAATCGCTTACCTGCATGGCCTAAATGCAATTGAGATACATTGGAACTGCCCTCATCAATGGTTAGGCCACCAGTCAGTGTACCACCAGACTGTTTTAGGTAGCGGCCATCGGCTTGCGCTTGTGTCATTTTCGATGCTGCAAGGTCATACGCTTTCTTAACGGCACCTGCTGCCGCAAATTTCACATCACTGGCATCATTAATCGCCGCTGTGAATGCGTAGTTAGGCACGTTGGATAAGCCAACTTGAGCTTTTGTCACCTTGTGTGGGTTTGATGTGTCGGATTTGTGTTGAGCGATATTGGTTGTAATGGCCGCTACCGCATCTTCTTGATCCATTAACGCATCACCTAGCTCTTTGATTGTGTCTAGCGCTTCTGCTGGCGCACCACCAATCAAAGTGCTGATACGTTCGTCGGTGTGCTTGTTCGCGTTTGTCTCTGCTTGCTCTGCGCGGTCATAAGCTGCGTTACCGCGATTTAAACCATCAACGCCTTTGTCGTATGCCTGTTTAACAGCACCAGCGGTCGCCAGTTTACTGTTGGACGTGTCTGATACCGAGCTGGTGGCTGGATAGTTTGGTACGTTGCTTAAGCCTACTTGTGCCTTTGTGACTCCGTGCGGGTTCGTTTTATTGCTAGCGTGCTCATCCACTTTTGTCGTGATTTCTTCACGCAATTTTCGAGCTGGACTACCACCAACTTGAGTCAATTTTTTTAATGCCATTCAGAAATATGCCTTTCTCAATTCATTGACCAGCAACTCCGACAAAGCGCCGGAGCACATCGTTAATGGGGAAGTAGGAAAGGAAAGGTCATGTTTACTTGAAGCCAATAACCGTCACGATGTCGCCAGCTTGTAGCTGTTCACCGAACGTGATTGTGTTACCAGATAGACTCCATACACCTGCGTTCTGCATTACGCCGCACACACTTAGAACAAGGATTGCTGATACTGTACCCGCTGGCAGAGTGACCGTAGTTGATGCAGCTTCGAC
The DNA here is from genome assembly GCF_003123985.1 of Vibrio sp. T9. Lineage (NCBI taxonomy): Bacteria > Pseudomonadati > Pseudomonadota > Gammaproteobacteria > Vibrionales > Vibrionaceae > Vibrio > Vibrio sp. T9. Next base: position 90,363 of record NZ_NIGY01000010.1, read on the forward strand.
AGTAATATCCACCGTTCGGATCGCGTCTTTGATGGAAGCGCCTAGACTATCTTTGGTTGCATATTTACCGTCAGATTCCGCTTTGGTGTATGACGCGCCGCTAGCAGCTAGACCGCTACGTGCTTGTGAAATGATTTGTGATTTAGTGGTGTTCTCAAGCTTTGCTGCGTTAACGGCAGTTGCGTCAGCGTCTAGCGCGCCCACGTCTTCAGCTGTGAGCTCGACGTTTGCGCTTAGCGCGTGACCGTTGATGGTACGAGTCTTTGGCACTGCATTAACAACACGAGAGTCATTACCCTGCATAACCGTGCCAGCGCTAGTGCCGAAGTTTTTGTTAAATGCTGTATTTTTGCTAAACGCTGGTTCAGCACCTACGTCTGTAGCTTCAAGCACTACGTTACCGCGCTGGCCGTTAACAGATGAAACCGCATCTGTTGGCGTTAACAGCTCTTGCCAGTTCGCTAGTGTGCTTGCTGGTTGGCGCATAAGAACGAATGATTTACGCAGATCCGAACGGATTGCCATATCACCCTCTTGCGCTGTAAGAGCAAGCATTTCCGCTTCTGATTTAACAGGGAACGTTTCTTTGATTGCGATAGCTGGCAATTGGCCTTGTGGGATCTTACCTGTGCTATCTAGCGTAGCCACGCCCTCTGCAACGCCTTTCTTGTTATTAGGGATGTAGTCGTGAGTGTGGCTTGCTGGCGCTGCGCCCACATCTGAGTGAGTCAGAGTCACATCGCCCGTTAGTGGTTTGTTATTGATAGTGCGAGAAGTTGGGACAAGGTTCGAACGCGCTTCACTGACAACTTGTGCCTTGGTTTTGCCCTCAAGTTTTGATGAGTCTGTTGCGCGAGCACCCGCTGGTAATGCACCAACGTCTTGAGCTGAAAGATCAGAAACGAGACGGTTAATGCGAGTTAATTTGTTTTGTGTAGCCATAAAAGATCCAATTTTCGTTGTTAGTAAAAAGGGCATTTATGGGGAATAGGTTTTGGGGGAATGTAGAAACTGATTAGCCGACCAAGGTGATCTCCGTTCCTGCTGCAATTTCGTCAACAAACTGGATAACACCAGTGTCCGGCACAATGGTGTAAGCAATATCTTTTGATTGCTGTACACCTTGTAGGAACACAAGCTTAATCGCGCGCTCTGCAAATGCTGGCGGGATAGCGAATGTGTTCGAGGTATTAGGGAAGTGGCTATGGAATACTTCCATAGGCGAGCCAGTAGCGCCGCTGTTGATGATAGATTCAAGGTTATCGATGTGCTCTTGAAGCTCTGCAATGATGGAGCTTGAGCTTAATGATGGAACACCAAGAGTAATCACCACTTCATCACCCGTTTCAAGTGGTTCGGCTACTTCAACTTCGTTAGTGTCTTTTAGAAACTGCCAAGCACTATCTTTGGTTTGCACGATACCTTGGATAGACAATGAATCTACTTCTGGCACCTCGTAAGGCAATGCGATTTTTGTTTCACCACCAGACGCAATGTATGGCCAATGCTCAACCGATTTGTTGTAGGCGGCAACGGCTTTGTCGTGGACTAACTTGATTGCTCTCGCTGTAGCATACAGCTGATCGTTATCTACGTTTATCTCACTGGTTGCGTCCCAGTTGTTTACCAAGCCAAGGCCAACTTGCGCCTTGGTTACGTGGTGCGGGTTTTCACGGTCAGCGTAGTGCGCATCGGCTTCGGCGCGCATCGCATATTGCTTATGTGGGTCGGGATGTGAAACGTGGCCTTGTAGGTCATAACCGCCTTGTTCACGATCATCAAAATTAAGGTGTTCACTTTTGAGTTGGCTAACGCCATCTGGCACGGTAGCACGACACAAAATCAAATGATGTTCTTCTACCGCCTCCTGCGGAAGTACCTTAACTTGTGACGCTTCAATCTCTGACGCTAAATCGACTTGCTTTGTCTTTACGCCGAACTTATAGAACGCCTCAAGCACCACATAAGAAGTCGCCCCAACCGGAATTTCCACATCAATATCGTGTTGCTGGCGAACGGTTAGGATGTAGTCGTCACGCTCAACCAATGCCACGCCAAATTGTTCACCACTGCTCACACGCAGTTTCATTCCACCAGCCGGAGCACATTCAAACCCACGGAAAATACCAGCGCGAACGATGCCGTAGAATTTGCGGTTTAGACTGTTACTAGCCAGTGGTTCTAGGTATTGCGTATCGGTGATAAACGGTAGCGCTTGCCAGTCCGTTAGCAGTGGTGGAATGATGATCGTTTCTTCGAAGTTTGGGCGACTCATTAGGCACCAACCTGCGCCACTTGAGCGCTATCCGTGCGAGCCGTGTTAATCACGATTTCTATCGATAGGCCACGGTCAGAGTAGATCCAAACTGGTTGAGTGACAGCTACTAAAATTAGGCCGCCGCTCGCATCTTTCACGCCCACGCAAGAGAACTGGTATTGTTCATCTTCTGCTAGCGTACCCGCTGGCAAGTTTGCCGTTATCACGATATTGCCGTTCACATAGGCGTAGTTCGCCTTAGAGCGGTAAAACACGTTTTCAACGGTTGTTTTATCCAGTGGGATAGGCATGCAGCTAGGCTTGCCCTCAATTTCTTGGATAAGGTCAAAACCCCATTCAAGATCGCCAAATTGGAAATAAGGCTCAGTACCATTGGTAGGCAACGACGACAAGGCGCGTTCGTCGTAATAACGGTTAAGCAGTTCACACTGCGATAGGACTACTTTTTGTGTAAGCACCTTTACGACCTCGTATAAGTCGTGGCGCTTTAATGGGACGGGGAATAGGAATAGGGTTAATAGTACCGTCTATCAATGGAGATCGCATCTAAGGGGATCGCATCCATTCTAGGTGTACCATACATAGGGCTAACAGGGCGTTCTTCCTGTGTCGTCGTTCCAGTCTGAACAAAATCCTGTTTATAGCTCGGTGTTGATTCTATATTGGTCGTGGTCTGTTTTCCAACCGTAACATGGTCAGAATAGTTAGGTATTTCCACCATATCCATGACTTCAAATTCAATAGAATACAATTGGCCATCTAAAACAATACGTAATGGGATAAGAGGATGCACCACTCGCTTAATCTTTGCTTCGAATGCTCGAATGGCTTCCTCGGTAATACCATCCTCACCTGCAATGTCGTTCAAAGGGATGCGAATAGCGCCGCGACTGGTCAGGAAAAAGTCGCTCGGGTTTAATCCGTTTTGCAGCTCTAACTCTGACTCGGGAACTAAGAACGTGCCGTATGGGAATCGGTCTTGATCTACTGGCGCGTAGATTCGTTCCCACTTAACACGTAGCCCTTTAAATTCACGCGCGAGCGTTGAGATAAGTGGGTAAATGGTCTTTTTAAAGTGTATTTCGTCCTTACGCTGCATCACAACGTGTGGCAAGTCCTCATCGGCCACTTCGCCTAGTGGGAAGATTTTTCGCAGCTCTTTAATGTCTTCTAGCAGCGATTCTTTGTCCATTTCGTACAGTGAAGAACGCGCTTTAAGCTTTTCAATGTATGACTCTACGTGCGCTTCAATTGACTCTGCGATCGCGCTTGCTAAATCTACCCAAGCGGCTTCCTTTTGACGCGCCTTGGTTAGCTGGCCAGATAGCCATTTTCTAAAGTCTCCAAATGCCATGTTTTTTCCTTATTGGTGTGAAAGTTTTCGCATGCGAAAACATCCGTGTTTTTCATGCTCCGTGCGAAAAAGTTCTCGCATGCGAAAACTTCTATGAGTAATCGAAGTTAAGTTGAATGGTTGACGCACTCACGTCTAAATAGTGGTAAGTATCAATAGGGATGCGGTCAAGAATCCCAACGACATCAACCTCAAACTCTTTAATACCCAAAGTTACGTTGAGCTCTTGGATGGCGTCCCAAATTTGGTTTTTGGTAATGCGGTCATTGCGACTTGTCTGTTTGCCAAATTTCTCATTTAACGCATCGGCTAGTACCTTTGTCGCCCATTCTGGATTTGAGCTTGGATAAAGCTTGCCAGTAATCGCTACAGTGAAAGGCTCGTCTTTACGTTCCACCATTTCATAGCGTTCGTTGTAGCCCTCACGGCCAGCGAATAGATCTTGTATTTCCTTATACAAAATCTCGTCGGGCTTATCGGCAGAATAAGCGCAAATGAAAATGGTATTGATGTTACGAACGTCAGGTTTTCCAGTGAGTTTTTCCTGCTCTGCTTCGCCCCAAATGGACAACCAAGTAACACCCGAAACATTACGCTTAACAAAGGTCATGTAATCCGAGTCCCACGCAATCTGCTCGTCATAGATTGGCGAGTAAAGGGCGTTGTTTCGGATTGATTCAATGTTTTCTGGCTCTGCACCGCCGATAATGCTGGTGGACGTTTTGATTGAGAGCTGGTCTTTATAGGCGCTTTGAATACCCATATCGATAAGCTCTAAAGGCTGCGCATCGAGTAGGGTAGTCACACCATTAGTCAGCCATAGCTCAAACTCAATCACATCGCCCGTAGCTGGCGCGCGACCGTTATTGTTGTTACCAAAACGAACGCCTAGCTGGTCGGTTGGCTTGTAATATTCCATGTAGGCTTTGGATTTGCCGTCCGTATTGCGAAACTTAAAAACGTGCGTCCATTGCTCGCCGTTCACGCGCACGATGATGTTATGAATGCGCTTAGTCAGCTCTTGAGGGAACGCCACGGCCAACCAGTTCTGTCCCTCATCGACCGTGTAGGTCATTTTGGACACTTCGAACTGTTGTACCTCTACTGCGGCGCTTTCTTGCGGCATCAAATCAATGGCTTCCATTAGCGTATAGCGCAATTGATTGTCAGCAACGCATTGGCTGTATTTCGGCAAGGTTACGCGCTTTGTTCCGGTATTGGTCACTAGCGCACGGCCTTTCGATGGTGCTGCTTTTCGCCCTACATAGCCCTCAGTTTCAGCGCCCGCCAAAATGGAGGTGCGTTTAGTGGCTAGCGTCAAGTAGGATTCTTGCAATGCACGGCTACTGATTGCTGCCATGCGTTCAACAATCTTGGCCACAAATAAGCAAAGGTAGTCAACGAATTGCGAACCAATATGACGCGACCACCAGCTTGAACCAGCAATCGCCTCGTTAAAGGTCTTTTTGACTTCTTCTAACTTACTCAAAACGTAATACCTCTCTCCAACGTTTGACCGTTCACAACGATCGTCAATTTGTAGGCATCGATACCGTTCACGCTTGGCTCTACGGCAATGCCTTGAACCACCGCGTCTTTCACGTCAATTGGGAGGGTTAATAGGATTGAGTTTTCGATAGCTGCTGCTGTGGTTTCGTTTAGTGGTTCATGCTTGTATGCCCCTAATCTGTTGCCCCATTTTGGAGCGCCCCAAACTTGGCCTTGAGGTGTATCGAGCCATTCAGAGACGCGCGCAACGATCGCGTGTTTCTCATCGGCCACCTTTACACCGTCAATATCGACCCGTAGTAAGTAATCAATTTCTTGGCTCATTTATCACTCCATATCAGCGCTTTGACGCTGTAACGAACGGTCATCAAAGTTGAGAGGAATAGAGCCACTAGCCTTAGTGGATGAGGCTGGCTTGTCTTTGCTTGAGCTGCCGCTAGGCGCTGCAAAGATAGTGGTTGGTTTGTTGTTATCACTGCCGCTAACCGCGCGCCCAATGGCATCCAGTGAATGCTTGCTAAGTTCCACGGTTTGAGGCTTACCGCTCTCTTTGAGGTCTTTCATTGCTGCCTGTGCTTGCAGCTCGCTAACTCGCTCATTGCGTTGGATGGATGATTGAGTCGCAACCGTCTTATTCGAGGTGTTTTCGGTATCCACTTTCACCACGGATTGAGCATCCGTTTTCTGGTTACTTAGCTCGGTATTGATGGATGATTCATGGCTGGCAGTGGTCACGCTGTTGGTTTGCGTGTTATTTGCAGCCTTGGTTAGTGCAGCTACGGCCTCGGCTTCTTTACGGCGTTTGATCTCCGCATCGACAGCGGCCACTTGTTCGGCTTTCTTATCTGGCGAGTAAACTTGGCCAAGCTCGGGATGCTCGACCATACCGGACATATCCATGCCCGTTTCATTAGCCACTTGCACACGTTTGTCCTGGCTAATGCGTTTTTCTCTTTTTACAGCTAAGTAAGCTTCTTTGTAGCTAATGTCTTGCTCGCTGGCCTTTTGCGATACCTCTTGAGAGGTCACTTGAGTTGAGTTTTTCGCATCAAGTTCGCGCATGGTTTTCTCGTCGCCGGACACTTTAGCTGTGTGGTAGGCTTCGGCGCTCTTAAGGTGTTCTTCTTTCTCCGGTTGAGCTTTCTCAGCCTTAGAATCCTTAGCCTCTTTGTCGTCCTCAACCTCACCGCCAAATAGCTTGTAAATGCCTTTGGCCATATCGCCAGAATCAAAGGTTAATGCTTCCTTAGCGCCATCAAAACCGAACGCCCCAAGCGCCGAACCAAGCAAACCAGCACCGCCACTGACTAGGCCACCCAAATCGAGCACGTTCGCCAATGCCATTGAGCTTTTCTGGCCAGTTGTCGCCTCTTGACCATCTTTGAGGTTGAACGTCTCTTTCTGCTTGTCTTGGTCTGTAAATCCGCTAAACGCTTCGTAGGCCATTAAAGCCGGAGCAAGGAAAGGAATTGCCTTACCAGCGACGGAGCCGACTTTAGACATGCCCTTAAAAGCGGCACCCGCCATCGATGCGCCTTTGCTGGCCACGCTTGAGGCTTTACTGCCAATCCCCGACATTACCGATTTAACTCGGCCACGCTTACCGCCAGCTTTACGACCACTGCGGCGTTCAAACATATCGCCAGCCAAGTCAAATAAACCGCCTTGGCCATCGTTCCCCGCTGCTTTGGTTGCCGAAATCAGATCATCGAGCTTGTCTAGCACATCATCAAACTGGTGTTCACGATCAGCACTCGACTCATGGAGTACTTCAAGCATGTTTGCTCGGTAGCTCTGATCTTTGGTGCTTGTTAGCTCACTGGCCTTGCTTATCCGGCTAGAATCGCCCCTAGCAAGATTGACAGGATCGTTACCCCTAGCACCATCACGGTTAGGTCGATCACTAGGCGTAATTTGCGTTGAATGGCTTGTCTCGAACGAATCTTTTGTCGCTGATAGTTGTTCATGGCTAACTGTCTCTATGGCTGTGACGGCCTGACTGTCTGCCTCTGGCGCTTGTTTGCCTCGGGTAAAGAGTCGGCCTAATTTCGATTCTTTAAGCTTGTCCTTGGTTGAAGTGGCCTTTTCGCTTACATCATCCAATGCCTCTTTAGCGTCTTGGCCTAAGTGATAGAGCTCTTTTGCGGAGTAGAAGAACGAACCACCAGCCGCAGCGCCAGCTGCATCGGTCGCATCGTTTTCTTCCTGTAGGAACTCTTTCACGTTATTGATGGCTAACTGCTTAAGGCTGGTGGCCACCTTGGCAAAAACGCTCTGGCTTTCCTTTTCCGTGTCGGTTTGCTTTTCAATCTGGCGCTCTAATGCCGTTTGTTGCGCGTTCTTGTAAGCCGATTGCTCTTGCTTGCTCGCGTAGCGGCCATCGGAGCGTCGAAGCTTGCCGTTTGCGTCTTCCCAATAGCCCTCAAACTCTGCCAGTGCGTCAGAGACGGCCTTTTCTAGCTTCTCTGGTACATCATCAAGGATTGAGGTATCTAAACGCTCAGAATTGGATTCTGGCGACTCTACATTCACGACAACAGGCGCTTGCTTTACAGGCTCGCGCGCGTCCTCGTTTTTCAGTGTGTCAGCAATCGGCGTAACGCCACTTACAGAGTTGCTTTGCTCGACCGCTTTAGCGTCCGGCTTTGCTTGTATCTCTGCTGGTTGACTAGGCGCAAATGACAGCTCAATTTCACCCGTTCGCTTGGTCTTGGTTGAGCTGGATTGATGTGCGCCATTTGATTGTTGTTTTAATCCTTTTTGTGGATTAGTGCTCGGAATTGTAGAGACGTTTAAAGAGGCGTTGGAAACGCCCTTAGTCACCGCCTTTTCGATGCCTTTTGTATCTACTGCAAGGACAGCCTTTTTCTGGTTCGTTGGCAGCGTCTTGCCATCGAGTTTACGACTAATCTCAGATAGCACGGCCAGCTCTCTGTCACTGGATCGCTTCACTGCATCAACAACCAGCGATAGATCGACCTCTTGTTGATTTTTGTCCATTTTTCACCTTGTCTTGGAGCGCTTTATCTAGGCTTATGGCCATCGTTTGAGGTGTTTTGAATACCGCATCGATAGGTTGGCCGCCGTAGATCGTTAAGTTCTCAATCAGTACGTTCCAACCAACGTAATCAAAACGTTGTAATGAAGTCGTTATTCCGAAAGGGTAAGAGCAACATTCGAGTTGCTTCACCTCCTTGCTCGATAACTTTCTGGCATTGCGCTATGGTGGCGACTAGGTAATAGCGACCCTCATCGTACTTAGTGAGCAAGCCGTGACGCGCATTGCGTAGGCACTTTTCAACCTTGGCAAAGGCCACGCGAAATTCCGTGTTGAGGTACATCGATTTCAATAGGTCGATTTTCCACACTAGGGCATCATCTTGGTCTTTCGGTTGGTCTTCGAACGTTAGGCAGTAGGCCAGCTCAGTGAGCGCCATGCGGTTAGCTTGTTGCTTCCATTCAGCGCTGTCCGGTTCGTACTGGTCGCGCTCATTACGAATGTTCTCAAGTTGCTCCGCCTCGTAACCGGTTAGCGGTTTCACGTTCGCTAGGTATGATTTGCCTTTCACGCTTAAGGTGATCTCTTGTTTTGGCAATCCATTGAGCGCCTTGGCCGATTCCATTAGCTCGCCCATATTGAGATCGAGATAGTGAGTTTCTTTGCAGTGCTCGCACTCATAACTAAATGGAATGGTGCCTAGCTCGCTGGTGGACATAAAAATCCACCACAATGCTGCACGGCGATCTTCACCAGTCCATAGGCCACTATCACTCATAGGGCGCTTGCTGGTGTCTTGCATGTGGTTCAGATAGCGAGTTGTGTTGGCTTCCTCTTGGTACTCGTTGAGGTCGCAGAACAATAGAGCGTCTTCCACGGTTGGGACTCGAAACTCAATCACTTCTGAAATGTTACTTGGTAGTGGAAATGATGGAATGTGCATTACAGTACCTTGTTACCTACAGACATAAATTTTTGGAGAATGAGCGGGAATGATTGGATCTGGTTGCCGTTTTCGCGTGAAAACATCACGTTGCCAATCTTGGTAGGAAAGACTTGATAGCTCTTATAGAGTGACTTTTTGCCGTCCTCGTTGAGCCTAAAAATGTTGACCTTAAACACGTACTCTTTGGGGATGTTGAGTGTGCCGTCTTGGTTTCTGACTTTCTTGATTCGATTTTCAAACCACTTGGAGATAGTCAGGTTTTGGTCATCACGAACCGTTAGCGTGATTTCACCAACGCTGCTGTATGTAGGCAGCGCAATCGAGCCTGAACCGACTTGGAATGAATCTGCATCGATAGAGCCAGCACCAAAATCAATATCCTTTACGTAAATATCAAAGTCCGTTGGCGCGTCCGGCGAGTCGATTTCTACCGCCCATTGCCAGCCTTGTAGCCACGGCTTATTCATAAAGTTATTGGTCGCGCGTTTGGCGAGCTGCATGTATGGATTCATCGCAACCTCGCTTATAGCAACGATACTGGCGGGACAATGGCACGGTTCGCGCGCATTGAGTTTTCAATCTCGGCTTTACGTGCGGCTAGGTCAGGTTCGGCAGCAATATCGGTCACATCCAGCTTGCCTGCGATGGCAATACGGCGTTGACGCTCTGCGTTCGGGATAGTGATCAGCAATTCCAGATAGTCGCCAAGCAAGCTAATGCACGGCGTTGGAAGCCGGAACGAATCAAACGGCTCATTGAGTACGTTTTGCATGTACATCAATGTCAGTGGGAATGTTTCTGCGCCTGTTAATTTCAGTTCAAGAACGTTGCCCCAAACCTCGCTACGCACATAGCGGCCTCGGTCATCTTTGACCACCAGCCTTGCAGCAAAGTCGGACGGTAATTCAAACTGATTGCTATCGGCTAAGTCGCTTTGTTGGATGCGGGTTTTAGTGGTAAATCCGGCAATCTCTTGGTACTTGGCCAGCGCTTTACGCAGTAGGCTTAACAGCGCCTTTTCGTCGTCGTGGAGCAAGATAGGGAATCTCGCTTTCACGTCTTCGAGTAGTTCAATCGGTGTCATGGCCGCTCCGGTAGTGGCGGCGCATTTTGAGATAGGGGATAGGCTTGGTGAATCTTAACTCAAAGCGATAGGGCGCGCGATTCAAACTGTGTTATTGCCGATGGACAACAAAGACCGAAACTCATTTTTGGACAAAAGTGAGCTAGGTTCTTTGCTCTAGCTCACCAAATAGAGATTACTAAAATTACGTCAAACCACCTAAAGTGTTGTAGCCTTACTCAATAGTACTTGATTATCATCACTTTTATCTGTGTTCTTTATTTCAGTTTTAATACAAGGTAGATCTTTTGCTAAAGTAACTTGCATCCAATAATTTATTGATAATTCACCGACATTTGCACTTTGAGATGGCTTGTAACTTACTTTTACAAATTGATCATCCATTATCTTGCCGAATTCAATATGTTCAAATAACTCTCTAGTAGTCAATAAACTAAAGTTGATGTCTGAAAAATAAAGATTATATACAATAACACCACCCAAATTGCATATATAATCTTTTCCGAAGCCATCAATAAAAGAGATATTGTATTTATTCGCTACTTCTGGTTTGTACCTAGCTTCTCTAAGCAACTTTTTTAACTCTGAGCTTCCTGAAAACAAAATAGGATTTGTAATGGTTCTTGCTATATCTAAAATGTCAAAAATATTATTTTCGACACTGGAATAAACTTTTGAATCAGATGTTTTGTAACGTAATATCTCTCTTAAAATGTTAGCTTGAACATTAGACCTTGTTGATTCTTTTAGCCAATCTTTCTCGTTGATTGCTCTATTGGTATCAATACCTTTGGCAACCCTTTCTTTTCTGTACTCCTGTATGTTTAATTTATATAAGGTATCATCAACAATATCACCATTAAAACCAACTGAGTTAAATAAGCTGATTGGGAATTCTAAGTTCGGGGTTTTGCCTATAAGACCCTCGGAACAAATCAAACCAAATTGTGTTAGAAGGTCTTCATCAATTTCCGCTTCTGCCACTAATTCACTCTGTCTTTGATTTATTTGCTCTATAACTCGTTGAACTGAATTTTTAAAATTATCTAGGTAACTATCAAACTGTTCTCTAGAGATAAGGAATGGTTCTTTGATTTCGTCGACCAATCTAAGCCACTCTTGTAAGTCACTAACAAGGGATTGTTGATCTTGATGACGAAATGCATCCGAAAATACAATATCGAACCATTGACGTCCCAGTTGCCATTCGCTATTTGAAAGTGAAACGGCTATCTCTATGTAAGCCGCATTCATACTTTGAGGATCATTACGCCCCCAACCTGAATAGATACGCCCTGATACTCTTCTCTTTTCATTAACTCGCCCAAAAGACTCAAGAACTCCTGAAAGCCATGAGCCATAGCCATTATTAGAGTAATCTCTATGCCTAATATACACCCCAACTATATCACTAGCGTTAGATACGGACTTCGTTCCACGAGCAATTGCACCAGTTGGATGAATCGCAGCGTTAGAAAGTAATGCTCTAATATATTTTCTTACTTGATCATCATTTAAGTTAGGCTTGAGCAAAATATAACATGCTGTAATAACTCTAAGGTCAAGCGCTGCATTCTCAAATGCAATATAAAAAGCAGACCGAGAATTAAATTCATGACCATTTAATATAATAGCCCACAACTTGTCATCTAAACCTTTAAGCAATATATTATGGGTCACTAATTCTGAGTGCCATCTATATTCTTCGAACCCATAGCCGTAATCTCTCACTGAAAGTGTCTCACACCAATTGTTTAGCATATCAACCCCCCAACCAGCCGCCTCAACATTGTCATACCTTAATGCAGATATTGTGGTATGAGCTGTAAATTCTAAATGAGCGAGATAAAAGGGTAGTGAATCAGTTAGGCTATCAAGTCGTTGATATCTAGGCTCAATATAATCTAGCCAAGACTCCCATGAGCCAACGAAGTCAAAAAGCACATCTTCATATTTATTAGCTAAGCGTATATCTGATGAAGAAGAACTGTAAGAGCGCCACTCCATCAATAACGACCAAGTAAAGTAACTGCTTTGTATCAATGAGAAACCTTCACGTGTAACCAACTTTTCTCGCCCAGCAAATAGGCGCTTATGTAAGGAAATAACTTCGTCATAAAATTCGATGTTTTCAGGAATTAGTTCAACAGCAGATCTAGCTATTCGATAATACTCTGTCAAAATTTCATCGAGATAACTTCTACTGAAAAAGTTGGTCGTTGGTAGCAATAGCCAATTGTCATCTTCCTTGTTATCATTTAAGAAACTTAAAGCAGAAGCTATCTCAGTGTGCCACTTTACGATATTGGCTAAAGCAGTTTTGAATTCGCCGATATTCTTTTCACGGATAGAATCATTAGCTGAACCAACAAGACCTAACATCATGGACGTCAGGCTTTTGTCATAATCAACTTCTTTTTTCGTTGTTGTAACGCTATTCTTAATCAGTAGCTTAGATATCCAGCCCAAATTGAAGTCTACATATCTGGCAACTACTAGACCAGTTTCACCTTTCTTCGTCCATACAGGTTGTAGTACGAACTCTGGTTTAGCATTAAAGTCAAAGCTAAGCCCGCTAAAACCTTTTCTTGAAACTAACCACTTTCCAAAGCTCTGCCGATTAAACCAACGAAGTATCTTTAGCTTCTTAACTTGGTAATGAATTAGCGCGTTGATTGTTGCGTAGTAAACATTTGTAATCCGAATTGGATCTGTTGACGGAATTATAATTTCGTTGTACTTCTCATCAGAGAACTTATAAGTGCTAACTTTTAGCAGATCTTCATTAGGGTTGACTAGAATCTTATTCCGAACGGAGTTGAGTAATAATAGTTCATGAATTCTTTGCCTAATATCCATTTCACAAAGCTCATGAATAGTGAACCTAACAATTAACCTATCACGTTTCGTTTCATCCAACATCAAGAAAGTGGTCGCAAAAAACCAGCTTGTTAATAAGATGTTGAATGTAAGCCATAGTGCAGTAGTTATGCAAATCGATAGATAAGTTGACTGTTCGATACTAGCACTGAGGAAATAGCCTGCAATTATAAAAATAGACAAAAATAATCCACTCAATCCAGCAAACATGAAGCCAGAATACATCTGATAAATAGGAAATAGTGTCTTCTTTGCTGACTTATTCTGAAAAAGTACACCAATCAAACCAATGACAAGGGGGTAAACAACACCGATAATGGTCAACTGACCTGCAAGAAAAGCTCCTTGCCAGTCAATGAGTTTGTTCCAGTGAGGGAAATACTCAAGGGCAAATGGGGTTAACTCTTCTTTCCAGAGTAATAAATTGGCAACGAGTAAGCTAGATAAGACGAAGAGAAGAAAGATGTAATACCTATGTCTTTGAGACCAATGCAATATGTTGTGTTCTAAAAGGTTCCACTCGCTAGATAAAAACGCCTTGTTTTGATAAAGCGTTTCATCAATGTTTTTATCTACATGATGCTGAAGTGAATTTAACAGCTTTTCTATCCTAGCAAACACTTAAGTCTCTCCAGAAATTAGGTGGATCATTTTCAGGTACAACTACTTTACTAGATGTCGACGATTAATCAATTAGATGCGTATATTCAAAACGTTTAGTGCCTGTAATGGAGGTAGGCATTGCTTCTTGCCTTTCCACTAAAATATGTATTGCAAAAAGTAGCTGACTACTCGCATCTTTTCGCGAGACGTAACTCATTTCGGGGCAGGAGTTAGTTAGAACAATATATCTGTATCGTGCGATGATGTCCTGACAAATCCACCTAATTACAATCACCGCGACTAATCACGTAGGGCACTTTAATTGGAATGCTGAAACTCCAAATGGTCGAGATAGTGATCGTTTAGCGAGTCTGTGAGAGCTTAAAGTTGAACTCGTTGTTATGCACTTCCAAGTACTTTTCGAATCGATCACGATGCTGTTCACTAATCTCTTCAGAACAAAGTTCCTCACCATTTTGAATACCCAAACCTTTTAACAGTGAAGTATCAAGGTTGGGTGATAACTTAGATATGTACTTCGAGCCCTTCTTTGTGAAGGTTAGCAGGTGCGCGTCAAAGAGTTTATCAACATGAGCACAGAGTAGAATACCATTTGCCCCATCAAGCCTCTGCTCATTACTTTCGCATTTAGACCAAGGCACTATATGAGATGCAATTAATATCTCGCGCACCGGTGTAAGGGTTAACGCACAGCTCTCACCATTACCCCAAACGTTGATGACGTTTTGTCTAAATTGCCCTTGTCCAACACGAGAAAGTACTAAGCTTTCGCGCTCAGTCTTATTTGTAGTAGTACCGAATATACTATCGATGTCTTGTGCTACGTTGGGTAAAGGCATTTTAGAGTGCTTTGCTTTATGGTTACCAACCGCATAGTAATCACCGCCAACAATATCTAGAGACATGTCAGAGACTTCTTCAATATACTCTTTTATCTTGGCGCTGCCTGTATCTGCGTAACCGTCGTTATCTTCATCCCATATTATTGGGAATGTTCTTAATGAATAACCTTCATTTTCTACTAGTTTTATATACTCAAGAGCTTCGCCAAATGCATTAACCCTACGCCCTTCGTTATTGAACTCCCAGGCCATTGAAAAAATCAACGCTCTGTTTCCGTTCGTATTGACATCCCACGCACCAAAATATACTTCCTTTTTTTCGTGATTCACAAAGGCCCAGCCATACCGAGCGTTGCGATTAGTTGCGCCGTAGGATTCCATAAATTTTTTTCGTGACATTATCTACCTTACTTAGTAGTTAGTTTTTATTTGTGTAAATATAAATGTTTGATTAGGTTAATAGGCGCTAGTTCTTAACTTTTGACCAGCATTACTTTTTGCATATCAAAGTTAACAGAAAATCTATGCTCATACTTTGGTTCATCACTTGTTTCGGTGACAAGGCGTGGTTGCCGAGGTCAGCCCCAACACGTTTTGGGGCACTTAGAGGTGTTACGAAGTGAATTTGAGAGTGACTTCCTGAAAAGCCAACTATTCGAAAGGTTTTGAACTTTACTGTCTACCGACAGTTGTTGGTCACTGGCATAAAATATTGATCGATTGGGATGGAAGTTAAGGGGACAACTGTATTATTGAAAGTATTCAGCAAAGCATTACACCCCTTGTAACTCCTAGATAGATAATTGATTGACTCCCACTTCCTGTGTGCAATACTAGATGCATTAAACATTTTCAAAAAGTTTCACGTCATGAGCAAAAAGATAGCGGGAGTCAGCATCCCACCAGCAAAACCTACTGATTTCATGAAAGTAGTAGAACTAATCGGTCAGCTAGACCCAATTGAGTACGGGTTTGATAGCAGCGGCAATTACTTGCATTGGAATGACTTTCAGTACCGTTCAAAAGAGTTTAAACGCGACCAAAAGGGCTACGCTTGGCATGCCCTAAAAATCAGACGTGGCCTTAACGACATTTCGCTTGTTGATGAAAAGGGCAATCCGTTCCAGCTTAGTGCCGCCAGTCTCGACGCTAAGCTATTCCGCATCGATAAACAGCTCAAACTAGAAGATTTGCCGCTATCTGCTCAAGATAAAAAGGCACACCTAGTGAAAAGCGTGATCATGGAAGAAGCCATTAGCAGCGCTCAATTGGAGGGAGCGGCCACAACGCGCAAAGTGGCCAAGGAAATGCTTGAAACGGAACGTGAGCCTAAAGATGACTCCGAACGGATGATTATCAATAACTGGCGTTTGATTATGATGGCCGATGATCTTAAGGATGTAGAGCTCACACCAGAATTGATTAGCGGATTTAATGAAATAGCCACCGATGGCGTGTTAGAGAATGAGCACGTTGCTGGCCAATATAGAACGGATGCGGTCATGGTTAGAGACGTGGCCACTGGCGATATTGTTCACGAAGCACCCGAACATGAGCACGTTTTGAAGCTCATTGAGCAACTATGTGACTTCGCCAATACCGACCATACCACCAACACCAATTTTATTAACCCAATCGTTAAGGCTTGTATTCTGCACTTCATGATTGGCTACATTCACCCATTCATGGACGGCAACGGGAGAACGGCTAGGGCGCTTTTCTACTGGTTCATCCTTAAGCATGGTTATGAGAACTTTAAGTACGTCTCGATCTCTGCGCCACTTAAACTCGCGTCAACCAAGTACGTTAGAAGCTACGTTTACACCGAAACGGACGACAACGACTTAACGCACTTTGTGGACTACCAGTTAACGGTCATCATTAAGGCGATTGAGCGCTTTAACGAGTACATCAAATCTAAGATTGAAGATACGAGAGAGGTGCGCGAGCTGCTAGACGACTCCAAGCTTAAGGATGTGTTGAAGCTGCCGCACATTGTGATTCTGGCCAAGGGATTAGAAACAGCCGGACGTGTCTTTTCAGTTAAGGAAATTCAGTCTGATTTTGACGTGTCTCATACCTCTGCGCGCAAGTATCTTGAGAAGCTGGTGGAGCTGAAATTGCTGTTCAAATCAAAGGATGGCAACGAGAACACCTACATTGCACCAGCCGACTTGAAAGATAGGCTAACCAAAGCTTAAGAGCATCAAAAAAGCCGCCAAACTGGCGGCCTTTTTGTAGGGAATAGAATAGGACTGGTTGGCGATTAGAAATCTACCCAGTTGTATTGCAGTGTGATAGCTGGCTTAACAAGCGCTGCTGAATCTTCTGTCGATAGGTCGATCACGTCTGAACGTACTTTTACGTGCTCCAAACGGAATCGATGCGAGGTTGAACCCTTACCCTTAGTTGATTCAGGCGTAGACTCGATAACGACAGTGACCATTTTCTTTTCACGAACGATCTCACGTAGCATTTCTAGCACTGTACCTGTGATCGTTTCTACGCACGTCACCGCGATTTCGCCTTTGTTCTCAAGTGCACCATTTTGGATGTAGCCCAAGCCCATTTGGCCAAAATCTTCTACGTCTGCACGACCCATTGCTGGAAACTGAGTAGAACGCACCAAAACGCTAAGATTAGGGTATTCTTCGATTTTCATCTCGAACTCTGTACCCATCATCTTTTCGCCAGCTTGGACGTTCTTAGTGAATTTCTGTTTTAAGAAATTCATATCGCCTTTTGCGTTAAATGCTCCGGCCATAATTACACCTATTCTATTGGAAGTGGTTTGGAATCTGTGACTGATTAATCATTTGCTTAGGAGCGGCGGTAATAGTTACCGTGTTGTAAGCGAAATTGCCGTCTCGCGTCTTAGGTGCGTTAATGTCATAACTCACCTCGCTAATACGCATAGGTAGATTGAGCGCTTTGCCAATCTTGAATCTCGCATCACTTGGAACACGGCCACCAAGGCCATCGGAACTGACTGGAACAGTATTTTGGAGCTCGGGACTGATCATCTGAGCCAGGTATTTAATGGGATCATTAACCTCTGATTTGGCATTGGTGAACGCGACAAATTTCAGCGTTGCTGTGATTTCTGGCGGTTCGTTTCCTTGCCAAACTTGCTGACTGTTCCATAGTGTTTTACTCGTCTTATCCGACACGGTTTGCGCGACTGAGGACGTTTTATCTAGGGCATTGATGTTACCCACGGAATCGCCCTCAAACGGCGCTTCCCATATCGCTCTAAAGGCAAGCTGACACTCATCATTCATGTAACCAATGACCGTAACCTCTTGACCGCCTATGACTTGTGTAATGGCGCATTTATTGTGGATAGACACGCCATCATCATTAGGTACGCCGACAATTACAGCCATTGCTTACCCTTACTTGTCCATACCGCGAGAATCGCGCATGCGGTTAGACTTTTTGCGAGCTGCTTTAGCTGCTGAGCTGTGAGCTTTCGCGCGCGCTTTCTTAAGTGCAGCTTTTTGTGCTGCACTCATACGGCGCTTACGGCGATTGGTTTTGATGTAAGTTACCTTGCCGTCACGGATCACTTTCTTAAGCGCTTCAAGCATCATGGATTCACGAACGGCGAACTCTGCAATCGCTTCGTCCGAGTCCACGTTGTCTAGACCACGCTCTAGGGATTCAAAGATGCGATCTGCTGCTTCTGGATCTTCCAGAGCTTCTAGCATGTCGCCCTCTTTTGGCTGGCCAACTTGAGCAATGAACTCGCTAGCCGCTTCTTGTAGCGATTCGTATAGTGCTGCTTGGCCATCGGTTAGCTCTGCATCATCATCGCCACCAGCCATGCCAAATAGCATTGCGTCTAGGTTGTCGATTGAGCTGTCACCACCGTTAACCCACTGAACACAAGCCGCTGCTGCGTCTTGGCGAGCCATGATGGTTGATGCACGGTTGATTGACTCAAGAAGTTGGTCTTCTGTTACAGACTCAAAAAATGCAGTTTCAGTTTGTTCCTGCTCGGCCACTTGTGGCATCACAAATGGGCGAGCAAGAACAGAACCCTCAGAAAACATTGATTTCATTCTATTCTTGCTCTTTTGTTGATTAACGGATTAGTACAGGTTCACCAAGGATTCGACGCGCTGAGCCAGTTGGACAGAACGACCAAGTGACCTTCCAGTAGTCGATTTCGACTTGCTTGATTTCCAGTGTCCAAGCGCTTTCGCCGTCTTCATTTGGATTACGAGGTGTCACTAGCGCACCAACGGCTTCATAGCCCTCTAGGATGCTGGCCATGCCGTCAGTTAGACCCTCAAGCGTTGCACCGTCAGGTTGGTGTTTTAGGCGATTACCTAGTGCGTAGAAGTCGCGTGAGATAGCGTCAGCAATAGACACGACTTGCTCAAAACGTAGGTAGTTTTCAGCCGCAGATGACGTTAGAGAGTCATCAATGAACAGGTTGCCGTTTTCGTCTGTGCCTAGTTTGTTTAGACGTGCCTTGTACATTTCTTGGTAGTTAGGCTCGCCAGCACCTTGGATTGGTTTTAGGCCACTACGCTGAATAACAGCACGTTCAACACCTGCTGGTGTGTAGTGCCAACCGCCGACCGGAGAGGTTTTAGCAACACCAAGCGCTTTAGCTGCAAAGCCGATACCCGAACCGCCCCATATCGCCATGTTGCCGTAGAAACGACACTTAGCTAGGTAAGGCATATGCACGAATGAAGCGCGATGGTTGTTGAAGTTCAGACCTTTTTTGAACTCCAATGCCGCTTCGTGCGTTAGGCGAGGATCAATATCGAAGTAGCCAGAAATGCGTTTGTCTTTACAGATTTGCGCTAGGTCAGTGATTACCGCTGTTTCGTAGCAGCCCAAACCACAAACGTAGTTATAGCTGTAAACGGTAGTGCGTAGTGCTTTCACTGCTTTCTGGTAATCTTCAGCCGTAATGTCGCTAATATTGCCGTTGGTTGCGCCAGTGAATTTGGTTTGAGCAATTGCAGTAACTTCGCGTTTCGCTACTTCTGCATCGATACGACAAGTTAGGTACAGCGAACGTTCTTCAAGAACAGTCTCGATAAACGCAGCGCTACCCATTTGGTCTACAGCTGTAGGCTCTAGGGATACAACCCATTCTTCTAGCACTACAGAGCCACCAGCCGCCTGTTCTTCCTCTAGGGTAAGAGTGAACATGCCGGCGCCGTAAGTCGCTTCGTCTGCTTTCGCAAGCGTGATAGAGCGGTTATCGGATTGAGCACCGTCTTTGATAGCGATCGCTAAAAATTCGCCATCTTCAAGTGACAGGTCAGCCGAGTAGTTGATCGCTTCATTTGTGATCGTTACTTCGTCTGCTGGTTTGGTTAACTTGATAGCTGGATAGGTTGCCGTTTTTGGTACGACACGAACCACATAGCCATTACCGCCGCGCAATGCTTCATCAAGAACGCGCATGCCGTCAGCCAGTTTGCCAAGGCTTGAGTGGTAAGGTTTACCTAGCTTATCTAGGAAGTTAGCCGCAGTTACCGGAATAACCTCGAACGGCTTACCTTTTTGAGACACAATCACACCGCCAAACACTAGCTGGTTAGAGCCAGTGCCTTGCTTCGTTGTCGAGTCAGCGTTAATTGGCGCAACCGCAACTTGTGAGACGTTATCCATTGAAAATTCAATCTTACTCATTCTCTGTCTCTTTCAGCGTTAGATCCTGTGCTGCAAGCTGGTCTACAATTTCTTGCAAACCCGCTTGAGCAATACCTTTCACCGCAATCACGTTGTCTTTCGTCATTTCGGTTAGTTGCTCAACCGTTGTCACACCGTGGTTAATCAGGGCTTTTTCAACGCTTGCGCTTAGCTCAAGTGCTGATAGCGCTGTGCCTTTGTCGCTGGTGGCTGTGTCTGGTTGTTTTTGAGCTTCTGTTAAATCCGTTGGCTCAAGGCGAACCGAAACAAGGCCGTTTGGATAGGCCGCTTCCACTTCGTGTTTGAAGCGGTTCACGTTGAAAACTGAGAGAGGGAAATCTTTGGCCAGTGGTGGCATAACGCGACCCTGCACCGTGATTTCCTTTGGTGTGTGGTTGGTGATTAAAACGATCGTTTCTTTCATCGAATCCCCCAAGAGCGGCAGCCCGTAAGACTGCCGCTTACTTGCCTTATGCCGCTTCTGCTACAGGAGCTTCGTCGATAAGTCTCACACGGTAGAAGTAGTCTTCTCCGTCGAATGGATGGATCTCGCCGTAGGCCAATTCGTATAGCGTGTTAGACGCTACTAGACCTTTGCCGATTGGATGTGTGTACATGGTTGCTGCGATCGCATCACCCGCTACGTAACCCGCTTCTGAGTGAGAAGAACCGCGACCGTAACAAAGCATGTCGTTCGTACCGATAACTACCGGACATTCGAACACTTTCCACATACCGAACAATTTACCCGCGTAGTGGATAGCGTTTTTCTGTTGGTAGTTAGCCGGAGCAACGAAATATGGAGCACCAAGAGACTTAAGGATTGTTGACGCGCCAGTACCAGCAAAGATACCTGTCATGCCAGTTGTGCGAGTCGCTTGTAGGATCTTCGTAGAAACGTTTAGAAGAACTTCGTTTAGACGTTCACGATGTAGACGCCAATCTTCACCAGCTGCTACGTAGATATTGAATGTTTCTTCGCGCGTACAAGCAAAGTCCATATCTACTAGGTGGCGAGTCGCTTTTTCCGATGCCAATGTGTTGCGCATGTGACTCATCTGTAGAGATTTCAGATCTTGGCCAAACTCGCGTTGCATTGTGAACATCGCTTGGATCGTCGCGTCTGCTGCGATTGCGTTTTGACGTGGGCGCAGTATGCGAGAATCCATATCATGGTCGATCGTCGGGATAAGGTCAGGGCGTCTTTCAATGTCTACTTCGAACTCGATATGCAGAACGGTCTCTGCTGGCAGGGCCGATGTTGGAGTGACGGTAACTTTGCCTTTTGCATGGTCTATCTGACAGTTAATAACCATACCATTGTGAGTGCCTGTCATTATTTGACTGCCGTTGCTGTCTAGGTCGCGAGCCACACGTTTATGGTTAATAAATAGGGAAACAGATGTCTTCGTGAATGGGATTTCAAACTTGGTGTGTTGTAGGTCAGTCTTAGAGTCAAAGACGTGAGTTTTCTTAGTGCCGTCTGGTTGTTGTTCAGCGACAAACTTGTAACGCTGACGCATAGACGAGTATTGGCCAACCGTTGCTTGGTCGATTTCAGTACCCGCTGCGAAGTCACCAAAGTTTGAGCCAGTGCGGCGGTACACTTTGAAGATCTCAACTTCGTTGGCTCCCGCTGGGATCATCGTTACAGCGTCAAGTGTTGCTGTCTCTAAAAGCACAGGCAGCACTAGGCCAACCATTTTCGCGCGGATTTCAACACCCTCTGACGTTGATAGAGACTGACCGATAGACTCAAGCATCATTGCGCCTGTTGAGCCATCACGCTTAGCGCCCTCTAATGTCATCATGTTACGCATAGTTGCGTGAGCTGATGCCATTAGTTCGTCGCTAGGTAGGTGGCCGTAAGTCTTTTCGTATTCACGTACCGCAGATTGCATACCTGATACGATGCCAACCGCTGTTTCTTGAGACACTGACTCGAACATAGGCTCATTCGCAATGGCTGACAAAATAGCCGCGCCACGAGAATTGTCGTCAGTTAGAAACATGCCTGTTTGTGAATCGAATTGGGATTCGATACACAGATTACGCATTGCTTGAGCGCCTAAATGAATCGCCTCAATGCGTTTGTTGAAGTTAGAACGTTTATCTGCCATGTAAATAAACCTTAGTTATTAATTGAGTGTGTTCGGAATCGTTAAGCCGCAGAACAGCGGTAAAAATTCGCTCAATTTCGGATAGTAATTAAGATTTAATGCGAAAAAAACAGGGGTGAAGTTGCATTTAACTTGTTGTTATATAATGAATTTATGTCTTTTTGTGCGCTTTTGTGGGAATGGTAACGACAGGGGGTTTCTATGTCGTTGATTGTGTGTTTTTACTGAGAGAAAAGGGGATAGGAAAGGACAACTAAAAAAAATTTAAAAAATTTTTAGTTGTTATAGGGTTCCAGCCAAAAAGCCGAACACATTGCTTAGCAGCTCTTGTGTGTCAGTCTCTAAGCCTGGAAGCTTAACACCATAGAAAACGGCCAAAAAGTCACGAACAATGAGTTGATAAACGACCACCAGCGCGATGCTCCACATCATAGCGGCGCGTCCAGTACGTACCAATGTGTTAGAGCTGGCAGCTTCAAGCTCTGCCAGTTTGTAGGCAAACTCTTTGCGTTCTTCGTCACTGGTAAACACACGATCACTAAACTCGGTTAGTTCGTGGATAATGCCACCTACTTTCTCGCTGGTGGCGCTCTTAAATAGGCGGCTTGTAAACACTTTTGCTAGTCCCATCATTAATTGCTCTCTTTAATGTGTTCTGCGAACGCTTCTGCCAGTGCTACGGCTAGCTTTTCGCGCAGTTCTAATCCCTTTTGCAACGACTCATCGTTAGACAAAAAGAACGGCTCCAAAATCACGGCTGGCATTTTGGTTTTCATCAAGAAACGCCAACCGCGAGTATCAGTACCAGTGTTCGAGATAGGCTTAAGACCACGATTACGCTGTCCGATAAGTTCAGCCACCGCTTTTTGTAGGCGCAGAGCGAGTGCTTGGCTCTTGGCTGACTTATGCCAATGCAATGTCTCTGAGCCTTGAACGTCCTTATTTGCCACGCTGTTACAATGTAACTCGATGGCATAGTCAGCGCTTGAATCGTTCACATCACCGATCATCCGTGAGTAGGTGTCTCGATACATGATCACTGGAAGAATGTCTCGCTTATGTAGCTCGGCGGCCAATAAGCTGGCTAGGGGATGATTGTAGCTATACTCATCTATTCCGAATGTTTCATTGTAAGCGCCGCCATCTTTAAAGCTATGTCCAACAACAATGCAGACCTTTTTCATTTTATAAATTCCCAAACTTAGTTTAACTAATATGCAGTTAGGTATTGACTATGTTCGGAATAGGAAATATATTTTATTTACCAGCTCGGCATCCCAATCGGCTGGTGTCAACTAACGTTGAAACTTCATTTTTAGCCTTTGTAATAGCTTCTTGCGCCGCGAACACTTACCTCGCGGCTTTTTTTGCCTGCAATTTAGAAAAAAAACCAGCGCGAACGCTGGCTTTGCTTGGATTATGGTCGGTTTTGAACGGGCTCTATCTTGTTTGATTTGAAGTAATCAAGAACAGGGTTAACTCGATAGGGTTCTACGTGGAAGCTGGCCATCACCTGATCTTTACGCATCAAGTAAAACTGATTTCCGCTGTATCGCACCGCATCAAATATCACGTTCATTCGGCACCCATCGTACATGTATTCCCCCTCGACACTGAGGCTTTTGCGTATCACAAAGGATAGTCGCGCCTTGGTGGCTTTAAGCTCGTTTCGAGCTCTAAATAGGTTAATCGCTAGTACGATGATAAGCGACAATAATCCGCATAGTTGATATGCGTTCAAATAAACTGAATAACTCATTTTGTCTTTTTTCTAGTGCGAATAGGAAAGTCATTAGCAACAAAAAACATTCTACAGTCTAAATACCTCCTCTGTCGCGTCTTTGATGCTCGTTTTTTTCGTCTGGTTGCTACAAATGGTAAACGAAATCGCTTTAGTGAAGTAGTCCAGCGCTAAGGTACGTTCCTCTTTCGACGCAATGATCATTGCCAGAATCACCTTGCTTGAGCTGGCCACGCCACCAGCAAGGGGAGCCATCACCTCATTTAGCGCATCGGCCTTGTTAGCCAGTTCTGGCGGTAAGACTGGCGGCGGCAAGGTTGCACCACTATCTGAGTCACTACCGCCCGTTGGTGGCGCTGCTGGCGTTAACGCGCCATTGATTTGCGCCATTAAGGACACGGCCGCATCAACATGGCCAGAAAGACCGTTGATCACTGCCTCAAGCGCTTTCAGTTCTTCCTTGCTGGTAATTGGCAAGATACTCGGAGCGGGTACATTGTCCTCTGTGCCATCTACCTTGTGTTTGACGTTCACACCAATAGACACTTGTTCGAGGTCGGTTGGGTCGGTGATCAACACTAGGTGCTCATTCCATTGCGTTAACGTGGCCACCGTTGCGCTCACTGAGCCATTCAAACCCTTAAGCGTTGCCACTAACTGCGATGCGCCTTGGTAGTCCTCAATATCCTCGCTCACGCATCCTGATAGTTTTCCTGACAAGCTTTCACACTTCACCTTAAGGGATTTGCCTCGGGTAAGGTTCTCCGCTTCCTTGAGGCCGCCTAAGTCTAAAAACTGGCGAAACTGCTCGATTTGCTCTTGTGTGTCTAACATCAAATTGCCTCAATCAATCGTCAACAAGTCGTTACCGTTTACCAGCGTAGCGCCACACCCAAGGGCATCGCCTACCACGGCGACCGGAACGCCATTAACAGTAAGTTTTGAACTACCAGTAATAACGCCAACGTGCGGCGGGTTATCTGGTTTTACGTGCATGACGGATATATCACCCGTACCTAATACATTGATTCCATTCACGGTCAGTAGTGGTTGGCCAGAAACAAAAACACCTGGACTAAAGCCACCATGACCACTATCCACACTCCCTACAATTCCTACGGCTGGCATAGTGCATTACCCTAATGTAAATGGTGCTGCGGCAGCCTTAACAGCGAACTGGCCACCAGCATCGATATTGACGTTACCACTCGCTTTAATGGTCACTTCATTACCCTCTAGGTTGGCTTTACCGGACGCTTTAACGGTCGCATTACCACCCGCTTCGATGTTCGCATCGCCTTTCACTTTGATAGTTAGTGCGCCTCCAACTTGCTCCAATGTGTTCCCTGTTGAGCTGCGAAACGCATTGCCCTCGACGTGAATAACACATTGGCCATCTGGTGTAATTTCAATGGCCGTGCCGCTTTGGGTATGCGTGACTGAGTAGCCGCCTTGATGCGTGATAAGCTCGCGCAAACCAAATCGCACAAAGAGCGCATCTTTGCGATCATAGGCTGGTGGCTCTGGTTCACCCTCGGCTCGTTTAGGCTGATAGGCTTCGCCGTTCACCTCGCTTGGTAGGTACGATTTGTAGTTAGGCGCGTAGTAAAGCGATCCGGTAATACGGGGATAACGGGTATCGCCATTACGAGGAAAATCCACCCAAACCAGATCCCCTTTTTCCACTGGCACTGCATGGCCGCTACTCGGTTTTGCGCCCAATGGCAGTAGAAACTCAGCAAAGGGGAGATCCTTATCGGGGATTGCATCCCAATAACCAAGCAAGCGAACGGATACCATGTACAAGCCTTTCGGATGGATGGTATTTACCACTTCGGCCTGATAGCTACCAAACAAGCGGTTAGTGACGTTGGTGCGTGTTCTGTTCTCTGACGAATCACTCATAGATTTCGCACTCCTAACTCGATACGACACTGATACCGGTTCCCACGTTGGCAATGGGCGACACGGTTCATGATTTGTTTCTCTGGCATGGATTCATCCAGCTCGGTAGCGGGTAGCCGTTTATGGAATAGCACTGAGCACACCGAAAGAGGCGTAAAGGCAGTATTTCCGGTAAGTTCCACATCCAAAATAGGGATGATGGCCATGTGTTGATTATTCAGCGCCTTGGCTTGTGGGACGCTAACCATAACCATAGCGCCCGAACGTTTACCGCCTTGGAAACCCTCAACGGTATCCCAAGAGGCATAGTTACGGTTAAGAACGCGCTCAAACAGGGCTTCCTCTCCGATAATGGAGTAGTTCGCAATGCTGTGCTCTGCTTCCTCTGGATTCGACTGTTCCAGCTTGAATTGCTCGCTCATATCCATGTTCTTGAGCGACTTAAAGAGCATAACACCACGGCAGATAAACGCTGCTGAACCGTAATCTCTGGCCATTGTTCGAATTAAGCGAGACTTAGTGCCACCAGCGTTTAAATGGTACGTAGCGCCACGCTCAAAGCTGTCACATTCGATTTTTAGATCGGGTAATAGCTCGGCCAGAATGTCTCTAGGCTGCATTTCGACAAAGAATCGAGGTGCTGTGACTGGCTCTTTAAGTAGGTGCGCGTCCTTTTGGAACGCTTGAACCGTTAGCATGCCGTCAGCGCTGGTGGACTTGGCCACAATGAATTTTTCAATCCAAACCTGATCGCCTCGTTCGTTCACATCGGCCATCGTGACCTCTATCTCTGAACCGCGCTTAATCCCGTAGTCATCCCGATAAACGGCAGCCTGATCCATGATTTCCATAACCAGCTTGTTGCCGTCCATCGAAGCGCACTCAATGTAGGTAAACGAATGAATGTGCTCGATAGGTATGTCATTTTCGTTGGTGACAACTTTTTGGGCGAGAAAGTATTCTTTATTACTCAATGACTCGGCCTCCCATACCAATCGCGCCCTGACGGACAGTGATCGACTCGGCCTCATAAACCTCTGCAATCACTTCAAAAGAGATTGAGGAAGCAAACAGGCGAGTATTTTCATGGTCTACTTCGGCGGGTTCGGTCATCGCATCTTTACGGCCACGTATCTCGATGCTGATTTCCATTTCAGTATCAGCGAGCATGGTTTTCGCTCTGAATACGTGCTTACGCTTGCCCTTGGTATGACGTAGCCAAACCATTAAACCTAGCGCTAGGCGGCTAAGGGTAGACTGGTTCCAAGCTAGGGCATTAATGCGGTAGGTAAGCGCGACAAAGGACTTATTAACCACGGCATAAGGTTGATCTTGCTCATTGGTTAGTTCGCCACAATCAGCAATATCGACGTACTCCGCGCCATCAACAAATCCAATCACCGGATCGCGCGTGATATAGCAAACAGGCAAAAGCTCATTACGGTTTGCTTTCACCTTGTCACCTAGTTTGGCTGTCAACTTAGATAGGAATGACACTGGATCGGTAAAGTTGCCGTAATAAATCTTTCTCGACTTATCACGGCCAACAAAGCGAGAAAACTCACTGTTCTCTCGCCGTTTAGTGTCAGTCACAACTAAGGAATCAAGCACGTTCTGGAAAAAGGCAGCCACCGCACGATCGATGTCGGTTAGCTCTGTGTGTTCCACCTTGCCATCGAATGTCACTACATCGCATGGGATTTCAAAGAACGTCTCATTCAGTTGCACGATTAGTCCTCCAAATCGTCCAGCTCGTAATACTTACGGCCTTTTACGATAGTGATGCACTTATCGCTTCGGTGTAAGGTCACATCGAACTTGTGGAAGTTGCTCGTTAGGATAGGGAGGTAAGCCGATACTGGCTCATTGCGTTGGTAGCCGTCTCGCGTTTTACGGCCTTTACCGGATCGGTTGCCCTCATAGATTTGAATGACCGCGCAATCAAAATCAATCTTGGCCATGTCTGCGATCGCTGCATCGAGATCTTTGCACACGTTAAGTACGTCCGCGCATAACATGACGCAAAAACGGCGTTTTGAGCTGTCAATTTCGGCAATATTGTTTACTACGCCTTTCGCTTTCGAGTTCGGGTCATAGTGAGTGACCGTCATGATCTGCTTGTGGTAGTTAGTAAGGTATTCTTCTGTTAGGTCGGGAAATTTACCGCAACCAAAGTTAAGAATGTTGTTCGCGTATGACCAGTTAGGCGCAAGTTTACTAAGGCGCTTTGCACTGACTGGCACTTGCTTTCGGCTAGTCTGTAATGTCATGACCACTCCATGATTGGAGCAGCGCTTTAAGGATGGGCGGAATAGGGTTGATATGAGCGTAAATTATACACCTCCACGCTATTAACCCTAAATAACCAAAATGGTGCATATAAATGTGATGCACATCATATACATCTCATGAACTCTCAAGTAAATTGCGCGCGATTAAAAATCATTATCATTTACATTAACGTCAATTAAGTAGCAAGGGCTGTATTTATGCGCATTTATACTTTGATATTTTTCTTCCTCTTTTCCACTATTACACCAACTCTCGCAATGGCTTCATATCCACCTCTTTGTAATATTGTAAAGGCAAAAGAGCACCATAAAATCCCTAGTGAAAGCCCATACTGTATTGAAACAGAAGAAGCTCAGGTCACGTTTGTTAATCTATCGTCAAACCCTGTTGAAGTGGTCAGCTTAAAGGATTCTACTCACCTTGTTTATCCAAATGAGTATGTAGTTACTACAGGCAGATTTGTAGTCGCAAACTCTAAAGGCGCTGTAGTTGGTAAAGAAGAACGAGGCATCGTTGTGGCTCGTGATTATGGTGGTAAAAAAGCAAATGTGAATCAAAGGATTGCACCTTTAGCTGTTTGGATTCCTAGTGCTGTTGGTGGAGCAATTTTGGGCGGAATGGGGGTTGTAGCTTCGAACCCTAGCGCTGGCCTTAGACCTATTGTTATTGGAGCATTCTCAGGAGCGCTTGGTGGAGCATTGGGTCCATTGATGGGAGCTGGTCAGTTTGGAGTAGTTGCAGGTGGCGCTTTGGGTGTCTCTGCTGGTGGAGCGTGTAGCAGTTGTCATATTTAATCTGGACGTTTGCAGTCGCATCATATTTGGTGCTTTGCTTTACTCTGTTAAAGGGAAAGAAAGAACGATTATTATATGGCTGCATAATAATCAGTTTAATTGTAGTGAACATCATATTTGACTTCAGGGAGCCTCATTTTTTTGATGTTTTGTCTGCGTTCATTATCTATTTTCTTTCTAAGTGGGTTAAAGCAGATCCTAAGTATTTTCTTATCACAACCACAGTCATATATTGGCTCTACCCTCTAGTGTTGAGTGTTACAACACAACAATGACGAATAAGTAATCATTATATGACTGAAAAGAGTCGCCTGAGAGGCGACTCTTTCTTTTAGAAACGCTATAAACAAGCCAATTGCGTTGCGTTTGATGTTTAAGATGGTATGCGGCGGCATTCGGTAATGCGTTGCTCAGCTCTTAATAAGGCGTTATATGCCAGTAATCAGAAAGTCGATAGCAGAGATGATCTCGTCTCTAAAAGTGCTTAGATCATTTACAGGCTCTCTTAGAATTTTGGTTGGTACACTTGCCATTTGATGAGTCAGAATTACGAAGTCACCTTCATCAATATGGATTACGGGGCATAGATGACTGGGCGCTTTTTTCTCTAACAACTCAGTAGGCGTTAGCGGAATAACTAATCGAGTGTTCAATGTCTCAAGCAATTCACTTTGAACGTCAACAAAGTATGGGTATGCGGTTGAAGTGCTTTTATCGTTGTTTTTGTATAGCGAAAATTGTGGCATTAGAATACTCGGTAAGAATCAGAAAATAGTCCGTGGTTTTCAGTTAGCTCGTTGCAAGCATTAATGGCATCAGCATTTTGCTCTAACCATTCAGCTTTCAGGCGTTGACTCACTTCTTTCTCAAGTGCCTTTTCCATTGTTGCCGAAAGGTTTATATTTAAGCGTTTAGCCTCAGCAAGTAACTCACTATTTAAGCTTAAGTTTGTAGCTTTCTTTGGTGCTTGCGTACTATATGCGTTTCTCATGACAGTAACCTATGCGTATTGTATGTGCGCATGAATTATAGGTGCAATACAAGCATATAACAAGGCGTTTAAGAGGGGTTCATGCCGCGTGGCATTTTTGGTCGTGAAAGTGGTCTGCGTAAAGTTGGTTTAGGCGGCACTCACCCCTTAACGCAGCGTTATAAAGCTCGAAGAAAAAGGACATTTCGTGGAAATTCGAACAGGTAAATTTGAAGATGTTGCTGGCATTACCGACATCTTTAACTTTTATATTGAACATACCAATGCACGCTTTGAGGAATT
>NZ_NIGY01000100.1:0-371 GCF_003123985.1 Vibrio sp. T9
CGGTGCCTCCTGGGATGCCATATCCATTACGGTGAAACCCAGCCGCTGGCGGTGAAATCGCCCGGTTCAAGGCCAAGGAAACCGATCGGGAAACCTACGGACGGCTGGATCGTGTAGGTGCGCTCGGCTCCGCGACGATCCTCGAGGATCCTGATGCCGGGCGACTGCGCGGTGCCCAATCGATGTCGGAAGCGATCCAGGCGCAGGCGGATCCATGCGGGGCCCCTCGCGCCGGCCGGCGCCTGCGTGGTTGCGGGAAGACCAACCAACCCCGTTCCCGGCAAGGCCTGGAGCGGCAAGACCCTGGCGCCATCGCCACCCAGGCCTCCGGCCAAGCCGGACGGATAGTGCCAGAGATAGGTTGGCCATTC
>NZ_NIGY01000101.1:0-369 GCF_003123985.1 Vibrio sp. T9
CCTGAAGATTTATGCGGACCAGACCGCCCCGGTGGCGGGCTTCTACCAGCAGCGCGGCAAGCTGCAGGTCGTCGACGGCGTCGGCGAACTCGACAAGGTGACCCAGCGCGTCCTCGACGTCCTGCCGGGCGACGTCCAGGCGGCCAGCGCCTGACCCTCACGGCCCGCCGCTTCGGCGGGCCCCAATGAGTCGACTCATGCGCGTCCATATCCTCGGTATCTGCGGCACCTTCATGGGCGGCGTCGCCGCACTCGCGCGCGAGCTAGGCCTCACCGTCGAAGGTTCGGACGCCAACGTCTACCCGCCCATGAGCGACCAGCTCGAAGCACTCGGCATCGGCCTGATGCAGGGCTATAAAGCCGAATACC
>NZ_NIGY01000102.1:0-365 GCF_003123985.1 Vibrio sp. T9
CTCGGGTCGCCATTCCCATTCCTATATGGATTCGGTCCCCAACTTTGCCAAAATTGCCGAAGCCTATGGCCATGTTGGCATGACGATTAGCGATCCTGCTGAGCTTGAGTCTAAGATGGCCGAAGCCCTTACCATGAAAGACAGACTGGTATTTATCGACATTATGGTGGATGAGACTGAGCACGTGTATCCCATGCTTATCCGCGGCGGCGCGATGAATGAAATGTGGTTAAGCAAAACGGAGAAATGCTAATGCGTCGAATTATATCTGTATTACTCGAAAACCAATCCGGCGCCCTATCCCGTGTTGTCGGCCTGTTTTCCCAGCGCGGTTACAACATCGAAAGTTTAACTGTGGCACCAAC
>NZ_NIGY01000103.1:0-364 GCF_003123985.1 Vibrio sp. T9
ACCGCCGACTTCACCACGGCCGCACGTATCGCCGAGGCGGTCAACCGTAACTTCGGCTCGGGTACGGCCAACGCCATGGATTCCGGTTCGGTCGCCGTGCGTGCGCCGATGGATCCGTCGCAGCGTGTTACCTGGCTGTCGACCATCCAGGCCCTGGAAGTCACCCCGGGCGATGCGCCGGCGCGGATCATCGTCAACTCGCGCACCGGCACAGTGGTGATCGGCTCCGACGTGAAGGTCGGCGCTGCCGCCGTGGCCCATGGCTCCATCCAGGTCACGATCAGCGAGCAGCCCCAGGTGAGCCAGCCGAATGCCTTCTCGCGCGGCCAGACGGCAGTGGTCCCGAGCAGCCAGGTCGCGGTCA
>NZ_NIGY01000104.1:0-363 GCF_003123985.1 Vibrio sp. T9
TACGGCCGACGCACCAAGGCGATGCCGGCGATGTTGGGGGGCGTCGGCCTCTCACACTTACCACCGCCTCGGCGCCGCCAGATCACGTCCTGCCAGGCGAGGCGCTATCCAGCTGGAAGCGCGCCGTCGCCTTATCAGGATGATTCCCCCATCATTGTCGTGCACAAGCCCCGAAAGATTAGGCGCAAGCTGCGCAACCCTCAGAGTCGGCGGCCGGTGGCGCTGCCGCGTCTGCGGCAACCGGCGGGGTGCCCAGGAGCACCGAGGGGATGCGTGGTAGACCGGGGCGTTGGCTGTACGCGGCGTACCGCTGCAGCACCCGCGTGATGAAGGGAGCAAGCAGACGAGCTTTGCGGCACCTTC
>NZ_NIGY01000105.1:0-363 GCF_003123985.1 Vibrio sp. T9
CATGCTCAACGTGGACTGCCACGGCAACGTGTCGAGTTTCTCCCCCGAACTGCTGGGACTGAAGAACGCCGACTACGGCGACTTCATCGTCGGCAACATCCACACCGATTCGCTCGAGGCCATGCGCCAGAGCGACGCGATGCGCGCCATGCACAGGGATATCGCCGCCGGCGTGGCCGCGTGCAAGGCCGAGTGCGCGTATTTCGCCGTGTGCGGCGGTGGTTCGCCGATCAACAAGCTGACCGAGAACGGCAGTTTCGCCACCACGCGGACGACGTTCTGCGACCTGGTTCAGAAAGTACCTGCGGACCTGATCCTCGAAGCGCTGGACCGGCTCGAGACGGTCCTCGACGACGACATGCT
>NZ_NIGY01000106.1:0-361 GCF_003123985.1 Vibrio sp. T9
GCGATGGCTACTACTGGAGCTATGGTCGCGCCGATCCGAACACGCCTATTTCGACCGGACTTGGCGTTCCCGCAACGGGCGGTATCGTCAATGGCCAGGACGGCTACTACGCCATTCGCCATGTCACCAGTTCGCTTGCGAGTGTGCGTTCCAGTCAGCGAGCGCAGTACATCGAGGACAAGTGGCAGGTGGACGATCGCTGGCTGTTGTCCCTGGGTCTGCGCAACGACCAGTTCGAGAACTACAACCGTGATGGCGATGCCTATGTCACGCAACACAGGCCGCAGTGGGCACCTCGGCTCGGCTTCAGCTGGGACGTTAATGGGGATGCGAGTTTCAAGGTGTACGGAAATGCGGGGCG
>NZ_NIGY01000107.1:0-359 GCF_003123985.1 Vibrio sp. T9
CCGCCGGCGACGACTATCCGACCCGCGACATCCTGCTGGTCGAAGCCCTGGCTACCCTGGTCGCTGGCATGTGCGGCGGCGTGGCGCAGACGACACCGTATATCGGGCAGCCGGCATACAAGGCCATGGGCGCGCGCACGGGGTATACGCTGGTCACGGGTCTGGTCATCGGACTGGGCGGCGTCTTCGGTTACCTGGCGAATCTGGTCGAGTTGCTCCCGGTAGCCGTCCTGGCACCGATCCTTGTGTTCATCTCGATCGGCATCACCACGCAGGCCTTCGAAGCGACCCCGCTGCGCTACGCCGGCGCGGTCGTTTTCAGTTTTTTCCCAGCGATCGCACGCATGCTGGCGATCAAA
>NZ_NIGY01000108.1:0-358 GCF_003123985.1 Vibrio sp. T9
CGATGCCGATCAGCAGGACAAAACGTTCGCGTGCAGCGCGGTCCAACGGAGCCCGGGCCGCGCGCATCGCGGCGCCACGCGCCGGTTCGGGCGGCAGGTAGCGACGGCCGCCCAGATAGATCACCAGCGAAAGCAGCATGCCGAAGCCCGCCGCAGCGAAGCCCCAGTGCCAGCCGTAGACCTCACCCAGCGTGCCGCATACCAACGGAGCCAGGAAGCCGCCCAGGTTGATGCCCACGTAGTAGATGTTGTACGCACTCTTGCTGCGCACGTCGCCATCGCGGTAGAGACCCTCGATCTGGCTGGCCAGACTGGGCAGGAAGAGTCCATTGCCCAGCGCGATGGTGATGAGCGCCGG
>NZ_NIGY01000109.1:0-358 GCF_003123985.1 Vibrio sp. T9
GCTGAGTAAGGTCATCGTTTATCCATAAAAAAACGCACGTCGCCATCGCGACGTGCGTAATGACTGTCGTCCCAGCATAACGCGCCAACTCCCTATGGCGCACGGCTCACACACACACGCGCACTCACAGGGAATCAGACCCGCACCACTACGAAAAGGTTCAAAACACATATGTGAAGAGGCGAATCCTCCGTTCGCTTCCGCGCCAGGCCACGGCGGCAACGCAGTCCGAGCCGACGTCGAAGACTCCGACACGCCAGGCGGATGCGGGCGCGATCTCACCGTCGAAAGCGACCGGCGCAACCGACGCATCGCCGAGTGCAAACGACACCCGATGCAGGCCGTACGACAGACCGCC
>NZ_NIGY01000110.1:0-357 GCF_003123985.1 Vibrio sp. T9
ACCTGGCTGTGCCGCCACGGCCCCATCACCAGGTAGTTCTTGTCGTTGCCCTTGTCCTTGGACTCCACGGCTTCGTAGCTGTGGATCGCGCCCCACATGTCTTCCTGGTCCCACAGGCCCTGCAGCCACATGGTGGGGACCTTCAACGGCTGCTTCGCCATTTCCTTGTCGAGCGCCTGCCCCTGCCAGTAGGCGTCATACGACGGATGCTCGCTGAGCTTGCGCCAGTAAGGCAGCTGGTCGAGGCCGGCGGCCTTTGCATAGTCGCCCGCCGAACCGGCCTTCAGGAAATTCGTGTAGTCGTCGTAACCGGCGCGCGTGATCTCCTCGCCCTTGCCACGCTTGGCGTTCTGGCCG
>NZ_NIGY01000111.1:0-356 GCF_003123985.1 Vibrio sp. T9
CGCCGGCATCGCCCTGGTGCTGATGGGCTTCCTGCCGCTGGTGGAGATACTGCGCGTGCAGGTGGTGGGCTTTGCGGGCTTGGGCGTCGTGCTTTACGCGCTCGTGGCGAAGCGTCGCCTTCCGTTCGGGCTGCCTGGAGTACTCGGTGCGTTCATCGTCGGCGTGGTGCTTTATTACGTTCTTGGTCCCTCCGGCTTTCTCGGCAGCGGATATCACGCGCCCGGCGCGTGGCAGTGGCGCCTGGGTTTCCCGTTACCCACGATGGGCTTCATCGATGGCCTGCCGGCGACCATCCCTTATCTGCCGCTGATCCTGCCGTTCGGGCTGTTGATGGTGGTCGGAGGCATCAACGTGA
>NZ_NIGY01000112.1:0-355 GCF_003123985.1 Vibrio sp. T9
ACCTACCTCAGCAAAGTCTGGCGCGTGGTCCAGGAGAACATCCAGAAAGCGAAGATGGGCGAACGTGTGTACGAGGAACTCTCGCTGCCGTTGCGTTCGCTGCGCGATTCGCTCAACGACGGCATCGAGAAAGTGCGCGTCGATTCACGCGAAACCTACGAGAAAACCGTCAAATTCGTGCAGAAGTTCATGCCGGTGCTGTCGGACCGCATTGAACACTATGCCGGCGAGCGGCCGATCTTCGATCTCTACGGCGTGGAGGACGAAATCCAGCGCGCCCTGCGTAAAGAGGTGCCGCTGAAGTCCGGCGGTTACCTCATCGTCGACCAGACCGAAGCGATGACGACCGTCGATG
>NZ_NIGY01000113.1:0-355 GCF_003123985.1 Vibrio sp. T9
GCGGACCCATCGGTCGAGGCGTCGCGCACGGTCGATGCGTCGCCGCGTCTTCTAGCCGTCACCGACATCCCGTTGTCGCTCGCTGCGACCGGCGGCAACCCGGCAGGCTGGGGCGTACCGGCCTCGTTGCAGGACCTGACGCTTGCCGATGCCGCGCACCGTGGGATGCCTCTGGCCGCATGGGTTTCCAGCACGGCACTGGGCGATCCCAAACTACAGACCGAGGTCAGGAGCATGCTCGAGCGGGGTATCGCCATCCTGGTCACCAGCCATGCGGGTGAGACGCGCCACGAGCTCTCAACCTTCGGTGTCGAATCGATGGGTCGGACGGCCATCTACAGGCAAACCGATAACG
>NZ_NIGY01000114.1:0-355 GCF_003123985.1 Vibrio sp. T9
GCCGGATCCGGTCTGGCAGCTCCATGCGCGATTCGCCGCGCGACTCGGCCACGTCGCCACGATGATCGAGCGCGACGATCACATTCCTGGCCTGGGCGACCTGCTCGCCGAACTGCAGCGGGCTCGCGACATCGCTGCAGTCGCAGCGCGCCAGGCCGCATGAACCTCGACCAATGGCAGCGCCGTTTTGCCGCCTCGGTGTCCGGCACCGGTGAGCACGCTGACTTTGATGCCCGCGGCATGCGCGTCTATGCGAACAACTACCGTGGGCAGCTCATCACCGCTTTGCGCGATGTCTATGCGAAAACACGGCTCTGGCTGGGTGACGAAGCCTTCGACGGCCATGCCGCACGTT
>NZ_NIGY01000115.1:0-353 GCF_003123985.1 Vibrio sp. T9
AAACGGACTTTGAACACCAAACAAACCTTTTGGAACGACAATGCAGCAGAGCAGACTTTCAACAAGCTAATCAGCGTCTGAAACAGAAAACTCAAATCGTACAAGGAGCCAAACACGATTTTCACAAACCCAAATAACTAGAAATTGAAATACGAAAATCTAGCCCAAAACACACAGACATTAACCCTAAATATTCTGCTTTAAGTGGCATTTTTCCCCGTTGGCAACTAACGCCCAATTAAGGTGTGAAGCACGTTACCACAAACTCAAATTGGACACCGTAATCACTGAGTTTGATTCAAACCAAAAATGCCAAGCGTGCTGAATCACTCTTAAATTGTTTGTTAGCAGTG
>NZ_NIGY01000116.1:0-353 GCF_003123985.1 Vibrio sp. T9
TGTGTCCCCCTCTTCGAAGGCATCGCCACTTGGCGGCGGAGTCCCGACGGTGCTCTTATCGATCTCCACGACCGCGTCCTGGCCGAAATCCTCTGCCGGAATTTCGTCGCGTTTGCCCGAGGCCGAAACCACCACCGGGGCCTCGAGTTGCTCATTGACGGGCGTTTCAGGGTCCGGATCGATTGCCTTCTGATACAGGTTCAGCACCACGGGATGCCCGGGGGATGTACCCGCGCTAACCGCGCCGCGGTAGACGGTGTACGTGACGGTAGCGCTTACTCGCGTGTCCGCCGTGCCGCCGGTGGAACCGGCAAGCCAGACAGCCTGGCTTCCCGCATACGGAAAGAAGATTT
>NZ_NIGY01000117.1:0-351 GCF_003123985.1 Vibrio sp. T9
CGGCCCTGCGTCGTGAATGGTCGCCATCCCTCATCGCTACGTACGGCAGCATGGGCGCTGAAGATCTCGAACAGCGCCTGCGCCGCGCGGAGGGCTGGGTCGATACCCACCCTAACGATCCCGCGTTGCTCACCGCCGTCGGTCGCATGTGCGTGCGTGCACGCCTGTGTGGCAAGGCCAAGCCCTTCCTCGAGCGCGCACTCGCCATCGAGCCGAATGCGAATGCATGGGAAGCGCTAGGCGACGTCTATGTCGGCGAAGCGCATCCGGAGCTCGCGCAGCGTTGCTATCGCAATGCGCTGGCGCTTGCCCGGGGTGAAGCCACCGAAGCGTTGCCTGAGTCGCGCAACC
>NZ_NIGY01000118.1:0-351 GCF_003123985.1 Vibrio sp. T9
GTAGTTGGAGGCAAGGCCTGCGCCGTCGTCATTCAGTGCCAGCGAGCCGAGGCCGGCCAGCGGGCGATCGGTCGCCACGTTCTTGCTACCCAACACGCCCTGGCCACTGAGAATGAGGCTCTCGCCGGCGACACCGGCGATCACGCCGGCGCTGCCGAACATCCCGGCCGAGGCAACCGTGCCGCCATCATAGACACGCGTGCCGTCGAGGTTCAGGACCACCTTGTAGATATCGGCGGCCGTAGTCGCGTTGGTGGTGAGCGTATAGTTGCCGGCGTCCGCACCGGTGAGCACGCCCGCTACGTTGACGGTCTTGCCGTTGCCGGCATTCTTGTCGGCGAAGTTGCCCGT
>NZ_NIGY01000119.1:0-351 GCF_003123985.1 Vibrio sp. T9
GGTGTTGATGCTGGCCAACGACGCCGAAGGCGCCACCGAGGACAGGGACGATTTCTGATCTCAGGGACGGGGTGTGACCAAAAAAAAGCCCGCCGGAGACGGCGGGCTTTTTTGTTCCTTGTGGGCCAACCAGCAGACTTACGGACGACGCTCCAGCTCCGGGTCTTCCTTGCTGCGCGGCATGAGGTCTTTCTTGGACACACCGAGCCAGAGCAGGATCGGGCTGGCGACGAAGATCGAGGACAGCGTACCGACCAGGATGCCGATGAGCATGGTGATCGCGAAACCGTGCACGACAGGACCGCCGATGAAGAACAGCGCCGCCATGGTGATGCCGGTGAACAGTGAGGT
>NZ_NIGY01000011.1:0-116524 GCF_003123985.1 Vibrio sp. T9
ACACCGCCGTAAACTTTAGCAAGAGTAGTACAGATAGCTGCAGTTAGAGTTGTTTTACCGTGGTCAACGTGGCCGATAGTACCAACGTTAACGTGCGGTTTCGTACGTTCAAATTTTTCTTTAGACACGATCGTGTTCCTTCCTAGTTATGATTCGTCGTGATCATTATTGATCGACGACGCGCCAGAAATTGTTATTTTATGCGCCAACGCCCGTTAGCGCAATATTTGGACGCCCTGATCTCGCAAAAAGTCGTAAACTTTTTGTAGTTCAATCGTCAATTAGTAACCACGCTCTGCAATAATTTTATCTGCGAAGTTTTTCGGCACTTCAGCGTACTCGTGAAACTCCATAGAGTAAGACGCACGGCCTTGAGTTGCAGAACGTAGATCAGTTGCGTAACCGAACATTTCAGATAGTGGTACTTGAGCACGGATGATCTTAAGACCAGCCACACCTTCGTCCATGCCTTCAATGATACCGCGACGACGGTTTAGGTCACCAACAACGTCACCCATCCAGTCTTCCGGAGTGGTTACTTCGACATTCATCATTGGTTCTAGAATCACAGGTTGTGCTTCTAGTGCACCTTTCTTGAATGCCATCGAGCCAGCGATCTTAAACGCCATCTCGCTTGAGTCTACATCGTGGTAAGAACCATCAAATAGTGTAGCTTTAATATCTAGTACAGGGTAACCCGCTAGAACACCACTATTCATTTGTTCCTCGATACCTTTCGATACCGAACTGATGTATTCCTTAGGAATCACACCACCCACGATTTCGTCTACGAATACGAAACCTTCGCCAGGTTCAGAAGGCTCAAGTTTGACCCACACATGACCGTATTGACCACGACCACCTGATTGACGAACAAACTTACCTTCAACTTCCGCTGTACCACGAATGGTTTCACGGTAAGCAACCTGAGGTTTACCAACGTTACAATCAACGCTGAATTCACGCTTCATACGATCAACGATAATGTCTAGGTGAAGTTCACCCATACCTGAGATCAGAGTCTGACCTGATTCGTCGTCCGTTTCCACGCGGAATGATGGATCTTCCGCAGCCAGTTTACCTAGCGCGATAGCCATTTTCTCTTGGTCTGCCTTAGAACGAGGTTCTACAGCAATCTGAATAACTGGTTCAGGGAACTCCATGCGCTCTAGAATCACTTTGTGGTTCTGATCACACAGTGTGTCACCTGTTGTTACGTCTTTCAGACCGATAGCAGCAGCGATATCACCAGCGCGAACTTCTTTCACTTCTTCACGCTTATTCGCATGCATCTGAACGATACGACCGAAACGCTCTTTCTTCTCTTTGACAGAGTTGTAAACAGCGTCGCCGGAGTTTACAACACCAGAGTAAACACGCATGAACGTTAGCGTACCCACGAATGGGTCAGTCGCGATCTTAAATGCTAGCGCAGAGAATGGTTCGTTGTCGTCAGCGTGACGCTCAACTTCATTTTCTCTTTCGTCAACACCTTTAATTGCAGGTACGTCAACTGGCGATGGCAAGAACTCGATCACTGCATCTAGTACCGCTTGAACACCTTTGTTCTTAAACGCACTACCACAAGTGGCCAATACGATTTCGTTGTTTAGTGTACGAGTACGTAGAGCTTGTTTGAGCTCAGCTTCAGTCAATTCACCTTCTTCAAGGTACTTGTCCATCAGCTCTTCGCTAGCTTCAGCAGCGGATTCAACCATGTGGTTGCGCCACTCTTCAGCAAGTTCGATCATGTCAGCTGGGATGTCTTCGTAAGTAAACGAAGTGCCTTGATCGGCTTCATTCCAGTTGATCATCTTCATCTTGATAAGGTCGATGACACCTCTGAACTCATCTTCTGCACCAACGTTCAGTTGGATTGGAACAGGGTTCGCACCAAGACGATTTTTAATTTGGTCCACAACGCGTAGGAAGTCTGCGCCCGCACGGTCCATCTTGTTTACAAATACCAAACGTGGAACGTGGTATTTGTCTGCTTGACGCCATACAGTTTCAGACTGAGGTTCAACACCAGATGAGCCACAGAACACAACCACAGCACCATCAAGTACACGAAGAGAACGCTCTACTTCGATAGTAAAGTCAACGTGTCCAGGGGTATCAATGATGTTTACGCGATGCTCAGGGAACTGTGCTTCCATACCACGCCAGAATGTAGTAGTCGCAGCGGATGTGATAGTGATACCACGTTCCTGCTCCTGCTCCATCCAGTCCATGGTTGCTGCACCATCGTGAACTTCGCCGATTTTGTGAGAAAGGCCAGTGTAGAACAGAATACGCTCAGTTGTGGTTGTTTTTCCTGCATCTACGTGAGCACAGATACCGATATTACGGTAGCGCTCAATAGGAGTTTTACGAGCCACGATTGTATCCTCTTACTAAGGTGTACCTTAGAGTATAGAAAAGTGCTGCGAGAGAACCTCGCAGCACAGAAGGTACTACCAGCGGTAATGAGCGAACGCTTTGTTTGCGTCAGCCATGCGGTGAACGTCTTCACGTTTCTTAACCGCAGTACCTTTGTTCTCAGACGCGTCTAGCATTTCAGCTGCTAGGCGTTGAGCCATAGATTTTTCACCACGCTTGCGCGCAGCTTCAACCAACCAACGCATAGCAAGTGCGTTACGGCGAACCGGACGTACTTCTACAGGTACTTGGTAAGTTGAACCACCAACACGGCGAGATTTAACCTCTACCGCAGGGCGTACGTTTTCAAGAGCTTCTTCAAAAATAGCTAAGTGGTCTTTACCAGACTTTTCAGCCATAGCATCTAGTGCAGTGTAAACGATTTTCTCTGCAGTAGATTTTTTACCGTCAACCATTAGGATGTTAACGAATTTTGCCAGCAATTCAGATTTGAATTTTGGATCTGGAAGGATCTTACGCTGACCAATGACGCGACGACGTGGCATGGATTTATCTCCGTTGTCTTCTTCAGGTTTTATCCAAAACTTTTCAGTTTTTTCAAAAAATTAAAAATAATTTAGTGTTTGGCCTTACTTAACGGAATCCATTAAGACTTAGGACGCTTCACACCGTACTTAGAACGACCTTGTTTACGGTCGTTAACGCCAGCACAGTCAAGTGCACCGCGAACAGTGTGGTAACGTACACCCGGAAGGTCTTTTACACGACCGCCACGGATTAGTACAACACTGTGCTCTTGAAGGTTGTGACCTTCACCGCCGATGTACGATGTAACTTCGAAGCCGTTTGTCAGACGTACACGACAAACTTTACGAAGTGCTGAGTTAGGTTTTTTAGGTGTAGTAGTGTAAACACGAGTACATACACCACGTTTTTGTGGGCACGCTTCTAGTGCAGGCACGTTGCTTTTAACAACTTGCTTTGCACGAGGCTTACGTACCAACTGGTTAATAGTTGCCATTAACTAGCTCCTGATTTACTTGAAAGTAAGCTTTGTGAAAAATCTATCCCCAACTACCATTGCAGTTAGGGACGCAAAATTCTATGCAGCAGTGAGAGGTGTGTCAAGAAATATACGGATCTTTTTTGTTCAATTAGGACAATTCATCCGTAAAGCTTTAGCGACAGTAAATCACGTTCAATCCCAAGTAAGCGATTTATCCTGTTTAACTGTGAGCTCAACGAAGCCTGAGTAATTCACGATCGTCAGTGATGGACTGATACGATTCGCAATACCGCGAGCGTGAATATCGCTCTCTAGCACAAATACACTGCGGTTTTTTAGGTGGGAAAACGCTTTATGCTGCGAGTTAGCAGCGTACACGGCATCTTCTATAAGTAAGATGTCATCCTGTACATTACATAAGGGCATGGCGTCTTCTAGAGCAGAGACCGTTTTTATGATGTGTAACATAACTTCCTCAGAACGACAGTAGCTTGCCAGCGTGTTGCAACTTATCTTTGAGCTGCTCTGAGCTTAACGCTTGAGCTTCAATGACTAAGTCCGCTTGAGCCAAACCTCGCTGAGCTAATGACTCTGAGCACACAAAGACTTGTTCAATATCGTATAAATCGAAAAGCTTCAGCATCGGCGCATAATCTTTGCTCAAGATCTTACTCGGTTCTTGTCCTAGTAGAAGCTGGTAAACCCCATCTCCCATGAAAATGACGCTGATATCTTCACAGTAAGCCGATGCAGCTAACAGTGCATCCACACCTTCACGACCAGCCGCACTGCCATGCGGCGCACTACGAAATAGATAAGTTAGCTGACTCAAAACTGTACCACTCTGTCTTGGGTTAACATCGCTTCGGCTAAGCTACCTAAGCCGGCTTGCTCAAAACCTTCCGCTAGATTGCTCTGGACCAAACCATGTTGATTCGCTTCTTCTTCACTTACGATCCCGCGACGCAAAGCCGCAGCAACACAAGTTTCTAGACGAACACCATGCTCTTTTGCCAAAGATTGCCATGCCTTATTGAGATCAAATTCGTCGTTGGCAGGCACACTCAAAGCAGTACCATTGGTCACGCCCTCTTGATAAAAGAAAACGCTCACTAACTGATGGCCTTGCTCAATCACCGCCTTGGCGAACTGATAAGCACTGCGTGCTGACTGGCTACCGTAAACAGGACCGTTCACCACCAACGTGTAAGTCAGCTTACTCACTTTTCATCGTCCTCGGTTTTACGTTGACGAATGTATAAGTAGACGGTGTGTTTTGAAATGTTAAGACGATCTGCAACGCGGTTGATGGCATCTTTAATATCGAAGATGCCTTTGTCGTACAATTCCATCACGATTTGGCGATTCTTGGTGTTGTTCGATACGGATTTATCCGCATTGATCTCTTCGATGGTGCGTTCAACAGTTTGGTCCACCAGCTCTTCTACGTCACTAGCAAAGTTAACCGAGGAAGCCGCTTCTTTTGCTTCTTGCGTTGGCATGAAAGATTGAAGGACTTGCGAGAAAGGCGCGTCCAAGTTGACGTTGATACACAACAAACCAATCACGCGATTTTCACCATTACGAATGGCAACAGTGATCGACTTCATCAACACGCCACCTTTTGCACGGGTAAAGTACGAACGTGAGAAGTTGCGCTCCGAGCCTTCGATGTCTTTTAGCATTTTAAGCGCTAAATCAGTGATCGGTGAGCCGACTTGACGACCCGTGTTTTCACCGTTAGCGATTTTAATTGCAGAGGTATTTAAGTCTTCTAGCGAGTGAAGAACGATTTCACAAAAGGGACCTATCAGGCTGGCGATACCATCAACGACCGCCTCATAAGATCTTAAAATGATTTTGTCGTGCTCGGTAAACGGCATCACGTTAACGGATTCCATTTCGAGCAACATCTCCGCGTTTATTGTTTCTGTAGTTGTCATAAGCCTTCGAGCGAAAAATCAACAAATTGGTGTAAGTTTATCAGAAAATTTGAAAATCAACCTAGCAAACTCACCAACTAGTGACCTAGAACAAAAAAGGCCCGTTAAACGGACCTTTTTCAATAACTTATCGCGGCTTATTGTTATTGCTCTGCGTTGTCGTTCTCGACTTTTAGCAGCTCAACTTCAAATACTAGCGTTGAGTTAGCAGGAATGCTTGGTGTGTCTTGATCACCGTATGCTAGCTCTGGCGGGATAACGAATTTGAATTTAGAACCCACAGGCATTAGCTGAACACCTTCTGTCCAACCTGGGATTACACGGTTAAGTGGGAATGTTGCAGGTTCACCACGATCGTAAGAGCTATCAAATTGCGTACCATCGATTAGCGTACCTTTGTAGTGTACTTGAACCGTATCAGTGTCTTTTGGCTTCTCACCTTCAGCAGGAGTAATAACTTGGTATAGAAGACCTGTATCTGTCTTCACTACGCCTTCTTGCTTCTCGAACTCAGCACGGAAATCATCGCCAGCTTTTTTTGCTTCAGCTGCTTTCTCAGCCGCTTGTGCTTGCATCTTTTCAGCAACACGCTTATCTAGAGATTCTAGTGCTGCACGTGTTTCTTCTTCATTCAATTCAGCATTGCCTTTGAAGACGTCTTCGATACCTTTTAGTACCAAGTCTTTGTTAAGATTAATGCCGATTTCGCTTGGCTTGTCGATGCTTGTGCTTAGGTAGTTAGCAAATGAAACACCGATTGCGTATGCCGCTTTATCGTCGTCGGTTTTAAAGTGAACCGCTTTACCGGTTTCTGCTTGAACTTGTTCTGCTTGAGGTGCGGCTTCTGTTTTAGTTTCTTCTTTCTGACAACCTACCGCTAGCATAACTGTTGCAGCAAGTAGCGACACTTTTAAAACTGATTTCATTAAATTCTCCCAATAATGGCTTTGCCATTGGTTGTTGTGCACAAATCTTCTATGAGACTAGTGAAGACAATCGTTATACCAATATACTAGCTATATGTCTTAAGACACAAACCGGATTATTAGATGTGATGCAAAGAATTTCTCATTTATTCCTATATTTAATTGTCATCACCACGTTAAATGGTTGCTTTTTCGCCGAGCGTGAAGTGCACCGTTGGCCGATAGAGCCTCAGGGTGCGACGAGCTTCGCACTTAGCAGAGATGGACGATTTGCTCTGCTCTATTCTCAGCAACACCATTTGATGTTGTGGGACCTAGAGCAAAATGAACAACTAGCCAACCTGGGTGAGCTCGATGCCGATGCCAACGTGGTATCCCATATTCGTATCTCAGACAATGGTCGCTATGCAGTCACAGCGAGCCAAATGAACTTCGCAGTTTGGGACTTAGGCTGGACGCAATCCGAAGGCCTTTGGTCTATTTCTGATGCGCTCATTCGCGACGTTGATATCACCAGTAACGGTGAGCAAGTTCTGCTCGGGTTATCCAACGGTAAAGCAATTTACGTCAACTTAGTCACCGGACGTCGCTTGGAGTTCCTTGCGCATCGTGAAAAAGTCAATTCCGTCGCCATTTCTCCTAATGGCCGATTCGCACTGACTGGTGGTAATGACTACAAAGCGTATTTGTGGGACACCGAAACCGGACAAGTGCTGCGGACCTTCGAACATGAACAACGGGTTGTTCGTGTTGCCCTGCAACGAGATGGCAAGTTAGCAATGACATCCGATGGCGGAAACCAAGCGGTAATTTGGGATTTAAAAACTGGACAAGAAGTCACACAGTTGAGCAGTTGGTCGCGCCAATTGATCTTCTCTACTGCGCGATTTTCTGATGACGGAACTCAGTTAGTGACAGGAACGCCTTCTGGCCGCGTTTCAATATGGGATACTCAAACCGGACAACGAATGAGTGGATTTGAAGTGGAGCCCAAAAAAGACACTCGCCCTCCCCGTGCGGTCGTGTATGATGCAGCCTTTGATTCAAAACAACGCGTAATTACTGCTACTTCAGCAGGTATTGCCCAAGCTTGGCAGTTAGAGAACGGATCATGACAGAAAAAATCATTCAGCAATTGGAAGCACGCATTAATGACTTAGAATGTCAGCTTGCGTTCCAAGAACAGACTATTGAAGATCTGAACGGTGCCTTATCGCAGCAGCAACTGCAAATTACCAAGATGCTCGATCAGATGAAATATGT
The DNA here is from genome assembly GCF_003123985.1 of Vibrio sp. T9. Taxonomy (NCBI): domain Bacteria; kingdom Pseudomonadati; phylum Pseudomonadota; class Gammaproteobacteria; order Vibrionales; family Vibrionaceae; genus Vibrio; species Vibrio sp. T9. The sequence continues at coordinate 7,521 of NZ_NIGY01000011.1, forward strand.
GGTAGGTAAAGTAAAAAATATGGACTCGTCGAATTTAGCCGATCCGTCAGAAGAAACCCCACCACCGCATTATTAAAATGCAGGCTCAAATAGCATAAAGCCCAGAACGTGTTCTGGGCTTTGTTGTATTGATTACTTAAGAGGCACTCAAGAGGAAGCTATTCGTCAGCGTAGATTTTGACGCTCAACTCGCCTTGAGTGTTGATGCCAGCTCGGTACATACCAGAGCTGTTCATCGCAAAGTGCAGCTCACCTTGCGCGTCAATTGCGATTAAACCGCCTTCGCCGCCCATCTCTTTCAGTTCCCCCTGAATAATATGCTCACAAGCAGTATGAATATCTTCTTGTAAGTAACGCATCCGCGCGGCGACGTCTTCTGCGACACGTTTACGGATAAAAAACTCACCGACACCCGTAGTCGAGACCGCGACGACGCCATTTTCGGCCACCGTGCCGCAGCCTATCAAAGCCGAATCCCCAACTCGATTGTATTGCTTATTCGTTACGCCACCCGTGCTGGTTGCAGCGGCTAAGTTGCCTTGTTGGTCCAACGCTACGGCTCCGACGGTGCCATGTTTACGATCATCTGGGTAGCGAGATTCCGACAAAGCAAACAGCCCTTTCTCACGCATAGACAGCAACTGCTCATAACGGCGATCAGTAAAGAAGTAATCCTGTTCGGTATACTCATGGCCTTGTTCAAAAGCAAACTTCTCTGCGCCCTCACCCACCAACAACACGTGATTGCTGTTTCGCATTACGTCACGAGCGAGCTCAATTGGATTCTTGATATGACGAACACCAGCGACCGCGCCTGCGGCTTGGTTTCGACCATCCATGACAGAGGCATCCATTTCTACCATTTCGTTGTTGGTCAGCACCGAGCCTTTACCCGCATTAAAGTTAGGCGAGTCTTCCAATACTTTTACTGCAGCAACAACCGCATCCAAAGCGTCGCCGCCTTTCTCTAGAATTTGATGGCCAGCTTTTACCGACGCTTCCAAATCAGCCAAGATCGATTGCTGAAGTTCATTGCTCATCTGTTCACGTAAAATGGTGCCTGCGCCACCATGAATCGCAATCGAGAAAGGTTTTGTCATCGCTTTTTCCATGAGTTGTTCTTTTCTTCTATGCACTACACCTTAGATAAACAAAAAGCGCAAGTTGAAACCTCAACTTGCGCTTTTCAAAGCTTTACTAGATAAGATTATCTAGTGAAGGAGCTTGTGATTAGTGAGAACCACAGCTGCCGCCGCCACAGCAGCCTTCATCATCGTGATCATGGTCATGACCACAACCACCAGCTTGATGGATATGACCGTGTTCGATCTCTTCTGCTGTTGCTTCACGTGTAGACATAACTTCTACTTCGAAAGTTAGTGTTTGACCAGCTAGCATATGGTTACCGTCAACAACCACTTCGTTGCCATCAACTTCTGTTACTTCTACAGGGATTGGACCTTGGTCAGTGTCAGCCAGGAAGCGCATGCCCACTTCGATTTGGTCAACGCCTTGGAATACGTCCGCAGGAACGCGTTGTACTAGCGCATCGTTGTGCTCGCCGTAAGCTTCTTCAGGAGCTACCGTTACTGAGAACTTGTCGCCAGCCACTTTACCTTCAAGCTCTTTTTCAAGACCAGTGATTAGGTTGTTGTGACCGTGAAGGTAATCTAGAGGCGCTTCTGCTGTTGATTGATCAACAACGACACCGTCTTCCATCATTACTTTGTATGCAAGGCTTGCAACAACGTTCTTTTCAATTTTCATACTAACTCCAGGGAGATTAATTGACTTAACCTGAATGGGGTTAAGTACTGAGATATCTGGGTGTATTATGGGGATCAATTATCGAAGTTCAATTATTCAGGCTTAAAAATTCCGATCATTTCCTGATCTGAGTGTTTATTTTTCTCTACAGATTGCGGTTTACGCTGCTCAGTAAACTCACACTCGACACACTCAACTAACTCGATATTATTTTCAATCCACCAGCGCAGGGTATCTTGCTGGCTGCAATTTGGGCAGCTAGCGCCGGCAATAAAACGTTTCTTGATTTTCACGCTATTTCCTTAGCTTGAGTCTTGGCTCAAGTACTACTTCCAATGATTAGGTGACTGATGGTCGCTCTCCATCTCACGACCAAAAATTTCTTCTAGCTCTTTGCGTGCCTCTTTCGCTCTCTGAGCCAATTTCTTATCTTCATTGTGCTGAGGCAATAAGTCCTTAAGCATAGCATTATCTAACTTACGAAAATGTGCTTCTGCCCGCTTTGCTTGATAAGGGTGCATACCAAGTTCTACGAGCGCTTGACGACCGAGATCCAATGCCCCTAAAAATGTTTCACGAGAGTAATTCTCGACTCCGTGGCTCATTAACTGATACGCCTCGACACGGCTTCTTGCTCGGGCTAGCAACTTAAGTTTCGGGAAGTGCACGCGGCAGATATCAACGATGGCCATCACCTCATCAGGTGAATCGGTACAAATGACCAATGCTTCTGCTTTATCTGCGCCAGCAGCCCGCAAAAGATCAATTTGGGTAGCATCGCCATAAAACACTTTGTAACCATACTTGCGCAGTAGGTGAATTTGGCTGGCATCACTTTCTAATACCGTCACTTTGATTTTATTGGCATACATTAAACGTCCGACGATCTGACCGAAACGTCCAAAGCCTGCAATGATCACACGTGGCCGACGATCCACTACTTTCGTGGTCATGCCCTCTTCTTCTTGATTCAGGGTATGAGCAAACCATTTTTTTTGTCCCATCAGCAAAAGTGGTGTCGTCACCATGGATAGACTGACCACCACCAACAAAAACGCCACTTGCTCTTTGGATAAAATGCCCTCTTGGCTCGCTGCGGTAAATATGACAAAGGCAAACTCACCACCTTGGCTTAAAATCGCGGCCATACGGCTTCTCGCTTTGGCTCCGACACGGGCAGCTCTCGCCAATGCATACAAAACCAAGCCCTTAACCACGACCAAAGCCACCACCGCGCCCAGAATCTCTAAAGGGTGTAATGCCAATAACCCCAAATTTACCGCCATGCCAACCGCGATGAAGAACAAACCCAACAACAAACCTTTAAACGGCTCGATAGCGATTTCCAATTCATGTCGATACTCACTCTCAGCCAGCAGAACGCCGGCTAAGAAAGTCCCTAGGGCCATAGAAAGCCCGAGCTTTTGCATCACGACAGAAATCCCAAGCACGACCAATAGTGCGGCGACGGTAAAGAGCTCACGAACGCCGCTCATCACAACAAAACGAAATAGTGGACGCAATAAGAAATGACCACCAATCAACAGGGCCACCACACTGCCTAATACCGTGAAGACATCCAACCAACTACCGCCACTCTGCCCGCCAGCAAGCAAGGGCAACATTGCCAACATTGGGATCACGGCAATATCTTGAAAGAGCAATACCGCAAAACCAGACTGACCCGTTTCGGTGCCATTGAGCCCTTGCTCTTCAATCACTTTAAGAGCAATTGCCGTCGAGGACAGCGCCAACCCCATCCCAATAACCAAACTCACTTGCATGCTTACGCCGAACATACTGACGACACTGCCGAGCACGGCGGTCGTAACCACCACCTGCGCGCCGCCTAAACCTAGAATCGGTCCTCGCATTTGCCACAGTTTTTTAGGATTTAGTTCAAGGCCGATCAAGAACAGTAACAACACGACCCCAAGTTCAGCAAAGTGCAAAATAGCATCAACATCACTGATTAAGCCAAGACCCCAAGGGCCAATCAACACACCGGCAAGTAAATAACCTAAAACCGAGCCAAGTCCGAGACGCTGAGCAATCGGCACCGCGATAACCGCAGCCGAGAGAAAGACCACGCTACTTTGAAGAAACTCACTGGTTATCGCCATACTGACCTCCTTGGTCTGTTACTTCCCAGTTTTCAAGTGGGTTGTTCAACCACCGACGATACAATTCGGCGTGCTCATACCGCTCAATATCCGAGACATTACGCGACCAATACAACACCAAAGGTTCAATCCAGTGCATTTGACACAAGGCGGCCGTCAGTTCAAACGGTTGTAAGATTTGCTCTAATGGATATTTGTTGTACCCCTTCGCGCTAAAGGCCTCTTCTTTCCCCCCCGTTGTAATCACACTGCGCCAGTATTTTCCCTCCAGCGCCGAACCTCCGCCAAAAGCAAAACCTTTGCCCAGCACTCGGTCCAACCACTCTTTTAACAGGGCTGGGCATGAATACATATAAAGCGGGTGATGAAACACGATCACATCATGCGTGAGCAACAACTCATGTTCATAATTCACATCAATAAAGAAGTCAGGGTAAACACCGTAAAGATCGTGCACAGTGACGTGCTCAAGCGACTGAGCTTTTTTAATCATCACTTGATTAGCAATCGAGTTATGTGGCTCTGGATGAGCATAAATGACCAGAACTCTTGGGAGAATAGACGGTGCAACAGCCAAATGGTCGTCCTTGTGGTTATTTTTATCCGTTATCAAATTGTTATACTTTTTTGTACAGCATAATGCAATTAAAGCGAATCAATCGACTTTTCCGGCCAATACCCCTACTATTCACCGCTAGATATATACCCAAGTGGCTTTAAAAACGATTGAAACCACTTCGCTATGTAACCAAGCAACGCGCACTGCGCAAAGTGAATGAAAACTTTATGATTACCTTCTCTGATATTCAGTTACTGCGTGGCGGTAAACCTCTTTTAGATCAAGCTTCAGCGACTATCCATCCTGGCGATAAAGTCGGCCTTGTGGGTAAAAACGGCTGCGGTAAATCAACGCTATTTGCATTGCTGAAAGATGAACTGTCGATTGATGCAGGCTCATTTAGCCAACCTCAACATTGGGAGTTGGCCTGGGTCGCACAGGAAACGCCTGCGCTAGAGCGCACTGCACTGGAATACGTCATTGATGGTGATCGCGAGTACCGAGCGCTCGAAAAGCAGTTGGCTGAAGCGGAAGCACAAGACAACGGCACCTTGGTTGCCGAGATCCACGGTAAAATTGAAACCATCGGCGGTTATAGCATTCGCGCTCGCGCGGCAGAATTGCTCGACGGTTTAGGTTTCAGTCAAGAGCAAATGAGTTGGAGTTTGACTCAATTCTCTGGTGGTTGGCGTATGCGCCTTAACTTAGCTCAAGCGCTATTGTGCCGTTCTGACTTATTGCTACTCGATGAGCCAACCAACCACTTGGACTTAGACGCAGTTATGTGGCTTGAACGTTGGCTACAAAACTACCCAGGCACACTGATCCTGATCTCGCACGACCGTGACTTCCTTGACCCAATTGTTGGCCGTATTATCCACATCGAAAACCAACAATTGAACGAATACACGGGTAACTATTCGTCGTTCGAAAACCAACGAGCGCAAAAAATGGTGCTGCAGCAAGCGATGTTCGAGAAGCAACAGAAACAGATGTCGCACATGCAAAGCTACATCGACCGTTTCCGTTATAAAGCCTCTAAAGCACGCCAGGCTCAAAGCCGTATTAAAGCTTTGGAGCGCATGGAGAAAGTGTTACCCGCTCAATTCGATAACCCATTTAGCTTCCAATTCCGTGAGCCCGCGGCGCTGCCAAACCCAATCATGATGATGGATGAAGTATCGGCAGGCTACGGTGACAACCTGATCTTAGAGAAGATCCGCTTGAACTTGGTTCCTGGCAGTCGCATTGGTCTACTCGGCCGTAATGGCGCAGGTAAATCGACCTTGATCAAATTGCTCTCTGGCGAGCTTAACGCGCAAGGTGGCGATCTGACTTACTCACAAGGCGTAAAAATAGGTTACTTTGCTCAGCATCAATTAGAAACGCTGCACCCAGAGGAAACGCCGCTGCAACACATGATGCAGATCGCGCCGGATCAAACCGAACAACAGCTACGTGATTACCTGGGCAGCTTTGGCTTCCAAGGCGACAAAGCACTGGAGAAAGTCGCGCCGTTTTCGGGTGGTGAAAAAGCCCGTTTAGTGCTGGCCTTAATTGTGTGGCAAAAGCCAAACCTGTTGCTACTTGATGAACCAACCAACCACTTGGATTTGGACATGCGTCAGGCATTGACGATGGCACTGCAAACGTTCGAAGGTGCAATGGTGATTGTTTCGCACGACCGTTACCTATTGCGTGCTACAACCGATGACTTGTACTTGGTGCACGATCGTCAAGTTGCGCCGTTCGATGGTGACTTAAACGACTACTACAAGTGGTTAACCGAGCAACAAAGAGCAGAACGCAAAGAAGCACAAGCCGCACAGCCAGCCAAAGATAGCGCCAACAGCGCGGCAGCGAAAAAAGAGCAGAAACGTCGTGATGCAGAATTTCGTAAGCAGACGGCGCCAATTCGCAAAACGCTGACACAATTAGAAAATAAAATGGATAAGTTAGGTGCTGCACTGGCCGAAGCTGAAGAACAATTGGCAGATAACTCACTGTATGAAGCCGAAAATAAAGCTAAACTTAACCAAGTGCTGGCTCTTCAAGCTTCTAGTAAGGCAGAGCTCGAAGAAATTGAAATGGAATGGATGTCTGCTCAGGAAGAACTGGAGCAGATGGAGCTAGAGTTTAATCAATGAGTAATCAACACGCTGAATACACACTCACCCTAGAACACCTTTGGCAGTTCAGTCTGCAGTTTTATGGTGTGCGAGAAGTGAAAGAAGCGTGTTTATCATTGCAGAACAATTATCACGGCAACGTGAACCTACTCCTGCTGCTCAGATGGCTCGATGAGCAGCAACTCATTTTCCAAGAAAAAGACTGGCCTCTGGTACAAAGCTGTCTGGGCCGAAGCGAAACCTTACTGCACTCTTTTCGCGACTTACGTCGCCATCTTAAGTCTCAAGTCAATGACGCTTTATATCGTGAAACCTTACAGTTTGAGCTGCAACTAGAAAAGCAGCAACAAGCGGATTTGGTGAACTGCATTAACTCGCTCACGCTGGTCAAAAATGATGGCGCCCCACTCACGCTGAGATACTGTCGTCAACTTGGTGGTGAGCATTTGCAACAGGCCTTTGCTATTCCGGTGCCAAACATTCACCCACCAAAACGCCCATAAATCTGTAGAATACCTATAATCTTTATAAAGGATTATATTAATAAGTTCTTCAACTGACACCGAAGAACCGCATAAGAGCAGTTAGGTATGACACAATTTTTCGCAGCCGCCGGGATCAAAAACCCGCATCTTCAAACGCTTTTACCGCGTTTTATTCGCAAAAAAGCGTTGTTTACGCCGATTTGGCAAACCCTCGATACATCCGATGGCGATTTTCTCGATCTCGCATGGAGCGAGGACCCAACCCAAGAACCTGCGCAAAAAAAGCCGATTTTTGTTTTATTTCATGGACTAGAAGGCTGCTTCTATAGCCCTTACGCCAATGGCCTAATGAATGCGTTTGCTCAATCCGGATGGCTGTCGGTGATGATGCATTTCCGCGGTTGTAGCGGTAAGCCAAACAAGAAAGCTCGCGCCTATCATTCTGGTGAAGTGACTGACGCCCGCCACTTCTTAGAGCACCTTGAGCAACGCTTTCCTGATAACCCCAAAGTTGCGGTCGGTATTTCTCTTGGCGGTAACATGTTGGCGAATTATTTAGCCCAATACAAAGACCACCCCATTTTGAATGCGGCGACCATTATCTCAGCGCCTTTAGACCTAGCAGCGTGTGCGAACCGTATTGAACAAGGCTTTTCGAAAGTGTATCGCCGTTACCTACTCTCTTCACTCAAACGCAACGCGCTGCAAAAACATCACTTGTTGCATGGCGAGCTCGCTTTGTCCTACAACTCAATAAAACGTGTCACACGATTGTATGAATTCGATGATTTGATCACGGCACCACTGCACGGTTTTAAAGACGCACAAGATTATTACGATCAATGTTCTGGCTTAAGTAAATTACAACAGATCACGCTACCGACACTGATCATTCACGCCAAAGACGATCCATTCATGACCGACGATGTGATCCCGAAATTTGTTCTGCCAGATAATATTGATTACCGTCTCTTTGAGCACGGTGGGCATGTTGGTTTCCTTACAGGTTCAGCGCTCAAGCCGAAATTTTGGTTGGAAGAAGCGCTGCCAGCATATTACGAAAGTATTGCCGCAGATTACCTTTCTGCTGTATCCAAGCAGCGAAAGCAGTAAACTAGCCGCTCATCATAAAAGTTCGAGGTATTTATGATCATTCCATGGCAAGACATTGCGCCAGAAACATTGGAAAACTTAATTCGTGAATTCGTCTTACGTGAAGGCACGGATTACGGAACCGTCGAGGTTTCTTTGCAAGACAAAGTGGATCAAGTAAAAACTCAATTAGAAAAAGGCGAAGCGGTTATCGTGTTCTCTGAACTGCACGAAACCGTCGATATTCAGGTAAAAACAAAATTTTAGACCCTTCACATTTTACCGTACCCCACTCAATGACAAGGCATTGTTACGTGCTATAGTGGGTTATCGACCGTGCAGTAGCAGCCTACTGCACATTACAGGTAAGTAATTTTCGACAAGGTTTGTCATGTCAGCTAAACACCCAATTATTGCGGTTACTGGTTCATCCGGTGCCGGCACGACCACTACATCTGAAGCCTTCCGTAAGATGTTCAATATGATGAACGTTAAACCCGCATGGGTTGAAGGCGACAGCTTCCATCGCTTTACTCGCCCTGAAATGGATATAGAAATCCGTAAAGCGCGCGAGCAAGGTCGACACATTAGCTACTTTGGCCCTCAAGCTAATGACTTTCCAGGATTGGAAGAGTTTTTCCGTAAATATGGTCACGATGGCGCAGGCAGCGTACGTCGCTACCTACACACCTTTGACGAGGCCGTACCTTATAATCAAATGCCTGGTACATTCACACCGTGGCAGGACTTACCGGAGAACAGTGACGTTCTCTTCTATGAAGGCTTGCACGGCGGTGTTGTGGATGGCGATGTTAATGTTGCGCAGCATGTGGATTTCTTGATTGGTATGGTACCAATCGTAAACTTAGAGTGGATCCAAAAGTTTGTGCGTGATACTCGTGACCGCGGTCATTCACGAGAAGCAGTAATGGATTCTATCGTGCGCTCGATGGACGATTATCTTAACTACATCACTCCGCAATTTTCTCGCACTCATATTAACTTTCAGCGCGTCCCAACGGTCGATACCTCCAACCCCCTTAATGCGAAGGGTATCCCAAGCCTGGATGAGAGCTTTGTCGTAATTCGCTTGCGTGGGATAAAGAAAGTCGACTTCCCATATCTCCTGGCTATGATTGATGGCTCATTCATGTCACGCCACAACACGATTGTCGTGCCAGGCGGTAAGATGAGCTTTGCAATGGAGCTCATAGTTCGGCCTATCCTACAACAGCTCATCGAAACAGGGAAAATTGGCTAAAAACCTGCCTGCGAAGATGTTTACTTTTCATACCGTGATCATGTGCACAGTTTTGCTTACAAAATCTCAATCATGGCACGATTAAAATCAAGAAATCGTTTTCGAAAAAGGATACTATTTCTTACCGAAACACAAGAGAGCTTGCAGCATATAAAAAGTGCTCTTATTCTAGTAGGCCTAATTCAGGCTTAGCTAAAATATGGATAGCGCAAGCGTACCCTGCAGAGGAAGTGAGATATTATGGTTCTAGGTAAACCTCAAACCGACCCAACATTAGAGTGGTTTCTTTCACACTGTCATATTCATAAGTACCCTTCAAAGAGCACGCTAATTCACGCGGGCGAAAAGGCAGAAACTTTGTACTACATCGTTAAAGGTTCTGTTGCGGTTCTTATCAAAGACGAAGAAGGTAAGGAGATGATCCTTTCTTACCTAAACCAAGGAGACTTTATTGGTGAACTTGGTCTATTCGAGGAAGACCAAGAGCGCACAGCTTGGGTTCGTGCTAAATCTCCTTGTGAAGTTGCTGAAATTTCTTTCAAGAAATTCCGTCAGCTTATCCAAGTAAACCCAGACATCCTAATGCGCCTTTCTGCGCAGATGGCTCGTCGTCTTCAAGTAACTAGCCAAAAAGTGGGTGACCTGGCGTTCCTAGACGTAACTGGTCGTATCGCTCAGACGCTTCTGAACCTTGCAAAACAACCAGACGCAATGACTCACCCAGACGGCATGCAAATCAAGATCACTCGTCAAGAAATCGGTCAAATCGTTGGCTGTTCTCGTGAGACAGTAGGTCGTATCTTGAAAATGTTAGAAGAGCAGAACTTAATCTCTGCGCACGGTAAAACTATCGTGGTTTACGGTACTCGTTAATCTCAAACCAGAGTGACGCGAACAAAATTATAAAAGCCACCAATGGCGACATTGGTGGCTTTTTATTTGTCTTGTAACCACATTAAGCTCAGAGCAACAAAAGACTAATGAGCAAGTTGGTTAGCCGAAAGGTTAACCCTAAAAGTTAGCCATTCGTACTTTCAAAGATTTTGTCCGCTGAAGCCGCCACAAAACCTGGGTACAGCTCACCGTTTTCCATCGGGTAGCGCTTAGCAAACTCGTAAAAGCCACCAGGGATAATTTCAGTGCCTTCGCTAAAGCGAACCGCCACTTTATCCGCCATGGTCGATGATTGTTCTAGCAGCACATCAGGAGTGCCCTTCACTTCCCCGCCGTTTTCATTAATGGTAAATCCGGCCGTACGTAAGTGATCGTTTACTTGCTTCACTTCTTCGTATTCATTGAGTTGGTTAACGCTCACCGTGAAGTGGTTTGCGCCGTAACCATGCGCCGCCAACCAAGATGCGTACTCACTTTCTTTAGCCAACGTTTGGTAGTCAGCAAAGCTTAAATCCCATAAGCGTCCACCATGTAAGAATGCGCTATCGTTCAGCTTGCCTGCATCGACTTGTGCCACCAGCTTTTTCACAATCTCTTGCAGCTCAGGTGAACACTCCTCAACTTTTAGCTCACTAATAAAGACTTTAGGTTGCTTCGGATCAGGGTGTTCATAGTGCTTAGCAACCAGCTTTTTACTTTCGAAAACGTAGTCACCACATGCCTGATAGCCAATGGCTACAAAAGGTTTAGCTAAGGTTTCGATACCAAGAGGCGCAATATTGAAGGTACGTAAAGCTATATGATCATTAATCAGAGGCTCATCTTCTTGAAGCAGCTGATGTACTTTCGCAGCAGAAGGGCAAAGACGTTGAATGTAATCTTGCCATAGCGATTCAAATAACACATCGGGCGTCATAACGACTCCTTGTTACGAGATGTAGAGTTAAAAGGTAAGCGGAAGTTGACTGCTCGTTCACAACGAAAAGTTGTCCAGAATAATGAACGAGCAGCCATCAACCTGTGACGGTAAATGCCAGTCAGTCAACACGCTTTTCCGAGTCTTTGCTCACTTTCCGTGTTCTGCCAACGATCACTACAACCCATACCTAAATGATTCGCCGGCAAAGTGAGCCGCAATACATGGTTGCGACTCTGTTATTAAAACTTATAGCGCCACACCTGGGCTTAATGTTGCAGGCAAGATAGTCTCTTGACCTTCCATTGATGCCATCGGGTACGCACAGTAGTCTGCTGCGTAATAAGCGCTTGGACGTAGGTTACCTGACGCACCAGGACCACCAAATGGCGCATCACCACTTGCACCTGTGAGCTGGCGGTTACGGTTCACGATCCCAGCACGAATATGGTCAACGAAGTATTCCCATTCTTGGTCGTCAGTTGAAACTAAACCAGCAGAGAGACCAAAGCGCGTGTCATTCGCCAGTTCTACGGCTTTTTCTAGCCCTTCGTAACGCACCACTTGCAGAAGTGGACCGAAGTACTCTTCATCTGGTAGCTCAGCAATGTTCGTTACATCAATAATGCCGGGAGAAACAAACGCCGCCTCTCCTGCTTTAGCTTCAATCAAGCTTTCACCACCAAGTGATTGTAGGTTCGCTTGTGCATCGAGAATGAACTTGGCTGCGGCAACGGAGATTTGCGGCCCCATAAATGGCGCAGGCTCTGCAAATGGTTGGTCTACGCGAATATTCTTCGTCGCTTCAACCAGTTTCGTGATGAGCGCATCACCTTTCTCACCCAATGGCACGTACAAACGACGAGCACACGTACAACGTTGACCAGCACTGATAAACGCTGACTGGATGATGGTGTACACCGTGGCATCCAAATCACCATATTTATCAGAGATCACCATCGGGTTATTACCACCCATTTCTAGTGCTAACATCTTGCCTGGTTGACCCGCAAATTGACGGTGCAATACATGCCCCGTGTTCGCGCTGCCCGTGAACAGTACACCATCAATGCCTTTCGCATCAGCAAGCGCAATGCCGGTTTCTTTCGCACCTTGGACAAGGTTGATCACGCCTTTCGGCAGACCTGCTTCTTCCCAAAGTTTCATAGCTAGCTCGCCAGTCCAAGGCGTTTGCTCGGATGGCTTGAACACAACGGTGTTACCCGCTAGTAACGCAGGCACAATGTGACCATTTGGTAAGTGACCAGGGAAGTTATATGGCCCAAATACCGCCATCACGCCGAGTGGGCGATGACGTAACACAATTTGGTTGCCCGCCGCTTCACGGCTCGCTTCACCGGTGCGGTCATGGTAAGCACGAATAGAGATTGCAATTTTACCTGCCATTGCCGCTGCTTCAGTGCGCGTTTCCCAAATTGGCTTACCAGTTTCTTTGGCAATGACTTCGGCGATTTTCTCGCTGTTCTCTTTTACTTTCTCAGCAAAAGCCAACACGATCGCTTCACGCTCTGCAAATGGGCGTTTTTTCCAGTCAATAAACGCTTCACGCGCTGCAGATACCGCTTGATTCACCTGCTCTGCCGTTGCACCGTTGCCTTGCCAGATCACTTCTTGGTTGTAAGGTGACAGAGACGTAAATGCTTCACCCTGACCTTGTACCCATTCACCTGCAATCCAATGTGTCATTGTTTCTATCCTTAAATTCTGTCGTCTGTTACTGCGGAAGAAGGCGAACAAAATCCCCTTCCTCAACCAAAAGTGCATCCGCAACGTCTGGTGCGATCATGACGCTTTTTGTTTCAGCGTCATACGCCGCTTTGGTGACTGCTGCGCGGAAGTTTTCGAACGATGAGTTGCACATCAAGAAGTCTTGCGTACTGCTATGTTGTGCAATTTTCACTTGCGCACGGAACGAGTGACGTACCGATTCAATATTGCGTAAGTCACATTCAACGGTTGGACCCGCATCGAAAATATCCACGTAGCCACGGTTAGTGAAGCCTTCACGCTCAAGCAGCTTTAATGCTGGGCGAGTGTTGTCATGCACTTGGCCAATGACCGCTTGCGCTTCTGGACTCAAGAGGTTGATATAGATAGGCAGCTTCGGCATTAAGTCAGCAATAAAGCCTTTCTTGCCGATACCTGTCAGGTAATCCGCAAGCGTGAAATCGATGGAGAAGAAATGCTCTTGTAACCATTGCCAGAACGGCGAGTTGCCTGCGTCGTCTGAAACGCCACGCATCTCCGCAAAGATCGTTTCAGAGAAACGCTCTGGGTGCTCAGCCATCATGAGGAAACGACACTTCGACATTAGACGACCATTCAGACCTTGGCGGAATTTCTCACGCAAGAACAAGGTACAAATTTCGCTGTTACCCGTGTAGTTATTACCAAAAGTAAGCAGTTTGACGACATTATTGACGCCAAGCTTTGGTGACGAGTGCACCACTTTACTAATGTGATACGAGTAAAATGGGACATCCCAGCCGATAGATGCTTCGATTCCGGTGGTACCCGCAACCTCACCCGTTTCAGAGTCAAAGCCGACCATCAAATAGCCTTCATCACCTGGTTCTGCCACATCTGGCTTACCAAAGCTGTACTCTGAGTGTTTGATTCGATTGGTTAACAGTTCTTCGTTAACCGGTAGAGATGTAAATCCGTGACCAGACTCCACCGCACAAGTGTGCAGCGCGTCATAATCCGACATCGCGATAGGGCGAACTACTAGCATCAATACTCCCTCCAGATGCAAGAAGATCCTAACTATATTGTAGGAACAATTCCCCCATCAGAGATCCTTGACGGGGGTGTCTGCGTTGACGTTGAAACTGATATCGCGCTTAAACTAAAGTCGCGATCGCTTTATCCAGTTTCGCCAAGCCTTCTTCAATTTCTTGTTGTGTGATAACGAGTGATGGTGTGAAACGTACGACATTGGCACCCGCAACCAATACCATTAGACCTTGTTTGCCTGCAGCGACGAGAACATCACGTGCGCGGCCTTGCCATTCTTCATTCAGTGCAGCGCCAAGCAATAGGCCTTGACCGCGCACTTCTGAGAAGATGTTGTACTTAGCATTGATCTTCTCTAGACCTTCGCGGAACATCGCTTCGCGTTCTAGCACACCAGCCAACACTTCAGGCTTAGTAACTTCGTTCACAACTGCTTCTGCTACAGCACACGCGAGTGGGTTACCGCCGTATGTTGAACCGTGCGTACCGACTTTCATGTGCTCTGCTAATTTTGCAGTAGTCAGCATTGCACCGATTGGGAAACCGCCACCGAGTGATTTCGCGGTGCTTAGAATATCAGGTGTAATACCTAAACCTTGGTAAGCGTAGAAGTTACCTGTACGACCATTACCGGTTTGCACTTCATCGAAGATCAGTAGCGCGTTGTGTTTGTCACACAGCTCACGTACTGCTTGAGCAAACTCAGGCGTTGGTGGCACGATACCGCCTTCACCTTGTAGCGGCTCCATCATCACCGCACATGTGCGATCAGACATGTGTGCCTGTAGTGCTTCGATATCATTGTAAGGTAAGTGGGTAACGTCACCAGGCTTAGGACCAAAACCGTCAGAGTAAGCCGCTTGACCACCAACCGTTACGGTGAAGAACGTACGACCGTGGAAACCTTGTTTGAATGCAATGATTTCTGATTTCTCAGCGCCATGTACGTCAGCAGCGTAACGACGTGCCAGCTTAAGTGCCGCTTCGTTCGCTTCTGCGCCAGAGTTAGCAAAGAATACGCGCTCAGCAAAGCTCACTTCTGTTAGCTTTTTCGCCAGACGAAGTGCTGGTTCGTTCGTCATCACGTTACTTAAGTGCCACAGCTTGTTAGCTTGCTCTGTTAATGCGTTTACCATTACTGGATGACAATGGCCAAGACAGCTCACTGCAATACCACCAGCAAAGTCGATATATTCATTACCTTCCTGATCCCAAACACGTGAACCTTCACCTTTAACAGGGATCATTTCCATCGGGTTATAGCAAGGTACCATTACCTCATCGAATAAACCGCGCTCTACTTTAATTTCCGTTGTCATTGCACATTCCTTCTTGATACCGCATGCGTAGCAGATAAGCGAATTTAACCGGCTCTCTTTGCCAGCAAATAATGTTTTGCATTTAAGCTATTGCGGCATTGTATTTACATTTAATTAACCATTTCAATAGTGATTTATTCTTTTCGTTCTCGAAAGCAACTTCCATTAATCACTGCTTGTGACTATTTATGCATCAAGAAAGTAAAATAGAGAAGCGATTTTTTATAAATGTTATGTAATACAGGGGATAGAAGGTTTAAAAAGACATGAATAGACAAAGAGGCCAGAATGAACCGCATAGTTTTGCAATCCACTCACCTCGGCAAAAAGATGAATGATTTGTTAAGAAAAGTGATCGCGATCAGATCGCTTTACGTGCTAAAAAGTTCGCGAGCAACTCGTGACCTTGCTCTGTTTTGATCGATTCTGGGTGAAACTGCACTGCGTCAATTGGCAGAGCTTTATGTTGGTAACCCATGATTTCGTCCATACTTCCATCCGGCAGCTCAGTCCATGCGGTCAGTTCAAACACATCGGGTAACGTACCGTTTTTCACCACGAGAGAGTGATAACGGGTTACGGTGAGTGGGTTATTCAGGTTTTTAAACACACTGCGACCATTGTGACGAATAGGTGACGTTTTCCCATGCATCACTTGTCGGGCGCGCACGACTTCCCCACCAAACACTTGCGCTATCGCTTGATGACCAAGGCAAACACCCAATATTGGAAGCTTACCAGCGAAGTATTCTATAGCTTGTAGAGAGATACCTGCCTCGTTTGGCGTACACGGTCCAGGTGAGATCACCAAGTGAGTTGGGTTCAACGCTTCAATCCCTTGAATGTCGATTTCATCGTTACGCACGACTTTTACGTCTGCACCAAGCTCGCAAAAGTATTGGTAGAGGTTGTAAGTGAAAGAATCGTAGTTATCGATGATCAACAACATAGAGTGTCAGCTGCTCCAATCCGTTTAGGCAAGACTTAAGAGATGATTGTCTGGTTTGCGACAATTAAGGGCGGTATTTTGCAACACCAAACTAGAAAGGCAAGTCTTTGTGCAATAAAAAGGCCAGCATCGGCTGGCCTTTGGTCTTTACAGCTGTATTTCAGGAGACAGCTGGCTTAGTTGCGGCGACGTAGTAAGCCAAGCCCAAGCATCGCGAGTAGCGCGCCAAAACCAAACGAACCACCATCTGAATCCTTCGAACCTTCTGCACCCGTTTCGGTTTGCGTCATTGAGACATCACGAACAGAGCTAAACTTAACGACGTTGCCTGTCGAGTCTGTCACTTTCTCTTCTAACTGGTAATTACCTTGTTCTGGCGCTTGTTCAAACTCAATATTCACGCTGCGTGCGTCAATGTCAGTTTGAGTCAAGGTTTGGCTAGCCGAGTAAACTTTTGCATCACTGCTTGTCGCGGCCGCTTGTGTGGATGCTGTTAAGTTCACTGTCACAATATCGCCCGCAACCGCAGTTGGTGGTAGACGTACATCAATAGCTAAGTTTTCACCCGTTTTCGGTAAATCGATATCATCATCTGGCAAATCAATAGCAATAATCACTGGATCATGATCAGACGCTGAGAACGCATCTTTGTACTTCGGCATGTCACCCGTGTATTTGCTGCTGTATTCAAACAAGTTACTTTCTAGTGAGTTGATGTGCCAATCTTCAATCGCCACCACTTTTTGCGCTAAACTACTGCTTGCCAATGCATGGTCCAAGTTCCCCAACTCACCTGAATAGGTGTACGAGAACGTATCAGCGCCATGCAGCAAGGTGTTTAAATTGTGCAGACCGTAGCCTTTTTCAATCTTGGTTTTCTCTACTTGAAGCTCACCGCCACCAATGGTTGTGTAAGCGGCAGTGTAGATATCACGGCCGTATTTCTCTTGTGAGTAATCAGTGAGGGTAAGTAACGGATCTTCTTTGCCGTAAGCGTTCAAATCGCCCATGACGAGCACATCGCCATCAATATCTTTAAGCGCTTCACCAACGACTTTCGCAGCAGAAACACGGAAGTTGTTGCAGTTACCTTGCAGATCCACGGGTTCTGAGTCTTCTACACCAGCAATCCACTCTTCAATACATTCAGAACCTTTCGATTTAAAGTGGTTCACGACCACTGAAAGATCTTCGCCAGTCTCTTTCACTGTAAAGGTCTGTAATAAGCTATGGCGTTGATATTTGTCGTATGCAGGGTTACTTTCAGTGCCCTCTTTACGAGTAATGGTGTTCTCTGCAATGTGTTGCTCTGGCGTCACAATGACTTTTGCTGCTTCTTTTGGTGCTACTGCGTTAGCACGATATAAGATCGCAACCATGATCGCATCACTGCCAAAGTATTCCTCTTGGTATTTGTCTTGCTCTTCGATTTCGACATACGTGTAATGATCTTCCACGTCATCAATCTCAGCGTTTAAAGCATCAACCAAGTTTTGGATAGCACTACCATCACCAAAGCCGTTGTTTTCTACTTCCATCAAGCCAATGATGTCCGCGTCCATCTTATTCATTGCTGAAACGATTTTCGCTTGCTGGATCAAGAACTCATCAAGGTTTGTCGCGCCACGATTTTGCCCGGTTGGGTTGTCGTGACCGCTGTCAGCAACCGAAGTGAAGTAGTTAAGAACGTTAAAGCTCGCCACTCGTAAATCAGAATCGGCAATGGCTGGCGCCGCTTTACGCGCAACGTCAAAGTCATCACCTGACGTGACAAAGTTGCTGCTATCAACTTCATTGGTCGCAATTAGGCGGTACTCGTTGTAGCTGTAAGCCACGACACCTTGCAGGCCTTCGACACGAGAGCCTAGGCGAATGTGCTGCTCTGAAGAGCCATTTTGGTCAAGATCTTGTGCAAACGTTGGGAAATATGGGATTTGACCATTTGGCGCTTTGCTATCCGATTCCAAGTAAATACGGTTGGCCGCATTCTCTTTGGCAAGGGCAACCGCAGCGTCACTCTCTGCTGTATGCAATTGAGTCGGCTTAAACAACGGTGCTTCATGAGACAACATCATGTTGTTGCGTCGAGAGTCATAATCGTAAGAAAAGTTACGAGTAACGAAAAGTTCGCTAGCCGAGTTGAGCTCAACTTGCATACCTTCATGACGCTCTAGTGCATCACGTAGTGTTTCCCCTTCCTTAATCGTTAACGGAGTAACCAAAGAGGCGTTTGATGTGCCTGTTTTTACATAACTGTTTGCATCAGAAGAAAGCTGAGTGTTGCTGTAGTACTCTTGTACTTTCCCTTTCACACAAACAACATCACCGGCTTTCAGCTCTGTATCGGCAACATCAGTGTGAATAAACAAACCTTCAGATGTCTTGTCGTTGCCATCATTCTCAAGTGCTTGCAGGTAGAAGCCTTTAGTTAAGCCTGTTGTTACCGCACTGACCACACCAGTTACGAAGTGATCTTCGGTCGTGATGTAAGGGTAGCCATCAATAAATGGAGAAGAAGCACCTTCACCTTGAATCTCTTGGATGGTGGTAAAGGCTGGTTCTTGTCCATCTACTTCACAAGCAAATGGCGCAGGTGGCTCAGTTGTATTTAATTCTCCTAAACCATCAATATTATCTTTAGGTAAGGCTGTCCACTGAGTGGATTGGTAGGTAGTTGAAGGTGTAAGCGCATCACTGTTACGAACTAACGTGGTGTCTTTAGCGAAATCCACGTCCCCCATCACACCTAATATATCGTGCACTTCCCCATCTTTAAGAAGTGCCAACGGATCGTCGCCGTTAAAGTTCGCTACATTTTTATCAGTGTAATCCGCAACCGCCTTTATTGCTTCGCTCGCATCGCCATGAGCAAGCACATACACTTGCTTCGCTTGTAACGTTACGTCACTAAGATCAAGAGTGCTGCCCCACGAGCCGCCACCATTCGAAGATTTTGCTAATTCATAGCCTGTGAGTGTCACCGCAGTATCACCTGTATTGGCGATCTCGACCGCTTTATTATAAGCGCCGCCTTCCACATACTGGGAAATAATAATCTCTGCGTTCGCGTTTGCGCTAAGTGCACTGGCGATGGTTAGTGCGAGTATTGAGGGTTTGATTAACGTGTCCATTGTCATACCTGATATTTATGTAAATGCAAACTTAGCTCTGATCAGAGCCTACCATTTGCGTCTACTATCAGGTTTATTTATGAAATAAATAAGAATGAGCAATTAAAGCCGTGAAATGAATCACATGTGAATGTAAGAAAATATGCCAGAACATCCCATTCAAACATTTTTTGTAATAAATACAGAACGCTATTGATAAACAAATCAAAATTTAGATTAATTACTCAGTTTATTTTTTCACTTCATGTTAAGGAGTAGAAAATACATCGCTCGTGAAGTGGCTTATTAACCAAGCTCACTTTGTTATAAATGAAAATATAATTAATCACTAATTTAGAAAGCTTTGATTTTCATTTTTATAGCCATGTCTAAACTTAAGTCACCTATTATTCGCTCGGCTTTTTCTTACGAATGACCCTCATACTTCAAAATTTTCCTCATTTGCTCAATAACTTCTCCTTATTCACTAGCCAAATTCATACACAAAAGATATAACACCTGCGCGAGACATTAAGATCTCATTAGCTGTAAACCCAGGAACGATAAATGAAAAAAATTCAACGCAGTGCGCTAGCTCTCTTCTTACTTGGCTTGATAACGGGATGTCAATTGACCGCCAGTGAGCCACTTCAACCTACCGCGAATCAAAACATCATCGAATCAGCCAAAAATGAGCTGGATGGAATTGAAGAGTTAGAGGTCAGTGACGAGGGTGTTATTACTTTTACCCAGCGTCTAAGAACACCAGGAACCTACTGGATCCCAGCGAGAATTAAAGAACTTAGCTACGATATATCATGCGTGCAGCTCAGTTACTTCATTGATAGAGGCATGGTGGTGAAGTCCGCCTTTTTAGGAGCTCGAGGACGTGTTGAATATTACGATATGGAACGTTGCATGAAAGACACGCCATTCCAGTAAAAAGCATAAAAAAAGCTCCACCAACGTGGAGCTTTTGTAATCTATTCTTAGCGACTATGGGCGAGCGACAAAGCCTACCGCTTTGTATGCTTTCTTCAGCGTTTCAGCAGCGCGAGCCGAGGCTTTTTCAGCACCTTGCTGCATTACCTCATCCATGTAAGCACGATCAGCGCGAATACGATGGTATTCTGCTTGAATTGGCTCAAGCATTGCTACAACCGCCTCGCCAACATCTTTCTTAAATGGACCATACATTTCTACGCCTTTGTACTTGGCTTCGATCTCTTCAAAGCTCATTCCTGTCGCCGCAGAGTAAAGTCCCATTAGGTTCGCGATACCCGCTTTGTTCTCGATATCATGGCGAATGCTTGGTGGGGTTTCGGTGTCTGTTTGCGCCTTGTTGATCTTCTTGATGATCGACTTTGGCTCTTCAAGCAGAGTAATCACGTTCTTACGGTTATCATCTGACTTCGACATTTTCTTCGTCGCGTCTTGAAGACTCATCACACGTGCATTGACTGTTGGAATGTACGGCTCAGGAACGGTAAAAATCGGACTTTCTGGTGAGTAGATGTTGTTGAAACGCGTTGCGATATCACGTGCTAACTCAAGGTGCTGTTTCTGATCGCTACCAACTGGTACTTGGTGTGCGCCGTAAAGCAAAATATCTGCTGCCATCAACACAGGGTAATCAAACAGACCCACGTTTACGTCATTCGCGTAACGTGCCGATTTGTCTTTAAACTGAGTCATACGGCTCAGCTCACCCATTTGCGTGTAACAGTTAAGAAGCCAACCAAGTTGAGCATGCTCTGGTACGTGTGACTGAACAAATAGCGTGCTCTTCTTCGGATCAACACCAACTGCCAGACAAATTGCCAGTGCGTCTAATGTCGCTTCATGTAGGGCTTTAGGATCCTGACGAACCGTAATCGCATGAAGGTCTACTACACAATATTGGCAATCATAATCGTCTTGCATCTGCTGCCATTGACGTAGAGCACCCAAGTAGTTACCGATACTTAGTTCACCTGACGGTTGAACACCACTCAATACAATGGGTTTGCTCATTAGAATGATTCCTTTGACTTCTTAATCTAATTAAAATGAAAAACCGTGCGGCTTTTAGCGCACGGTTTACTCAGTGTACTCATTAACAAGTATTTTGGAAGATCTTTTGTTGCCGTTATGCAGAAACAGCGACGACTTCCAGTAATTCCGCGAGGCGGTTCGCCACTACGTCAGGGTTCGAAGCTGAAATGGGCTCGCCATGGTTATAACCGTAAGTTAAACCAAATGAAGCACAACCCGCATTTTTCGCCGCCAAGATATCGTTTTTCGAATCCCCAACCATCAGCATCTCTGCTGGTTTTACCTGGTGCTTTTCCATTAGCCAGTTCAGCGCCACCGGGTTTGGTTTTTTCTCTGGAAACGCGTCACCACCTAATACGTCTACGAAGTACTTGGCGATGTCATGCTGCTCTAGAATTTCTGGTACGAATTTCGAGGGCTTGTTCGTCACAATCGCCATCGTAAAACCAGCTTGGTGTAGCTCTTCAAGCGTCTCTTTTACTGTTGGGTAAAGGTGACTTAGCTTATGGCCGCTTTGCTTGTAGTATTCATCAAACAGCTCACGCGCTTTAGCACGCAGCTCATCACTCAAATCACTGCTGATGGTCATGCTTTGGCTTAATGCACGTCCAATCAATATATCAGCACCATTACCAACGTAATCACGCACCTGCTCTTCTGATACAGAAGGATAGCCTAACGCCTGAACTGCTTGATCGGCCGCTACGGCAAGATCTGGCACGCTATCAAGCAGTGTTCCATCCAGATCAAAAGCAATCAGTTTAATATCTTGTTGGGTCATAAATTCCCTAGCTAAAATAACACAGGATGGTTCCCCATCCTGTGTGCTTAATCTTGATGTCACTCAGTGTCACACTCAGCGACGCTTAGTGTGCTCGCCTTATTTTTGGGCAGCCAAACGCTGACGAACCGCTTCAAACAAACAGATACCAGAAGCCACTGATACGTTCAAGCTTGATACACTGCCCGCCATAGGGATCTTAATTAAATCATCGCAGGTTTCGCGAGTAAGACGACGCATACCATCACCTTCAGCACCCATCACGATAGCAAGAGGACCAGTGAGCTTAGCTTGATAAATGTCGTGCGTAGCTTCACCAGCCGTACCCACAAACCAAATCCCTTTTTCCTGTAGCGTACGCATTGTACGTGCAAGGTTGGTTACACGAATCAAAGGCACAACCTCTGCAGCGCCACATGCTACTTTACTTACCGTTGCATTCATTGGTGCAGAACGATCTTTCGGTACGATGATCGCCGCAGCGCCTGCCGCATCTGCGTTACGCAAACACGCACCAAGGTTGTGCGGGTCCGTCACACCATCCAGCACTAACAGTAGCGGTGATTCATGCTGAGCTAAGATGTCATCAATGTCGTTCTCGTTCAGCTGTTTTGCTGGTTTTACGCGAGCAATGATGCCTTGGTGATTTGCACCACGCGCTTTATCATCCAGAGTTTTACGCGTCATTTGTTGAATAGAGACACCACAAACCTGAAGATCATTTAGGATTGGCATTAGGCGATCATCTTGACGACCTTTTAAAACGTATGCCTCGATAAAACGCTCTGGTTCGCGCTCCAATACCGCTTTCACTGCGTGAATGCCGTAGATAAATTCGTTACTCATTGTTTAACCTGTTGTTCGGGTCGTATTGCCTGCGCCAGCCGAGTTTGAACTGAGCTGGCGCTTCAGCCTACTACGCCTCTTTTTTAGTGCGCTTGGTTTTCTTCGGCTTACTGTGTGGCTTTTTTTTACGTGCTTTTTTCACTTTAGGCTTCTTTTTGCCTTCGGCGTCATCACGTTTGGGGCCATTGCGCTTACTCACTGCGCCCGTTTCTTCTGGACGCTTAGTTGGCTCTATCGCAGGAACTGCGCGAGGCGCGCCACCTTCTTTCGATGAAGAGCGAGTCGCAGCACGTTTTTTATCTTTCGCTTTGCGTTTTGCTTCCGCTGCGCGTTTCTTCGCAGTCTTACCTTCACCGCGTAGCTTACGACTTGTTTCGACCAATTCAAAGTCAATTTGCTTATCATCGAGGTTAACAGCCAGTACTTTTACTTTTACTGCATCACCTAAGCGATAGATGTTACCGAAACTTTCACCAATAAGTCGTTGACCAATCGGGTCAAATTGATAGTAGTCGTTCGCAAGGGTAGAAATATGCACCAAACCATCGATGTGCAAATCCGTTAAACGTACAAAGAAGCCAAAGCTAGTGACATTAGCAATCACGCCGTCTAGTTCGTCACCGACGTGGTCTTGCATGTATTCACACTTCAACCAATCCGCAACATCACGTGTTGCATCATCAGCACGGCGCTCTGTCATCGAACATTGTTCGCCGTAAAAATCCATGTCGTCAAACGAGTAATGGTAGCCACCAGTTGGTGTCCAGCGATCTTGATTACGACCTTCTTCTTTAGCAATCAGATACTTGATTGCACGGTGAAGTAACAAGTCAGGGTAACGGCGAATTGGCGACGTAAAGTGCGCATAGCGTTTCAATGCCAACCCAAAGTGCCCTGCGTTATCTGCGTTGTATACCGCTTGCTTCATTGAGCGTAGCAGCATGGTCTGAATCAACTCTTGATCTTGACGCCCAGAGATTTGACGTGCGAGATCAGCATAGTCCGTTGGTGAAGGCTCTAAACCACCTTTTAGCTCAAGACCAAGTTCACTTAAGAAGTCACGGAAACCTTGCAGGCGTAATTCACCTGGAGATTCGTGGATACGATAGAGCGCAGGCTCTTTCGCTTTTTCTACCAGCGATGCCGAAGCAATGTTGGCTAAAATCATACATTCTTCGATGATCTTGTGCGCGTCATTACGAATTACTGGCTCAATGCTTTCGATTTTACGTTCCGCATTGAAGATAAACTTGGTTTCAACGGTTTCAAATTCGATTGCACCGCGCTGATCTCGTGCTTCTTTCAGCACTTTGTACATCTTATGCAGCTCTTCTAGATGAGAAACAAGCGGCTGGTAACGCTCACGTAGTTCCTCATCTCCTTCTAAAATCGCGCTCACTTTGCTGTAAGTGAGGCGAGCGTGCGAGTTCATCACCGCCTCGTAATGCTTGTAACCAGACAGCTTACCAGTATCGGAAATGGTCATTTCGCACACCATACACAAGCGATCTACTTGCGGGTTAAGCGAACATAGGCCGTTCGACAGCACTTCCGGTAGCATTGGCACTACTTGCGAAGGGAAGTACACCGAGTTACCACGGTTGATGGCTTCTTTATCCAGCGCAGAGTCAGGACGAACGTAGTAACTGACGTCAGCAATCGCTACCCATAAACGCCAACCACCTTCTTTGTTCTTCTCACAGTAAACAGCATCATCAAAGTCTCGCGCGTCTTCGCCGTCAATGGTCACAAGTGGTAACTCACGTAGATCCACACGACCAACTTTGGCTTCTTCCGGTACTTCTTCGCCTAAGTTTTCGATTTGTTTATCGACGGCCTCTGGCCACTCGTGAGGAATTTGGTGTGTACGAATCGCAATTTGCGTTTCCATACCTGGTGCCATATTTTCACCAAGTACTTCAACCACTTTACCCATCATGCCACGTGAGCGTGAGCCACGATCAGTAATTTCAATCACGACCACGTTACCCATGCGTGCACCCGCTTTGTGCTCATTTGGGATCAGAATATCTTGGCTGATACGCGAGTCATCAGGGACAACATAGGAATAACCATATTCGAGGAAGAAACGACCGACGATTTGATCATTACGCTCCTCTAACACTCGAACCAAGCGCCCTTCACGACGACCGCGCTTGCTGTTGTCTGTAGGTTGCACTAAAACAAAGTCACCGTGGATGATGTTCTTCATTTGATGGTGCGGTAACAGAATATCATCATCCTTGCCGACGCTGCCTTCTGGACGCACCCAACCGTGGCCATCACGATGACCAATCACGTAACCTTTCACCATTTCAAGTTTTTCAGGCAATGCGTAGCACTGACGGCGGGTAAACACCAGTTGACCATCTCGCTCCATCGCACGTAGCCGACGACGCAACCCTTCATATTGCTCTTCGCCCTCAAGCTTTAGTGCCTCAAACAAGTCATTGCGATTCATTGGAACGCCCGCTTGCTCTAGAAACTCGATGATAAACTCTCGGCTTGGAATTGGATTTTCGTAATTTTTGGATTCACGATCTGCAAAAGGATCGTTTGGAATATTGTCTGACATAGGCACGCCTATCTAGCAAGGAAGGTATATGGCTAGTATATCTGAGTCTCTCGATAAGCTACAGAATTGCTTTGAAAAAAGAATGATCGAGATCGACTCTAGACGTGCAAATGAGTTAAGGACGAGCCAGTAAGATCAACAACTCAGAATTATCGCTAAGCAAGGATTCGATCGTGCAATCATCCAGCTCCGCCAAGAAGGCACTTTTTGCTTTTGCCAATTTATCTTTGAGGCGACAGGCAGGGGTAATATGGCAAAAATCTACGCCGCAATTGACCAAATCTAACGGCTCTAAATCTCGCACGACACCACCTACTGTGATTTCAGAAGCAGGTTTCATCAGCCGAATACCACCGTTTTTTCCACGCACGGTGTGGACATAACCTAGTTGCCCTAAACGGTTGATAACTTTGACCATATGGTTACGTGACACACCAAATAAATCCGTCACTTCAGTGATATTAGTTAACTCATCTTCCGGCAACGAAGCCAAGAAAATTAAGGTTCTCAACGCATAATCAGTAAAGCTCGTTAACTGCATATTCTCTCCCAAAGTGCGACTCAATAACTCGCTGGTGACACTAAAACGCCAAACTTGAGCTATCGATAAAAGTGTAAATCTTTTCTTGATCGAAAGATACATTTGAGATACAACTTTAAACATGCATTATAAATACAACTTAAAGTAGGAAGCCCATATGCTCAGCAATCAAACCATCGAGATCGTCAAAGCGACCGCACCACTTATCGCCGAAACGGGACCAAAACTGACCGCACACTTTTATGAACGTATGTTTACTCATAACCCTGAGTTGAAAGATATTTTTAACATGAGTAACCAGCGTAACGGCGATCAGCGTGAAGCGCTATTCAACGCCATCTGCGCCTATGCTGCCAATATTGAAAATTTGCCAGCCCTACTTGGCGCAGTAGAAAAAATTGCGCATAAACACACGAGCTTTTTGATCACAGAAGATCAGTACCAAATCGTTGGTAAACACTTACTTGCGACGATTGATGAGTTGTTTAATCCAGGTCAGGAAGTGTTGGATGCTTGGGCTGAGGCTTACGGCGTACTTGCGAATGTATTTATTCAGCGCGAAGAACAAATTTACCAACAAAATGAAGCTTTGGAAGGCGGTTGGCGCGGTCTACGCGAATTTGAGTTAGTCGATAAACAAATCGAGAGCGAACACATTTGCAGCTTTGTGTTTAAGCCAACCGATGGCCAAAAAGTGGCACCGTATAAACCGGGACAATATCTTGGCATCTATATCAACAGTGACCAGTTAGAAAACCAAGAAATTCGCCAATATAGCCTATCTTCTGCGGTCCAAGAGAACAACTACCGTATCTCAGTAAAACGTGAAGAAGGCGGAAAAGTGTCGAACTACCTGCACGACAGCCTGAACATTGGCGAAAAAGTGCAGCTTGCGGCCCCTGCCGGTGATTTCTTTATGGATGCCGAACCACAAACACCCGTTGTTCTAATTTCTGCTGGTGTAGGACTGACGCCAACGCTGTCCATGCTAGAAAGTCTCTCAGCACATCAAGCACCTGTAACTTGGGTTCATGCAACCGAAAATGGCCAACAGCATGCTTTCAAGCAACACGTAAACCAGCTCGTTGCAGAAAAAGAAAATATGAACGCGCTCATTTGGTATAACCAACCAACGGCAGAAGACAAGCTAGGTGAAGACTTCCACTTCACGGGCTTTGTCAATCTGTATGAAATTGAAGCTGCATTAAAGCAAGATAAAGTGCAGGTGTACTTCTGTGGCCCTGTAGGATTTATGCAGCACGTAGCGAAACAGCTATTAGAACTTGGCGTACCAGAAGAGCAATTCCATTACGAATGCTTCGGTCCACACAAAGTCGTTTAATCGCTCAAGATTACTCTTCGGGAAAACAACAAAGCCCACATTATGTGGGCTTTGTTGTATGAAGTTGTTTGCCTTGATAGGACGTTACCAAAAGGTATCTCGCCGTTTAGCTCGAGCAATAACGTTTTGTGGCATGCGCTGTTCAAGGCCGTTTCTCAATACAGTGATGCGCTTATGCTGCCGCTTATCTGCTGTCACAGAGTTATATAGCCAACGATACGCATCTTCGTAATCAAGTGGGCTGCCGTAATCACGCAGGAGTAATTCGGCTAAATGAATACGCGCATTTAGGTTTCCCATTGAGGCGGCTTCTCGCAAGTAAGGAATTGCTCGTTCTTTATCTTGCTGCACTAAAGTGCCACGCGAATAGTATCGGCCAATCTGCTCTAGCGCGGCAGGTAATCCCTGATGTGCTGCATTTTCGATGTAGTAAAGCCCCAGTTCGACATCTTGCTCGACACACACACCCCACGCCAACATGTCGCCGTACAGAAATTCATAAGCGGGCAAGTTAATTCGAGTCGCACGAGCAACGATATCCTCCACCAGCTGGCAGTTATCAGCGCGCACACGTTGTAAGTGCTTATTTTGCTCAATAAGCTTTATCAGCTCTGCTTCGGTGTAGATAGGAACTGGCGCCCCCACATCAGCAACATTGGCTTTCGCTGTGGTAGCTACCAAGGTCAATAACAGTGAAGCAGCCACTGTTCGTAACTTCATAAACGTACTCTTTAAGGTATCTAAGAAACCAAAGATCGATGAAGGATCTCCTCTGCTTGATAACCTTATCGGCAAAAACCAGCTAAGCTTTAGACAATTTTTGCCTCTGACTTAGACTCAGCGGCAAAAATTTGCCATATGAGAATCACTGCCGTTTTTTGTTCAGATACAAAAAAGCCGACCAGAAGGTCGGCTTTTGCAATCTTTAACGGCTATCAATTAAGCTTCGAATGGATGAACCTTGATGATAGTTTCGTTGCGGTCAGGACCTGTTGAAATGATATCTACAGGCACACCTGTTAGCTCTTCAATACGCTTGATGTAGTTAAGAGCCGCTTGTGGTAGATCTTCTAGCGCTTTAGCACCGAATGTGTTCTCAGACCAACCAGGCATTGTTTCGTAGATTGGCGTTGCTTTTTCGAATGCTTCAGCAGCCATCGGAGAAACTTCTAGCACAGAGCCATCTTCCATCTTGTAACCAGTACAGATTTTTAGCTCTTCTAGACCATCTAGTACGTCTAGTTTAGTTAGACAGAAACCAGATACAGAGTTGATTTGGATCGCACGACGCATAGCAACAGCATCGAACCAACCTGTACGACGTAGACGACCAGTTGTCGCACCGAACTCGTGGCCAACTTCACCTAAGTGCTTACCAATTGGATCTTGCTTATCTAGACCATCGTATAGTTCTGTCGGGAATGGACCTGCACCAACGCGAGTACAGTACGCTTTCGCGATACCCAAGATGTAACCGATGTGACGAGGACCAAAACCTGAACCTGCAGCAACACCACCAGCAGTCGTGTTAGAAGACGTTACGTATGGGTAAGTACCGTGGTCGATATCAAGTAGCGTACCTTGTGCACCTTCGAACATGATCTTATCGCCGCGCTTACGTGCTGCGTCTAGTTCATCAGTTACGTCGATAACCATTGAAGTAAGTAGCTCTGCGTAGCCTTTTGCTTCTTCAAGCACAGCTTCATAGCTTACTGGTTCAGCTTTGTAGAAGTTAACTAGTTGGAAGTTATGGAACTCCATGACTTCTTTTAGCTTCTCAGCGAACGATTCCATATCGAATAGGTCTCCAACGCGTAGACCGCGACGAGCAACTTTATCTTCGTATGCTGGACCGATACCACGACCTGTTGTACCGATAGCTTTTTTACCGCGAGCGATTTCGCGAGCTTGGTCCATTGCAACGTGGTAAGGAAGAATTAGCGGACATGCTTCAGAAATGAAAAGACGCTCGCGTACTGGAATACCGCGCTCTTCAAGAGGTTTCATTTCTTTAAGTAGAGCTTCAGGTGATAGTACAACACCGTTACCGATAACACATTTTACGTTATCGCGAAGGATACCTGATGGAATTAAGTGAAGAACGGTTTTTTCACCGTCAATTACGAGAGTATGACCTGCGTTGTGACCGCCTTGGTAGCGTACCACGTATTTTGCATCTTCAGTTAAAAGGTCTACGATTTTACCTTTACCTTCGTCACCCCATTGGGTGCCTAGAACGACTACGTTATTTCCCATCTTTCCAAGTCTGATTGCTAGTTAAAAATGGATTCTAGCACCGAATCACGCTTCTTGCAGTCATTTTTTGTTCACAGAGTTGCTACCAGAATGTCCATCTTGCTGCTTTGCTCATTTTGAAATCAGCATATCACTGATAGTATTTAGTTTTCTTTATTCGACTGGAAAGCGGTATGTCTGAATCCATATGGTTGGCGATTGGGCTCGTCTTGATCGTGGAAGGCATTGGACCACTCATTGCTCCAAACGGTTGGCGGAATATGGTGGCTCAATTAAGTGAACAGCCCAACAATCAGCTACGACGCATCGGTGGCTGCCTAGTAGTTGCTGGAGCCGTAATCGCCATAATGATGAGCTAGCACTTAGCATCAGATACAAAAAAGGCTCCCTAAGGAGCCTTTTGTTTCATTTGACGCTGAGATTATTTCTCCATGCTGCCCTTCGACTGGTTCATGTATTGGAAGAACTCACTCTTCGGATCAAGTACCAGGATATCGCTCTTAGAGCTGAAGGACTTCTCATACGCACGTAGCGAACGTAGGAAGCTAAAGAATTCAGGGTCTTTGTTGTATGCTTCAGCATAAATCTTCGCTGCTTCTGCATCCGCTTCACCTCGTGTTACACGAGCAGTCTTATCAGCTTCAGCTAGAATGGTTGCCACTTCTAGCTCAGCTTGAGCACGAATAACTTCTGCTTTCTCACGACCTTGAGAACGGTGCTTACGAGCTACAGACTCACGCTCTGCACGCATACGGCGGTAGATAGACTCACTGATTTCATCAGGCAGGTTGATTTTCTTCATGCGGAAATCAACAACACGAACACCCAAGTCTTTCATCGCGCTTTCACGCGTGTCTTTCAATACTTCAGACATGATTAGGTCACGTTCACCATCAATCTCAAGCGCTTCACGTGCCGCTTCAGTTGCGACAACATCTGCACTTGCATCTTCTGGTAGTACATCATCGTTACGTGGACCAGATACAATCTGTTTGATTTCACGAGCACCGATTTCAGAACGAAGCACATCCGTTACTTTACGCTCAAGTAGTGCCTCCGCCGTTAGCGAATTACCACCGCCTGTCGCTAGGTAGTAACGACCAAAGTCTTCAATACGCCACTTCACGTAGGTATCAATAATAACGTCTTTTTTCTCAGACGTTACGAAACGGTCTGCACGGCCATCCATCGTTTGGATACGTGCATCAAGTTGTTTCACACGGTCAAACAGAGGCATCTTGAAATGCAAACCAGGCTCGTAAATTCGAGTGATGTCGTTGTTGTCTTTAAGAACACGACCAAATCGAACCACGATACCGCGCTCACCTTCAGGAATCACAAACAAAGACATCAACATTAATGCCAGTGCGATTACCAATACAGGGATCATTAACTTACGCATTCTTAGTATCTCCCTTGACGTGAACCTGTTGAACGAGACTGCGTGTTCGAAGTGTCTTCTTGTGTACGCTCAGACTCCAGTTGAATTTGATCGTAGGTTGAAGATGACTTCGATTTACGTTTTGTGTCTGCCTGACCTTCTTGGCCCGCCAACTTATCGATTGGAAGGTACAGAAGATTGCCGCTTGATTCCGAGTCAATCAACACTTTCGAAGTGCTTGAGTACACTTCTTCCATTGCGTCAATGTACAGACGGTCACGCGTTACACCTGGTGCCGCTTGGTATTCTGGTAGTAGTTTTTCGAACTGTGCTACCTGACCAAGAGCCTCGTTAGTGACACGCTCATTGTAACCTTGTGCTTCTTTCTTCAAACGTTCAGCACGACCCGTTGCCTTCGGCAGAATCTCGTTTTTATAAGCTTCCGCCTCCCGGATGAAACGCTCTTCATCCTCACGAGCTGCGATTGCATCGTCAAACGCATCTTTCACTTGCTCTGGTGGACGCGCAGACTGGAAGTTTACGTCAACAAGTACCAGACCCATATCATAGCTATCAATGATTTGGTTCAGTGTTTCTTGCGTAGTTTGACGAATTTGCTGACGACCACTGGTTAGAATGCTATCCATCAATGAATCACCAATTACTGCACGTAGTGCAGAATCCGTGGCTTGACGCAAGCTATCGTCCGCATTGGTTACACGGTACAAGTATTTGTACGGGTCAGTCACTCGGTACTGAACATCCATCGCGACTGTTACGACGTTTTCATCTTTAGTCAGCATTAGACCAGATGCACGTAGTGAACGAATCGCTTGTACGTTTACCGCTTCGTATTCATCAATAAAACGAGGGCGCCAGTTAAGGCCTGGGTCTACGATACGATCGTATTTACCTAAACGCAGCACAACACCACGCTCTGCTTCACCGATGGTGTAAAAACCAGCGAAGAACCAAACTGCAACAGCAATAAGAGCAATCACGCCAAAGCCAATTGCACTACCACCACCGCCGCCGATTGGAGAACCACCGCCGCCTTTTTTACCAAACTTGCCACCCAGTTTTTGACTCAGTTTATTGAACACTTCATCTAAATCTGGCGGACCTTGATCTCGGCCACCAGGACGCTGGCCACCACGATTATTATTACCCCAAGGGTCATTATCGCGGCCATTGTTGCCGTTGTTATTTCCAGGCTCATTCCACGCCATTAGAAAGCTCCATCATTTGATATGACGTTATACTGTAGCAGTCCTTTAAGTGACTATAAAGCCAGTCAAAACTGCCCCTTCTCTTTTTTCAAGTCTAGACCAATCTACTTGCTGCATTCGAATATCGATCAACAAGTTACCATCCTGGTCATATTCCTCACGTTGAATACACTTCATTTGGAAGAAGGTACTACGGAATCGTCCTTGATACTGTGGAGGAATTCGCAACTGATGCTCGACCATTTGTGACGCCAGACGTTCCGTCAGTGCCTCAAACAGGACATCAATGCCCAACCCATCCATTGCTGAAACCCAAACTGCGCGAGGTACGCCTTCCTCGTCTCGTTCTATACGTGGTTTCTGCGAATCTAGATTGTCGATTTTGTTCATGACAACCAGAGTCGGCACTTCATGTGCGTCGATCTCTTCTAGTACTTCATGAACAGCTTGAATATTCTCACGAAAACGCTCATCACTGGCATCAACAACATGTAACAAAATGTCAGCTTCTTGCGTTTCCTGCAAGGTTGCCTTGAAGGCCGCAACCAAGTCGTGAGGCAAATGTCGAATAAAACCAACCGTGTCTGCCAAAATGGCAGGCCCAACATCTGCTAACTCTATCTTACGTAAAGTCGGGTCCAAAGTAGCAAATAGTTGATCAGCGGCATACACGCCAGCTTCTGTAATACGGTTGAAGAGTGTCGACTTACCCGCGTTGGTGTAACCCACAAGTGAAACCGTTGGGATTTCAGCTCGATTTCGGGCGCGGCGCCCTTGTTCACGCTGCTTCGCTACTTTGTCTAAGCGTCGCAGGATGGCTTTGATTCTGTCACGCAATAAGCGACGGTCGGTTTCCAGCTGGGTTTCACCCGGGCCACGTAAACCGATACCCCCTTTCTGCCTTTCAAGGTGCGTCCAACCACGAATCAAACGAGTAGAGATATGACGAAGTTGAGCCAGCTCTACCTGTAGCTTACCTTCGTGTGTTCGAGCTCGTTGAGCAAAGATATCGAGAATAAGACCAGTGCGGTCGAGAACTCGACATTGGCACAGTGCTTCGAGGTTACGTTCTTGGGCAGGAGAGAGGGCGTGATTAAAAATCACAATTTCGGCACCTGTCGACTGTACCGCAGTAGCAATCTCTTGGGCCTTACCCTCTCCGACATAGTATTTCGGGTGTGGGGATTGACGACTACCAGTTACCACTTGTAGCGCCTCTACCCCAGCAGAAGAAACCAGCATTTCGAACTCAGCCAGATCTTCCCATTCACCTTCTTGCGTGAAGTTGATATGAACAAGTACGGCTCGCTCACCGGATTCATAACGGTCAAACAAGCAATCAACTCCTTATTTTAAAAATACTCGATGAAGAATTAATCTTCTGATTTCTCTTGTGGACGCTCACCTTGTGGACGTTCACCGCTGTGATGGCTCACTGGACGAGCCGGCACAACTGTTGAGATCGCGTGCTTGTACACCATTTGGTTAACAGTATTCTTCAGCAGGATCACAAATTGATCGAACGATTCGATCTGACCTTGTAGTTTAATACCATTCACAAGGTAGATAGATACCGGGATACGCTCACGACGTAGCGCGTTTAGAAATGGGTCTTGTAGAGATTGCCCCTTAGCCATTTTATTTTCCTTATTTAATTTGTAGTTGTAATTATTTAGCTAGTGGTGCAATGCAAAAGATACTGCTTTTGCATCTGAGCTAAACGAATCAAAAATGCACTCTAAGTAATTAGCAGCATAGTATAAAAACCGCCAACAACAGATCCTTTGAGAGTGCGTTCACGCAAAAACGATCACATTATACACAGCTATGTCAATCAGATGCTATTGCTTCCGACATCGTTTCTAATGCCTGTTCAATGTTCTCGCTATCCAACCAAGTTAAGTCATCCCAGCTGCGTAACCAGGTGATTTGACGCTTGGCCAATTGACGAGTCGCGCATACGCCACGAAATACTGCTTCGTCACGTGTACACTCCCCATCTAAATACTCCCACATCTGTCGGTAACCGACGCATCGTATGGAAGGAAGATCGGGGTGAAGATCTTTTCGCGAATGTAGCGCTTTCATTTCTTCTTCAAAGCCCGCTTCCATCATCTTTTCGAAACGAAGTTCAATTCGACGGTGAAGTTCTGCCCTATCCTTGGGAGCTATTGCAAACTGCTTGACTCGGTATGGCAGGCTTTCACCTTTCGTTTGAGTCAATTCAGTCAAAGTTTTACCTGAAATACGAAAAACTTCCAATGCCCGAGATAAACGTTGGGGATCATTGGGATGGATTCTCGCTGCTGACACAGGATCAACCTCTTTGAGTTCATCGTGCAACACTGACCAACCTTTAGTCAATGCTTCTTGTTCAATTTGCTGACGAATTTCAGGATTTGCAGCAGGAAGTGGGGATAAACCTTCAAGTAGCGCCTTATAATACAGCATTGTCCCACCCACTAAGAGTGGAATTTTTCCTTCTGCAACAATATCATCCATCGCTTTCAATGCATCACGACGAAAGTCGGCTACAGAGTAAGATTCGCTCGGATCCAAAATATCAATCAAGCGATGAGGCGCTAAACTTAACTCTTTTTCATCCGGTTTCGCCGTACCGATATCCATCCCTTTATAGATCAAAGCAGAATCAACACTGATGATCTCAACCGGGAACTTTTGACGAAGACGAATCGCCAACTCAGTTTTGCCTGATGCAGTTGGCCCCATTAAAAATAGCGCCAAAGGTAGTTTATCTGTCATGGTTTTAATTTGGCTATCGTGGCAGAGAAATCAACAGCGGATACAAATTTTGTATCTTCTAATGGCAATTGACCATCTCTTAGCTGTTCAAGTTCCGCAATAATTTGAATTGCTTCAGAAAAAGTATAGTGACTCTTCACTGTCGTGACCTGCAATGCGAGCCAATCTATCAACTCAGACAGCATCTGAGCCGTTGCTATACCTTCCTTCACACAAGATTGCGCGTAAGATAACAGATCTGGTACTAGATTTTGTAAGTTTTGTTGACGTAGCGGCGCGGGAACGCCCATCACCATTAAGGCTTGCTCATTTCTCGCTTTCAATTGAATGCCAAGTAACGCCAAATCTTGTTGATAATCTTGAGCCAGCTTCACTAACTCGGCCTCTAACTTAATAGATAGAGGAACGAGTAAAGGCTGTGCTTTAAGCGCGCCATCGCTTGGAGTGAGCTGCCCTTTTACACGATAAAATTCCGCTCTAGGTAACGAGACTAACGCCGCCCCACTGTCACTGCTCATCAAAACAAATTGCTCATCGACCATCACTAGCGCTTTGCCTAATGCATTAATCGATGGAAGTGATGCATGCGAAGTTGCCTTTTGGGGCACTATCGGCGTTACGGATTGAGACTCAAACTCTGGCGTTTTCAACAACTCGTGATAAGCGCGCACTTCTTGCTTGCTTGGTGCTGGCTCAACATGGCGCTCTTTACTGTGATTCGGCTTTGGTGCGGATTTGGATTCCACCCAATCATTACGTTTGAATGACTCCACTACGCGCGCCTCTCGCACGGAGGTTTCACTAGGACCGCTATTACGAGGCTTCACTTCATAATCACTGCGTCCAGGATAAGCCGGTGTACTCTCTATCGCTTGATAAACCCGCTCTGGTACTGGTGAAGGTGTCGGCCTTTGCACTTTTTCAGGCGCAGGCGAATGCTCAACCTCTTCGGACTCAGTCGGTTCCACACGATGAAATGCCGATTCATTAACCTGTGGTTTATCAATCACGGCGCTTTGCGCAAGTGCATCCGCCAAAGCTTGATAGATGAAATCATGCACTAAGCGAGCTTGGTGAAAGCGCACTTCATGCTTAGCGGGGTGAACATTCACATCTACCTGGTGCGGGTCTAACTCAATAAAGAGCACATAGGCAGCGAACTGATCTGGCTTTAAGCTCATTTCATAGCTTTGACGAATCGCGTGATTGATTAATTTGTCACGCATCATTCGGCCATTCACATAACAATACTGTAAATCGCTTTGCTGCCTTGCTCCCTCTGGAGTGGTAATCCAACCATGTAGCTTTAATCCTTGATGCTCAAGCTCGATTCTGAGCATATGCCGCACAAACGCATTACCGCAGACAGCTGCAATACGTTTTTCGGTTTGAAGCTGATTTTTCGCCGCACGATATTGACGAATGATCTTGCCGTTATGGCGCACATTGATGGTGACATCAAAGCGGCTTAACGCAATGCGTTTCAATAACTCATCAATATGAGCAAATTCGGTTTTCTCCGTACGCAGAAATTTGCGACGCGCTGGAGTATTAAAAAATAAATCCAACACCTCAACAGTCGTACCAATCGGGTGCGCTGCAGGCTTAAGCTTCACCTGCATATCACGCCCTTCGGAGTAGGCACTCCAAGCTTCTTCTTGTGCCGCAGGACGCGATGTGAGTGTCAGACGCGAGACTGAGCTAATACTGGCTAACGCTTCACCACGAAAACCTAGACTCATGATGGCTTCAAGATCATCCAAGGTATGTATCTTAGATGTAGCATGACGACTGAGCGCTAAGCCGAGTTCATCTTTCGCGATACCTTTGCCGTTATCACGAACACGAATCAGCTTTGCGCCTCCTTTCTCGATATCGATATCGATTCGAGTTGCGCCAGAATCAAGACTATTTTCAACCAGTTCTTTAATCACAGAGGCGGGTCTTTCGACCACTTCCCCTGCTGCAATTTGGTTTGCAAGTCTAGCTGGCAAAATTTTAATCGTCATAATGAGTTAAAAGCTCACCTATTTGTTTGGAATGATAAGGACTTGCCCAACCGCCAGCTGATCGGAGCGTAAGTTGTTCGCTTTACGAATGCTCGAAACGCTGACGCCGTATTTGGACGCTATTTTACCAAGGTATTCACCTCGAGAAACTTTGTGCTTACGGATCGGCTTATCTTTGACAGCGACGGTTATCTTCAACTTCTGTCCTACCCACAAGGTATCTGACTTCAAGTTGTTCTCACGGCGGATATCTGAAACCTTCACTTTATAGTGACTCGCGATCTTACCTAAGAACTCACCTGACTTAACCTTGTGAATAATGGTTTCTGTCTCAACAGTAATCGGTTTACTTGGCACTTTAATCGTGCCAGCAGAAGGGATTTTGAGCTTCTGACCAATTGCTAATCCAGTCGACTTCAAGTTGTTTGCCGACATCAGCGCTTTAGAGCTAAGCCCATATTTATTCGCAATCACCGATAACGACTCGCCACGTTTTACGATATGCACTATTGGCTTCGCTGAAGGCGAGAATACCGTACCCTCTGGTGGATTATCTTTTAAGTACTTAACGACCGCCTTGGTGATCGCCTGAGCTAACTTATCTTGGTGCGCTCGTTGAAACAGCAACCGCTCTTCTGTTGGGTTAGAAATAAAGCCCGTTTCCACTAATACAGACGGAATCTGTGGAGAGCGTAAAACAGCAAGGCTAGTATTAATCGGTTTGGTGTTATGCAGGTGCGCAACACGCCCCATCTCACCAAGGATTTCTGTTGCCAGTTTATACCCTTCTTTTTGTGAATGACTAAACTGCAAGTCCAACAAAGTTTGGTTCACGTTACGATCTTTGGTCTTAGTGAAGAACGCATTACCCGAACCACCTAATATTTCAGATTGTTTCTCATGGTTCTCAACCCAGCGAGCAATTTCAGTATTTGCACGACGAGTATTCAGTACGAAAACCGAACCTCCGCGAGGCTTCGGTGAGGTAAACGCATCAGCGTGAATGGAAATCAGTAAGTGCGCATCATTTTCACGGGCAATGGCCACACGACGGTTTAGATTCACAAAGTAATCTCCGGTACGTGTCATACGCGTTTTAATCCCAGGCGTAGCATCGAGCTGAGCGGCGATTTTTCGTGAAATACTTAATACTGCATCTTTTTCATACTTACGGCGTGAAGGGCCAATAGAGCCAGGATCTTCACCACCGTGACCAGGGTCGATAACGATCAAGACTTCTTGAGCTCGTTGAACTGAACTCATGTCTTTACTGGTCGCCGCTGGCTTGCTCGGTTTAGAGGCTGAAGTCGATGCTTTCTTACCGTGCGGCAGGTCAATCACCAAACGGTGACCATATTGCCCGCCAGGTGTTGGGCTTAATTTAAACAATTCCGCTTGAACGCTCTTTTTCAGTTCAAACACCAAACGATAGGTGCCCTTCTCTGGCGGAGAGCTTTTTCGAACTAGCTTTAAAACCGGGCTGTCCGTAACAGTAACAGGCAGTTTGGCCTGCATGGTCGTGCTTTTTAAATCCACGACAAGACGATCCGGTCCGGATAAAGAGAAATAGGAATAGTCAGCTTCCGAGCCTAAATCGATGACAACACGCGTTTCATCAGGAGAAGGCCAAACTCGAAAACTCTTAACGACGTTAGCAAATGCTAAATTGGGGATGAGAAGGAGAAAAGTGGCGACAAACGTCGCCACTACTCTAAAATTTGAAAAACTCAACATAGCTCCAATCGACTGAGTAACTGCACACCATAATCATTATTAGCTGTTAGTTCGGCTACACGCTGCTCACCTTGGTAGCGAATGTTCACATCAAGATCCGGTTGTGGCAACAAACCATGCCCTTTTTCAGGCCATTCAACCAAGCAAATTGCATCATCTGTGAAGTAATCTCGAATCCCCATGAACTCAAGCTCTTCAGGATCCGCAAGACGATAAAGATCGAAATGGTACACTTGCCACTGATCCAACTGATACGGTTCGACTAGAGTATAAGTTGGGCTTTTCACGTTACCTTGATGGCCAAGAGCACGGACAAAACCACGACTAAAGGTTGTTTTACCTGCACCCAAATCACCATGCAGATAAATTGTGGTTTGTTGCGAACAAAGGTGAGCCAGAGCGGTACCTAGTGCAACCGTTTCGTGCTCATCTTTTAAATTGAATTGTTTCGTGCTCATTGATGCTTCTCTAACTAATGATCGTTGACTATATAAAAATCAAAAGAACAGGAATAGTAAACCGTGTTGGTTTTGAGAGACAAGCTTTCAAATGTCATATGTGCGAAAAAAGTATCCAAGGAACGGTATCTTAATCACCTTAGTATCGACCTAGATTTAGAATATATGCAAATGACTTCAATAAGCAGTATTCACAGCATCAAAAACGTCCCTAACTGGGTAGCACCAAAGCCAGAGATCCGTTAAGATCCGCCCCCCTTTTATTCCGGTGGTTAGCATGAACTACGAACAACTCGCACAACAAATCAAAATT
This sequence comes from Vibrio sp. T9, assembly GCF_003123985.1. Classification (NCBI taxonomy): domain Bacteria; kingdom Pseudomonadati; phylum Pseudomonadota; class Gammaproteobacteria; order Vibrionales; family Vibrionaceae; genus Vibrio; species Vibrio sp. T9. Next base: position 47,144 of record NZ_NIGY01000011.1, read on the forward strand.
TGGGGAAAAGAGCTCGGCTTCCAAAAAGTTGGGATCTGCGACGTTGATCTGAGTGAGCATGAAGCCGCACTGCAAAAATGGCTCGATGCAGGCTATCACGGCTCAATGGACTGGATGGCTCGTCACGGTATGATGCGAGCTAGACCCAATGAGCTACTCCCGGGAACCGTTCGTGTGATCAGCGTTCGGATGGACTACCTACCACCAGAAGCACAATTCGCTTCGAACCTAGCGAATAAAAATCATGCCTATATTAGTCGCTATGCATTAGGGCGTGATTATCACAAGCTCGTCAGAAAACAACTGAATAAACTTGGCAAACTTATTGAACAAGAAGTTGGTCAGTATGGTTATCGACCTTTCGTCGACTCCGCACCAATATTGGAGCGACCACTTGCCCAAAAAGCAGGCTTAGGCTGGACAGGGAAACATTCCCTGATTTTAGATCAAGACTGTGGCTCGTGGTTCTTTTTAGGCGAGTTACTTATCGACTTGCCACTTCCCGTTGACGAGCCAAGCGTTGATCAGTGCGGTAAATGCAAAGCATGCATTACCTCATGCCCAACACAAGCCATCGTTGAAGACAAAGTTGTTGATGCTAGACGCTGCATCTCTTACCTCACCATCGAGTTCGATGGCGTGATCCCTGAAGAGTTTCGCAAGCCAATGGGTAACCGCATTTATGGCTGTGATGACTGCCAATTGGTTTGCCCATGGAATCGCTACGCCGACATAACGGAGCAGAGTGATTTCCATCGTCGCGATAGTTTCAAAAACCCGGATCTCGTAGACATGTTTAACTGGGATGAAGCGACTTTTCTAAAAAATATGGAAGGCTCCGCTATTCGTCGCATTGGTCATATACAGTGGCTGCGTAATATTGCTGTCGCACTTGGTAATGCAGAATACAGTCAACGAGTCATTGATGCGTTAGAAAGTCGACAAGGTGAAAATAAATTACTTGATGAACACATCAAATGGGCTTTGGCCGAGCAACTGAATCAACTCCCCATTGAGAATAAAGCATCTACAGAGACGAAAAAGCAGCGCTTAATAAGAATAGTCGAGAAGGGGCTACCAAGAGACGCATAGTGCGTAGTCTATATGCAAGAGATTGAAAGCACTTTTACATGTTCAATTCATGACCTTGTTCTCAATTTTGTAATGTGGAAAAAAATTTGAGATTCAAGAAAAACAAGCTAGCAGAAAAAAGTTAAACACAGCTTGGAGAAATGACTAGGATCAAAAAAATACCAGTTAATGATCGTATTTTAACGTATCCGATCCGACAAAAAACTTATTTTTCTCTTATTTAACAAAGGCTTAATCAATATTTCGTTATTATTTCGACTTTCCTTCAGCGAAAAGATCTTTCTTCTCCATCGCAAAAAGTCAAGCTAAAAACACTTTATCAACTAACTTATCCACAGAACGACGTATGTGGATAACTCTGTTAATTAAAGTAGATAAAACATGCAGAACCTCATCATGCTTGTACGCCAGCCGATTCATATCGTGTTTTAAACACAAACGAAATCGTCCGACATCATATGATGCGGATAAAATTTAGTTTTTGGGGATTCATGCTTCGCAGCATTATGAAAAGAGCGATGTGATTGGTTGCGAGAAGCAGGAATTGAATCAAGCGGCGCATCCGTCGACGACTTAGGATTGTGCTAATAAATAAGCATTCAATTTATCGTCTTGTATTTGGTTGCGGGGGCCGGATTTGAACCGACGACCTTCGGGTTATGAGCCCGACGAGCTACCAAGCTGCTCCACCCCGCGTCCGAGTGCTTCATCTTTGTTGATGATGAAGGCTTTGCTTTCATTTATAAAAAAGAAACTGGAGCGACACACGAGGTTCGAACTCGTGACCTCAACCTTGGCAAGGTTGCGCTCTACCAACTGAGCTAGTGTCGCTTTTGTCACCGTTAAGCACGATGAAGGCTATATATTGGAGCGACACACGAGGTTCGAACTCGTGACCTCAACCTTGGCAAGGTTGCGCTCTACCAACTGAGCTAGTGTCGCATTTCGTCACCGTTAAGCACGATGAGGGCTATATATTGGAGCGACACACGAGGTTCGAACTCGTGACCTCAACCTTGGCAAGGTTGCGCTCTACCAACTGAGCTAGTGTCGCATATTAACAGCAGTCGCTATTAATGGAATTTGGTTGCGGGGGCCGGATTTGAACCGACGACCTTCGGGTTATGAGCCCGACGAGCTACCAAGCTGCTCCACCCCGCGTCCGTATTGTGTCACCGTTAAGTACCGTGAGAACTATGAAACTGGAGCGACACACGAGGTTCGAACTCGTGACCTCAACCTTGGCAAGGTTGCGCTCTACCAACTGAGCTAGTGTCGCATATTAACAGCAGTCGCTATTAATGGAATTTGGTTGCGGGGGCCGGATTTGAACCGACGACCTTCGGGTTATGAGCCCGACGAGCTACCAAGCTGCTCCACCCCGCGTCCGTATTGTGTCACCGTTAAGTACCGTGAGAACTATGAAACTGGAGCGACACACGAGGTTCGAACTCGTGACCTCAACCTTGGCAAGGTTGCGCTCTACCAACTGAGCTAGTGTCGCATCAACAACGTTTCCGCTGTTTAGGGCTGCGAATTATAAGAGCATTTTTTTGTGATGCAAGTCCTTCCTTCAAAAAAACTTTATTTTTTTACTGAACGATGAAAAAGCAATCAAAAGCGATATAAATTACAACAATTTGGATCGCAACCTTAACAGTTAAATCTTGAAAATAGTACCACGATAGTACTTAAGTTCTGCAATCGACTCGCGAATGTCGTCCAAGGCCAAATGTGTTCCCTGTTTTGTGAACCCATTTAATACTTCAGGTTGCCAACGACGCGCCAATTCTTTAAGAGTGCTGACGTCAACATATCGGTAATGAAAGAACTCTTCTAACTCCGGCATGTGTTTGTACAAGAAGCGACGATCCTGCCCAATGCTGTTACCACATATTGGCGACGCCCCTTTCGGCACCCATTTTTCTAAGAATTCAATGGTTTGTGCGACCGCATCTTGTTCTGAGATTTTACTGTTGCGAACGCGTTCCACCAAGCCGCTTGCCGTATGCGTATTGGTGCACCAATCGTCCATTTTCGCTAGCTCTTCTTCCGGCTGATGAATCGCTAATACTGGACCTTCAGCCAAAATATTTAGTTCGCTATCCGTGACAATAGAAGCAATTTCAATGATTTTGTGCGTTTCAGGATCAAGCCCTGTCATCTCTAAATCAACCCAAATTAGGTTTTGATCGCTAAAGGACATGGTTACGCCGCCTATTTGTTTATCGATAAAAGAGGTACTATACCTCAAAATACGGGAAACACGATACTCACTCAGAGCCAAGATCACGGCTCAACCATTTGAGTAAATTCACATAAAGTACAGAATTGTGGCAAAGAAGAAAAAGTTAACCAAAGGTCAAGTGCGACGCGTACGCAGCAACCAACAAAAGCGTTTAAAAAAGCAAGAAGAGTCCATCCAGTGGGATGAAAACATGCTAGGCGCAAGCAAACAAGGTCTCGTGATCACTCGTTTTGGCCAGCATGCGGATATTGAAGACCTTGAAACAGGCGAGATTCAACGCTGTAACCTTCGCCGTGGTATCGAATCTTTAGTATCTGGCGATCGAGTTTTATGGCGCGAAGGCTTGGAGTCTATGGCTGGCATTTCTGGCGTTGTTGAAGCGGTAGAACCTCGTTCTTCAGTGCTCACTCGGCCAGATTACTACGATGGCCTAAAGCCCGTAGCTGCCAATATTGATCAAATGGTCATTGTCTCCTCGGTACTGCCCGAGCTATCACTGAATATTATTGACCGTTACCTCGTAGCATCAGAAACACTGAATATCGCACCATTGCTGATCTTAAACAAAGTCGATCTTCTAGAAGCCGATGATCGTGCAATGTATGAAGAATGGCTCAAAGAATATGAACGCATTGGCTATAAAGTGCTTCTGGTCAGCAAGAAATCTGGAGAAGGCATTGCTGAATTAGAAACTCTGCTGCGTGACCGAATTAATATCTTTGTTGGTCAATCAGGCGTAGGGAAATCTAGCTTAGTCAATGCGTTAATGCCAGAACTAGAGAGCGAAGTGGAAGAAGGCGAAGTTTCCGAGAACTCAGGTTTAGGCCAACACACCACGACAGCAGCGCGCTTGTATCATATTCCGACGGGTGGCGACTTGATCGACTCTCCTGGAGTGCGTGAATTTGGGCTTTGGCATTTGGAAGCAGAAGAAGTAACGAAAGCATTCGTTGAATTCCGACCATACTTAGGCGGTTGTAAGTTCAGAGATTGTAAGCACAATGACGACCCTGGCTGCCTTCTACGTGAAGCTGTTGAGAAAGGGGAAATCAACGAAACTCGCTTTGAAAACTACCATCGCATTTTGGAAAGCATGGTTGAAAACAAAGCAAACCGTCAGTACTCACGCAATAAGAAAGCCGATCTGTAATTAAGTTAAGACTGTAACTGTGTAAAAAGTCTTCACCTAATACTGACAAGCAAATTAAATTTCAGTAACATCACGCGCCCTAAAGCGCGAATCTAACAGAAGTATCGGAATTAAAGATGGACAAGTTTAAAGTTGGACTGCAGTACTGGATCCCACAACACGGCCTCACTCGCCTAATGGGTAAACTGGCTTCAGCAAAAGCTGGCGGTCTAACAACAGCAGTTATTCGTTGGTTTATCAAACAATACAATGTGAACATGGATGAGGCGAAGCACTCAGATCCTAAGCATTTTAAAACGTTCAACGAGTTTTTCGTTCGTGAGCTAAAAGAGGGCGCACGCCCAATTTCTGAAGGCGAAAACGTCATCACTCACCCAGCCGACGCTTGTGTTAGCCAATTTGGCCCTATTGAAGATGGTCAACTTATCCAAGCAAAAGGTCATCACTTCTCAGCGCAAGAACTGCTGGGCGGTGACGCGAATTTAGCAAACGAATTTAAAGATGGATCTTTTGCTACGCTGTACCTGTCTCCGCGCGATTACCATCGTGTACACATGCCGTGTGACGGCACACTGCGCCAAATGATTTACGTGCCTGGTGACCTGTTCTCGGTAAACCCACTTACGGCAGAAAACGTTCCAAATCTATTCGCACGTAACGAGCGTGTGGTGTGTATCTTTGACACTGAGTTTGGTCCAATGGCGCAAGTGCTTGTTGGTGCGACAATTGTTGGCAGCATTGAGCAAGTGTGGGCTGGCACGATCACTCCGCCTCGTGGCAATACTGTCTACAAATGGGATTACCCAGCTGAGGGTGACAAGGCCGTGATCTTGAAAAAAGGTGAAGAGATGGGCCGCTTCAAACTGGGTTCTACTGTTATTAACCTGTTTGCCAAAGACGCGATTGAGTTTGACGCAAGCATGGAAAACGGTAAGCCAACCGTAATGGGCACACCTTACGCCTTGAAAAAATAAGCAAAATCCCGTTAAAAGAGCCCTTTCTCCAGGGCTCTTTTTATTGATAAAAAGCAAAATCCCGTTCAAAATTTAGCCTCTATTTCTCAAACTCATACCTGCCTCTAAGACCTTCATTCCACAATCAATTATCCTGCACTTAGGATGAATATTTAGAGGGGCAGCCAATGCCAAAGATGAGTGTAAACACGCTGGCGAAATTGCTGGTGTGCTTTTTAATTCCGCTCGGTGTTTTGATGATGCCGATTGATGCTATTCCTATTGATGATCTCACTTTAATTCAGCATCGCCTGTTGGCTATTTTTCTTCTTGCTGCCCTACTTTGGGTTCTTGAGCCGGTACCCGTTTTTGCTACGTCCATTCTTATTATCGCTCTTGAACTGATCATGATATCGGATAAAGGTTTGCATCTATTTCGCAATCCACCAGCGGGGCATGATTTGGGAGAGTTAATTGCTTACACCGATATTTTCTCTGCCTTCTCTTCACCGATCATTATTCTTTTTATGGGTGGGTTTGCCCTCGCCATCGCGGCTTCCAAATACGAACTCGACAACAATCTCGCCCGAGTACTACTAAAACCATTCGGCACACAACCTAAGTTCATCATGCTGGGTTTGATGCTCATTACCGCCGTTTTTTCAATGTTCATGTCCAACACTGCCACGACGGTCATGATGTTGGCGCTGCTCGGTCCAATCGTCGCTTCTGCACCTAAAGGGGATCTAGGGATTAAAGCGCTGGTGCTGTGCATTCCAATTGCCGCGAATACTGGCGGCATTGCAACTCCGATAGGCACGCCACCTAACGCAATAGCGCTCCAATACCTCACCGGAGAAAACGCCATAGACTTCCTATCTTGGATGACAATGGGCCTACCATTTGTGCTGATACAACTCACTGTTGCTTGGTTTTTGTTGCAGAAGCTGTTTCCGTCCAGCGAACCAGAAATGAAACTAAAGCTGGATGGTACATTCAAAAAGAGCTGGCGCGCGATCGTCGTCTACATCACTTTTGCACTAACCATTGTGCTTTGGATGACGACAAAAGTGCACGGCATGAACACGTATGTTGTTGCGATTATCCCGCTGGCGGTGTTCACGTTAACGGGCATTATGGGAAAAGAAGAACTCAAGCTGATTAACTGGGACGTGCTATGGCTGGTTGCCGGTGGTATCGCAATTGGTATTGCCTTAGACAAAACGGGTCTAGCCGAAGCATTGGCACACGCCATTGATTACAGCTTACTATCACCATTTGCCGTTGTCTTTGCCCTATCGGTCGTATGTTGGTTAATGGCGAACTTTATGTCTAATACCGCAACGGCAAACTTATTAATGCCTATTGCTGCCGCTATTGGTACATCCATGCCAAGCCTTATTGCGGTTGGTGGCCTACAAGGTTTACTGGTTGTCGTCGCATTCTCCGCATCACTTGGCATGATCTTACCGGTTTCCACGCCACCAAACTCTTTGGCTTATTCAACAGGCCTAATCGAGAGCAAAGACATGGCGAAAGTGGGGCTGATTCTTGGTTTGATTGGTCTATTTATCGTGTATGGCGCAGTTCTGGTGCTGTTTTAATCGATAAGCTCCGTGACAGAGCTTGCTGTCATGGAGCTGTTCGCCAACTATTGCCCTCACAGAGCAGCTTTTACATTCATTAAATTTCGTGCATATTAAGACTCCTCAAATCTACAAGGACGTCGACACATCATGGGTTACGAATGGCTTGCTTTATGTGCCGCTTTTTTGTGGGCAGTTTCTAGCCTTATTTCTGTCATTCCTGCACAACACCTAGGCGCATTTTCTTACAGCCGCTGGCGCATGGGCTGTACGGCCGTGATCTTATCAACAATGGCCTGGATAACTGGCGGCTGGTTAACGGTTTCTTGGGAACATGTAACGCCAATGATGGCGTCGGGTCTGATTGGAATTTTCATCGGTGATACCGCTCTGTTTGCGTGCTTGAATCGTATGGGACCAAGACAAGCCGGACTACTGTTTTCCTGCCATGCGGTATTCTCTGCCATTTTGGGCTACTTCTTATTTAGCGAAGTCATGACCACAATAGAACTACTGGGCGCATCATTGGTATTTAGCGGCGTGGTGATGGCGATATTCTTTGGTCGAAGAGGCCAAGTGAATAACGTCTTGGAAGACATTAAAGGTAACATCTGGGTGGGCATTGGACTTGGCTTAACCGCAGCAATGTGCCAAGCATCGGGCGGCATCATCGCCAAGCCAGTAATGCAAACCAGCATTGACCCCGTTGCGGCTTCTGCTATTCGAATGATCAGTGCATTTTTCGCCCACAGCATGTTGTTAGTTCTGGGGGTCAAAATCGCTCGCTCGACACAACACATTACTTGGCGAATATTTGGTATTACTGCGCTTAACGGTTTCTTGGCGATGGCCGTCGGCATGACGCTGATCTTATACGCACTGCAAGAAGGAAATGTAGGTATGGTTGCACTGCTATCTTCAACCACGCCAATTATGTTGCTACCGCTACTCTGGATTTACACTAAACGCCGACCAAATCGATTTGCATGGTTGGGCGCAGCCCTAGCTGTGATTGGTGCTGGCATTTTGGTTCAATAACCTTACAGACCAGCCCTTGTTGCCAGATACAAAAAAGCCCGAGTTTAAACTCGGGCTTTTGTCATTCTGAGTTGTCAGTTAATTATTTAACTAGCACTTCACCCGTCATTTCTGCTGGGATTTCTAGACCCGCTAGAGAAAGCATGGTTGGTGCAAGGTCAGACAGTTTGCCGCCTTCTTTGAACTCAACCGCTTTATCACCTACGTAAATAAGAGGAACCGGTAGGTTAGTGTGCGCTGTGTGAGTACCACCCGTTTCTGGGTCAACCATCATTTCTGCGTTACCGTGGTCCGCAGTGATCAGTAGCTGACCGCCAACTTCTTTGATTGCTTCAACTACTTTGCCAACACTTTCATCTAGCGCTTCGATTGCTTTCTCAGCTGCTTCGTAAACGCCAGTGTGACCAACCATATCTGCGTTCGGGTAGTTACAGATGATAGTGTCGAACTTACCAGACTTGATCGCCGCAACCAGTTTCTCTGTAAGCTCAGGGGAGCTCATTTCTGGCTGAAGGTCGTAAGTGGCTACTTTTGGAGAAGCAACAAGCTGGCGCTCTTCGCCTTCAAATTCGTTTTCAACACCGCCGTTGAAGAAGAAAGTCACGTGTGCGTATTTCTCTGTTTCAGAGATACGTAGCTGAGTTTGACCTTGCTTAGACAGCCACTCACCGTACGTGTTTTCTAGAGACGCTGGTGGGAATGCGATTGCTAGAGGGATATCTGCCGCGTATTGAGTCAACATAACGAAGTTAACTGCCGGGAATACCGCACGCTCAAAACCATCAAAGTCAGGCACGAATGCGCGAGTGATTTGACGAGCACGGTCAGCACGGTAGTTCATGAAGATAACCGCATCACCGTCTTGCATGATTGCGTCTTCTTCTCCTTCCGCTTTAATTGCTGTCGCTTTCACGAACTCATCGTTCTCTTCACGAGCGTAAGCGGCTTCTAGACCAGCAACGGCGGTTTCTGCTGTAAACTCAGCTTTCGCTTGAGTCAGAAGATCGTAAGCCACTTGAACGCGATCCCAGTTGTTGTCACGGTCCATAGCGTAGTAGCGACCTACTAGAGAAGCAACACGACCTTTACCTAGTTTCGCGAATAGATCTTGGAAACGTTGTAGCGAGTTTTCTGCACTACGTGGTGGCGTGTCACGACCGTCTAGGAAACAGTGTAGGTAGATTTTCTCAGCGCCACGAGCCGCTGCCATTTCAACCGCTGCGTAGATATGGTCTTCATGAGAGTGTACGCCACCTGGAGACATCAGACCCATGATGTGTACCACTTTCTCTGCTTTAACAGCAGCATCAACTGCTTCAACAAGCGCTGGTGTTTCAGCAAACTCACCGTCAGCGATCGATTTAGTGATACGAGTTAGATCTTGGTATACAACGCGACCTGCGCCAATGTTAGTGTGACCAACTTCTGAGTTACCCATTTGACCATCAGGAAGGCCAACATCCATGCCTGAAGCAGAGATTAGAGTGTGTGGGTTATTCGCAATCAGAGCATCCATTACTGGTGTTTTCGCATTCGCAATTGCGTTACTTGCTGTGTCTTCACGGTAACCGTAACCGTCAAGGATAACTAGAGCCAGTGGCTTCTTAGCTGACATAGTGATGACCTCATCAAATTTAAGTAACTTTTGGCGTAGGGCCTCGCTGCCCTATCTAACCTTGAAACAAAACTAGCGTAATTTTACTACACTTTTTAACCAAAACTGTAGGTTAAGATCAAATAATGTTTGCGATTTATTGTTGCTATCTTACAAGTTAAGCGAACAACGAGTCAGTGCCGACAAACGTGTTCCACAAGCATAGTCATTCCTAATACGCTTTGTACACCCCAGTCTAGGTTCGGTTTTCTTACGCTTCTGATTCTTGTTTTTGCACCCGAAACAGCGCTTATTTAAAGCATTATCGAACAAGATTGGTTAGTACCTATTGTTCGCTTTTTTCGGTAAAACAAAAGTCACTTAAGTCGATAAATCCAATAGGCAAAAACAATCAAGCTACCATAGTCCAATGCACGGATGGCAATAACATAAAGGGTTTATAGAGATCTCAATTATTCGTTAGAAAATTTTAACCCTCTCGCCTAAGAAGCTTAACCCCGCTATACTCCTGCTTTATTTTTCCGCCAACAGCGTAAGAGCTCAAGACATGCAAGAGTACATTGAATTTTTCCAACAGAACATGATTCTATCTTTGGTTTGGGTAGGTCTTCTTGTCGCCTTTATCATGAACATCGTGAAGTCAGCGACAGCCGCATACAAAGAAATCAACGTAAACCAACTGACTCATCTTATGAACCGTGAAAACGGCGTTGTAGTGGATATCCGCACAAAGGACGAGTTCAAAAAAGGTCATATCACCGACTCACTTCACATTTTACCGTCAGATATCAAAGCGGGTAACTTTGGTAGCCTTGAAAACCACAAATCAGACCCAATCATTGTGGTATGCAAGACAGGGCAAAACGCTCAAGAAAGCGCGAACCTATTAGTAAAAGCAGGCTTTGAAAAAGTAAGCCTACTGAAGAACGGCTTGATTGCATGGAACGAAGCGAACCTGCCTTTAGTACGTGGTAAAAAGTAATACCCGGCAGCTTCGATAACGTGGCAGAGGCAAAAGACAAGGTACGCACCAAGCGTGTTTTTGCCAAGCTTCGTGGATAATAAACTGAGCAAATTGAAAGCAGTTGAAGCATTAAGTTGTGACGCTTTGCACGTAATACACGCTTCATCTAGTCAAGGTAGATTGGCTCAGTTAGTCTCGGGACATACCAGTTTTCTGAGTTTAGACGTTTCTAGGCTCTACAAATATTTATTTAAGGATTAAAAAATGGCTGAAGCAGCACCTCAAGAAGCACAACAAAACTTCGCAATTCAACGCATCTTCCTAAAAGACGTTTCTTTCGAAGCGCCAAACTCTCCAGTAATCTTCCAAAAAGAATGGAACCCAGACGTTAAACTAGACCTAGACACTCAAAGCCGTGAGCTTGGTGAAGGCGTTTACGAAGTGGTTCTACGTCTAACCGTTACTGTGAAGAACGAAGAAGAGACAGCGTTCCTATGTGAAGTTCAACAAGGTGGTATCTTCACTGCTGAGCAAATGGAAGCAGGCCAACTAGCACATTGCCTAGGCGCATTCTGCCCGAACATCCTATTCCCATACGCTCGTGAAACTATCTCAAGCCTAGTGGTTAAAGGTACGTTCCCTCAACTGAACCTAGCGCCAGTAAACTTCGACGCGCTATTCATGAACTACCTACAACAGCAAGCTCAACAAGGCGAAGCTGAAGCGTAATTCACGTTTTGTAAGTGACGAATAGCCTGAGTGCTAACGTCACCGACTCTAATAAAATGCACAGAGCGTCTACCATCCGATGCAATGTGCATTTTTTATTTCTGACAAAAGTTCCTAGTTCCTAATCGCCAGAAGGCGTAAAATTTGACGATTAGGAACTAGATTCTACTAGTAGAAAGACAATTAGGCGGTAGCATGACACAAGCAAATACAAACAATGCTTACGGTAAAGACATCGCAATGACGGTGATTGGCGCAGGTTCATACGGTACCTCTCTGGCGATCTCACTCGCTCGTAACGGCGCGAACGTAGTCCTTTGGGGACACGAGCCTGAGCACATGGCACGTTTAGAAGCGGATCGCGCGAACCACGCCTTCTTACCTGGTGTTGATTTCCCTGAAAGCTTGATCATTGAATCGGATTTAGAAAAAGCCGTACAAGCAAGCCGAGATTTATTGGTTGTGGTTCCAAGCCATGTTTTTGGCATCGTACTGAACAGCTGTAAGCCTTTCTTACGTGAAGACTCTCGTATCTGCTGGGCAACCAAAGGTCTTGAGCCAGAAACGGGTCGTCTGCTGAAAGACGTCGCTTATGACATTATCGGTGAAAACTACTCACTGGCTGTATTGTCTGGCCCAACGTTCGCCAAAGAGCTCGCGATGGGCATGCCTACTGCAATTTCAGTTGCGTCTCCAGATGCTGAATTTGTCGCTGACCTACAAGAAAAAATCCACTGCAGCAAAACCTTCCGCGTGTACGCCAATAGTGACTTTATCGGCATGCAATTGGGCGGCGCGGTGAAAAACGTTATCGCAATTGGTGCGGGTATGTCTGACGGCATCGGTTTTGGAGCCAACGCGCGTACTGCATTGATTACTCGTGGTTTGGCAGAAATGAGCCGTCTTGGTGCTGCGCTTGGTGCAAAACCAGAAACCTTCATGGGTATGGCTGGTTTGGGCGACCTTGTCCTAACGTGTACCGACAACCAATCACGCAACCGCCGCTTTGGTTTAGCGCTAGGTCAAGGTAAAGACGTCGACACGGCACAAGAAGAAATTGGCCAAGTCGTAGAAGGCTACCGCAACACGAAAGAAGTATGGATGCTCTCTCAACGCATGGGTGTTGAGATGCCAATTGTTGATCAAATTTATCAAGTATTGTATCAAGGGAAGGATGCACGCCTGGCAGCGCAAGATTTACTTGCTCGTGACAAAAAAGCCGAAGGAAAGTAGCACTCTACGCCCCTTCGCACCTCATCTGAGAAGAATAGAAGTTGTCGGGTCACGGAAGAACCACTCAGGATATTGAGAATGAAACACTGCGAAAAACAAAAAGTCTGGAACAGAATTGTCTCAGAAGCCCGCGAAATGTCAGAGCAAGAGCCAATGCTGGCCAGCTTTTACCATGCCACCATCATCAAGCATGAAAGTTTCTGTGCCGCGCTCAGCTACATTTTGGCAAACAAGTTAAACACGGCATCGATGCCAGCAATGGCAGTACGTGAAGTGGTAGAAGAAGCGTTCTCTGCCGACCCAACCATTACCGATTGTGCCGCTTGTGACATTTGTGCCACAGTTAATCGCGACCCTGCAGTTTCGATGTACTCTATGCCGCTGCTGTACTTAAAGGGCTACCACGCTCTGCAAGGCTACCGCGTGGCAAACTGGCTATGGAAGCAAGGGCGCCATGCACTGGCAACCTACCTGCAAAACCAAATTTCGGTTGCGTGTCAGGTAGACATTCACCCGGCAGCACGCATTGGTAGCGGCATAATGCTCGACCACGCAACGGGTATTGTCATCGGTGAAACTGCAGTTATCGATAATGACGTCTCAATTCTACAAGACGTTACCTTAGGCGGTACGGGTAAAGAGTGCGGCGATCGTCACCCGAAAATCCGTGAAGGTGTGATGATTGGTGCAGGTGCAAAAATTCTTGGCAATATCGAAGTGGGCGAAGGCGCGAAAATCGGCTCTTGCTCTGTGGTATTGCAAGCAGTACCACCACACACAACCGTGGCGGGGGTTCCTGCGAAAATCGTCGGTCGTCCAAAAACGGACAAACCTTCTCTCGATATGGATCAAGGCTTTAATGGTAAATCACAAAGCTTTATCCATGGAGATGGTATTTAATCGTCAACAAACCTTTGACAACAACGTGGTAGGTAAATCTCAAGTGCGAAAACAAAATCACCCTGTTCTACGCTCGGCTATTTTATTAACTTGTGCTTTATCTGCCACATATCCCCTCACCTCTTCTGCCGCTAGTCAACAAGAGCTCAAAGGCGTATCAAGTGAGATAAGCCGTCAACGCAAATCTCTCTCTTCCCAAGAAAAGCAACTCAATGAGCTACAAAAATCGCTCAAGGAGCAAGAACTTGGCATTTCTAAACTTGAGCGCGAAATAAGACAAACCAAATCTGAGCTGGCACAAGCAGACAAAAACATAGACAAGCTAGAAGAGAAAATTGCCTTGCAAGAAGCGCAGCGCCAAGAGCAAGAGGAAGAGCTCAAACAGTTGCTGCAAACGTATTACGTGACCGAACGAGCGAAAGCCAATGGGCACTTGTTGAACCAAGGTGTGGAAGAAGACCGCATGAGTCAATACTTCCAGCACTTAGCCAAAGCGCGTGCTGAGGTGATTGATGCAATCACCAAAACCACTCAAGAATTGGCACACAACAAAAACCAGCTTGAGCTAGAAAAAGAGCAAATCGAGACGTTACTCAAACAGCAATCTGAGAAACGTACGGCGCTGGCAAGTACACAATCCAAACGTAAGCAAACCCTGACTAAAATTCAGAGCAGTATCAAGAACGATAAACGCTACCTTGCTGAACTGCAGCGCAACGAAACACGCCTAAAAGCCGAGATCGCCAAAGCGGCTAAGCGTAATGCCGTGCCAATGGACGGACTGGGCAAACAGCGCGGTAAACTGCCATGGCCACTCAAAGGTCGTGTATTACACAACTTCGGTACTCGCCAAACCGGGCAAGTAAACTGGAAGGGAATGGTGCTTGCGGCCAATTATGGTCAACAAGTGAAAGCCGTTTACCCGGGCACTGTCGTATTTGCGGAGTATTTACGCGGTTATGGCTTAGTGGTGTTGCTTGACCACGGCAAAGGTGACATGACGCTCTACGGCTACAACCAAGCGTTGACGAAAAAAGAAGGCGATCGCGTGACCGCTGGCGAAGTGATCGCTCTTGCGGGTGATACTGGCGGGCAAGATCGCGCATCACTCTACTTCGAAATTCGCCGCAACAGTGAAGCGCAAAACCCGAAATCTTGGTTGAAGCGCTGATTATCTGACTCATCGACTTATAATAAAAAAGGAGCCACTCGGCTCCTTTTTTGTATTCATATTTTGGCAAATGCTATGCGTAGTACGTTTCTACCGCATCAATAAAAGCACTTACATCATCTTTGCTTAATGTGTTGATGCCTGCCGCCGCTTCTCGGCCGCCACCAGTTGGAAACTGTCCACACACGGCAACGGCGCCTTGTTTGTTGTTCAACGGGGCACGTAGAGAGACCGTGTAAGTGCCATCTGCATTTTCGGTGAGTACTGCATGAGCAGAATCTGGGTTTTGATTTGCCAGCCAGTTGCCATACACACCGCTGATTCGACGTGATGCGGCCGTGTTTGGTAGCTCGAACAGCTTTAGCTTACCGCTCTCATGCGTGGCAGGCACTGCCAGAGCGGCATCCATATCTTGTTGGTAAGCAGACTGCAGTTGGTAGTAAGGCGAAGTTTTATCTTCAATTACATTAAATGGCGACGTGTACTTCAGCAAGGCTTGGTACAAATCCGCAGGATGGAAATGTAAGTCATCCACTTTCGAACCGTAACCGTTGTAATTAATCAAAGTGCCAAGCTCTTTAAGCTGCGCTTTCTGATCGTGTGACAATCCGACCTTGTCAGCCAATTCATCTGCTTTCGCGATCATGTTATCGCCATAAGCCGCCGTAATCGCCCATGTGTGAAAACGTCCATTTAGCAATTGATCGACAATCAACGCCGTACACATGTTGGCATCGAGATCGATGTGCGCATCCAAGTTGCCATGCTGAGGAATATCACCCGCCTTATGGTGATCGGCGTAAAACACGTGCGCGCCTTGAGCCAATGCTTGCTCTAGGCCTACCATGTTCTTTTCCATCGAAATGTCTAACACCGTTAGCTCATCACCCGCTTGCACGTCTACTTTTTCCACCAGCTTGATGTCGCGCTTTACACCAGTAATTAACTGAGCCTCGATAGGATCAGCCAAGCGTAATTGTAGAAGCGCAATGATGCCATCAGCATCGCCATTAAAAATGTCGTAATTCATGGAGCGATAGTTCCTTTATCGAGAGTCATATCCCAGAGAGGGCTGAACGGTATGAGGACTATTGTGCGTGGCATATTTGACAAGTCAACTCGAGCCACGACTCGAAAATGAGAGTGACTCTCGAAATATTAAGCAGTTTGACGTTTAACTGTGTAGATTGCTGACTGCATCTTCCAGTAACAGTAGCTGCTCTAACCCCTGCTCAGTTGCTAATGGCTTAACGACATTAAGCATCTGCAACATCCCTTGCTTCACCATTTGCTCAGTGATGCTGGTTTTCGAAGCCATTGCAGATTGATACGCCAACCAGCTACACGCAATCAAATGCAACGTACACACCAGTGACTTCAACTGCTGTTGATCAACATTAAGCAGCTTCAGCGATACAAACTCTTGCATGATCGCAATGAGGTTCGCTTGCAGCTTTTCTTGCACATCGATGTACTGCTCATGTAACTGCTCATCTCGTGACAAGATCTCAGGTAGATTCGCGTAGAAAAAGCGGTATTTCCACATTAGCGTAAAGATGGAATCTAGGTAGCTCTTCAGCATAGTCAGGCTTTCTTGTGAGCCTTGAATAGGGGTAAATCTTTCTAAAAGTTCTGCTGAATAAAGCGCAAAGATCTCACGAACGATTTCTTGCTTATTACGGAAGTGGTAATACAGATTACCTGGGCTAATTTCGATGTGATCGGCAATGTGATTGGTGGTGATGTTGCGTTCACCATGTTGGTTGAACAACTCCAGTGCCGCGTAGACGATTTTGTCGCGCGTTTTCATTGTTATCGTGTTCCCTCTTCATTAACGAATCGAGTATAGCGACTTCACCAACCTAGGTCGATAGAGGCTCCAAATACGGTAACATAACAGACCAGTTAGAATACCCGTTGAGTTGGCGACAAGGTCTAACCAAGAGGTTTGTCTTCCGACATACCCTTGTAGCAATTCGATGGCAGCACTAAATAATAAGATACCAATCGCCACCGCCCAACGCTGACGCCAACGCCACACGCAAAAGCAACCTAAAAACGCAAATCCGCTGTACGCCATGGCGTGCTGCATTTTATCAAGATACGCAATGTTGCCCCAATCTTGCAACTCTCCCGAGCTCAACGATAAGTAAGCGATCAGTATTGCGTAGCTGAGAATGACCAAACGTGCAGCAGCCAAGTTCATTGAATATCCTTATGCGATTGGGAATGGAAAAGCCGTCACTTGATCAATGTGGTCACAGCCGAGCGCTAGCATGATCAAACGATCGATGCCTAACGCAACACCCGCACAATCTGGTAACCCTGCCTCCAATGCGGAGATCAAATGATAGTCGATTGGCTGCGGTTTTAAACCCATGTCGAGACGCTTCGCGTTATCTTGCTCAAAACGCGCCAGTTGCTCTTTCGGGTTATCGAGCTCATGGAACCCATTTGCCAGCTCAATTCCCTTAAAATACACCTCAAAGCGATCCGCAACACGATGGTCTTGAGGATTGATTTTCGCAAGCGCCGCCTGTGATGCCGGGAAGTCGAACACAAAAGCAGGCACATCCTGGCCAATTTTGTGTTCGACTCCCACGCTAAATAGCAATTGCAGTAACGTATCGCGATCTTCTTCAGGCTCTGCAATGTCACTCAAACCCAGCTTGCTTGCCGCCGCTTTCAGCTCCGTCATCGAGCCTTCTAGTGGGCACACTCCCAACACATCAATGAAAGCTTGTTGATACGTCATGCGCTGCGCTGCGCCACACTTCAATACCAGTTGCAACAGATCATCCATTTCATCCATCAATTTATGATGGTCAAAGCCAACGCGATACCACTCCAACATCGTGAATTCTGGATTGTGGTAACGACCATTTTCTTCGTTACGAAATGCTTTGTTGATTTGATAAATACAACCGCTGCCCGCAGCCAGCAGGCGCTTCATGTGGAATTCAGGGCTGGTCATAAAGAACAGCTTGCTACCATCGGCGTAACCCGGGCCAACAAACTCGGTTTGGAAAGTATGCAAATGAATGTCGGTCACGGTTGCGTGACTCATGGCTGGCGTGTCGACTTCCATCACCTGTCGATCAGCGAAGAATTGGCGAATCGACGCGATTAACGTCGCACGTTGACGAAGTTGGTCAATGGAAGCAGTAGGTTGCCAGTTGGTTTGCATAACAAGTCTCTCAAACTTTAATTCAGCGAGGAAAGTCTCATTCTACATGCTTTTTACTCTTCAAGAAGAGAGGAATATCCCTTCTTATTTTTACTAACGTGCTCGCCTATTTGAGGCAAGCATTACTCGTGCCGCAGCACAAAAAACACTCAGTTAAAATCCTATTATCCATGCGGTTAATGTCACGCAACACAGGTTTAACATCCCTAATGTTAATGCTTGAGGGCCAAAACCTCGATGCCGTGATAGCAGTCACATAACCTATAAATTCTATGCCCTTAAGTGCATTACCGAAGCAAAAACCCAATTACATCAATTTTTCTGCCATGTGGCTCATCTACACTACCCCTACTACTTTTGGGGAGTTCTTTTTAAAGAGCGCCTCGTAATGACAATAACAAGCGGATTTCCGCAATCACACACTGGAGGATAACTGTGCAAATTATCACCACAGATATCGCAGTCATCGGCGCAGGCGGCGCTGGTCTTCGTACTGCTATTGCAGCGGCTGAAGCAAACCCAGACTTAGAAGTCGCTCTGATTTCTAAAGTTTATCCAATGCGCTCCCACACGGTCGCTGCAGAGGGTGGCTCAGCAGCAGTTATCAAGGATGAAGATAGCTTAGACAACCACTTCAACGACACTGTTGGCGGTGGTGACTGGCTATGTGAACAGGACGTTGTTGAATACTTTGTAGAGAACGCGACTCGCGAAATGATCCAAATGGAGCAATGGGGTTGCCCATGGAGTCGTAAAGAGAACGGTGAAGTCAACGTACGCCGCTTTGGTGGTATGAAGGTTGAACGTACTTGGTTCGCTGCAGATAAAACTGGCTTCCACATGCTTCATACGCTATTCCAGACATCCATGAAGTACAGCAACATCAAACGCTTTGATGAGTACTTTGTGGTGGATCTGCTTGTTGATGAAGGCGAAGTTCAAGGTCTGATTGCTATTCACATGTCTGAAGGCGAGCTTGTTACTATCAAAGCAAAATCTGTTGTTCTAGCAACAGGTGGCGCGGGCCGTGTTTACCACTGTAACACCAACGGCGGTATCGTAACGGGCGATGGCATGGCAATGGCTTACCGTCACGGCGTTCCTCTACGTGATATGGAATTCGTTCAATACCACCCAACCGGTCTTCCTGGCACAGGTATCCTGATGACGGAAGGTTGTCGTGGTGAAGGCGGTATCATCGTTAACAAGAACGGTTACCGTTACCTACAAGATTACGGCATGGGCCCTGAAACTCCAGTTGGCCAACCGAAGAACAAATACATGGAACTGGGTCCTCGTGACAAGGTTTCTCAAGCTTTCTGGCACGAACAACAGAAAGGCAACACCATCAAACACCCACTGGGTGACGTGGTGCACCTAGACCTTCGCCACCTTGGTGAAGAGTACCTACAAGAGCGTCTACCGTTCATCTGTGAGCTAGCAAAAGCTTACGTAAACGTAGACCCTGCAAAAGAGCCAATTCCAATTCGTCCAACGGTTCACTACACCATGGGTGGTATCGAGACAAACGGCGGCTGTGAAACTCGCATTAAAGGCCTATTCGCGGTTGGTGAATGTGCGTCTGTTGGTCTTCACGGTGCAAACCGTCTAGGTTCTAACTCACTGGCTGAGTTTGTGGTATTTGGTCGCGTAGCGGGTGAAAACGCAGTGAAACGCGCTGAAGAATTCAAAGGTTGGAACGAGTCTGCAATCGATGCTCAAGTGAAAGCAGTTGAAGAGCGCATCGCCAAACTGATGAACCAAGAAGGTGATGAGAACTGGGCAAACATCCGCACGGAAATGGGTCATACCATGGAAGCGGGTTGTGGTATCTACCGTCAAGAAGATTTGATGCAAGAAACCATTAACAAGATCACCGAACTAAAAGAACGCTACAAACGCATCAGCATTAAAGACAAAGGCAAAGTGTTTAACACTGATCTTCTGTACGCAATTGAAGTGGGTTACGGCCTAGAAGTCGCAGAAGCGATGGTTCACTCTGCGATTCTACGTAAAGAATCTCGCGGTGCGCACCAACGTCTGGACGACGGTTGTACAGAACGTGACGACGTGAACTTCCTAAAACACTCACTTGCTTTCTACAAACCAGATTCAGCGCCAAGTATCGATTACAGCAATGTGACTATCACTAAGTCACAACCAAAAGCTCGTCTATACGGTGAAGCAGCAGAAAAAGCCGCAGCTGAAGAGAAGAACGCAGAGGAGCAAGCATAATGTCAGCAAATCGCATTCAAAAAGTAGACATTCTGCGTTATGACCCAGAAAAAGATGCAGAACCATACAAGCAAACATTCGAAGTGCCATTCGATGAAACCATGTCTGTGCTTGACGCACTGGGCTACATTAAAGATCACCTAGACAAAGATCTATCTTACCGTTGGTCTTGCCGTATGGCGATCTGTGGTTCTTGCGGCATCATGGTGAACAACGTACCGAAGCTTGCTTGTAAGAGCTTCCTACGTGATTACCCAGACGGTGTGACTATCGAGCCTCTAGCGAACTTCCCAATCGAGAAAGACTTGATTGTTGATATGACGCCGTTCATCGAACGTCTTGAAGCGATCAAACCATACATCATTGGTAACGACCGTAAACCAGAAGACGGTACGAACTTGCAAACGCCAGAGCAAATGGCGAAATACAAGCAGTTCGCTGGTTGTATCAACTGCGGTCTGTGCTACGCGGCGTGTCCTCAGTTTGGTCTGAACCCTGAGTTCATCGGTCCTGCGGCACTAACGCTAGCGCACCGCTACAACCTAGACAGTCGTGACAACGGTAAAGATGAGCGCATGAAGCTTATCAACGGTGAAAACGGTGCTTGGGGTTGTACATTTGTCGGTTACTGTTCTGAAGTTTGTCCTAAGAACGTTGACCCAGCAGCGGCAGTAAACCAAGGCAAAGTGGAGTCTTCTATGGACTTCGTGATTGCTATGTTGAAACCTGATGGTTCACCAAAGAAAGTGGAGGCATAAGGATGAGCAATCGTAAACCTTACGTTCGTGAAGTTAAACGCACTTGGTGGAAGAACCATCCTTTCTACCGCTTCTACATGCTACGTGAAGCGACTGTGCTGCCTTTGATCCTATTCACTCTGTTCCTAACTTTCGGTTTAGGTTGCTTGGTGAAAGGCCCTGATGCATGGCAAGGTTGGTTGGATTTTATGGCAAACCCAATCGTAGTCGCAATCAACATCGTTGCACTACTAGGTAGCCTATTCCACGCTCAAACTTTCTTCAGCATGATGCCGCAAGTAATGCCAATTCGTTTGAAAGGCAAACTGGTGGACAAGAAAATCATCGTATTGACTCAGTGGGCCGCGGTTGCGTTCATCTCACTGATCGTTCTCATCGTGGTGTAAGGAGCTGAGCATGAAACCGAATTATAGTGTAAACACATCACCAAAACGTTCTGATGAGCCAATCTGGTGGGGTCTATTTGGTGCTGGCGGTACTTGGTTCGCGATGATCACGCCAATCACGGTATTGGTGCTGGGCATCTTGGTCCCACTAGGCGTGATTGATGCAGAAGCGATGAGCTACGAGCGTGTCTCCGAATTCGCAACCAGTATCATCGGTGCGCTATTCATCATTGGCACCCTAGCTCTACCAATGTGGCATGCGATGCACCGTGTACACCACGGCATGCACGACCTTAAATTCCACACTGGTGTGATAGGTAAAATTGCATGCTATGCATTTGCAGGCCTCATTACTGCACTAGCCGTTATCTTTATCTTCATGATTTAAGATACTGACTAAAAAAGAAAAAGCTGGCTCTATGCCAGCTTTTTTTATTGCTTTGGGTTACCCATGATCTTTTTGCTTTTTAAGCTTTTGACCACCCATGATCTTATTGCTGTATGACCTTCTTCGTTTGGTCCATAAGACCCAGGGCGCCAAAGCCAGTAATCACATCTAGGTTTGTTTTCAAGCCCGTTTCTTCGCTACCACCAATGTAGTTTTGTGGCATCTGAACTTGGAAGTTTTGCAAGTTGTTGTACAACGAGTTCGCTACGTCTCGATTCAACTCTGCCAAATAAACTTCACGGTTTGCCCCTAACGCCGAGTACTTCGCTTTTAGGACCTCAGATTCTGCACGACCTTTCGCTAATATCGCTTTCGCTTCAAACTCAGCAGAAAGTGCGTTCGCCTTTTGAATGGCTAAGTTAGCCTCTGCGATAGCTAGCTCTTTCTCCTTCTCGACTTCAGCAAGTCGTTTGGTTTTTTCCACTTCAACGATTTCACGCTCTGCAATCTGACGTGCAACTTCCACTTCTTTTTGCTGAGCAATAATAGCGAGTTCTTTACCACGCTGAGCGTCTTGCACTTCACGTGTTCGTTGAATCTCTTTGCGTAACTGCTCGGTCTCAGCCTGTGCTTTCGACGTTTCTTGTTCCTGAATCGCGCGAATACGATCCGCCACTAAACGCTTTTTATCCGCCAATAGCTGATCCAATTGCTTTTCTGGCTGTGGATCACCAATGGTCACCTGCGTCACTTGAATGCCGTATTGTTGTAACGGGTTGTCTTGACGAATTGGTTGCCCGGTTTTATCTACAACTGGCACCGTTTTCCAAACCAGTTGATTGGTGCGCTGTAGTTGGTTCGCATTGGCCTGATTCGCCCCAACAGGCGCAAGATCCAACTCTTCCACTTCAACCTGACGTCGCTCTGTTAGATAAATCCCCTCTCGCAACTGATCGCCAAGTTTCGATTTGAACTGGTTCAAACCACCTTGGAAAAACTCTTCACCCGTGTATTGGGTAGCAGTAATCACCGTCACGTTACGTGCGTTCTTTACAAGCAACGCATCAATCAAGTTACTATTGTTGCGGAACTCTTTGTGCATCTTCTTCACCGCTTCAGGGTCATTACTGAGCTTGAAGCGGAATGTTACGGGGATCTGACCAATGTAGGTGTCGGCAAATCGAACCTGAATCGCATCAAGACGTTGATAAAAATCTTCGCCCTTGCTGTTACCGAATGACACAGTGATCACTTGGTCATACTTGGTGATTTTGGACAGAAATGGCATACGAAAATGAATGCCAGGTTCAGTAAACACATCCAACTCACCAGTGATATTGTTCTGATGCACGTAGCTGTAACCTGCATCGGTCATCAGCACAGAGCTATTAATCGTTAAGCCTATTGCCAACAGCGGTACGCCAAACACCGCAGCTTTCAATCCTTTGTGTAGTAACTGACGTCTTTCTTCCACCTTTAAACCCCTTCCTAAGCCTCTGCTTTCCATTTTGTTCTCCTTTTTGGATTGTTACTGAGTTAAATCGATAAAAATCAGATTGCTATGCAACTCAACAACAAGAACTAATGTATCAAAATGTTACATTAAGGAATAATCGACAGATTCATGAAATAAATAAGATTTTTACGAATAATACAAAATCATCGAAAATTTGCGGAGGATATCGATTTTCTATGCAGGGACATTCAAGAGAGAATTACAGGCAATAAAAAAGGCCGCCGAAGCGACCTTTCAAACAATCAATCTAAAGTGCTTACTTCACACGGCCTACGTATTCGGCCGTACGAGTATCAACGCGAATCACTTCACCAATTGAGATGAACAGAGGAACACGAACAACAGCGCCAGTTGATAGCGTAGCTGGTTTACCGCCAGTACCTTGAGTATCACCTTTCAGGCCTGGATCTGTGTCTACCACTTCTAGCTCAACGAAGTTTGGTGGAGTAACAGTAATTGGGTTACCGTTCCAAAGTGTGATCATACAAGTGTTGTTTTCTACCAACCACTTAGCGTTGTCACCTACCGCTTTTGCGTCTGCTGCGATCTGTTCAAACGTTTCACTGTTCATAAAGTGGTAGAATTCGCCGTCTGAATATAGATAATCTAGGTCGATATCCATTACGTCTGCCACTTCACAAGTGTCACCAGACTTGAATGTTTTCTCTAGCACTTTACCAGAAAGAAGTTTACGAATTTTAACGCGGTTGAACGCTTGGCCTTTACCTGGTTTAACGTATTCGTTTTCCAGAATTACACAAGGCTCGTTATCAAGCATTAACTTAAGACCGCCTTTAAATTCATTGGTGCTAACTGTAGCCATTTTTTCCTCTTACATTCTTAGAGCTAAATTCAATGCCGCACATAATAACCCGAAAAGTCGAATCTGTTGAGCAAAACTGGCTCAAACAGTTGGCGAATGGGATCTCTGATCCTGCAAAATTGCTCGAAATACTGGAAATTGATCCTTCACCGTGGCAAGACGGGTTTGCCGCGCGCAAGCTGTTTGCACAGCGTGTACCGCAAAGTTTTGTCGATAGGATGGAGAAAGGCAACCCTAAAGACCCTCTTTTACGTCAGGTTTTACCATTAAGTGACGAATTTGAAGTACATCCGGGCTATTCCAACGATCCGTTAGAAGAGCAGGACAATGAAGTCCCTGGCCTGCTACACAAGTATCGCAACCGCGCCCTGATGATTGTCAAAGGTGGCTGCGCGGTAAATTGCCGTTACTGTTTTCGTCGTCACTTCCCTTATCAAGAGAACAAAAGCGGCAAGCAGGCATGGACCAAGTGCTTAGAGTACATGGCGCAGCAACCAGAGTTGAACGAAGTCATCTTCTCAGGTGGTGACCCATTAATGGCAAAAGACGATGAGATTCATTGGCTTTTAGAGCACATTGCTCACATACCTCACATCAAACGTCTGCGTATTCATAGCCGTTTACCTGTGGTGATTCCCGCTCGAGTCACTGATGAACTATGCCAACTGCTGCAAGCATCAAGGTTACAAATCATCCTTGTGACTCACATCAACCATGCCAACGAAATCAATGACGAATTTGCTGAACAGATGTTCAAGCTCAAAAGAGCGGGCGTTACGCTTCTAAACCAAGGCGTTCTGCTGAAAGGCGTGAATGATTCGGTAGAAGCTCAAGTGGCGTTAAGTGAAGCCTTATTTGACGCGGGTATCTTGCCTTATTACCTCCACGTTCTTGATAAGGTGCAAGGCGCGGCGCACTACTTTATTTCGGACGAAGAAGCAAAAGCCATTATGCGCGGACTCATCACGCGTGTATCGGGTTACCTGGTACCAAAACTGACACGAGAAATTGGTGGCAGGCCAAGTAAAACTCCACTAGATTTGCATTTAGAATAGGTCCTGACGCTCAATTAAATTTGTCGTCACGACCGTTCCTTTTTGTTCGCTTTGCACGGTAAGTCTATGCATACTCCGCTCTTTTGGAGGTCAAGATGCATACAGCACTCGAACAAATTTTCGATCTTGGCCCATTCAGCTGGCCTGCCCTACTATGCTGTGCCATTAATGGGCTAATGATCGGTATCGAACGCCAAACTCGTGGTAAACCTGTTGGTATTCGCACGGCAATTCTTATTATTTCAGGCACTTACCTGTTTATGTCGATGGCAGTATCGTTATCGCCAAATACGCTCGATCAAGCACGCGTGCTTGGTCAGATTATTACTGGTGTCGGCTTCTTGGGCGCAGGCGTGATGATGACACTCGATGGAAAAATCCACGGCGTAACATCCGCAGCGGTTATTTGGGTACTGGCAGGATTAGGGTTGATGATCGGTTTGGGTTATTTAACGCAGTCGGTGGTCATTACCCTACTGGCTTTAACGGTGTTGCTGGGCGTGGATAAAGCAGAAAACCACATCAAAGCATTGCGCCGAGGGGTTCACCAAAGAATTCAACAACGCAAAACCTCATCCCGCTTAATTAAATAGTTAACGCGCCGATAACTCGCTTCACCCCATCAGTAATTAAAAAGCCCTCGACGAATATCGAGGGCTTTCTGTATCTAAAGACTCTGACTTGCTCAGGGATTATTTAGCGAAGTTGATGAGTGGGAAACACTTGAAGAAACCGTTATCCGCACAGTTCAAAAGACCAATTTGTACGCCATCAATTTGATCGGTCATGTTGAAGAAACCAAACTGGAAGTTAGACTTTTTAGAGATACTCGCTAAGCCCACATCCGCCATGGTGTAGCCTTCAGAATAGTTCACCGCGCTCCAGTTCAAGCCTTTTACGTTGTTCGTAATGTTGACAGCACCCAAGTTAACACCCGTCGTCTGACCTTGGTTCCAGTTAACTAAGCCTAAAGACGCACCTTTCATTTCTTGGTTTACCTTTGCTGCACCAAAAAACAGACCGAAGTTCACACCTGTCGTACGATCCGTTTCTGACATACCAAGCAGTGAAAAGTCGACACCTTTAACCTCATTCACCTGTCCATGCAACACGGCTAAACGAACACCACCAACTGACGAGTTAGAAGGTGCGTTTGTGTTGTCGATAGTAGAGAACATCACAGGTGTACTGTCAGCAAGAGCAACTGGTGATGCGATAGCGGCTGCAACCGCCAATGACGTCATAAGCTTTTTCATTTTCATCTCCATGATGGGAAGCAACAATTTACAACATAGTGTAATGTTCAGATTTTGCGCTATCCACGTTCAAAAAGTGTTAGCGGTAGGTCAGATTTAACCATCTGACTCAAAAGAAAAAATTTTATCGCTTCTATTTTCATGTTTTTCCACTGACATTTCTTGAACTCGCATCTCACAATCGAAGCCACATCAGAATGTTATATTTCTCGGATAACGCGCATAAAAAAGTCGAGGCAAATGCCTCGACTTTTAAAGGTTTGGTCGGTTATCTTTCCGCTATAAGGATTCCCTTAGAGCAAAGAGATAAGCTGGCTTACATCATGCCACCCATACCGCCCATGCCACCCATGCCGCCCATGTCAGGCATCGCTGGTGCGTCTTTTTGCGGTAGGTCAGTAACCATTGCTTCAGTCGTGATCATCAGACCCGCAACCGATGCTGCGAACTGTAGCGCAGAACGAGTTACTTTCGTTGGGTCTAGGATACCCATTTCTAGCATGTCGCCGTATTCGCCTGTTGCCGCGTTGTAACCGTAAGAGCCTTCACCCGCTTTCACGTTGTTCGCAACCACTGAGTCTTCCTCACCTGCGTTCTTCGTGATTTGACGGATTGGCGCTTCCATTGCACGTAGTGCAACGCGGATACCAACGTTTTGCTCTTCGTTGTCACCCGTTAGGTGAGCAATCTTAGATGCCGCGCGGATAAGTGCAACACCACCACCAGCAACAACACCTTCTTCAACCGCTGCACGAGTTGCGGCTAGCGCATCTTCTACACGGTCTTTCTTCTCTTTCATTTCAACTTCAGTTGCTGCACCAACTTTGATTACTGCAACACCGCCAGCCAGTTTCGCTACGCGCTCTTGTAGTTTCTCTTTGTCGTAGTCTGAAGTTGCGTCTTCGATTTGTTGACGAATTTGAGCTACGCGGCCAGAGATCATCTCTTCTTCACCGATACCATCGATGATAGTCGTGTTTTCTTTCGTGATAGAAACACGCTTCGCTTGACCTAGATCTTCTAGTGCTACTTTTTCAAGCTCTAGACCGATTTCTTCAGAAATCACAGTACCGCCAGTTAGGATAGCGATGTCTTGTAGCATTGCTTTACGACGGTCACCGAAGCCAGGTGCTTTCACTGCTGCAACTTTCACGATGCCACGCATGTTGTTGACAACCAATGTTGCTAGCGCTTCGCCTTCTACATCTTCTGCGATGATAAGCAGTGGACGAGACGCTTTCGCTACAGCTTCTAGCGTTGGAAGAAGTTCACGAATGTTTGAGATCTTCTTATCAACTAGCAGGATGAATGGGTTTTCTAGATCAACACTGCCTGACTCTTGGTTGTTGATGAAGTAAGGAGATAGGTAACCGCGGTCGAACTGCATACCTTCTACTACGTCTAGCTCATCTTGTAGCGCCTGACCTTCTTCAACAGTGATAACGCCATCACGACCCACACGCTCCATTGCTTCAGCAATGATGTTACCTACGCTTGCGTCTGAGTTTGCAGAGATAGTACCAACCTGTGCGATCGCTTTCGTGTCGTTACATTCAACAGAAAGCTCTTTTAGTTGCTCTACTGCTGCAGCTACTGCTTTGTCGATACCACGCTTAAGGTCCATTGGGTTCATACCCGCTGCGACTGCTTTTAGACCTTCGTTTACGATAGATTGTGCTAGTACTGTTGCTGTTGTTGTACCGTCACCTGCCGCGTCGTTTGCTTTAGACGCAACTTCTTTAACCATTTGTGCGCCCATGTTCTGGAATTTATCTTCCAGTTCAATTTCACGCGCTACTGATACACCATCTTTCGTGATAGTCGGTGCACCAAAAGATTTGTCTAGAACGACATTACGTCCTTTAGGACCCAGTGTTACTTTTACTGCGTCAGCCAGAACGTTTACACCTTCTAGCATTTTAACTCGTGCGTCATTACCAAATTTAACGTCTTTAGCAGCCATCTTTGATTTCCTTTCTAAAATTCTTTGTGTGTAATTTCGTAATTGAATCTGAGTAAAAAATTACTCAATGATTGCTATTATTCAACGATCGCCATGATGTCGTTTTCAGACATGACAAGCACTTCTTTACCGTCGATTTTTTCAGTTTTTGTACCGTAACCTTCAGCGAAGATAACAGTATCACCAACTTTAACGTCCAGCGGCAGTACTGTGCCGTTTTCTAGGATGCGGCCTTTACCCACAGCTAGAACAACACCGCGAGTTGATTTTTCTGCAGCAGAACCAGTCAGAACGATGCCACCAGCAGACTTAGATTCAACTTCTTTACGTTCAACGATAACTCGGTCATGTAATGGACGAATGTTCATCGGTCGTCTCTCCTGAAAATTTCCATGTTTATTTGATAATTGTCCTTAGGGACTGTAGCCCCAGACACGTGATCCCTATATAAGGGGTCGAAGCAGCGATCCCAAGGGGGTGGCACAAAAATTTTGTGACTTAGTTAAAATAACGAACAACTAAGCAACGGTTTGCGTTCGAAATGCTCACTCGCCCAGCATCTCGCTTTCTTGTATCCTTGCAGTTTGCTCACCACATAGTTGTCATACATGCAGGAAAATAACAAGCTGGAACCCCAAGCGACCGATAAGCATGGTTTGTTGACCGCACCCATTCCTGAAACGCTGCGGAAAATGACCGTCCCCATGACCATGGGTATGATCGCGATTTTGATGTTTAACTTGGTGGACACGTTTTTTATCTCGTTGCTTGGTACTCAAGCGCTAGCGGCGATCAGCTATACTTTCCCTGTAACCTTTGCGGTTAACTGCATCACGATGGGGATAGGGATGGGTCTATCGACCAATATTGGTCGCTTACTTGGACAAGGTCACGCCCCACAAGCCGCTCGGTTTACCACTCACGGTTTGTTATTAGCGGTGTTACTCGTGGCTATCGCCTCTTCGATTGGCTTTGCCACCATTGCACCACTGTTCCGCTTTCTTGGTGCAGCCGACGACCTAATTCCACTCATCGAAGAGTACATGCAGGTGTGGTATCTCACCATTCCATTGTTGGTGATCCCAATGGCGGGCAATAGCGCGATACGAGCATCTGGGGATACAAAAACACCCGCCAAAATCATGATGTTGGCAGGCTTGATTAACGGCATGCTCGATCCACTACTGATCTTCGGACTTGGCCCATTCCCCGAGCTTGGCATCCAAGGGGCGGCAATAGCCAGTGCTTTTAGCTGGTTAGGTGCGCTATGTGGCTCATTCTATGTGCTAGTTAAACGCGAAAAGTTGCTCGCTCAACCCCAATGGTCCTTACTGAAACAAGATTGGCAGCAAACGTTAAAAATCGGCACTCCTGCCGCACTGTCGAACGCGATGAATCCATTGTCGGGCGCAATTTTGATGATGCTTTTATCCAGCCACGGTACGGCAGCAGTTGCGGCTTACGGTGCGGCGCAGCGTATTGAGTCTATTTTGATCCTAGTCTTGATGTCTCTGACCTCAGCACTCACGCCATTCATGGCACAAAACTTAGGGGCGAAAAACCCTCAACGCGCCTTTTCCGGCTTATTTATCAGCATGCGTTTTGCGGTGGTGTTCCAAGGGTTTATCTTCTTGATGATGGTGCCATTGAGTATTCCTCTAGCGGCATTGTTCTCGCAGGAAGAAGCAGTTAAAAATCTGCTGTGGCATTACCTGCTTGTGGTGCCGTTCAGTTATGGTTTTCAAGGCATTGTGATGATGTTAATCAGTGGGTTGAATGCGATGCACAAACCATTACGAGCATTCCAATGGAGCTTTATGCGTTTGTTTGTGTTTACCCTGCCATCGGCATGGATCGGAAGCCAAATTTACAGTATTGAAGGCTTGTTTATAGGTATCGCAGTGGGGAATACGTTAGGTGGCCTACTTGGCTATATGTTTGCACTGCGCGAACGTAAATTGACGCTCATTGAACAGAGCAGCGCTTCGTAAGATTTTGTCCGATGCGTCAGCTTCCTTTTGCTAATACTCAAATACAAAAAAACCGCGGAAAGCCGCGGTTTTTCTTTATCTATTTCAAACTTGCTTAGAACAGTTCTTCAGCAACTTTGTATAGATCGTTGCGTACTGGACGCTTCATGTTTTCGATCGCGTCGATGATGTCGTGGTGAACAAGTTGCTCTTTCACGATACCTACACAGCGACCACCATGACCTTCGATCAATAGGTGAACAGCGTAGTTACCCATGCGAGATGCTAGAACGCGGTCAAATGCCGTTGGACGACCACCACGTTGGATGTGACCAAGTACTGTTGCACGAGTTTCACGACCTGTAGCCGCTTCGATGTCACGAGCCAGTTCATTGGCATCCATCATTAGCTCAGTCAACGCGATGATTGCGTGTTTCTTACCTTTTGCAATGCCGTCTTGGATGTTGCTGATCAGCTTGTCTTTGTCTAGGCCAGTTTCTGGAGTGATGATGTACTCACAACCACCCGCGATTGCAGACATCAGAGTTAGGTCACCACAGTGACGACCCATGATTTCTACAATTGAAATACGTTGGTGAGATGAAGAAGTATCACGTAGACGGTCGATTGCATCGATAACTGTGTTTAGTGCACTTAGGTAGCCCACTGTGTAGTCAGTACCAGCGATATCGTTGTCGATTGTGCCTGGAAGACCGATACATGGGTAACCCATTTCAGTCAGTTTCTTCGCACCCATGTACGAACCGTCACCACCGATCACTACTAGCGCATCGATACCATGTTTTTTCAGGTTCTCAATCGCTTTTTCACGCACTTCCACTTCTTTGAATTCAGGGAAACGTGCAGAACCTAGGAACGTACCACCTTTGTTGATCACATCTGAAACGCTAGAACGATCTAGCTTCTCGATGCGGCCTTCGTATAGGCCTAGGTAGCCGTCGTACACACCGAATACTTCCAATCCCTCGGATAGTGCTGTACGTACTACGCCGCGTATCGCCGCGTTCATACCAGGTGCGTCACCGCCACTTGTTAAAACACCGATCTTCTTAATCATGCTCACCCTCGATCTTTGGCAATCAATTATTTAATTTTCTTTTAGGCCCCTTGTTACCAAGCAACCTGCATAATCCAGAACTGTGCGTTATGTTACATTTCCTCTACAGGATTACCAATGAAAACGCACTTTTTTATGTAACTTTTCTACTTATGTAAGAGTATTACAGTTTCTCTATGAAACTTTGTTGATTCACATCAGGATCACGAATCTTAATAAGTATTGATGGAAAGATAGTCAATAAGTGCCTGTTTGTCGTCAGGCACTTATGGATTTTTCGAGCCCTACCAATCTTGCGCTTTTTGCTCTTTCTCTGGCCCAAAAACGACAGACAATGGATCTTGATGGATCAAAACATCCGCATCAGGAAACAAAGCTAAAAGGTTTTCCTCAACTTTATCGGCAATATAGTGCGCTTCGATTAAACGTAAGTTATCGTCTAGCTCCAAGTGCAACTGAATAAAGCGTGTCGGCCCTGACATACGGGTGCGCAGTTGATGAACCCCAAGAACCCCTTTCACATTCAAACATTCATTACGGATTTGCTCCAATTCGGAATCCGGTAGCTTTCGGTCTAATAACGTCTGAATCGCTTCGCTGACCATTTTGAAGGCGCTGTAAAGAATGAAGACACCAATGCCAATCGCAAACACCGCATCCGCTTGCGTCACGCCAAAGTAGCTGAGTCCCAGAGCCACCATGATCGCAGCGTTCATATACAAATCAGTCTGATAATGCAGAGAATCCGCCGCGATTGCTTGGCTCCCTGTCACGCGTACCACATGTTTTTGGAACATCACCAAGCCAAGTGTGACCACAATCGCAAACAGCGATACATAAACACCGAGCTCCGGCGCATGCAGTGCGTGTGGACGGAAAAATCGGTCAATCCCGTTCAGGATCAAAAATACCGCCGACCCCGAAATAAACATCGCCTGAGCCAAGGCCGCTAGAGACTCAGCTTTACCATGCCCAAACGTATGTTCGCGGTCTGCTGGTTGTAAGGCATAACGGACAACAACGAGATTTACCACCGACGCGGCGATATCCAACATTGAGTCGATCAGTGATGCCAATAAGCTAACTGAGCCGGTTACCCACCACGTGATGACTTTTACAATCAAGAGAAGAGTCGCCACAATAGTTGCAGTCCAAGCTGCGGTCGTCACTAAACGTGCATATTGCTGTTTCATAATCAAAGAGTTAACTCAAACCATACGTTGAGTATATTGAATGCCCATGAAATAACCAGATCAAAAAGAGGCAACCAATGGCTGCCTCTTTATATAACATCAATTCATGACTTAATTATTGCGGTATTTTTCCATGCGCTTATGCATTCTATCGCCGCACTCTTGCATGCGTTCATTTTGCAACTTCACAAACTCTGCTTTTTGTTCTGGCGTTAATACGCTCAGCATTTGGTGCTTTCTTTCTAGCATTTGCACACGGTGCTCAGTTTGGCGTTCAACCATTTCTTTTGCTAATGCGGTCGCTTGCGCTTCATCAAAACTATCCGCTAGTAAGAGTGACTGCATTTTTGCGTGGTGTGCTTGTCGCTCAGCCATACGGGCTTCGCGATTTTCAGAATATTTGCCTTTCATCTGTGCGCGGTTTGCTTCACGGAAAGACTTAAGCTGATCTTTTTGAGCATCCGTCAAATTCAAATCACGCATAATGCCACGGTCCATTCCCATGCCACATTCATCACGCGGGCCTTGATGATGGTTTTTACCACCGTAAGCGAATGCGCTTGCTGCGCCGAGAGTAAGAGGTAGAACAACAGCAGCTAACACAAGTTTTTTTGCAGATTTCATAATTTGATTCCTTACACAGGTGAGTGATTCTTCTGAGCTGTTCTCACAGCGCTTGAGTATAGAATACGACCCACTAGGTAAAGCGACGTATAGGGAGCGTAAAGAATCGTAAAGAGTGATTTTTACCCTCTTCGCAGCACATCATTCCAATGTAATATTAAGCTATCGGTAACTTACTATAGGTGCCCCCATGGCAAACATTCTTTTAATTGATGACGATATCGAGCTAACCAGCTTATTAAAAGAAGTACTCAGTTTCGAAGGATTTGACGTCAGCGAAGCAAATGATGGCGAAGCAGGCTTAGCTGCGGTCAATGATAAGATTGATTTGATTTTGTTGGATGTCATGATGCCGAAGCTAAATGGCATGGAAACCCTTAAACGCTTGCGTGAAAACTGGGAAACTCCCGTCTTGATGCTGACCGCTAAAGGGGAAGAAATTGACCGCGTGATCGGTTTAGAGCTAGGCGCGGATGATTATTTACCGAAACCTTTTAGTGACCGTGAACTGTTAGCACGTATCCGTGCGATCTTACGCCGTACGAGCAGCACACAGAAAAACACCAAAAACAGCGATTGCATCGAGTATCAAGAGCTCCGTCTCTACCCAGGTAAACAAGAAGCATACTGCGATCAACAGTTGCTCGATCTCACAGCAACCGAGTTTGCTCTGTTGACCCACTTTGTGCAAAACCCAGGACAAGTGCTAACTAAAGAAACATTGAGCTTAGATGTGCTTGGTAAACGACTCGCCGCTTTTGATCGCGCGATCGATATGCATGTTTCGAACTTACGTAAAAAATTACCAGATCAGAGCAATGGCAAGCCGCGAATCAAAACCCTGCGTGGTCGTGGCTACATGCTGCTTGAGGAGGATTAATGCGCCTATCACGCATCAAACTGCCAAACATCAATAGCTTGTATGGACGCATCTTTGCCATTTTTTGGTTCACTATGTTATTGGTGCTGATAGCTGTGCTATCACTGCCACATTTGGACCCTCGCAAAGCTCGCGACATTCCAGAAGAGCACTATAAACGTATGGTAGAAACGCGTGACGCAATCCAACAAAAATACAGTCAGCAAACTGATTTAGGTCGAATACTATTTCGTATCGAGGGTAACCGTCACGGTAAGCATGACCCTCGTCCGCGCGTATTTTTTTCTGACTACAGCGGTAATGTTCTTACGACAGAAAAACGCAGTAACTTCCAATTGCGTGCCATGCAAAACTTTGTCACCAGTATCGAAGATTACAACCAGCCAAAGCAGAAACTGTATGGTCGATACATGATTGCAGGTCCAATCCCAATTACTTTGGCTGGCTCCGATATCTTGATGTATGTGGGCTTCAAGTGGAATGAGCCACCACCACTACTCTTGCGTCTGTTTGATCACCCATTCCAGCTATTGCTCGCAGTCATGTTGGTTAGTACACCATTGTTGTTATGGCTTGCATGGGCACTAAGTCAGCCAGCGCGCCGTCTTGAAGCGGCCGCTCAACGTGTCGCGAAAGGCGAATTTGTCACAGACCCAAATTTAGAAAAAGGCACGGCAGAGTTTCGTCAAGCTGGCAGCAGCTTCAACCAGATGGTCGAGGCGGTCAATCAGATGATTTCAGGACAACAACGCCTGCTATCCGATATCTCTCACGAGTTGCGCTCACCTTTAACTCGCCTACGCATGGCGAGCGCATTAGCGACGCGTAAGCAGGGCGAAAGCCCAGAACTGACTCGTATCGATACCGAAGCGCAGCGCCTGGAACAGATGATCAGCGAATTGCTTGAACTGTCTCGCATGCAGGCGAACAGCCATATGACTCGCGAAACGCAGCCACTGGAAAGTTTGTGGGAAGAGATCATTAAAGATGCGCAGTTTGAAGCTGAGCAAATGGGCAAGCACCTACACTATTCTGAACTGCCAAAACGAAGTATCTCCGGCAATCCTAAATTGCTGATGAGTGCGGTGGAAAACATCGTTCGTAACGCCATTTATTACGGGAAAGATGAGGTGAAAATCGACATCAAGGCCGATGATGATACGCTGCATATCACGGTTGATGACAATGGCGAGGGCGTTCCAGAAGAAGAATTAGCCGCGATTTTTCGCCCGTTTTATCGCGTTTCGACTGCCCGCGATCGCCACTCAGGCGGCACGGGTCTCGGCCTAACCATTACCGAAAGTGCCATCCGCCAGCACAGTGGAACGATCGTCGCCAGTCGAAGTCCGTTAGGCGGATTGCGCATGAGTATCACCTTACCTATCAATCGTTAACTTCAAGCCGATGAGCTAACAGTAAGCCACACCCTATTTCTAGAGTGAGAGATTCACGGCTTCATCTTCACTTTAGAAATTGGATGGGAACGCCTTCGAATACCCTTACAAAGATCAAAGTTGATAATAATTATCGTTAGCATTAAAGTAAATTTTCCAATTAAGGAGGATTTACTATGTCACATACATTTCCCGCTCTGCCTTACCCGTACGATTCACTAGAGCCGTACATCGACGCGAAAACCATGGAAGTGCACTACAGCAAACATCACAAGACTTATTTCGATAAGTTCGTAAGTGCCGTTGAAGGGAGCGAGCTCGAAACTCAGTCGCTAGACGAGATCTTTGACAATATCTCTAAGCTCAGCCCTGCAGTGCGTAATAATGGCGGCGGCTACTACAACCACATCATTTATTGGAATTGCATGTCTCCAAACGGTGGCGGTGAGCCTCAAGGCGCACTTGCTCAGGCAATTAACGACAAATTTGGTAGCTTTGCGCAATTTAAAGAAGCGTTTGCCCAAGCCGCGATTAATACCTTTGGGTCTGGCTTTGCATGGCTGATCGTAAAAGATGGTGAGATTCACATTACGTCCACCAGCAATCAAGATAACCCTCTGATGGACGTAGTGGATGTACGCGGTGAACCAATCCTCGCATTAGACGTGTGGGAGCATGCGTATTACATCAGCTACCAAAACCGTCGCCCAGAATACATTGATGCATGGTGGAACGTCGTTAATTGGCGAGCGGTTGAAGAAAATTACGCTCACGCTCTATTATAAAGAGCATCGATACTTACGGTATTAGCGTCTGCGCTAATGACTGCTTTCATACCCAGGTCAATCTTGCTGAATCTCGCATATCTTGCTGACTTGGGTATATACTGCCCCTCTATTTGACCAACTCTATTTCAATACCATGTTTGATATCGCTTTATACGAACCAGAAATCGCGCCGAACACCGGCAACATCATTCGACTTTGTGCCAACTGCGGTGCAAACCTTCACTTAATTGAACCTCTGGGTTTCGATCTTGAAGAGAAGAAAGTCCGCCGCGCTGGTTTGGATTACCATGATTTAGCTCGCGTAACGCGTCATAAGAACTATCAAGCATTCTTAGAATATTTAGAGAAAGAGAAACAAGGTAACTACCGATTGTTTGCCTGCACCACCAAAACCACAGGTCACCACGTTGATGCACAATACCAAGCAGGTGACGTATTGATGTTTGGTCCAGAAACTCGTGGCTTGCCTGCTGAAATCATCGATAGCTTGCCAATGGAGCAGCGTATCCGCATTCCAATGATGCCAGATGCGCGTAGCCTAAACCTTTCGAACGCCGTTGCGATCATCGCTTTTGAAGCATGGCGTCAAATGGGATTTGAAGGCGCGTTGTAAGCCCCACGAATTCCAAACACAAAAAAGGGCGCTCGTGCGCCCTTTTGTTTTCTTTACTCTCTGACTCAATCAGTTGAGCTTGTTGCGATCATCATCGTCTTTACGCTCGTATTCTCCTTCAAAGGTATTGCCATCTTCTGACTGGGAATTAAATGGGTCACGGCGAAACGGGTCTTGCTCAAATGGCCCTTGGTTAGAGAAACCACCTTGGAAGCCACCACCATGCATGGTTTTCACCACCATTTTACTCATCAAGTATTTGGCAATCGCGGCGCGTGGCGCAGGAAGCAACACCAGCATACCAAGAGCATCGGTCATAAAGCCCGGTGTTAACAGCAGCACGCCAGCCACCGCTAGCATTACGCCTTCAAAAATTTGCTGGGCTGGAATTTCACCTTGTTCCAGACGCCCCTGCACAGACATCAGAGTTTGGATGCCTTGGCTGCGCACCAACGATGCACCGACAAATGCCGTGATTAATACTAATGCGATAGTCGGCCACAAACCTAAAAAGCCGCCCACCTGAATAAATAAGCCGATTTCAATGATCGGGACAAAAATAAACGCCAATAATAAGATAGGAAACACACGCCCTCCTTTGTTTAATTCAGTGTAATGGTAAAAGCGGACTAAGCTCAAACGAATCGTTGTAAAAAAGCGTGTTCATACTGGTCTCTTCCTACTCAGAAAAAGCGGTAGTGGAGTGTTTCATTCAATTGCATACCGATTTTTTCGTGCTTTTAAAGTGCTAATTTCGAACTCTAAAAACCCATGTTTGTCGAGGAAAATCGAGTACCCATAAAGGGTTATTAATAACCCGTTCATACTTTGCAAATTATTGACTCATGAAAAACGAAAAAGGTGATCTAGTTACTATTTTTATGCGCTAGGTGCAGTATCATGTGCCACATAAGTCAGGACGGATTTTCCAGCCAAAAATTCTGATGAATGGATTCTAGATTGCAGAAATGGCTAATAAATAACTTTATTATCAGAATTATCATCTAAGGATCCTGCTATGGCTACCCTATCTGATGCTCCAAAAACAGCAAACCCAGCCACTCGTATTGAAGAAGATCTATTAGGTCAACGTCATGTCCCTGCAGATGCGTACTACGGTATTCATACGCTACGTGCGATCGAGAACTTCAACATCTCTAATATGACCATCTCTGACGTACCAGAATTTGTACGCGGCATGGTAATGACCAAAAAAGCAGCGGCGTTGGCAAACAAAGAACTTGGTGCGATTCCAAAAGACGTTGCAAACTACATCATCGAAGCGTGTGATTTGATCCTAGAAACTGGCAAGTGCATGGATCAGTTCCCATCAGACGTATTCCAAGGTGGTGCGGGCACTTCAGTGAACATGAACACGAACGAAGTGATCGCAAACGTTGCGCTTGAGCTAATGGGTAAAGAGAAAGGTCAATACGAATTTGTTAACCCAAATGACCACGTAAACAAGAGCCAATCAACCAACTGTGCGTACCCAACGGGTTTCCGTATCGCGGTTTACAACAGCGTACACAAACTAATGGAAGCAATTGAGTACCTAAAAGGCGCATTCGAACTTAAAGCAATTGAGTTTAAAGATGTACTGAAAATGGGTCGTACTCAGCTACAAGACGCGGTACCGATGACTGTAGGTCAAGAGTTCCACGCTTGGGCAGTAACACTAAACGAAGAGATTCGTGCTCTAGATTACACCTCTAAACTACTCCTAGAAATCAACCTAGGCGCAACCGCAATCGGTACAGGTCTAAATACACCGACTGGCTACCAAGCTCTTGCAGTAAAACACCTAGCGGAAGTAACAGGTCTTGACGTTGTAGCGGCAGAAGACCTTATCGAAGCGACTTCTGACTGTGGCGCATACGTAATGACGCACAGTGCACTAAAACGTCTAGCGGTGAAACTATCGAAGATCTGTAACGACCTTCGTCTACTTTCTTCTGGCCCACGCGCTGGTCTAAATGAATTGAACCTACCTGAAATGCAAGCAGGTTCTTCAATCATGCCAGCAAAAGTAAACCCAGTTATCCCAGAAGTAGTAAACCAAGTTTGCTTCAAAGTTCTAGGTAACGACAACACGGTTTCTTTCGCAGCAGAAGGCGGTCAGCTACAGCTAAACGTAATGGAACCAGTTATCGCACAAAGCATGTTTGAGTCTATCTCTCTACTACACAATGCGTGTGTGAACCTACGTGATAAATGTATCGACGGCATCACAGTCAATAAAGAGACTTGTGAAAACTACGTTTACAACTCAATCGGTATCGTCACTTACCTAAACCCATACATCGGCCACCACGAAGGTGACATCGTAGGTAAGATTTGTGCGGAAACCGGTAAGAGTGTTCGCGAAGTTGTGCTAGAGCGCGGTCTGCTAACCGCAGAAGAGCTTGATGAAATCTTGTCAGTAGAAAACTTCATGCATCCAACTTACAAAGCGAAACGCTACGAGTAATAACTAATTCGAAGGGGGCCACTCAGGCCCCTTTTTTAGGCTCTCATACGGTTAACCACATTTTTTATATGCTTTTATTGCCATTAGGCCACTGGGTTCTAATTCTCTGAGCATTTACTCCTGTTCCTGAGTGTTCAAAAAATCAGAATCAAATAAAAACTAAAGAGGTATCAATATGGTCATGGTCGAACTCTTCGTGGTTCTGCTCTTCATCTATTTGGGGGCTAGAATCGGCGGTATCGGCATTGGTTTTGCCGGTGGTGCTGGGGTCATTGCGTTGTCTTTGATCTTGGGCGTACCAACAAGCCAAGCTTACATTCCCGTTGACGTAATTTTAATCATCATGTCGGTCATCACGGCCATCGCAGCAATGCAAGTGGCTGGTGGTTTAGACTGGATGGTGCAAGTTGCTGAAAACTTTTTGCGCAAGCATCCTGAGCGCATCACCTTTTATGCGCCAATCGTAACTTACCTAATGACATTAATGGCGGGTACTGGCCACACGGCATTCTCTACTTTGCCAGTGATTGCAGAAGTCGCGAAAGGTCAAGGTGTGCGCCCTTCTCGTCCTCTGTCTATTGCGGTTGTCGCATCGCAAATCGCGATCACTGCCTCGCCAATCTCAGCGGCTGTTGTAGCGTTTGCGGCAATGCTGCACCCATTTGGCGTTGACTACCTAACACTACTAGCAATCTGTATCCCAACGACGTTCATCGCGTGCATGATCGGTGCGTTCGTGGCGAACTTCATGGGCTGTGAGCTAAAAGACGATGCTGAATACCAAGAGCGTCTAGAAAAAGGCTTAATCAAGCTAAATACAGAAGCAAAACGCGAAATCCTACCAACAGCGAAGAAAGCGACGTTCATCTTCCTAGGCGCAATCGCATTCGTAGTGTGTTACGCAGCAGCAATTTCTGGCTCTGTTGGCCTTATCGAGAACCCTGCTCTAGGTCGTAACGAAGCTATCATGACGGTAATGCTAGCAGCCGCGGCAGCTATCGTAATGAGCTGTAAAATCGACGCTGGCAAAATTCCAGCCGCAGCAACATTCCGCTCTGGTATGACAGCGTGTGTGTGTGTTCTTGGTGTGGCATGGTTAGGTTCAACGTTCGTTAACGCGCACGTTGACGGCATCAAAGAAGTCGCTGGAGCACTACTAGCAGACTACCCATGGATGCTAGCGCTTGTTCTATTCTTCGCGTCTATGCTGCTTTACTCGCAAGGTGCAACCACGGTTGCGCTGATGCCAGCAGCACTTGCTATCGGTGTGGCACCACTAACCGCCGTTGCATCTTTCGCAGCAGTAAGTGCGCTATTCGTACTGCCAACTTACCCAACGCTTCTAGCAGCGGTTGAGATGGACGACACGGGTTCAACGCGTATCGGTAAGTACGTATTCAACCACCCATTCTTTGTACCTGGTGTGGTAACCATTGCTTCTGCGGTAGCACTTGGCTTCGCATTCGGTGGTCTACTGATCTAGTGGAAACAGAGTCTTACTCGGGGAGCTTCGGCTCCCTTTTTTATTGCCTGTCGTCTTGAATTATGCTCAATAAATCTTCATTTTCATGAAACTTATTGACTCGCCTCCGGGTCTGATTGAGTTACACTAACGGCAATTATCTAAGATGAATTGACTCTTTTATGCGCGCATTACTTTCCGTTTTACTCTTAGGGCTTATTACCTTTTCCACTCCGTCTTTGGCCTTGTTTGGCAAAGACCAGTTTACCAATAGCCAGAACAACAGTTTTGGTAGCAGCAGCGACAGCTTTGTTCCGGTCGATCAGGCATTTCCGTTTAATTTCTACCAGCAAGACGACAAATTGATGCTCGATTGGCAGGTACGCGATGGTTATTACCTGTATCAAGAGCGTTTATCTGTGTCTGGTGAGAACATCTCACTGGGCGAACTGCAAATGGAAAACGGCACG
This sequence comes from Vibrio sp. T9, assembly GCF_003123985.1. Taxonomy (NCBI): domain Bacteria; kingdom Pseudomonadati; phylum Pseudomonadota; class Gammaproteobacteria; order Vibrionales; family Vibrionaceae; genus Vibrio; species Vibrio sp. T9. The sequence goes on from NZ_NIGY01000011.1 coordinate 88,332, forward strand.
CCACATAAAGATGAATTCTTTGGTGATGTGCATATCTATACCACACCACTATTTGTCAATATCCCACTGAGTAATTGGCAAGAGGGCGCACGTGTCATTGTGCAATATCAAGGCTGTGCGAAAGCGGGCTTCTGCTACCCACCAGAAACACGTGAGATTCCAATCAGCGCGTTTTCTTCATCCAATTCCGACACCGTAGCACCGACTGCCAAGGCACCGACGACAGAACAAGCACAGCCAGCAACAAAACCAACCTCCACTTCAGTACCAGTCAGTGAGCAAGATAGCTTAGCCGCGAATCTAGCCGACAAGTGGTGGACGCCGTTGTTGTTTTTGGCACTTGGTGTGGGTCTAGCATTTACCCCTTGTGTGCTGCCGATGTATCCCATTCTCACCAGCATCGTGCTTGGCAGTGGCAAACTGAGCCAACGTCGTGCGCTTGGTTTGTCCTTTGTTTACGTACAAGGCATGGCGCTAACTTACACGCTGCTCGGCCTTGTAGTGGCGTCTGCGGGTATGCAGTTCCAAGCGGCGATGCAACACCCTTATGTGCTGATTGGTTTGAGTGTACTGTTCATTGCATTAGCTCTGTCGATGTTTGGTCTGTACTCATTGCAGTTACCAAGCAGCGTGCAAACGTGGCTGAATAACTTAAGTAACAAGCAGCAAGGTGGTAGCAGTGCTGGCGTGTTTGCAATGGGGGCAATATCTGGCTTGGTTTGTTCTCCGTGTACTACCGCCCCACTCTCTGGTGCGCTGCTTTACGTCGCACAAAGTGGCGACTTACTCACTGGTGGGGTCGCCCTTTACGCGCTGGCGATGGGCATGGGGATTCCGTTGATCCTTGTGGCGGTATTTGGCAACAAGTTGCTACCAAAAGCCGGCGGTTGGATGGACCGCGTGAAAACGCTGTTCGGCTTTATTCTGCTTGCTGCGCCTATCTTCTTATTGGAACGCATCATGCCAGAAATGTGGTCAACAATTCTGTGGTCAACACTGGGCCTCGCTGCCTTTGGTTGGCTGTATCATGTGAAAAACAGCTTGGAGTTTGGTGGCTGGAAACAAAGCGCCGTTGGCATCATCGCCGTATTGGGTTTGCTCGCGTCAGCACAGCCAGTATTAAATTACTGGTTTGGTAATAACGCAACGCAAGCTCAACAAACTTCCGCAAGCTTTACACGCATTGCCAATGTTGCAGAGTTGGAAGAGCAACTAGCGCTAGCCAAAGCAGCTGGCAAACCTGTGATGCTCGACTTCTACGCCGATTGGTGTGTGGCGTGTAAAGAGTTTGAGAAGTACACCTTCCATGATCCAAGCGTCGAAGCCAAGCTAAAAGACTTTGTTCTTCTGCAAGCTGATGTAACCAAGAACCAAGTGCAAGATATTGAGTTACTCAAACACATGAACGTACTTGGCTTGCCAACCATCGAGTTCTGGGATGCGAATGGCGAACACATTTCAAACGCGCGTTTAACCGGCTTTATGCAAGCCGAGCCTTTCTTAGAGCACATCCAACAATTCTGATCATCAGATATTCAAACGCCAGTGATGACCACTGGCGTTTTTTATTACCCAGATTTGAATGAGAAAATTGCGCTTATATGCAATTTTCCTAATAAAAGTCGATTTGGTTCAGACTTTTAGCGAATAAATATTGTCCACTATCTCAAAGCTGGACAATAATAAATTTAACGAAATAGTCAAAAGTGTTTAACGTCATGGATTCGACCTACACCATCATCATTGCAGATGATCACCCACTCTTCCGTAATGCCTTGTTTCAATCTATCCACATGGCAATCAGTGGGGCAAATTTGCTTGAAGCGGACTCACTCGACGCACTACTGGCTTTGTTAGAGCGAGAAGAAGAGCCAGATTTGGTGCTATTGGATCTCAAAATGCCAGGAGCAAATGGTATGTCTGGCTTGATTCACTTGCGAGCAGAACACCCAGACTTACCAATCGTCGTCGTCTCGGCTAGTGAAGAGCCAGCGATCGTGACACAAGTGAAAAGCCATGGTGCGTTTGGTTTTATTCCTAAATCGAGCGACATGCGCGAATTGGTGAATGCGCTCAATCAAGTGCTCAATGGCGACCCGTATTTTCCTGAAGGGCTGATCACCAATAACGCGGCATGTAATGACTTAGCGGAGAAGATTGCCGCGCTAACGCCACAGCAATATAAGGTGTTGGGGATGTTGTCTGATGGCTTACTGAACAAACAAATCGCCTACGAATTGAATGTTTCAGAAGCCACCATCAAAGCGCACATGACGGCGATTTTCCGCAAGCTCGGCGTAAAAAACCGCACACAAGCCGTCATCATGCTAACGGAGATGAACGACTAGGTTCACTCCTCGTCAGCGAGCAGGCTTTGCTCGCTTGGCAAACGGATACCTACTTTGGTGACTTGTTGGTCAACGACATCGGCAATGATCCATTGCAAGCCTTGCCACTCGAATTGGTCCCCTAACACTGGTGTAGTCCCCAGTTGTTCTTCTACAAGGTTTCTTAAGCTTTTATCGAGTGACTCATCGCCCAAGTTCAGGCCATACATCATCGCAATATCGGCAAGGTTCACTTCAATATCTAGGAAGAAATCACCAAAGAATCGTGCCAATGACGCTTTCTCAGGCGCTTCACTGAATAGCAAGCTCAGAGCATCCAAATCCTTTTCTTGCGCCAACACACACAAGGTATCGTCTTCTTCGAGGCGCGTACTACCTGACGGATGCAATAACGCTTTATTGCGAAATACTGCGGCGATGCGCGTTCCATCCGGCATCGAAAGACTACGCAATGGTTCACCAATACACCATTTATCCGCTTTAAGCTTATAGATAAACAGTTCCCACTCACTAGTTGGGTAAATCTCCACACCAGTGCGTGAAATTGGCTCAGGTTTAGAAGGCAGCTCTACCTTCGCCAGAGACATCGCTTTAGTCAATGTGCCACCTTGCACAATCAAAGAGACCATTACCACGAAAAACGCCAAATTGAAGTACAACTGCGCATCTGGCAATCCTGCCATCATTGGAAATACCGCCAGAATGATTGGGACAGCACCGCGCAATCCCACCCAAGAAACAAACCACTTTTCACGTGGTGTGAAACTCTTGAATGGCAGTAAACCGATCCAAACCGAGATTGGACGGGCAAATAAAATCATCCCAAAGGCCAGCGCCAAACCAGGCAACGCAATAGAAAGCAAGTTGGAAGGCGTAACCAATAAACCAAGCACGAGGAACATACCGATTTGAGCTAGCCACGTCATGCCATCTAGAACATGAAGAATGGAATGGCGGCTGCGTGTTGGACGATTACCTAGCAGTAAACCAACCAGATAAATTGACAGAATACCGCTGCCACCTAATGCATTAGATAAAGCGAAAATCAACAAGCCACCACTGACGGTTAAAATCGAATATAAGCCATCCGGCAGTTGATTACGATTGATGACCTTCCACAAAATCCAGCCACCAGCAAAACCGAGTAAAGCGCCAATACCAAACTGCTTAAGAAAACTGAGCGCCAAAAAGCCCACACTCAAATCTGCATCTGGGTTCGCTAAAATAGCAATCAGAGTAACAGTCAGAAACACCGCCATAGGATCATTGGTGCCGGATTCAATTTCCAGCGTTGAGCCAACACGTTCGTTAAGACTACGACCTTTGAGTAGAGAAAAAACCGCGGCGGCATCAGTGGAGCCGACAATCGCACCAACTAATATACCTTGCAGCAAGTCTAAGTCGAATAACCACGTTGCCATCAGCCCGGTCAAAATAGTGGTGATCGCAACCCCAAACGTTGCCAAGGACACCGAAGGCCATAACGCCACCCTAAAGCTGGCAACCCGTGTTCTCATACCACCATCGAGCAAAATGATGGCTAATGCGAGGTTACTGACCAAGTAAGCGATCGAAAAATTATCAAATAAAATACCGCCTAAACCGTCTTCCCCCGCCAGCATTCCAACGGCTAAAAATACCAAAAGAATTGGGATTCCCAACTTAGAGGAAACTGGGCTTAAAAGAACGCTAAGTGCGATTAACAACGCACCTATAAGAAAAAAACTGTTAATGGTGTCTGCGTCCATTCTCACCCTCCCTTAATGAAAAACGATATGCTTGTGATGAGCTAAGGCGACTTCGTTAATAAGTTAATGCCTTAATCTGCCTCCTCCTTAAACCGTCCCAAAGCGCGAGGTTGTACGAGAATGACTCAGTTATATTACTTTATTGTGCGCTAAAACGGTGATTTGGTACGAAAACTTTATGTAAATAAATTACTTGTGAATTTTTCACGCCAGTTTTTTCGCTGATTGATAAAAAGAAGAACGCAGAATGTTTCTGTTAAGGATCGCTAAAATCAATGAAGAAAAAATTAATCACGTCTCTTATTCGTGCTTTTTATCATTTCTCTCCTTAGACCTTTGGCTAATTTAACAGCTTTTTAACATTAATAAATAACCCTAACTTCTCTCTAAGCGACCATATCACGGGAGTTTTTTATTTTTTATACCCCGACTAAAGTTGAAAAGAGTTCTCGCCAACACCTTGCTAATGTACATGTTGAAACATTTTTTTAACAACAATACCAATCGTAAGGAGACGGCAATGGCATTTGAAAGCGAAGAAAGAGCCAAAGCCTATTGGGACAAAAACGTGAAGCTCATGATTGGCCTTATGGTCATCTGGTTCGTAGTGTCTTTCGGCTGCGGCATTTTATTTGTCGACGTACTTAATCAATTTCAATTAGGTGGATACAAACTTGGTTTCTGGTTTGCTCAGCAAGGCTCCATCTACACCTTCCTAGGTATTATTTTCTATTACGCATGGAAGATGCGCCAAATCGACCGTGAATTCGGCGTAGATGAGTAAGGAGTAACTCAGATGGATTTGAAAACTATTACCTACCTGGTTGTTGGTGCAACCTTCGTCCTCTACATCGGTATTGCGATCTGGGCGCGTGCGGGGTCAACCAAAGAGTTCTATGTCGCTGGTGGCGGGGTCAACCCAATCGCTAACGGTATGGCAACCGCTGCTGACTGGATGTCGGCGGCATCGTTCATCTCAATGGCGGGTCTGATTGCCTTTATGGGTTACGGCGGCTCCGTATTCCTAATGGGTTGGACGGGCGGTTACGTACTGCTTGCACTGTTACTCGCCCCTTATCTACGTAAGTTTGGTAAGTTTACGGTGCCAGAGTTTGTTGGTGAACGCTTTTACTCGAATACGGCACGTATCGTGGCGGTTATCTGTCTTATCATCGCATCGGTCACTTATGTTATCGGCCAGATGAAAGGCGTTGGCGTTGCCTTCGGTCGCTTCCTAGAAGTTGATTACTCAACAGGCCTACTGATTGGTATGTGTATCGTATTCATGTACGCCGTACTTGGCGGCATGAAAGGCATCACTTACACGCAGATTGCTCAATATTGCGTACTCATTCTTGCTTACACTATCCCTGCAATCTTTATCTCTCTGCAACTTACAGGTAACCCGCTACCTCAGATTGGCCTCGGGAGTACCATTCAAGGCACCGATGTTTATCTGCTCGATAGGCTCGACCAAGTGGTGACCGAACTCGGCTTTAGTGAGTACACCACACAGGTTCGCGGTAGCACACTAAACATGTTCGTTTACACCATGTCATTGATGATCGGTACTGCGGGTCTACCACACGTTATCATCCGTTTCTTTACGGTACCTAAGGTACGTGATGCGCGTACTTCTGCAGGCTGGGCACTTGTGTTCATCGCTATTCTATACACAACAGCGCCAGCAGTTTCAGCAATGGCTCGTCTAAACCTAATGGATACCGTTAACCCAGCTCCGGGCCAACACCTTGCGTATGATGAGCGCCCTGATTGGTTCAAAAACTGGGAAACAACAGGTCTATTAGGCTTTGATGATAAGAATGGCGATGGCCTGATCGAGTACACCTCAAACCCTGACACCAATGAATTGCGAGTTGACCGTGACATCATGGTACTAGCAAACCCAGAAATCGCTAAGCTACCAAACTGGGTCATTGCACTCGTAGCCGCTGGTGGCCTCGCTGCAGCGCTATCCACAGCAGCGGGTCTGTTGCTTGCTATTTCGTCGGCGATTTCCCATGACTTAATTAAAGGGGTTATAAATCCGAACATATCCGAGAAGAAGGAGCTGCTTGCCAGCCGAATCTCGATGGCGGTGGCAATCGCAGCCGCAGGCTATCTCGGATTGAATCCTCCTGGCTTTGCCGCTGGTACGGTGGCGCTCGCCTTTGGTCTTGCCGCCTCATCCATCTTCCCTGCGTTGATGATGGGTATCTTCAGCAAAGGCATCAATAAAGAAGGTGCAATCGCCGGTATGATTGCCGGTATCAGTATCACACTGTTCTACGTATTCCAGCACAAAGGCATCCTATTCGTTGCTGACTGGAAATATCTAGAAAGCTGGGGAACCAACTGGTTCCTAGGTATTGAGCCAAACGCGTTTGGTGCTATCGGCGCCCTATTTAACTTCATCGTGGCATTCGCGGTATCGAAAGTTACAGCGGAAACACCTCAAGAAGTTAAAGATCTTGTTGAACACGTTCGTGTCCCTGTTGGTGCAGGCGATGCCGTGGATCACTAAAATATAACGCAAGCCACAAAAGCCCCACTTGGGGCTTTTTTATTCACCTAACTTATTCTAATAATTAGATTCCCTGAGCCGTAGCAAGGAAGCACACGAATGGCATTGGTTATATGTTCGGGGAACGCAGAAACAATCGTTTAGAACAAGGCAAAGATTGCAGCAAGCTAGTTGCTCTACCTTCAAAATCATTAACGAAGTTATTAATGATTTTAGCCAGTTAAAATGAACAGATAATTGATGGAATTAGTATTTTATGTTCAAAAACAAGCACTTTATTCTCGCTCTGCTGATTGCGCCGATTCTTTCTTTGATCGCCTACTTCGGCACCGATATGGCACTCAGCGAAAAACCCCACGCGGCACAAGAAGGGGAAACTTACAAACTCGCGAGTAAGTCTAACTGTCGTTACACCAGTGGACTGTGTGACATGGAAAATGGCGACTTTAAAGTGAAGTTTCGCTCAGAACAGCTCACGAAAAATGGCTTAGAATTGTCACTCAATGCCGCCTATCCACTCGAAGGGGTCAAAGTTTCGATCGTTAATGACGAAGAGAAAAATGCTCAGCCGATTGATATGAAGCCCGCCGATCAGGCTGGAAAAAGTTGGTACATTACCTTACCAAGACCAGCATCCGCAGAAAGTTGGTTAAGAGTCGTCATTCAATCTGGAGGCACACTTTATTACGGCGAAACACAAACCGCGTTTGTGAAGTACGAAACCTTATTTACAGAGTAATGGCAACAGATAAAGACACCGATATCCAAAACGTCGATACCTCATTGTCACCTCAGGACTAAATAATTCCCTCTCTGCCGACGCTTTTACGTCGGCTTTTGTTTCCGTAAGTCTTTCTTCAACAACCTCTTACTCTAAAAAGGGTTGCCAACCCGCCATTTAATTGATAATAATTATCATTACATTAAACGAGAGGTGGTTATGGACAACAAACGGGACATCTTCAACGCATTTTTTAAAGCACAAGATAGATTCCTTCTCGCCGCACCACACGGCTTTGAGCCAGACGTAATTCATGACTATATTCATTGGGGAATGGTGTTGTCTTCCTGCTATGAACACGATGCCGATGAAGAAAATCTATTGTTGTGTGAGCTGTTTTTGCGTCAGGTTTATTTCCATCTACTAGACGCAATTCAAGACTCCACTCGCAGTCGTATCTTCCGTCGTGTCTGTCTCGATTCTATCCATACGCCATTATTCTGTCTCAAACGCTATTACTATCAGTTTGAACAAGGCGACGTGAAATTTCTCGCATTACAACAACAATTACGCCTGATTCAAATCTCACTCGATTAACCAAAAGGATCCCTACCATGAGCACCGAATTCCGCATAGAAACTGACAGTATGGGCGAAGTGAAAGTCCCAGCAGATGCACTCTACCAAGCCCAAACTCAGCGCGCCGTCGATAACTTCTCATTCAGTCAACATAAGATGCCATCTGGCTTCATCCAAGCATTGGCACACATCAAGCAGACTGCGGCACTCACCAACGCACAATTGGGGCTGCTTGAAGGTGATATCGCTAATGCGATTGCTGACGCAGCTCAGGCGATTATCGAGGGCAATCATATTGAGCAGTTCCCAATTGACGTATTTCAAACCGGATCAGGCACCAGCTCAAATATGAATGCGAATGAAGTGATTGCAACACTGGCCTCCCAGCATCTAGGCGGTACCGTCAGTCCTAATGATCACGTCAACATGGGACAAAGCAGTAACGATGTGGTGCCAACCGCAATTCAAGTTAGCGCAGCATTAGCCATTGAAAAACAGCTCTTTCCGGCCTTGTCACACCTCAGCCAAGCACTACAATCTAAGCAGCAAGCACTGAAAGATGTTGTAAAAACCGGGCGCACTCACTTAATGGACGCGATGCCTATAACCTTTGCTCAAGAGCTTGGCGGTTGGCAGTTCCAAATCGAGCACGCAAAACAAGCGATTGAACAAGCACTTCCTGCGGTAAAAGCTTTAGCCCAAGGTGGTACAGCGGTTGGCACGGGGATCAATGCCGATCCACGCTTTGCAGACTTATTCGCTAGCAACCTAACCCAGTCAACTCGTATTCAGTTCACGGCCAGTGATAACTTCTTTTTCAATTTAAGCAGTCAAGATGCGATCGTCGCTCTGTCGGGACAGCTCAAAACAGCAGCAGTTGCGATCATGAAGATCGCAAACGATCTTCGTTGGATGAATTCAGGCCCATTGGCTGGTTTAGGTGAGATTGAATTACAAGGCTTGCAACCGGGTTCTTCCATCATGCCTGGCAAAGTAAACCCTGTGATCCCAGAAGCCGCAGCTATGGCATCAGCGCAAGTCATTGGTAATGACACCACTATTACCGTCGCGGGCCAAGCAGGCAACTTCCAACTAAACGTCATGCTACCTGTCATTGCTCATAATATATTGGAGAGCATCGAGTTGCTCGCTAACAGCGCAACGGCTTTAGCTGATAAAGCCATTGCAACATTCGAAGTTCGTCAAGATAACTTGGATGTAGCGCTCGCCAAAAACCCAATTTTGGTCACGGCCCTCAACCCGGTCATTGGCTACCTGAAAGCGGCAGAAATCGCGAAGAAAGCCTATAAGCAGGGTCGTGCGATTATTGATGTCGCGGAAGAAGAAACCGATTTAGATAGAGCCACGTTAGAACGATTGCTTAATCCCGCAAAACTCACCCAAGGTGGTGTTGCGGAATAAGCGGCAAACTCAGCCTACAAACCAAAATAAGATTACAAACACAGAGACCTCCATTCGGAGGTCTCTTTTATAGCAACGCTAAAACACTCTAAATCTATGCGACGCGGTTGAGCACCGAACGCAATTTAAGCGGCTTAACTGGCTTCGCAATAAAGCTGAACCCATTTGCCTTGATGCCATCAAGCATATCATCGGTGCGATCCGCGCTGATGATGACACCTTCAAAGCAGCTGCCTAGTCTCAAGCGACATTGCTGTAGCACTTCCAAGCCAGTACGACCATCATCAAGTCGGTAATCGGAAAAAATCACGTCCGGAATCCAACCATCCTCGAGAGCTTGTAGACTTTCTACCAAATCGGTCGCCACTCGCGTATCGCAGCCCCATCGAGACAGTAAGTTTTCCATACCTACTAGAATGTCAGGCTCATTATCGACACAAAGGATTCTTAGATGACCAAGTTCAGATTGGTTACTTGTCGTGACTTGAACTGGGTGAGGCTGCACATGATCGGCTTTATCAAGCGTGATAGAAAAGACACTGCCTTTGCCAACCCAAGAACGCATCGAAATTTCATGCCCGAGCACTTGAGCAATTCCCTTGGAAATCGCCAAACCAAGCCCGAGACCTTGGTCGGAACGAACTTGAGTTCCGCGATTAAACTCTTCAAAGATCTCTTGCTGCTTCTCTTCTTCAATACCTACACCGTTGTCCCACACATCAATACGCACTCGCCCTTTTACCCGGCGAACACCAAGCGCCACTTTGCCATTCGGGTTATAACGAAACGCATTGGTCAGGAAGTTTTGCACCACACGGCGCAGCAGTTTGGGATCCGATTTCACCATGAGTGAGGATGGAATCATGGTGAATGCTATACCTTGTTGCTTGGCTAATGCGCTGAACTCCGCATTCAAATTCGACAACACATCGTTTAACGCAAAACCGTGCACATTGACTTCCAGCTTGCCCGACTCCAAGCGCGAGATATCCAGCAAATCTCCTATCAGGTCTTCGGCCGCCTCTAAAGCACTCTCAATGTGAGCCGACAGCTTTTTAGCTTCGCTGTCTTTGGCTACTTCCGACAATGAAGAAGCGAACAGGCGCGCAGCGTTGAGTGGCTGCATCAAGTCATGGCTTACTGCCGCCAAGAACCGTGATTTGGACTTCGATTCCAAATCGGAGCGTTGCGTCGCTGCCACCAGCTGCTTGTTAAGTTGTTCTAATTCCCGAGTCCGCAGACGCACCCTTTCTTCCAATGTCTCGTTGGCGTCTTTCAGCGCTTGCTCTGCATCTCGGAATACGGTGATGTCGGTAAAGCTCATCACAAAGCCACCACCTGGCATTGGGTTACCTTGCACCTCTATCACGCGACCATCGGGACGGACCCGAGAAGAAGTGTGCCGAGTCCCTTGCTCAAGGTGATACACACGGCGACGGACGTGGTCATCAGGATCGCCTGGGCCACATAAACCTTGCTCTGCATTGTGCCGAATCACATCCGCAATCGGTCGCCCAACTTGGATCAAGCCTGGCGGAAATTCAAATAACTCTAAGTAGCGTTGGTTCCAAGCCACCAAGCGTAATTGCTTATCGACCACCGCAATACCTTGACCGATATGTTCAATCGCCCCTTGAAGTAGGCCTCGGCTAAAATCGTACAGTTCAGAGGCTTCATCGACGATAGTCGCCACCTCTTCAAGCTGCATGTTTCTTCCCTGCAGGGCAGAAGTAAGTACTAACTTAGCAGAAGAAGCACCGAATACCCCGGCTAATACACGTTCGGTATGTCGAATCAGAGAAGATGGCGCTTGCTGATTCGGCATTAGTTCTTCTCGTTGCTGGCTCCAGTACGCTTGAAAAGCCGCTTTTACTCGCGTTCGCCCAACAAACCTAGATGCTAACATTTCTAGTTCCGCAACCGTAACGCGGCTCTGGTACAGGCTCATGTTTTCGCTTTCAGGCAGTGGCGTACCAACGAATGACGCCGATTGTAAGCGCTCACTTAGGCTTGGTCGGGTGGCCATAGAAACCACAACAAAACATACTGCATTGGCAACAACGCTGAGGATCATCCCCCAATCTGAAATCGCAATGTCAAAGCCAGCCAATACCTCTGGTGGGGTGATCAACCAAATCAAAAAGTTGTTACTGGCATTCCCGGCAAGCATGTCCGTTTGGCTCATTAACGTAATCAGCCAAATGGTAAAGCCTACCGCCAAGCCAACATACACACCTTTCTTATTCCCTTGACGCCAGTACATACCGCCCACCAGCGCAGGCGCGAATTGCGTGATCGCCGCAAATGAGAGAAAGCCGATCGCTGAGAGTGAGTGAATGGTATCTAACGCTTGATAAAAACCCCAAGCGCCAATTAGTAGGACTAAAATAAGACCACGGCGGATCCGCAGTAATAATTCAGAGAAGTGATGATGGTTACGCTGCGTCAATCGCATGCGACGCAACAGTAGTGGCATAACCAAGTCGTTCGATACCATGATCGCTAAGGCAATCGTCGACACGATAACCATGCCACTGGCCGCCGAAGTGCCGCCTAAAAATGCAAGCAAAGCGATTTCACTCGCCCCTACCGACATCGGCACACTGATCACATAAGTATCAGGCGAAGCACCACTCAACAAACCTTGCCCTACCCACGCAATAGGTAAAACAAAAATCCCCATCAAGATCAGATAAATGGGAAACAACCAACGAGCAACATGCAAATCTTGCGCGCGTTCATTTTCCACTACCATCGTATGGAATTGTCGTGGAAGACAAACAATCGCCAGCATCGTGAGTACGGTATGAATCAATATGGTAGGGATGTTTGGTGACTGATACGTCTGTGTGGCAACGTCAACTAAGCTCAAATTCTCGGTGTTCATCGCCAACCAAACAATGAATACACCGACTACTAAAAACGCCAACAGTTTGATAATCGATTCGAAGGCAATCGCCATCATCATCCCACGATGGTGTTCCGTGTTATCAATGTGCCGGGTACCAAATAGCATGGTAAAAATTGCCAGTGCGACCACGACAAACCACGACACGCTATCGTTTTGATAACCAAAATCGGTAGCCAGTTCTGGGGCAATGATTTCTAGCCCCATGGTGATACCACGCAACTGTAAAGCGATGTACGGCAAAATTCCCGCAACCGCAATGAGTGTAACGACTACGGCCAAACCTTGAGATTTGCCGTAACGAGCTCCGATAAAATCAGCAATCGACGTGATGTGTTCCCGTTTAGCAATCAAAATAAGCCGAGCTAAAACGCGCCATCCGATGGTAAACACTAAAATGGGGGCAATATAGATGGGCAAGAAAGACCAAGGGTTACTGCTGGCCTGCCCGACCGTGCCGTAGAAGGTCCACGATGTACAGTACACCGCAATGGAAAGGCTATAAATCCACGGCCGCCAGCGTGCTAACCACCTTTTCTGAATGTCGCCGTACCACGCGATGATAAATAAGGCTCCCAAATACGCCAAAGAAACGGGAACCACCAGCCATCCTTGCATCCGATATCCTTTCTTGCCTTTCTTGCCGTTTTAAAGCAAGAGAATAAAAAAACCTCTCCATTAGGGAGAGGTTTCATTTAACACTGCTTTCACAACGGAGACAAAGCTTAGTTTTTAACCTTTGTCACAGAAGTCTAATTCTGTGTTTCCAGTGACTTGTCTGATACATCGACCACATGATGTGGCTCTTGTGGTTCGAGCTTGATGAACAATGCCAATAAACCCATCGCGGCCATGCCCCAGAACACAAGTGGTCCCCAGTGCTCATAACCCCAACCGCTCAACACGGTCATCAGTGCGATGAATGCGCCTAGAGGAATCGCGTTATACAATGCTTGCAGCGCCACTATCTTATTCTCTTCCGAGTTTTGGATATATTGAATCGCAGCAATGTGTGCCGTTGCGAATGTCACGCCATGCAATAATTGAACAATCACCAAAGCAACAATCGACGTTGTCGATGCCGTAATGCCCCAACGCATCATCACACCAACGGCAGCAACAACAAATAACGCGCGCATTGACCAACCGACAAATAAACGCTTGCTCAGCGCAAACACTGCCACTTCGGCTGCAACACCCAAGCTCCACAGATAGCCAATCACATCTTCCGAATGACCTGCGGCTTTCCAGTGAATAGCGCTAAAACCGTAGTAAGCCGCATGACTGCCCTGAATTAATGACACCAACACTAAGAATTTAAGTATCGGCTTGTCAGTCAAAAGAGCACTCAGTTTTGGACGCTCCGCGCTTTGCCCACCAAGCGTAACGGGCATCGGGTTAGTCATACGCATTGAAAATAGCAACGAAACTAATACCCCGGCCATCGCCGTGTACAAGATCATATCAGAGCCAAATTCAGCCACCAGATAACCCACGGCCGTCGAACCCGCGATAAAGGCGATCGAGCCCCATAAGCGCGTACGGCCATAATCGAGCATTTTCAGACGAGCGTAGTAGTTTGCCATCGCATCCGATAATGGAACAATCGGTCCACAACAGAGGTTAAATAGCACCGTCGCTAACGCCATTAACCAAAAACTGCCACCTGTAAAAAAGTGAAATCCAACAAAAAGGAGGGCAGCGAAACTCAACCAACGTAAAGCAGGCATAAGGTGTTCAACTTTGTGCACTCGTGGGGTGATCACGATATTGGCGACACAACGTGTCGCAAGACCTAACCCAACTAGCAAACCGATGTCGGTCGAAGAGACACCTTGCTCCTTAAACCAAAGTGACCAAAATGGCAGATATACGCCATACGCAAAGAAGAATCCGAGAAAGTACTGGGAAATCCAGCCATACGGAGAAGGTTTCAACATTACTAATATCCTAAAACGGGAACATCAACGTTCGAACCGGGAATTATGGATCGCTATGCGTATTATAAAAAGGGAAGAATAGGCAACTTATCGTTTCCTCGATGGAATACTAACTTTGCGACATTGGCCATCTTAAAGCGAAATCATCGTGATTTAGACCAAAGTCGTCTGGCTTCCGGTAGGAAATTTGTCAGACTTAGAGAGTGTTCCTTCCATCATTGGGTGTTCTCATGCCTGACAAATTTAACATGCAATCTCCACCGTTCGACCGCTTAACCGAAGCACAACAGACACGACTGCGCTCGTCTCTGGACGTTGCCTACTATCGAGCTCGAGATGTAATTTTATCTTGCGGACAGAAGAACCCTCACTTGCATATTCTGATCAAAGGCGCGGTAGAAGAGCGCTCCCAAGATCAGCAGGAAGTGTTCGCGCATTATGCCAACGACGATATGTTTGATGTGCGCTCGTTACTTGAAGACAACGTACGTCATCAATACATCGCACTTGAAGACACGCTCTCCTATCTGCTACCGAAAGACGTCTTTCTGGCGCTTTACAACGAGAATGGTCAGTTTGCGGCCTATTTCGATAACAATTTATCAAAGCGACAAGAACTCATCGAAGCCGCTCACCAACAACAAAACTTGGCAGAGTTTATCCTCACCAAAGTTGACCGCAGCATTTATCACCCACCGATGATCCTTGAGCCAAATACGCCGATTAACGAGGTGACGCACACCCTAAAAGCAAATGGGATCGATGCAGCACTTGTCAAACTCAATGATGACGATCCGCGATTAGAAAAATGGCCCTCGTCTCATCCATACGCCATCGTGACGCGAACCAACATGCTGCACTCCGTGATGTTAGATGGCAGCGCACTCAATACCCCTGTTGGTGATATCGCCACCTTTCCTGTCTATCACGTTGATGATGGTGATTTTTTATTCAACGCCATGATCACCATGACCCGAAATCGAATGAAACGTCTCATGGTATGTGATGGCAACCAAGCCGTCGGCATGCTGGATATGACCCAAATTCTCAGCGCGTTCTCCACCCACTCTCACGTGTTAACGCTCAGTATTGCCAGAGCAAGCAGTGTGGAAGAGCTCGCATTAGCCTCAAACCGCCAACGTCAATTGGTCGAGAGCTTATTGAGAAACGGCATCCGCACTCGCTTTATCATGGAGCTGATTTCCGCCGTGAACGAGCAAATTATCGAAAAAGCGTTCGAGTTAGTGGTTCCACCAGCCTTGCACGATCATTGTTGCTTAATCGTGCTCGGCTCAGAAGGTCGAGGAGAACAAATTCTCAAGACAGACCAAGACAATGCTCTAATTATTCAAGATGGTTTGGAATGGCCTCATTGCGAACAAGTGATGCAATCCTTCACGCACACTCTACAACAGCTCGGTTATCCACTTTGCCCGGGTAAAGTCATGGTCAACAACCCGAAATGGGTCAAAACGCAGCAAGAGTGGATAAACACCTTAGACCGCTGGATAGCTAAAGCCGAACCACAACAAATCATGGACTTAGCCATTTTCAGTGACGCCCATGCTGTTGCGGGAAATCGCGAACTGCTGGCTCCAATCGCGACCCACCTTCGCGACACAATGAAAGATCGCATGTTGATACTGTCTGATTTTACTCGCCCTGCCTTGCAGTTTTCTGTGCCCCTAACTCTGTTTGGCAACGTAAAAAGTGCTAAGGACGGGTTAGATATTAAACGCGGCGGCATTTTCCCAATTGTGCACGGCATTCGCACCTTGTCTTTGGAATATGCCATTGAGGAGAAGAACACGTTTGAGCGCATTGAAGCACTTCGGAAAAAACGCATCTTAGAGCCTGAAACGGCAGATAACCTCAACGAAGCACTGAAATTGTTCTTTAAGGTTCGCCTTAATCAACAACTCAAAAAGCAAGAAGCATTGAATAACATTGATATTAAACAACTGGATAGAACCGAGCGTGATTTACTTCGCCACAGCTTACATGTAGTGAAAAAATTTAAGCAATTTTTAGGCTTCCACTATCAAATTCGTGATTAACCATGATTTTCATAAATCATACAGAGGCGTAGGCAATGAACTGGTTACAACGCAAATACTGGCACTACAAACTGAAAGGCTCTCCTTATCAGTCGCTTTTTTGCACGCCCGATAAAACGGAATACGTTTCGCTCGACTGCGAAACCACCAGCCTTGATCCAAATCACGCCGAGTTGGTGACCATTGCGGCCACGAAGATCATCGACAACCGCATCATCACTAGTCAACCATTTGAAGTCCGCTTACGCGCGCCGCAATCGCTCGATTCTGGCTCAGTCAAAATTCATCGAATTCGCCACCAAGACTTAGTCGACGGGATTAGCGAAAAAGAGGCGCTGCTCGAGCTGCTCGACTTCATCGGCAACCGACCACTTGTCGGTTATCACATTCGTTACGATAAAAAGATTTTAGACCTTGCTTGTCTGAGGCAACTTGGCTTCCCACTTCCTAACCCGCTCATCGAGGTCAGTCAGATTTATCACGACAAGCTGGAAAGACATTTGCCGAATGCCTATTTCGACTTAAGTCTGGATGCCATTTGTAAACACCTCGAACTTCCTATCCAAGATAAACACGACGCTTTACAAGATGCGATTTCTGCCGCTTTGGTCTTTGTTCGCTTAACGAAAGGCGATTTGCCCAACCTAACCGCGCCGTATACATAAAAATCAGTTGACCTAGCTCCCAGAAATACTTTTGTTTCAGCGATTTCACGGCGCTTCCCTCACTCTCATCCTAAAGTCTAATTGTGGAAATACGCGCAGTGACTGACAGTTATAAGCACAACGTCGTCATTACCACGACCAAGTTATTTAGAACCAAAAAACAGCCCTACAAAAACATATTCAAAATCTTATCTAGATTGGTGTAAGGCCGAGAAATAAGGCACAAGGAGAGAAGCCATGAGCGAAGCCCACGTTTATCCGGTAAAAGAAAATATTAAAACACATACACACGCGGATAATGATACTTACTTAGCCATGTATCAGCAGTCGGTAACCGATCCAGAGGGCTTCTGGAACGAACACGGCAAAATCGTTGATTGGATCAAACCTTTCACCAAAGTAAAAAGCACCTCTTTCGATACTGGTCATGTCGACATTCGTTGGTTTGAAGACGGCACACTGAACGTCTCGGCTAACTGTATTGACCGTCATCTCGCAGAACACGGGGATGACGTCGCAATCATCTGGGAAGGCGATGATCCAGCCGACGACAAAACACTCACTTTCAACGAACTGCACAAAGAAGTATGTAAGTTCTCCAACGCATTGAAAGAGCAAGGCGTACGTAAAGGCGACGTGGTGTGTTTATACATGCCAATGGTGCCAGAAGCCGCAGTGGCTATGCTCGCTTGTACCCGCATCGGTGCGGTTCATACCGTTGTATTTGGCGGTTTCTCACCAGAAGCTCTCTCTGGCCGTATCATCGACTCTGACGCGAAAGTCGTGATCACCGCTGATGAAGGCGTGCGCGGCGGGCGTGCCGTTCCACTGAAAAAGAACGTGGACGAAGCACTAACTAACCCAGACGTAAAAACCATCAATAAAGTGTTGGTGCTTAAACGTACAGGTGGTGATGTCGAATGGCATGAACACCGTGATGTTTGGTGGCACGAAGCAACAGCTAACGTTTCTGACGTTTGCCCACCAGAAGAAATGAAAGCCGAAGATCCGCTCTTCATCCTTTACACTTCAGGTTCAACAGGCAAACCTAAAGGTGTACTACACACGACTGGTGGTTACCTCGTCTACGCGGCGATGACCTTTAAATATGTGTTCGATTACCAACCAGGTGAAACCTTCTGGTGTACCGCGGATGTGGGTTGGATTACCGGTCACACTTACCTAATCTACGGTCCACTTGCAAATGGGGCGAAGACCATCTTATTCGAAGGTGTACCAAACTACCCAAGCACAAGCCGAATGAGTGAAGTGGTTGATAAACACCAAGTCAACATTCTATACACCGCCCCAACCGCGATTCGTGCGCTAATGGCAAAAGGTGATGAAGCGGTTGCAGGCACATCTCGTTCAAGCCTGCGCATCATGGGCTCAGTGGGCGAACCAATCAACCCAGAGGCGTGGGAGTGGTACTACAAAACGATTGGTAACGAGAACTCACCTATCGTCGATACTTGGTGGCAAACGGAAACTGGCGGCATCTTGATTGCGCCACTACCAGGGGCAACCGATCTAAAACCAGGCTCTGCGACTCGCCCATTCTTCGGCGTCCAGCCTGCTCTTGTCGATAATATGGGCAACATTCTTGAAGATACCGTTGCTGAAGGTAACTTGGTTATCCTTGATTCTTGGCCAGGCCAGATGCGCACGGTTTACGGCGACCATGAGCGCTTTGAACAGACCTACTTCTCAACCTTTAAGGGGATGTACTTCACCAGTGATGGTGCGCGTCGTGACGAAGACGGCTACTACTGGATCACTGGCCGTGTTGATGACGTACTAAACGTGTCGGGTCACCGTATGGGTACCGCTGAAATTGAATCAGCGCTAGTGGCGCACCACAAGATTGCAGAAGCGGCGATTGTTGGTATTCCACATGACATCAAAGGCCAAGCTATCTACGCTTACATTACATTGAACGATGGTGAATTCCCGTCAGCTGAGCTGCACAAAGAAGTTAAAGATTGGGTGCGTAAAGAGATTGGTCCAATCGCGACACCAGATGTACTGCACTGGACGGATTCCTTACCGAAGACTCGCTCTGGTAAGATAATGCGTCGAATCCTGCGTAAGATTGCAACGGGCGATACAAGCAACCTCGGAGACACGTCAACGCTTGCCGATCCAAGCGTGGTAGACAAACTTATCGCAGAGAAAGCAGAATTGGCATAAATTCAACCAACTGTTTTAAAAGCACTTTAAAAACCGCCATCACTCATGGCGGTTTTTTGCTTTTGCGCACAAATTAGCCACATAAAGAACATGGCAATTATGTTGTTTTTGTTAACTTGGTTACAGAAACGAAGGTGGCTATTAGGAGATTAGACCAGTAAATTGCTGCTAATTGCTATGAATTAGCTATAATCTTGGTCGATTTTTTAAAATTTGCTCGGTTTTAACAAAAAAATCGTGCTGAACTATCGTATATTTGGGAATATAAACGTTCCACTCACGATAAGGGAAGATAGCAACATAATGTCTGCAAAGTCACGGATTCTTGTTCTAAACGGACCAAATCTTAACCTATTGGGTCTGCGCGAACCGACACACTATGGTCACAGCACCTTAGCACAAGTTGTGGATGCTCTTACGAAGCAAGCTCATAACGCTGGGGTGGAACTGGAACACCTACAATCAAATCGTGAGTACGAACTGATTGAAGCCATTCATGCTGCTTATGGCAAGATTGACTTCATTATCATCAATCCAGCGGCTTTCACTCATACCAGTGTGGCACTGCGAGATGCATTACTTGGCGTCGCCATCCCATTTATTGAGGTGCACTTATCAAATGTGCACGCACGTGAACCATTTCGTCATCACTCTTATCTGTCAGATAAAGCAGAAGGCGTGATTTGCGGTCTAGGCGCACAAGGTTATGAATTCGCTCTGTCTGCCGCGATTAATAAGCTACAGGCAAAGTAACCCTAACACTCTGCAACCCCACGAGGGTTGTCTTAATCACAAGATAAAAGAGAAAGAAAAGATGGATATTCGTAAAATCAAGAAGCTAATTGAGTTAGTTGAAGAGTCTGGCATTGCTGAGCTAGAGATTTCTGAAGGTGAAGAGTCAGTACGCATCAGTCGTCACGGCACTGCAGCCCCTCAAGCACCAGTTCACTACGCAGCAGCTCCAGTAGCGGCACCTGCTCCAGCAGCAGCGGCACCAGTAGCAGAAGCGCCAGCAGCAGAAGCTCCAGCAGCTGCAACGCCTGCAGGTCACCAAGTTCTTTCTCCAATGGTTGGTACTTTCTACCGTTCTCCAAGCCCAGACTCTAAAGCATTCGTAGAAGTGGGTCAGAAAGTAAATGCTGGCGATACTCTATGTATTGTTGAAGCAATGAAAATGATGAACCAAATCGAAGCGGACAAATCTGGCGTTGTTACAGCGATCCTAGCTGAAGACGGCCAACCAGTTGAATTCGACCAACCTCTTGTTGTAATCGAATAAGCGGGGCTTGCCTTATGCTAGACAAAGTAGTCATCGCGAACCGAGGTGAAATTGCACTTCGTATTCTTCGCGCTTGTAAAGAATTAGGTATTAAGACCGTCGCTGTTCACTCGACAGCTGACCGCGATCTTAAGCACGTACTACTCGCAGACGAAACCGTATGTATCGGCCCTGCTCGTGGTATCGACAGCTACCTAAATATCCCACGAATTATTTCTGCAGCAGAAGTAACTGGTGCTGTGGCTATCCACCCTGGTTACGGCTTCTTGTCAGAAAACGCAGACTTCGCTGAGCAAGTTGAGCGCAGTGGTTTCATCTTCGTTGGTCCAAAAGCAGACACTATCCGCCTGATGGGTGACAAAGTGTCGGCTATCAACGCAATGAAGAAAGCTGGCGTTCCTTGTGTACCTGGCTCTGACGGTCCTTTGGACAACGACGAAGAGAAAAACAAGGCTTTTGCTAAACGCATCGGTTATCCAGTCATCATCAAAGCGTCTGGTGGCGGCGGTGGCCGTGGTATGCGTGTCGTTCGCGCAGAAAAAGACCTAATCCAAGCGATTGCAATGACGCGTGCTGAAGCAAAAGCAGCGTTCAACAACGATATGGTTTACATGGAGAAATTCCTAGAAAACCCTCGTCACGTTGAAGTGCAAGTTATCGCTGACGGTCAAGGCGGCGCAATCCACCTTGGTGAACGTGATTGTTCAATGCAACGTCGTCACCAAAAAGTAGTGGAAGAAGCTCCAGCACCAGGTATCACTGAAGAGATGCGTAAGTACATCGGTGAACGTTGTACTCGTGCATGTATCGAAATTGGTTACCGCGGCGCAGGTACGTTCGAATTCCTATACGAGAACGGTGAATTCTACTTCATCGAAATGAACACTCGTATTCAGGTAGAACACCCAGTAACAGAAATGGTTACCGGCATCGACCTAATCAAAGAACAGCTTCGCGTTGCTGCGGGTCAACCTCTGTCATTCACTCAAGATGACATTAAGATCCGTGGCCATGCGATTGAGTGCCGTATCAACGCAGAAGACCCAGAACGCTTCCTACCATCTCCAGGTAAGATCGAGCGTTTCCACGCGCCTGGCGGTATGGGTGTGCGTTGGGAATCACACATCTATTCTGGTTACACAGTACCACCTCATTACGATTCAATGATTGGTAAACTGATTACTTACGGTGAGAACCGTGATGTAGCGATTGCACGTATGAAAAACGCACTGGGTGAGATGATCATCGAAGGCATCAAAACTAACGTGCCACTGCAATTCTCTATTATGAATGACGAAAACTTCCAACACGGTGGTGCAAACATCCACTACCTAGAGAAGAAGCTTGGCTTACAATAAGCCTTAGCTAACGTCTTACAAAATGCCCACACCCGTGGGCATTTTTGTTTTGTATGTACTCTAAGCGTTCAACAGATACGTAGGCTTATTTGGGTATATACTCAAACAAATCGTAGAGTTCTGGTAAACTCTGCGCCACTTCATTCACTTTAAGAGCAAAAACCAATGCCTTGGATTCAAATCAAACTCAACGCGACCAATGAAAACGCTGAGCAAATCGGCGATATGCTAATGGAAGAGACTGGCGCGCTGTCTGTTACATTCTTAGACGCGCAGGATACACCTGTATTCGAACCTCTACCTGGCGAAACTCGCTTATGGGGCGATACTGATATTCTGGCACTGTATGATGCAGAAGCAGACACTAACTTCATCATCGACCAAATTAAAGCGAGCAATATGCTGGCTGACAATTTTGCTTACAAAGTAGAACAGCTTGAAGATAAAGACTGGGAACGCGAATGGATGGAAAACTTCCACCCAATGAAATTTGGTGAACGCCTATGGATTTGTCCAAGCTGGCGCGACATTCCAGATCCTGACGCTGTTAATGTTATGTTGGATCCTGGCCTTGCATTCGGTACGGGTACTCACCCTACAACTGCGCTTTGTCTTGAGTGGCTAGAAAGCATGGACTTAAGCGGTAAGACCGTTATCGACTTCGGTTGTGGCTCTGGCATTCTGGCGATCGCGGCGATCAAACTGGGCGCTAAAAAAGTGATAGGGATCGACATTGATCCTCAAGCCCTGCTTGCTTCAAAAGACAATGCTGAGCGTAATGGCGTTGTAGACAAACTAGAAGTTTACTTACCGCAAAATCAACCTGAAGGTCTCGTCGCTGACGTCGTTGTAGCCAACATCCTTGCGGGACCTTTACGTGAACTTGCACCTATCATCAAAGGACTAGTTAAGCCAAATGGCGACCTCGCTATGTCCGGCGTATTAGACACTCAAGCCGAAGATGTTGCGAACTATTACCGTGACGAGCTTCACATTGACCCGATTGTTGAGCAAAGTGAATGGTGTCGCATCTCTGGTCGTAAGCAAGGCTAGACAAGGTTTTCAGAGCTAATTGTTTGAAATTCATACAATTTACAAAAACAATTTGTAAATGCTCAAATATTAGTCTTTTCACACAGTGAAAAAATGCGTAAAATGCGCGCCCTTGCTGGTACAGAACTGTGATGACGTTTTGAAAATCGGAAACTATCAACTTAAGAACAATCTAATCGTAGCCCCTATGGCTGGTGTAACGGATAGACCGTTTCGCGAGTTGTGTCTTCGCTATGGTGCGGGAATGGCCGTCAGTGAAATGATGTCTGCTAACCCAAAACTATGGGGAACGTCAAAGTCGAAACAGCGCATGGTACACGAGGGCGAATCGGGCATTCGCTCTGTACAGATTGCGGGTTCCGATCCACAGCTTATGGCGGACGCAGCTCAATTCAGTGTTGAGAACGGTGCACAAATCATCGACATCAACATGGGCTGCCCGGCAAAAAAAGTGAATAAGAAGCTAGCGGGCTCTGCTCTGCTTCAATACCCAAACATTATCGAAGAGATTTTGAAAGCGGTCGTGAATGCAGTGGACGTTCCTGTAACGTTAAAGACTCGAACTGGCTGGGATACAGACAACAAGAACTGTGTCCAGATCGCTAAATTAGCCGAAAACTGCGGCATACAAGCTCTTGCTCTGCATGGCAGAACGAAAGCATGTATGTACAAAGGTGAGGCCGAATATGACAGCATTAAAGCGGTAAAAGAGGCGATTTCAATTCCGGTTATCGCGAACGGTGATATCGATAGCCCGGAGAAAGCCAAATTTGTACTGGAGTACACCGGTGCGGACGCTTTAATGATTGGACGCCCTGCCCAGGGTCGTCCTTGGATTTTCCAGGAAATCCATCACTATTTGGAAAACGGCACCACAATGGAGGAGCTTCCAACTGAGGAAGTGAAAACCATTATGCTTGATCATGTAAATGCTCTGCATGAATTTTATGGGGAGTTCTTAGGTCCACGTATCGCGCGCAAGCACGTTGGGTGGTACCTGAAAGAGCATGAACAGGCAAGTGAGTTTCGCCGTACCTTCAACGCTATCGACGCAGCTCCGCTGCAAATTGAGGCGTTAGAAGGTTATTTTGATAACGTTGCATCATAATTAAGAGAAGAGCTAGACCGAATATGTTCGAACAAAATCTGACTTCAGAAGCATTAACAGTAACTACAGTAACGTCACAAGACCAGATTACTCAGAAGCCTTTACGTGACTCTGTTAAAGCGTCTCTTAAAAACTACCTTGCTCAACTAAACGGCCAGGAAGTAACAGAACTATACGAATTAGTTCTAGCTGAAGTTGAACAGCCACTATTAGATACTATCATGCAGTACACTCGCGGTAACCAAACTCGCGCGGCAACTATGATGGGTATCAACCGCGGTACTCTTCGCAAAAAACTTAAGAAATACGGCATGAACTAAGACCGGCTTTCAAAAAGTATTTGGAACAAGCCGTTACCTTTTTAGGTAACGGCTTTTCTTTATCTACTAAAACACTACGAATAACGCTCACTTTGTTCAGCATTACCAACTGGCTTTAATATAACTACCGCTGAGCCAAACAATAACAAAGCCACGACAGCGACCCATTCACTACCTACAGAATAAGCAAAGCCCGCCAAGGCAGACCAAATCGCGACACCAAAGTGCATCATACTCATTCCAGAAGACATCAGCACACCTCGATGTTCATCAGATAGGCTTGCTATATGTGCTTGTAACGCCGGAGAGCCTACCCCTCCAGCAAGAGACCAGAGCACTAGAGCTGGAAGATAAGCGGTCACCGTACTCATCTCATTTGAGAACACCCATGCACTGCAAGGTATGCACACAATTAAAGCCACTCGCATAACGGCTCGAGAGCTACCAAGCCAACGGCAAGCACTCCCCACGCACATATTTCCAACCACACTCACGATCCCTAGAGCAGCATAAATAGCGCCCACCCAACCGAGCGCCAACTCGCTGGTATCTCGAATATGAAGGCCTATCAGGTTAAATACACCAATACCTCCCCCTAGGCCTAAACACATCGCTAAGATCGCCCTCAACGCGCCTGGAAGATGAATTACGTCTGTGATAGGCGGCAGAGTATCTAATGCCTTGGACTCATCATGCTTGTTGTTCATGAACACTACGCTCATGGCACCGACAAGAAGAGCCGCAACGCCCAAAATAATAAAAGCGGCACGCCATGATAAAAGCTGGGTCAGCAATGCTCCGAGCGCCGGGCTGGTTATCATACCCAGCGTTAATCCCGCCTGAACCATCACAATTTGACGCATCGCTCTATTACCCTTCGCGTCTCCCGCCAACGCGAATGCAATTGGCAACATGCCTGCACTTGCAATACCTGTGATCACTCGACTTGCAATCGCAAGTTCAAAATCATGAACTATGCCCGTCGTAATAGACGCAACCCCAAATACGAAGCAAGCAGGCAACATGATACGAATACGCCCAACCCGGTCTGATAAACGTCCCAGGTAAGGAGCACAAATTGCTATAGCTAAACTATATGCCGTAATAAATAACGTAACCTGACTCGGTTGAACACTTAAATCATTTCCGATAGGTTCAAGAATAGATCCAAGCATCAACTCATCAGCACCAACAAGAAAAGCAACGAGAAATAGGATCATGGACTGCATCATAGCTCCACCTCCTGTTCTGTTTCCGATTCAGCATAAGTGAGCAACGAAATATCTAAAACTCTATCAGGCCAAGATTGTAAAAACGCCTTCTCATGAGATACCACAATCACACTACCAGAAAAGCGCTGGAGAGCCTCTTTAAGCGCATTTTTACTGCTGCTATCCAAATGTGTCGTTGGCTCGTCCAACAGCAAAACATTGCATTTCTGGACTGATAAACAACAAAGTTTCACGCGAGTTTGCTCACCTCCACTTAATGTATCTAGGTGGCGCTGCGTCTTATCTCCGGTGACCCCAAAGCGAGCTAATAGCTTGCGTGATTCTTTGCTTGATATCGTTGGATCACAAGAGCATAGCTCCTGCTCAGGCGTGTGCTGAGGGTGACGCCAAGACAAATCTTGAGAAAAATACCCAATCATTGCACCTTTTGCCAATACCACCTCACCAGAGAGCGGCTCGATCTCCCCCATAAGGGTTTTAATTAAAGTCGACTTACCTACGCCGTTAAAACCAGAAACGACCAACTTCTCCCCGCGCGCTAACGTGATATCAAGCGCAGGAAGCAGAGGCTGCTGATAACCTGTCATCAACGCTTTTGCGTCAATCACATACTGTTGCCCAATAGGCTGGTGAGCAAAGTCAAACATCGAAACTTTCTCTATACAATTCAGTTGAATACGTTCGATTTTATCCAGTTTTTTCTTGCGTCCCTTAGCAAGACTCGCGTTAACTCCAGCGCCATTTTTGGCAATAAATTGCTCTAACTTTCGAATTTCATTTTGCTGAGCCTTATATTGCTTTTCTAACAAAGCACCGTCGTGATGCTTTTGCTGCATTGCTTTGACATAAGTGCCGCTGTATTTTCGGACCGTTTGATAATCAATATCACAAATACTGGTCGCTACTTGATTAAGGAAGTCAATATCATGAGAAACCAGTAAAACAGTGCCAGTGTAATCGTTGAGAAACGTGACCAACCATTCAATGTGCAGAGCATCAAGATAGTTTGTCGGTTCGTCGAGAATTAACACATCGGGGTTGCGGAGTAACAACCTCCCTAAAAGGACCTTGTGTCTTTGACCCCCACTTAGCGAGACAAGCGGTGTATCTAAGCCAAATTGATAAATGCCAAGACCTACAGCAACTTGTTCAATTTTGGTATCAATTGCATAGAAGTCTTCATCTTCTAAATATGCCTGTAGTCGGGCGACTTGGCTTAAAAGAGATGTAGAGTGAGACTCGGTCATCGCCTGATACAAAGTCCAAAGCTTCTGCTCGGCAGCGTATAAGTTCTCAAAAGCACTCTTTAAGCATTCATAAACCGTCAGCGCATTATCCATCTTAAAATGTTGCTCTAAATACCCCACCTCAAGGTTTGGTAACCAGTCAATGCAGCCCTTATCTGCAGATAATTCACCGATAAGCAGTTTTAATAAGGTGCTTTTTCCAACGCCATTCGCTCCGGTGATACCTATTTTCTCTCCCACGTTAATTCGAAATGTCGCGTTATTATATAAACTCTTATCAGCGAGCTGATAAGACAAATTTTTAACTTGTAAAATACTCATGTTTTTAACCAAATAAAAAGGGCCGGTGATCAATACCGGCCCTTATTTCAATACTGGATAATGCTTTGTAGCTGCTTAACAGATACAAAAAGGCCGATGATGAAATATCACCGGCCATCTTTTCTCTTTTATCAGGTGTACAGACGCCTGCGTATAACTTCAGCGAAGTTACTCACGCATAAAACACCTGATGAAGATTAATTTAAGACTCCGAGCAACACTTCATCGCGTTTTTTGCACGGAGTTCAGCCTTCTTACAAAGCTTTTAAACAAGAGATATAACATGGTTTACTGTCGAAAAAACATTCGATGTGAAGCGTACACCTTTAGAATAAAAAGTGCCAGATAATTATTAAAACTATCGTGACTTACACGAAGGTCCACTGAAAGAAGACCTTTCCTCAGTCAATGTGCCAGGTGAACGACTTACTTAGCAAACACAGCTATGAGAGCACCTATACCGCTCACGTTATACGTACGTAGTGGTGGCTTTATCGGTTGGAGACGATTAGAGGGGAAGAAGTAGCAAATATCCTTTAAGGCAGGCACTGGCTTAAATAGATCTACAAACAAAATCCATGTTCGGAAAATTTTAAATGCGCTGAGTTTATTTTAATGAGCGCCTGTGGCTAAATCAAAACATCTAAAGCAGAGAAATCTCCCCCGAAAATAACATAACCTAGTGAATTAACTTTCTAGGTAATAATAAAGGAAGCTTTGGTAAGTTAAGCACAGGGGCTCAAAACTAGAGCTCGAAACTGCAGAAACCGCACAGAGTTGCGCATCAACTCGTCATGGCAGGGCTTAGAAAGTATCGCGAGAGAAGAGCCTGCCTCTCGATGCAAGGTTTCAATATGGAAATGGGGTTAAGGTAAGTCGGGTAACCAAAACGAAAAAAGCCCCAGTCTTTCGACTGAGGCTTAATATAAGTGGCGGAGTGGACGGGACTCGAACCCGCGACCCCCGGCGTGACAGGCCGGTATTCTAACCAACTGAACTACCACTCCGCAGTGGTATCACTCGCTTGTAATCAGCAAGTGTCCAAAATTTAAAGCCTGGCGATGTCCTACTCTCACATGGGGAAGCCCCACACTACCATCGGCGCTATTTCGTTTCACTTCTGAGTTCGGCATGGAAATCAGGTGGGTCCAAAACGCTATGGTCGCCAAGCAAA
>NZ_NIGY01000120.1:0-349 GCF_003123985.1 Vibrio sp. T9
ACCATGGTGTACATCAGCACCAGGGTGACAAAGGTGATAACGAATGGCAGGAAGTTGAGCAGCCTGCTCTGCGTTGCGATCTGGTCGGCTGCCGCATGGAGCATGGGAAAGGCGGTGATGTAAGAGGTGAGCACGAGACTGCCGACGACCAGGATGGGACCCAGGGTGAGTGCCGCCCAATAGAGCAAAAGACGCGAGGTCCAGTCACGTGGTTTGCGTACGCGCCAGATGCGGTTCATGCGATCTTCGATGCTGATCATCATCGACACCGCGCTGAAGAGCATGACCAGGATCGATATGCCCGTCAGCTGGCTGGCCTTGTCCGCGAAAGCCAGCATGTACTCCTGGA
>NZ_NIGY01000121.1:0-345 GCF_003123985.1 Vibrio sp. T9
GCGGCGCGAGAGAAACAGTGCAGCCGGCTGGCCATGCCCGCTGGCCAACTGAGGGCGCGCCTCGCGCAGATACGCCTCCACGTGGTTCAGGGCTTCCTCGCCTACCGGCACGAGACGATCCTTGCCGCCCTTGCCGGTGACGCGAAGCACGCCCTGCCGCGTATTCAGCCCGGCGAGCGGCAACTCGACGAGTTCCGATACTCGCAAGCCCGACGAGTACATCAATTCAAGCATCGCCCGGTCCCGCTGCCCCAGCGGGCCGGTCAGGTCGGGCGCGACGATCAGTGCCTCGATCTCGCGCTCGGCCAGCGCCTTGGGCAGGCTGCGCGGCATACGCGGACGCTG
>NZ_NIGY01000122.1:0-345 GCF_003123985.1 Vibrio sp. T9
ACGACGCGGCAACGCCCTCTGCGCCACGGCGAGCGACCTGCGCGGACTGGGCTTCGTGCTACCGCCGGGTGAAGACGAACGCTGCCTGCCCGACATCTCGGGTCTCCACTACATCTACGACGTGAAGCAGCAACGCGTCACCGTGGACGCGCCGCTGGATCAACTCAACCTTCCCCGACAGATCCTCAACAAAGCCGAACGCAGTGCCACGCCACCGACGAGCGGCACGGGCGTTCTGCTCAACTACGACCTCTATGCGGCCGAAGGCGGCGGACTGGGCAACGTCAGCGCGTTGACCGAGCTACGTGCCTTCAGCGAGGGACTCGGTGTACTGAGCAGCACCGA
>NZ_NIGY01000123.1:0-345 GCF_003123985.1 Vibrio sp. T9
CCAGCTGACGGGCAAGGCCAACTACCTCGCTGCGGGAAAAGCTCTCAATCTCGATCTCGTCGATAAGCCCGAACTGGCGGCCGACCCGAAAAATGCTTCCAGGATCGCCGTCTGGTATTGGCAGAACCGCGTGCCGGAGAACGCGCGCACCGATGTCAAAGCCGCAACCAAGGCAGTAAACGGCAAGTTCAACGGTCTGCAGGACCGCATGGACCGCTTTGACGCCTGGGAGAAACGGCTGACGCCCGATGTCATGGCGCGGATGGGCAAGAGCCACGCATCGGTGGTCGGCGCCGCCGCACTCGGCGCCATCGCGCTCAGTGAGGGCGCCAGCGGCGAGGATGT
>NZ_NIGY01000124.1:0-344 GCF_003123985.1 Vibrio sp. T9
GCGACGCGTGCGTACACGTTCGCATTCTTCGACAGCTGCCAGGTACCGGTGAGATCGCCGCTCCAGCGTGAGTCGGTGGGCTTGGAAGTCAGCGGGCCGATCGGGCCGGTGAAGCCAATGAAACGCTCCGCGCTGAAGTCACGCTTGTCGTGTGACCAGCGGGCGCCGGCGCGGACGTCGAACTCATCGGTGAACTGGTAATCGGTCGACCCGAACACCGCCCATGCCTTCGTATGCTGGCTCTGGTCGACCAGGCCATTGAGTGCATGGTTGTTCAGCGTGTCGTACGAGTAGTTGGTGATCGCGACGTCTTCGTCGAAGTAGTACGTACCGACCTGCCACTT
>NZ_NIGY01000125.1:0-343 GCF_003123985.1 Vibrio sp. T9
GAAGCACGATGCAGCAGGGCCATGAAGCCACCGCCGATACCCGAACTCTGCTGTTCGACGACGGCCAACGTGGAGGACACCGCGACAGCGGCATCGAAGGCATTACCGCCCTTGCCCAGCACTTCGAAGCCTGCGTTGGTGGCCAGGTAGTTGGCACTGGCGATGGCGGCGTGGCCGGGCCCCTTGGTCGAGGGAGGTGAAGTCTGCGCGGAGACGCTGCCTGCGCCGACGACAAGAAAGAGACTCGCGGCGAGTACGCGCCACGACGGGGCATGGACCATGGGTTTCGCTCCGAAAGAGATATCGCTATCGGTGAGATTAACCGATGACGCCGGGGCAAGGT
>NZ_NIGY01000126.1:0-343 GCF_003123985.1 Vibrio sp. T9
CATCCGTCGATGTTCGCCGGGTCGCCCCGGCCACGCAAGGGGCGAA
The DNA here is from genome assembly GCF_003123985.1 of Vibrio sp. T9. Lineage (NCBI taxonomy): Bacteria > Pseudomonadati > Pseudomonadota > Gammaproteobacteria > Vibrionales > Vibrionaceae > Vibrio > Vibrio sp. T9. The sequence continues at coordinate 47 of NZ_NIGY01000126.1, forward strand.
ACGCCGCCTTCGCACTGCGAGGGGGTAAACTCCGGGTTTTTTCCCCCTTGTTGCCACCGCCATGCCTTATACGCCCATCGTTGCCACGCTCGGCTATGTGATCTCGCCGGACGGTCAAAGCGTCCTCATGATCCACCGCAATGCCCGTCAGGACGATCAGCACCTGGGTAAGTACAACGGTCTCGGTGGAAAGATGGAGCCTGGCGAAGACATTGCCGCGTGCATGCGGCGCGAGATCATGGAGGAAGCCGGAATCGAATGTCTCGAGATGCGCCTGCGTGGCACGCTGAACTGGCC
>NZ_NIGY01000127.1:0-343 GCF_003123985.1 Vibrio sp. T9
ACTGTTCATCTACACGCCCGATCGCGACGGCCTTTTCGCCACGGTGACGGCAATGCTCGACCGCTTGCGCTTTTCGGTGGTCGAGGCTCGCATCCTCGTGTCCAGCACGGGCAAGGCACTGGATACCTTTCTGTTGCTGGAGTCCGACTCGCAGGCACCCGCCTCGCTTCAACGTGCCGAAGAACTTCGCTCGCGCATGCTGCGGGCGCTCGATCAGCCGGCGGGCCAGGCCCCGCCCAAACGCAGTCTTTCGCGGCACCTGCGGCACTTCCAGATGATTCCGCGCATCGAGTTCGTCGATGCCGGTGAACGCACGCAACTCGCCCTGGTGTGTACCGACCGG
>NZ_NIGY01000128.1:0-342 GCF_003123985.1 Vibrio sp. T9
ACGTGTCCGCGGAGATCCGCGCCTTTCTCGAAGCGGAGGGTATCTCCGTGCGAACGGATGCCTGCTGCATCACCTTGGGCAAGCACGAGCGCGGTGTGAAAGTCGGCGTGGATTGCGACGAGGGCGCACCTGAAGTCGTCGGTACGCATGTCTTGCTCGCTGTCGGTCGTCGTCCGAATACGGACGACTTGGGCCTGGACAAGGCAGGCATCGAGATGGACAACAAGGGCTACATCAAGGTCGACGATCACCTGAAGACCAGTGCGGAAGGCGTCTGGGCGATGGGTGACTGCAACGGCAAGGGCGCGTTCACTCACACGGCCTGGAACGACTACGAGATCG
>NZ_NIGY01000129.1:0-342 GCF_003123985.1 Vibrio sp. T9
GGTTACGACGGCCTGTTCCGTTACGACACGGTCACCGGCAGCCTTACCCAGACACGCCACAACCCGGCCGATCCGGCCAGCCTGGTCGGCGACCAGGTGCGCCACATCGTGCGCATGCCGGACGCGTGGTGGTTCGCCACCATCAGTGGCATCAGCATCGGCTACGACGGCCAGAAGGGTTTCGTGAACCTTCGCCACGATCCGGCCGACCCGACCAGCCTGCCGCAGGATTACACCGGCTCGATGGTGTTCGATTCACACCATCGCCTGTGGCTGGGCACGTTCGGTGGCGTTGCCTACCTGGACAAATTCAATCCGCACGGCCCGTTCCGGTTTGGCCTC
>NZ_NIGY01000012.1:0-114891 GCF_003123985.1 Vibrio sp. T9
AACATAACAAACTGTTTAAGAGTGATTCGCAACGCGTGGCATTTTTACTATGCGTTGGTTTTAGTGTTTAAGGTGGTATGCGGCAGCTTTGGTATTGCGTTGCTCACACCTTAACAGGGCGTTATGTGCTTATGAGAAAAATTGACATGGAAGTGATAGAGGCCAACCTTGATTTGGCCCCATTATTAGCGAGTTATGCGAAAGAATGCCTAGAGTCGGGTATTCCAAAATATTCGGGTGTGGAGCAAGATCCGATAGCTTATTTGTCAGGTTTGATCGAACGTTCAAAGGCAATCTCCGAGTTACCCAAAGGATATTTACCTAGCACAACTTACTACTGTGTATCGAACTCCGAAATTTTAGGTGCAATCCGAGTTCGCAAAGGTACTAATGCCAACGTAGAAAATGTCATTGGTCATATTGGCTACGAAACTAGACCGTCAGCTCGTGGTAAGGGTGTAGCCTCATTTCTGCTTGCTTGGGTGCGAGACCATGTTGTCACTGATTCAGTTATTGTTACTTGCTCAATTGACAATCCCGCATCTCAAAAGGTCATCGAAAACTGTGGTGGTGAATACCTCGGTAACTACACAGATGAGAGTGAGGGTACGGTAAGGCGCTACCGTTTAGCACGCACATAACAAAGCATTCAAGAGTGATTCGCAACGCTTGGCAGTTTCGCTTCGCTCAAGTATAGCCAAGCGCCGCTCACACCTTAATGCGGCGTTAGGCGACGGGCAGGAAAGTTCTTTGTTCTCATCTTCTTAGTTCTCTTTGAGCATTCGTTTTTCTAAGCCGGTAATTAAACATTGTCGGCTCAAATTCTTGAATCTCTCTGGCCGTTAAACATGCCAAGGTTCGCGTGTTGCCTCATTGGTTTTCACAGTCGGTTGGTTGCGAATCTCACTTGCTCAAAGTGTGGAAAGGGCAAATTAATCGAGGCTTTCGTTCTTGCTTTAAGTTTGCAGCTTTACGTTTCGCTTCCTCAAAAGCAACTGGAACGCTGAAAGTCTGTATCTCGTGGTTGTCGAAATTTCGGCTGAAACATAGTGGGTTTTATGGTTCTTGAATCACAAAAAGTCAGTGGGTGTTTGGTTGCTTATTTTGTTTCGGGTAATCTGCTTTCAAAGCAACTTAAACACTGGTGGGAAACTTCGCCTAACAAGGCGTTTAAGGCGGATTCACAACGCGTGGCGATTTCAGTTCAAGTTAGCTTAAGTGTTTAACGTACAATGGTTTAGGTTTAGTGGTTGGCGTTGTTCACCACTTAACGCGGCGTTATGTATTTTAATCTGTGGGTTAGTGATAACTGGCTAATTAACGTTGGAGCTACTGTCAATGCAACTAGAAACGAGTAAAAGCATGATTCGTACTGTTAAGAGAATGTGTGGGTCATATTATGCGCCTGGAATTCTCATGGCCATTTTTATTATGTCGATATGTGTTGTAGAAAATAGAGTTATTGAGGGACCATACACTGATAATGATGTGTTATATCATAAAGCTGAGGTAACTGGTAAGCATGGTACAGCTGGTCGTGGATTATCTTATCAAATTCTTTTTGATAAAGAATACAAGCACGATATTAAAGTTCAATGGTATGACTTTAATTCAATAAATCACTACTATTCCCTAGGATATGGTTCGCGTAAAGATACAGAAAATCTAAGTGTTGGGCTAGTTAGAACGCATGTAGATAATATCTATTATACTGTTTATGTTAAGGCTGGAGATGAAGTTCTTCTTTCGAGTTCTGATGGTCTTCATAGGATAAATAAATTTAACGCCGAACAAGTTAGATGGAGCGCTTACTTAAGTCTTATTGCATTTATTTTACTTTCTCTAATCTTTAGGTTTCTAAGAAAGTGGTATTAAATTCTCTATAATAAAGTTTGCCATTAAATTTGTGCACCCAAAATACATAACAAACTGTTTAAGAGTGATTCGCAACGCTTGGCATTTTTGCTATGCGTTGCGTTTTGTGTTTAAGGTGGATTGCGGTAGCTTCGGTATTGCGTTGCTCACCCCTTAACAGGGCGTTAGTACGGGTTTGACATCAAAGGTCACAAGTTCTGGTGTTTATCTGTTTTGGCGCTCGAATTTACACCTTTCAGTTAGTGCCTTTCACGTTCTATCCGGTGGCACTATATGCGGAGTGTTCGCTTTGATTTCACCGTTTACGGTTTCTAACTCTTAACCTATTTCTTTGGTGCTTCTTCATTTTCGTGGTGGCTTTTGAGAGAACCTTGTTTGTAATTGATGCTGTCGTCAGAGTACTAGGACCGAATCCTTTTCTAATTTGAAGCCAGTAAAAGTAGGGCAGTTCAGTGCGTTTTTTTTCAAGCCAGCTCTCGTCCCTCAATGGCGGTAAAGTTTTGTAGCTGCCCGTCTCACTTCAGTGTTCAAAGCCTTTCATATCATGCCACTTTTCAATATCTTGGAGCGCACAAATAGAAGTAGCGCATGTACTAACAAATTGCTTAAGAGTGATTCGTAACGCGTGGCATTTTTACTTTGCGGTGGCTTATGGGATTAAGGCACTGTGCGGTAGCTTTTGTATTGCGTTACTCACACCTTAGCAAGGCGTTAGCTGTTTGAGAAACAAATGAAAATAATCGATAAGCCGTTATTTTGGCTATATGTTAAAACGCGAGACTCAGTCTTTTCATCATTTAAAGGTTTTTTCTCTCTATTCTTAGTCATCATTATTGCGGCTATAGTTTCAGGTAACAAATCTCCCGAAAACACCTTCATGTCTTACATGTTGTATCTGTTGATGCTTAGTGTACCTACCTCAATGGGTCTTATGCTTTTGAAGCTTAAGTTTCGAAAAGTTGCAGGCTCCATTCCTAGGGCAGAGTTAGCGTACTTTTTACAGAATAATAAAGGTATCGAACTGGAAAATGCTGTAAAAGGGATATTTTCGCTTTACCTATCATTGATGATTTATCTTTGGTTTTTGATGATGGTTGTTGCAGTTTTGGGGCCTTTGATTTTAATGCTAGTGTTGTAGTACACAGCTAACAATCTGTTCAAGAGGGATTCCCAACGCTCGGCATTTTCGGTTTGATTCAGCTTAAGTGTTTACGGCACAATGGTTTAAGTAAGGTAGTATGCGTTGCTCACCACTTAACGCGGCGTTATACGCCAGAGTACTCCTCGTGCTAGATAAAATATAAATTGAGTAATAAATGACGACACAACAATACCCGCCAATCAACTACGATGGCGCCCGAAAAGTATACAAAGAGCAACCAGGAAATATTGCAGCTTTAACAGATATCATTACAACTGAGTTGGCAGAAAGTGAGGGGTGGAATTATGTCAATCCAGGAGATTTGGGGTTTGCGATTTACACTAGATCACTATATTTAAAACTTGCGGACATTGACAGTGCATTGCACTCTCTTGTCGCTTGGCAATATTTTGAATCAAAAAGTATTGAATATGCCTTACTGGAGGATGGCGAAAAGATTACCATTTCGTTACCAAATAAAGAGGTGTCATTTGGTTTTCACACTGACAGGGATTATCGGAGGATTCAAGGTGGTGATCTCTATGGTTTAACGTGGTTCTCTCTGTTGTGTGAAGATTTTGATAGCGCAAGACGCTTCGTCAAAACCGTGGATCACCCGCAAATTAAATGGCTAGGTCAATCTGGTAAAGTTTTACTGAGGTTGATCGGGTGCGTTTTCGGTTTGAGTGATGGTGAGCCCATGGATTTGATTCAGGAGTACGTCAACCTTAGTGCTTCTGAGCCGGTGAATCACGGTGAGCCTGATGCTGTCACCTACCTTCATTTACCAATGATCGATGTGATGATGAAAGTATTTGGTGGAGCTGATGAAAAAACCTACCAAAAGGCAATGTTCTCGGCAGTTCAAAATCACCAAGAATATTGGAGCCAGCCACGTTTGAATGATTCAAAACACGGCTATTTCTCCATGCAACTGACCACCCTGGCCAAAGTCGCCTTTGCAAGGTATGGTTACCGCATTGGTTTTGAGACTGACTATGTACCAGAGGCGTTCTATACCCGACCACTACCGACGTTGAGCTATGATTTTTTAAACAAATACACAGCACAAGAACACGACTAAACGGTATTGCCTCTTCTGATTTACGTATAACAAACTGTTTAAGAGTGATTCGCAACGCGTGGCATTTTTACTATGCGTTGGTCTAAGTGATTAAGGTGGTATGCGGCGGCTTTTGTATCGCGTTGCTCACACCTTAACAGGGCGTTAGTCGCCAGAAAAAGCTAGCAATCAAAATCATGTTTCTAAGCTCAATATTTGGCAACTGTTTGTCCGGTTCACAGGTTCATCGACGTTGGTCCAAACTCATTTTCAGCTGTTTTAAGTCCAAGTTTTGCAATTGTCCTAGCGTTTTTTGTTCTTTGGTGCTGACAGAGCAGGGCAATCGAGAGTCTGTTTTTGGTTGCAACTCCGCTCGGTGAGTTTGTTGGGTACAAAAGCCGATTTACTCGCTGAAATGACGTTTTCTCTGGTGTTGTAAGTTCCACGTGGTTTCAGTGACTTTGTTGAAAGTCCGCACTGTGAGATTGGCTTTCCAAAAGCGCTTTTTGGTGTTGTCAGTCCGTTTTCTGCGGCGTTGTTTGTTCCAAGTGGTTTCATTGACTAGCCGCTTTGAGACTACGCCTGACTTAAGTGTATCAAAGCACATAAAGTTTGTTGTTCGCAAAGTTTAGTTCGGCTTAAAACTGTCGCTCGGTGCCTCGCGACTAACAAACTGCTCAAGAGGGATTCGCAACGCGTGGCATTTTTACTGTGCGTTGATTTTAGTGATTAAGGTGGTTTGCAGCGGCTTCGGTATTGCGTTGCTCACCCCTTAGCAGGGCGTTATGTGTTTAGGCAAATTTAGGCAATAATTAACTTTTAAATCCGTATGTTAAAGTGGAGCTCTTTATGGCGCGTAGTAAATCTGACATCTCAAATAGTGCAATTCGCATTTTTCTTCAGGAAGTCGGAAGGTTCTATGATGAAGCTCGAGGTTATGAGCCTTTTGGGCCTAAGGTTGCTCAAAAAGACGAACTCTTAGAGTTTTTCGATTACCAATGTTGTTTTTGCGGTGTTGAAATTAACCGCAAGTCTATGTCACAAGATCACTTAATCCCAATGAACAAGACTGAGTTAGGTTTGCATGCGTGGGGAAATGTAGTGCCATGTTGCTCTCCTTGTAATAATCAAAAGCAGCAAAAACCATGGAAAGAGTTTATGCTCGTTAAGGCAGGCCCAGGTGCCAATGCGAGAATTTCCCAAGTAGAGAGCTTTGTTCAAGCCAAGAAATATGATCCCACGCTAAACCTCCATGAATATGCAGATAACCTTTACGAAGATGTAGGGCAAGTTGCGATGACTTTAATTAACCTAAGGTATAAACAAGCTCAAAACGGCATTAAGAAATTACTTGAATAAACACATAACAAAGCGTTTAAGGCAGATTCGCAACGCGTGGCATTTTTGGTTCTATTCAGCTTAAGTGTTTATGGCACAATAGTTTAGGTTCAGTGGTACCGTTGCTCACTACTTAACGCGGCGTTATGGCTTTTAACACACTCTAAATTCTCGTCAACGACATTTGCGAATTGTGAGCTTGGATGCGTATGGGTTATTGACTGTTTTTGGTGTTTCTATAACCTTATTATCTATATGTAATAATAAGGAAAAACGATGTCAGATCAGCGTAGAAAGTGTTTAGTAAAGTTAAATAGCTATGACCAACCATCTCAAGGATATTTTGAAACGTTTGGAAATCAAGAACGACGAGATGAAGCTAACAATCCATATGTAATAACAGTTGCTATTGTTGAATTAGATGACGGTAGAGTTGTGTCAGTCGAACCTACTAACATTAAATATATCAATGAATAAATAGTTTTCTGGTTTTGGTTCGTACCTGAAAAACAGCCATAACAATCTGTTTAAGAGTGATTCGCAACGCGTGGCATTTTTACTATGCGTAATGCCCGAGGAAGATAGTTGGTATGAAGGACTTTTTGACAATGGTAGAGATGACTGCTGGTTCAATCAAACGAACAGAAAAACACTAATACGTGAAGGGCTTGCAAACATACAACTGCCTAATAGCGATAAGAACCTTATTCTTTTCCATTCAGGGGGGGGGGGAGATGGTTTCTATCCGGTAATTGGCGGCTACGACTCGAATAATAATTTAGTCGCAGTTCATACAGATTTCTTTGTTGTCGACATATCTGAAAATAAAGTTGAATCAGCGTCCATAACTTTGTTGAGATCTTGGTAAAAGTATTACCTAACAAAGCGTTTAAGAGGGACTTGGCACACGTGGCATTTTCAATTTGTTAGGGTGTTATGTGGTCACTTCTGTATCGTGTGCCAGCGTCCCTTAACGCGGCGTTAGCTGTCTACACTAAAGTTGGTGTAAAAAACTTAATGCTCAATTTCATTTAAGTTAGCGATGTCTCTATTAATGATGAAACGGATCTGTTGTAACAATACTCTTCTGTTAATTTCATTGATTTGATAGCTAGGATAAGAGCAATGAAAAAACTAGATGAAGTTAAACTAAATCTAAAGCGAACAAATCAAATGGGAGAGACAACTTTAGGTAAGTTGACGATTGAGGGAGTAAGTAAAAGTTGGTTTGTATTGGAGCCCGCAGGACCAGACTCGATAACTGAAGGATCCGATAAAAGGATCAAGGCAGGGGCTTACAAATTATTGCCTTATAGCTCACCGAAGTATCCTAATGTATATGAATTACAAAATGTTCCAGGGAGAACGTTTATTCTAATCCATGCCGGAAATTATCACAAAGACACTCTTGGGTGTTTGATGCCTGGTAAAACGTGGGGGAGTGTGGCTAAATCTCATTACTATGTAGGTAATAGTAAATCGGCTCTGAAAGAAATTTTTGCTGAAATCGCGAGCTACAAAAAAATTACCATAAATATATCTAATCAGTTGGAGCAGCAATGATGATAAGGAATATGGCAATCTTAATTGTGTCTGTTTTTTGTTCAGGACTACTGTATGCTAAGACGCCAGAAGTAAGTCTCTTACATAACTGGATGATAGAAAACTACAAATCTATTGAATCAAACCTTGAAAAAAAAGGCGGTTCGAAAATAGTTCCTACGCTTTTTTCTTTGGTAGAAATTTGGAAACGTAGAGACGGAGCTATTTCGGGAGAAGTTTCTCCCTTATTGTTGGTTGCACTAAAAGTTGAGCCTCAGAATACTTTACTTTTACTATCTGAAAACCCGGAGTCTTTTGACAAATGGTTAAGTGAGCTAGAAGGGATGGTGTTCACAGACCATACAGGCAATGAGGCGAATCGGTTAGAAAAGTTAAGAGTTGATGTATTAGCAACAATGAAATCCTACTCTATAAAACAGCCGGATAAGTTAAAGTTAATGGCTGACGCACTTGTTGAAAGGTTGGAGGTTATAAAGGTGAGCGTGATAGATTAAGCCAGTGCTAGTAGCCAGCTAACAAAGCATTTTAGAGTGACTCCCAACGCTTGGCATTTTCAGTTCAAGGTTGGGTTTCGTGTTTAAGGCAAAATTGTTTTGTTTAGGTGGTAGCGTAGTTCGAGCCTTAACTGCGCGTTATGTGCTTTACGAATTGAAACATGGAGAGTGTCATGGTTGTATATGGAGATTTGCAGTCAGGTAACTGCTTAAAAGTAAAATTACTATTGTCATTCCTTGGCATTGAGCACCAATGGAAACACGTTAATATCTTAGATAACGAGACTAAAACAACAGAATTTTTAGCCCTAAATCCGAATGGTAAAATTCCGACAGTCGTTTTAGATGACGGTCGAGTACTCTGTGAGTCCAATGCAATATTGGGGTACTTTGCAGAAGATACACCTTATCTACCTAAGGACAGTTATCAAAAAGCAAAAATGTACGAATGGCTTTTCTTTGAGCAATACTCACATGAGCCTTACGTTTTATTCAGAAGTATCAAGGTATGCCGGAGCACCGTCTAGAAGAATATAAATCACTACAATCAGGCGGCCATAAAGCATTACAAATCATGGAACTACAGCTGTCAAAAACTAAGTTCTTAGTTGGTGATAATATTTCTATTGCTGATATCGCACTGTATGCTTATACCCATGTCGCAGATGAGGGTGGTTTTAACCTAGAAACTTACCCAAATATCGAGCGTTGGATTGGGGTAATTCGCAAGTTGGACGGTTATGTAGATATGTATTAACCACGCGCATAACATAGCGTTTAAGATAGGTTCGCTATGCGTGGCATTTTAACTATGCGTTGAGCTCAGTGATTAAGGCGGTATGCGGGAGTTTCGGTATTGTGTTGATCACCCTTTAACAGGTCATTAGCCCTCAAAGGTCAAATATGGATATTTACCCAGAAATCGAGTTATCTAAAGCGCAGCATAATGCAATTGAGGCTCTGAGAAACAAGTCGTTTCCTGAACATCAGGTTGCTCGTTCTTACTATAAGCAACTCCCGCATATGAGAGTTCTGAAGTACGAAGGTGACCAGTTAGTTGGTTATATGGGATTAGACTACAGAGCTGTTCGCGTTGGTGATGAAATTTATAAAGTATTAGGTGTGAGTGACTTTTGTGTCGAGAGCACACTTCAAAGGCAAGGTATTGGCACAACAATGTTGTCTCAACTCAGCGAGTATGCGTCAACTAAAGATGTCGACTTCATCATTTTAGTCTCCGATTTGGATCGTTTTTATGTGGCTAATGGTTATGTGCGCCTTAACTCTCTAAGTTCTTGGTTGCGAGTTCATGAACATAAAAATTACGGTGTTGCTATAGAGCAAGTCGATGATTTATATGTTAAACCTATCAGCGGCAAAACTTGGGCTGTTGGTCATATAGATTGGTTAGGGTATATGTACTAGTCTGTAGTGGGCTACTAAACTGTTTGAAAAGAAACGCCACACGTGGCATTTTTAATTCGCGTAGCTTATACCTTACGAGAGCGCTTTTCCACAAGGAGTAATATGTGATTGTAGTAGCAAGGTTTTCTTTTCCTCATGAAGCTCATATTGCGAGAGCAAGCCTAGATAGTGTCGGAATAGAAAGCCACATTGCTGACGAGCACACGGTGAATACTCAGTGGCTTTATTCAAATGCAATGGGCGGCGTTCGTCTGATGGTGGCCGAAAGTGATGCAGAAGACGCGAAACAAATACTTAGCAGTGATTTCTCAGAATCATTAGAAAGTGAACTTGCCGTTGATGAAGGAAAAGATGTTTGCCCTAACTGTGGTAGTAAAGAGCTATTTGCATTTACAAAAGGTAAGCGTCCAGCTTTCTTAGTCTTTATTTTACTGGGTTTTCCATTGTTCTTTTACAAGCATGGTTACAAGTGTAAGCAGTGTGGGGAATTCAGTGAAAGGCTTTAATTTAAGTCGTTAGATAATAAAGCGTTGAAGAGATAATTTGCACGCGTAGCATTTTTACTTTGCGTTAGGTTGAGTGGCTATGCAGAAGTCAGAGTTCTGCTTACTTCCAAGCAAAGCATTATACGATAGTGAAGGGACAACATTGAATGAGTGAAATTAAAACAATAGAGCAGTTAAAAGAAATTTACGCAGAGCCAAGTGCGAGAGCTAAAAATAAAGCGTTGCCTGCCCTGGATGTTCATGCGATTACATTAATTAATAATTGCCATTTTGCAGTTCTAAGTACCGCCGATACACAAGGCTATACCGATCTCTCTCCGAAAGGAGGGGAGCCTGGCTTCGTAAAAGTTTTAGATGAATCAACATTGTTGCTCCCTGATAGCTCGGGGAATAATCGTATAGATAGTCTAAAAAATATCATTAGTAACCCCAAAGTTGGGTTGTTATTGATGGTAAATGGTATTGATGAAGTACTCCGTATTAAAGGAATTGCAAGTATTCACACAGACTCCAAATTGATATCTGCTTGCCCCGATGGAAGTAAAGATCCTAAGGTTGTTATCAAAATAGTCATCGAGAGTATGTACTTTCATTGTGCGAAAGCTGTGATGAGAGGGAAACTTTGGTCTGATGACTATAAAGTCAATCGCTCAATTCTCCCTTCATTAGCTCAAATCTTTAAAGATCAACAAAAGTTAGAAAATAAAGCGCTTAATCAAGAAGAGATGTTGAAATATTACCAATCCAGCCTTTAGAGCGAGTGTAGTAAAGTATTTAAAAGGGAGAAAAATGCTTGGCTCTTTAGGTTTGACCTGCTTTACGGCACTATGGATTAGGTTTGGTGGGGATGTTATTCAACCCATAACGTTAGTCCACAAATAAACAATTGTTAGTCCAAATTTTAAAATGAAAAATGTAGAAAACTTTACTCTAGAAAATTACGTTTTGGCTAGTCCTGGAATAAGGTGTGTTGGACAAATGGTTGACTTTTTTGTCAGTTTTAGCATTTTTACACTCATTTTGTGGGGCGGCTTAGAAATCGGTATTGAAAAGGAACTTGTTCGCGCTACAGCAGTAACAGCGTCTGTATCGTATTACCTTTTTTCTGATAGTTTCCCAAATGGTCAAAGTGTGGGCAAAAAACTTTTGGGCATTGCAGTTATAAGTGCAAGAACGGGTAAAAGGTGCAATATTTTTCAGTCACTTTTTAGAAATATTATTACTCCATTCTTCGGTTTTATTGACTCAATTTTCATTCTTGGTAAAAAGAGGCAACGGCTCGGTGATAAGTTAGTGAGAACAGTGGTGGTAGTTCACTAGCTTGTTTAAAAATTGGCAGCGCTTGGGGCTTGGGTTCAAGTCGGGCTTTGTTTTCAGGGTGGAACAGCTTCGCTTAGGTGGTGGAGTTGCTCACACCTCTATTCGGTGTTAGGCAATCAGAATCAGTACGTAATTATGAATAAAGAGCATTCCGAAGCTTTCATTTTGGAGATTGATAAGGTTTTAGCCCCGAGCGGTTTCAAGTTTATCAAATCTAGACGAGTATGGGAGCGCTGGGAAGTGAATGGAGTAGTCTCAGATTCCGCAATTTATGGGTTGTTAGCTAAACCCCTGAACTGCGTTTAGTATCCGGCCTTAAAAGCATCTATATCCAGCCTTAAAAGCATCTAATAGATATAGCCTGCCAGCGCTCTATACGTAGCCTTACATTTGACGGTGAGGTTTCTTGAATTGACTTAGTGGTCACTGAATGTACCATCAAGGTTAGGACTTACTGCAAGGATAGCAGCATGAGCGAGAAATTATTTTGGGTTAATCCCTACCAAATAGAACTTAACTCAAGAGTGACCAATGTAGACGGAAATAAAGTTGAATTGGACCAGACTATCTTCTTTGCGGAGTCTGGAGGCCAAGAGAGTGATAAAGGAACGATTAATGGTATTCCGGTTTTGATTGCTCAAAAGTTAGGTGTTCGACTTATTTACACATTGGAATCCTCTCCAAATTTCACTCTTGGTGACACTGTAATCACGTGTGTTGATTGGAAGCGTAGATACGCCTTAATGAAGCTACATTTTGCTGCCGAAGTGGTGCTCGAGATGTTTTATCAGCGTCGGGAAGGCATTGTTAAGATAGGCGCGCATATTTCTGAAAATAAGAGTCGCATAGATTTCGAGTGGCCTGAAAATATTGGTCCGTTATTGAAAGAAATTGAAACTGATGTGCAAGATTTGATTAACTCTGATTCAGTTATTATTAGTGACTTTTCCGATCAAGAGAGTGAAAGAAGGTATTGGAGAGTGGATGGGTTTGCGCAAGTACCTTGCGGTGGCACTCATTTAAAGCGCACATCAGAAGTCGGCCAAATTCAACTAAAACGCAAGAACATCGGTAAAGGCAAAGAAAGGGTTGAGATAACCTTATGCTCGTAAGTCGATAGGGCACTCGAAATAGATTCCTAACACGTGGCATATTAGTTCATGGTGAGATTCACATTTGCGATATGATGATTGAGATTGAGGGCGCGTTGGCTACTTCTTAATGCTACGCTACACGATAGGGGTGGGAGGATGATATGTCGAAGGTAGCATTGAAAGGCTTTATTTTAGTTCCGGAAAAGGATTTAGAATTAGTAAAACATGAGTTAATAACTCACAAAAGGCTCACGCTAGAAGAGCCGGGCTGCCTTACTTTTCTTGTGACTCAAAACTCGACTAACCCTTTTCGTTTTGATGTCTATGAGGAGTTCGTCGACAAAGCCTCTTTTAAACAACATCAGGAAAGAGTTCAAGCCTCACATTGGGGAAAAGTAACAGCCAATGTTAAACGTCAATACCAAATCTTTGAATGTGTGCATGACTAATCGCCTCGGAGTGTTTTAGAGCGTTTACGCTTTGTTTTTCAGGTGCCTCTACGCTCTACTATGTTGCTTTATTCATCTATTAATCTGGCTTAGGGTGTTTGATATTTTGCCGTATTAAATCTAGAAATTTTATTGGAAGTGTTATGTTTAGAGTTGTGTATGAATGGCGTGTGCCAAGTGAAAAAATGGATGAGTTTCAAAATATATGGCGTTCAACGACAGGTTCAATTCATCAGTCAGTAGATGGGGCGTTTGGTAGTTTTATGCTTCGTTCTTATGATGTACCAGAAAAGGTTTTAACTATTGCCAAGTGGCGAACACGTGAAGACTGGGAGCGGTTTTGGGGAACTAGTAACCCAGAAAAAATGAAGAAGATGAGTGAAATTGCAGAGCGTATTTCAGTTGAACCATTTGATGAAATTGAAGATAGAACTAAGTAGGGCAATAGAAACGTTAAAGTGATGCCTAATGCACAGTTTGGCGGATAATATGAAAGACAACCTTAACCAAGGAATAGGGTTATGCAGATTTTAATCGTTGGAGGTAGTAAGGGGCTAGGAAGGTTCTTGGCTACGAACTTACAGGGTACAGAAATTTATACTATTTCTAGATCAAAGCTAGTTGAGGATGGAGTCGCTTCTGTTTGTATTGACGTTGATCCCGATAAAAAAACCAGATTACACGTGCTTCAAAGGTGTAAAGTTTGACATCATAGTTTATTTGGCGTCGATGTGGGGAGAGTCTTCAAAATTGACAACAAACGAACTGATTGAGTTTATGAATGTTGGCCCGATTGGGTATCTTAATTTAGTCAATGAGCTTAACGCTTTAGGTTCACTTAACGATAAATGCAATATTGTATCTATTGGATCTACAGCAGAGCTTTCAGAAAATAGTGAATACCCTGCATTCAGCCTCAGTAAAAGATTACTCAAAGATATTTCTAGCCAGCTTCAAAACGTTTATCGTGATTACCGCTTTACTCACTTTACAATAGGTGGGATCGGGCATGCAGAAGAGGAACGTATTGAGTATTCGAGCGTTTTGGAAATTATAAATACGCTAACTAAGCTAGATCCAAACACATACCTTTCAAATATGCATATAAAGTCCAAGCTAGGAATGTAGCTCTCAAGCTGTATTACGTACCTGCTTCTATGATTTGGCATCATGTGCATTCTTTTTATTGAGCTATGGTTATAACTCCAATGAAAGGAGTTTACTTATGTCATACATTGATGGGTTTGTCGCTGCAGTACCGACAGCGAATAAAGAAAAGTATATCGCACACGCAAAAATAGCAGCAGAAATGTTCAGGGAGTTTGGGGCCTTAAAGGTTATTGAGACGTGGGGAAGTGAAGTTCCAGATGGTGAGATCACATCGTTTCCCATGGCAGTTAAAGCTGAAAGCAACGAAACCGTTGTGTTTTCATGGGTAGTCTGGCCTTCAAAAGAAGTTCGAGACTCAGGGTGGCAGCGGATCATGGGTGATCCTCGAATGAGTCCTGAGAATAACCCAATGCCCTTTGATGGAAAGCGTCTCATTTATGGTGGATTTGATGTTATTTTGGAGCAGTAAAATACCAGAGAACTCAAGCTTGATTCGTGACACTTGGCGTTTTAATCAGGATTACGCTTCTGATGTACATTCAATAGAGTATTCCGCGATAAGCGTTGATAAAACTTCATGTGGAGGCTTAGAGTAAAAATGGAAGAGATAAATTATTCACTGATTGTCGTATCAGCTATCGCAGCCATCGCTAGCCCCGGCCCCGCGACTCTTACGACAGCAGGCACGTCAATGAGCCACGGTCGACGCTTTGGTAATCAAGGGAAACCTGGGCGTTGCATTACTTGTAGTTCGATGAGATGTTATCCCGCAAGAAGTTAATCTGGAGAAAAGAATGGATTCAAATTCACTATTACTATTTGTTGTCGCTTGTCTCGCGATCAACATGATTCCTGGGCCTGATGTAATTTATGTTGTTTCCAATACAATGAAAGGTAAGTTATCTGCTGGGCTGAAAGCGGCTTTGGGGCTTGGTGTTGGTTACTTTTTTCATACATTAGCGGCATGTTTAGGTTTGTCAGCAATAATTCTGAGTTCAGCTTTGGCTTTTAGCGTTGTTAAATGGTTAGGGGCTGCTTACCTGGTTTATTTAGGTGTTCAGTCGTTACTGTCCATGTGGCGTGGAGAAAGTAAAATCGTTGAAAACAAAAACGTTGATAATAATAAAAATGTGTTTGTTCAGGGTGTTATCGTCAGCGTCTTGAATCCAAAAGTAGCGTTATTCTTCCTATCATTTCTGCCTCAATTTATTGATACGTCTGCAAGCTCAACATCAATGCAATTATTAGTACTTGGCTTGCTGTTCAGCGCACTTGCGACGACATGTAACGTTTTGTACGCATCTGTGGGTAATTGGGTATTTAGTCGTCCACACTCTCAACGTTATTCAAGAACTCTTGAAGGTGTTTCAGGTATTCTACTTATCAGTCTAGCGAGTAAAGTGGCATTTAGTGATCGTTAGATACAGGGCATTTTATTCTCGTGATTATTATATGGCTAATGTTTGCTCAATCTATACGTTAAATGAGTGCTATTGCATAGGTTGAATCACAAATTTCAAAAATACCAATAAGTGAATGTATTTGTTTATAGTATGGTTGGCGCGATTTTATCGTAGCTAGGTTAATAACATGAAAAATAAAGTAATTCTTTGTTCCGCATTCCTTTTGGGTTTATCAGGTTGTGCTTCTGTACCTACTGTTGATTCGACAGTATCAAATCAAATGAAATCATTTGAAGCACCTCAAAAGGGGAACGCAGGGATTTACATTTATCGAGAAGATGCTTTTGTCGGAGCAGCGCTTAAAAAGTATGTTTACGTCGATGGGGAATGTATTGGTGAAACAGCTCCTGGTGTATTCTTCTACCATGAGGTCGAAGGCAATAAAGAACATCAAGTAAGTACAGAGTCTGAGTTTTCTGAAAATCACTTAACTATCTTAACGGAAGAGGGCCGTAATTATTTCGTTAATCAATACATTAAAATGGGTGTATTTGTTGGTGGTGCGGGCGTAGAACTCGTGGACGAAAGCAAAGGTAAAGCAGAAGTACTAAAAGTAGACATGGCAGAAAAAGGAAACTGTCCTTCGATCTAGTTTAACTGACTGATTTTACATTTAAAAGTACTTAAAAAAACACAACCCAGCGCTTGACATGAAAAGTTCAACGTTGGGTTGCGTTTTTATGGCCAACAGTTTTTACTTGGTGTTGTTATTGGTAATACATAAGCGTAAATCAGCAACAAGGATGTGTAATGAAAAATAAGATGTGGATCTTCGCAATTATCTTGCTCATTGGTGGGCCTTCACTATTGCCATTTAGTCTGGAAGTTATTTCTATCATCGAGTTATTTGGGCTGTTAGGGTTGTTGACGGTTTATTCATCCTATGCTGAATATTTGATCAAGCATCCTCGGCTCAAAAGAGGCGCATCTTTAGCTACATGTTGGGATCTTCAACCTCAAATATTATTCTCACTTCGTGATATTAAAGTATTCCCACTGCTGATATTTCATATGTTTCCTGTTCAAAGTGTGTTGGTTTGGTCTTTAATTTTTACCTTTTCGGGCAGTGTTATTTGCCATTACGTAATTTGATCTAACCCACTGTTCAAAGCATTTCCTTATTAAGTTTAATTACTTGTTTAAGCGGTTCCGCGGGGATGAAACAGGTCATTAAATAACTTGGCGATCATCAAAATGAGCATGATGTTTACCAGCATGAGTAAAGGTGTTTCGATACGATACTCCGGGGTCAAGTTAAGTGCGCCTGAGGTTAATACCACTAATAAATTGACGCCTAAGACCCTATGGATCATCAGCTGTGGTGTAGAAAATACCTCCCAAATCAAAATAATATTGATGAAATAAAATAACCCTAGTTGCCAGAGCTCAGTCATCATGGGCATCAAGAAGATGTATTGCAGCAGTATCACTGAACCTGTTCCCAAAACGCCAAAGAAGGCATCTTTAACAACGCTAGGAGGCATTGTAGGTACTATTGATGAAAAGACACCGGCCAACATAGGGAAGATAAACCCACCTGGTACAGGGAGATAAATCCAAACCAATAACGAGGTGATAAACATCGATAGGCCTTGCAAAACCTTTCTGCGGTCTTCTTTCAAGTGCTGTATGAAAGTCCGGTGTTCACGATGCCAAGATGTTTTCTGTTTCACTTGTTCTGTCAATAAGGTACGACCAATTAGATGCGTGGTTGGCTGAGCGATATTAAATAGCGTCAGGTTTTGAGCCACAGGTTTCCAGTCAATATCATCACAGTGGGGCTTTTCCACTTGTTCAAGTAATCGTTCTTGAATACGTTTCATCTCTTCGAGGCGCTGATGCCACAGCTTTCGATGTTCTTTGAGGTGGTAACTGCCCGTGAGCGGTAATCCCAGTAGTTGGCACATCTTCTCAATGTTTGCTGTGTTGGTTTCAAGGGCATCAATATCAATGTCATTTGGTTTGTCTATAGCTTTAAGCAACACCTCACGGCTGCTCTCAAAGCGTTGAATGAAATTCTCTTCAGTATTCACTGGCCAAACCAAACGATAAACAACGGAGAAGGTAATGATGCCAAGAATAGTTTCCTGCATTCGAAGTACTGCGAAATGGAACGTCACTTGACTATCAAACCCTCCCATACAAGCGATGATAGAGCACACCGCAAAGCCTATGGAGAACACATAACCGTACTTTTCGTCGCTCGACATGAAAATGCATACACCTAAAAATAGGGTAAAAAAAGTCAGGAACAAGAAGCGATCTTGAGAAAATGCTGTGATGAGGAAAAAGGCATAGCCAATGCCCAGTAGGGTTCCCACTAGGCGGTTATGACCTTTGTTTATCGAGTGAGCGAAGCTTTCATTTAATGCCATTACCGCGACGGCGATCGCTGCCCAATAGGGTTTCTCCCATTGAAACCATAAGGCGAGGCAGATTGCGATAACGATAGACAGCGCAGCTTTAATTGCTTCTTTGGTTGAGGCATTAAACATACATTTCACCGCACTTATTGTTTGATTATTTTGATGGATGCCGTCATACCGACGCGTAGTTGAAAATCTTTTGGTAAGTTGTCTAATTTCACTTTAATTGGAATGCGTTGAGCTAAGCGTATCCACTGAAAATTAGGATTCACATTAGGCAGAAGGTTGTTACCTGTACTACCGTCTTGCTTCGCGATGCCATAACCAATGCTCTTGATTTTACCTTCCAGCACCATTTCGTCGTGCATCATTAAGGTCACGTATGCTTTATCTCGTGGATCAACACCAACTAAATCCGTTTCTTTGAAATAGCCTTCGATCCAAAAGCTGTCTTCATCAATTAATGCTACAACTGGTGAGTTTGCGACAACTTGGGAGCCGGTGCGCAGATTAAAATTAGTGATGTAACCATTTGTTGGAGCGTACACCTTGGTGTAATCAAGGTTCAGTTTTGCTTCTTCGACGTTTGCTTTCGCCAGCTCCACGTTTGCGATTGCTGTCTCTACGGCGTTGTTCAAATTGTTCAACGTCAGCACAGATACCGCGCCAGGTGTACGCTTTTCTAGTTCCAGTGCACGTTGTTCTTCATTTTTGGCTTTCGCTAACAACGCAATGGCTTGCTTTTGAGCCGCCTGGGCTTTGTGGTAAGAGGCTTTATAAATGCTTGGGTCAATCTCAAACAGTAAGTCGCCCGCATTAACTTGGGAGTTGTCTTCAACATATACCTTGATGACTTGCCCGGTTACTCGGGGCGTTATAGACACAATGTACGCGCTGACATGACCATCTCTAGTCCAAGGATTGTTTGAGTATGATTGGTAGTAACTGAAAATCACAGTGCCAGCGGAACACAGTAATAAAAATGTGATTAGATAACGTTTTATCACGGAATTTGCCTCAAAAGATGGTTATGAATCGACCAATAACGCCAGTAAAAATCACAATTAGGCTCAGCTCAGCAAGTGCTGGAAACGCAACGTATTTGTGTACCCCTAATTTTGTTGCAACGGTTCCAACCAAAATGGTGAGAATGTAAGCCAATGCAATAACCAGCAACAAGGGTGGGAAGTAAACTTCACCCCACACAAGCTCATGTGGCATTGAGTTCATAGTGCTTTTCTCTATTTATTTGATGAATGCAAAGATAAGAGAAATCCTACAAATGTAATAATCGCTTTTGTAGGATCAAATCCATCAATGTATTTTTTTAGAGAGTTCGTAATGAGTTACGTCTGATGTCGAACGTGCTTTAAGGAGAGTGTGAGTGCGATAAGTTTTCGCATTTACGTGCGGAATAACTACGTATCTAGTGATGAGGATAAAAGCCTCGGGTCAACAGTCGCTCTTCCGAGCTAGCATTCTCAATAACTTGTGATAGTTTAGCCATGTAGCCCTAAGATATAAGAAAACCTATGAATTTTAGTCTTGAACAACTATTGGCATTCGTTGCTGTTTACGAGGAGCTTTCGTTTAGCAAGGCTGCTGTAAAATTGAATAAGCACAGAACAACCATCGGGCAGGTTATTACGAATTTAGAAGATTTACTTGCTGTGAGCTTGTTTAATCGGGTTGGCCGTTCCGTAGAACCCACTGAAGATGCTCGCCTTCTTTACCACTATGCAAAGCAAACAATTGAACAAGCCCGTACGTTCGACAAAGTTGCATTGAGCCTTGCTCATGGTGGCTTAGAGAGTGTCAGCATTGCCTATTCTAGTGCCATCCCACATCGTTTGCTGGTGTTACTTCGTGTTCAATTAGCGGCAGATTTTCCGATGATGCGAGTTAACTTTTTTGTTCGTAACCGTAACGAGATCAAAGAAGGTTTAGCGACTGGTGAGTACCAGTTCGGTATTGTCAATGTGCATGATAGCCGTGCAATACACAGTCTAGACTCGACGTTTTTAGGTCACTTCGAATTTGTTCCCTTTGTCCAGAAAGGTGGTGAACTGGCTTCTATGGCACCCGACCGAGTGTTAACTGCGTTGAGGAATAGCAAGCAATTTGTGTTGCGATCTTTCATTGAAGAAGGAATGGGTGAAAAAGTTATCGTCAGTTCGAATCATGAAGAAGTCGATCAGTTGGCTCTTGTTGTAAAAATGGTTGAAGCAGGGCTAGGGTGGGCAGTTCTTCCTAGAACGCTGGCTCATTCGGAATTTTCTAATAATGATATAGAGCCCGTTGAAGTCTGTGAATTACTAGAAGGCTTTAAGTTTGGTTTTGGCCTTTGGTGTCAACCCTCTAAGCAAATAGGGGATGTAAAAGACTCTATCATGAGGGTTGTTACGGCGTATCGGGAGAAGCTAATCCGCGATTTTAAAGCGACGCCATAACCGTATTCATCCAGACCACATTTATAAACAAGACTCAATTCGAGTCTTGTTTTTTACTTGAAAAATTCTTCTCTTCTGATTGGACGTTAATGTTTATTGGGAGGGAGTAATCTTCTGTATGTGATTATAAAATCGATGCTTTTTTACTTATTCAAGCTTCGTTCAATGAGAAAGCTCATATCGCTCAGCCGCTTTAGTTTAAGAAAGAGAGGCTGCAGTTATTTCACCTCTTGCTCTGATCTAAATAAATTGAGAACCAGTACCCCTAGAACTATAGCGATAGAAATAGAGACGAATCGAGTCATTTGAGCAGAAAATGATTCGATGCCCGTATTGTTAATAATCTGGTAAGTCAGCACAGTGAAGTTAGTAAAAAGCAATTGATAGATGGTTAAGTGTGTCTGTCGACGTATTGCAAAACACGCTAGTTGCAGGCCACAAAAGATGGTAACGCCAAGTACAACGTAAGTAGGTGCACCTGTGGCTACTGCAAGCATGCATGGAATAGTAAACAAGATCCCTAGGCTTGTAGTGATAATTCGATACCGCCCAAAGGAATGACTGTCTTGATTAACTGGGTGCTTAATCATGCTGCCAAATGTTATTGCGATCAATAGCGTTTGAGAGCTTCCAGATGATATTAGCGCGTACAAAACAACACACAATGCGGTTGCTTTAAAGACGATAAGCCCGATATGTTCGTTTGCGCCATCAAGAGTGGTTTGGTCTGGTTGTATATCTTTTTCGTCCCCAGGGAATAACCAAAAGCTAATATATGTGGCAACCAACGCAACAATGAAGCTAGTAAATAAGACCCATGGCAACCCCTCAAGCGACAACCCCATTTGTTGGCTTGTGACCACGATAATCAATACAACAATCAAAGTGAGTGTCGAAACGATGTCTTTGGGATCGCGATGACTTCGGTAATAACTCCAACAGAGAAGTGACCAAGTAAACAGTAAGAAGCCACTAGGAGAGCTCATGAGCGCTCCTGCTAAAGTTACGATGCCAAAGCTGAGAAGTGAGAGTATTACCAGCAATTTCAACATCATGTTGAACGGGGGCTTAGATGGCATCAGAGTTAGAAAAATCACAACGAATATTGGCGCGATAAAGGGAGTAGGCGCACCTGAATACTGTAAGTAAAACAGTAAAAGAATCGGAGTGAAAACCAATCTAATGATTGGGTTTGCTGAACTATGAAACATAAGTCCAGATACTCAACACTCTCATCCAGAAAGAGGCCAGCCACTCTCCAAAGGTGCTTTGCTCAGTTAAAAAAGCGACCGTTGCTTTCGAACCATAACGTACGTTTTCGGGAATATCTCCGCCTTCAAAAACAATATTTACAGGATAGCGCTGTGCGTTTAAGGAATTATTGTCTGCAACCAAAAAGCCAGTTGTCGGATCGACGTCGTTACTGCCACCAGTACCCCAACCAATGCTTTCTACTCGCCCTTCAAACACTCTGCCAGGTAAAGCATCCAACACAATCTTTGTTTTTTGTCCCGCACGAACATGCTCGAGTGAGTTTTCGCGAACAAGCGCTGATACCCACACGCCTCTCGGATCAATGAAAGTGACAAGAGGTGATCCAGTTGTCGCTTTTTGCCCAACAGTGAGTTGTAAGTTAGAAACGATCCCCTTTGATGGAGCAATCACTTTCGTCCGTTGTAAGTCGAGTTGCGCTTTTTCAAGATTTGCTATAGCTGCGAGAATCTGGGGATTATCTTGCCCTTCGGGGCCAAGATTATGCTTGGCTTGAGCTAAGGACGCTTCTGCTGCCTCTAATGTGGCTTGAGCTCGCGCTTTGGCTTCGATGGCGTTGTCTAGCTCAGATTTACTCAATACCCCTTTTGCGGCGAGCTCGGTTACGCGAGCTGCTTGTTCTCTTGCGTTGTCACGAGCTGCGAGTGATTCAATGACCTTAGCTTGTGCCACTTCAACAGCCGCTGTGTTGGCTCCAATGTTTTGGCCAGCAATGGCTAAGTTTGCTTCGGCTGAACGCAGATTAATTTGATAGTCTCTTGGATCAATTTCGAAGAGCACATCACCAGCATTGACGACTTGATTATTGCGAACATGGATTTCAGTTAGGTTCCCTGAAACCTCTGGAGTAATACGGACAAGATAAGAATGAATCCGAGCGGTGCCAGTGATTGGTGTTACTCGATCTGCCCACAAGCTATATAGCCAAACCACAAAAACGAGGCTAATAATAATAAAGCTTAACTTTCTGGAAGATGATTCCGCTTTAGACATCCAATTCTCTCTTGTTACAATACGTTAGGTAAGCAATGTTACAACATGTGACATAAACAATGCTTCAAAAAAATCAACTATTTGTCGATAAGGTTATAGGATTGTTCCGAAGGTGCCATTTAGAGAGGCTGAAGCATGCTAAACGAACTTTCCAATCACGTTGGCTAACATCGCCAATAAAAAAAAGGGGCGATATTTCGCCCCTCAGATCGTCCATCAGGTTTTTGATTTGTGATTATCTCTTTGAGCTGTAGAGAGAAATCAACTTAGACTTTCTGTTACAACTGGCTTGTTATTGCGCTTAGCAATCCAGTACCCAACGCTACCCCAAAGCACGGTGAGTGCCCAAAGTGCTGTCCAATGTGGAGCGACTTGTTGCCAGGTTGCCCCCATTTGGTTTAGCGCTAAGAAAGCTTTGATCGCCCATGTACTTGGACTTAAATCTGCAATCCATAGTAGGGGAGCAGGAATGGCTTCAATCGGCCAAATAAAACCCGCCAAGAAAATGAGAGGCATAGAGCTCACGAGGACGACTAAGGTGACAAGTTCACGCCGAGGTAATAAGTAACCCAGCCAGAAGCCTAGTCCGCAGCAACCTAAAAAGAACGGGAACAACATGGCCAGTAGTTCGCCCGCGTTGGCGATATGGTTTACGCTTAAACGTTCGAAGCTAAAACCAAAATAATAGGCGCCGAGTAAATAATAAATTGCCACAAATACTAACGTTCTCACAAGCAGTAGCGATCCCGTTGATACTTGAGACCAGTAGCCACGACCATGACGCTGTGTTCCCGTTTGTAATCCAACCGCCATGATCAACGTTTGTTGTAAAATCAGAACAAATACTGCTGGCACTACGTATTCGATGTAACCCATGGTTGGGTTGAACGTCGGTTTCATATTAAGCTTAATAGCAGAGTAATTATGGCTAGCCATACTCATGGGCACACCATCTATCACCATTTTACTGACTTTCACTTGGGCCCCTAATGTGCCTCCCGCTTGGGCCAATCCCTCTACCACGGTTCCGTACACGAGAAAATACGAGGCGTCCGCAGCGTAGGCTAGAGTCGGGCTTTTACCTAACATGAGGTCTTTGTAAAAGTGTTCTGGTATGACTAAAAAACCGGTGATCTCTCGTTGTAAAAATGCTTGTTTTGCATCGGCAATCGTATGAAGTCGAGTAACTACGTTGACTTGTGGAGTGGCATCAACCATACGTTCCAGCTTTAAACTCGTCTGACTACCATCTAAATTAACAATCGCGATTGGTTGTTCACGAGGCGTTTGTTGTGCATAAGGCAAAGGGTATAAAAACGAGTAAAATACGACACCACCAAAAACGGTCAACGTAACGACTGGATTGGTTAGAACGGCCTTAAGTTCCGCTTTAATCAGTTGCCACAATGTCATACCGCCTCCTTCGCTTGGCGTGTTGATGAAGCTGTTCGATGTTTACCCATCAAGGCTGCGGTAATGAGCAAGGGCAAAACGTAGCCAACCATAGGCCATAGCGAGCTTAAAGATTGTGCGGCCGATGCTCCATAGCTTGCTTGACTCACTTGCACTTCAATGTAATGGGTAATCGGCAATAATGAACGCCATGCATAAGCGAGCGTGTTCATGTCAGAAACTGGGAATGTAATTCCCATGAACGCGAAACTTGGAGCCGTAAACGCGCCAGCAAAACTCATCGCACGTGCAGGATCCATCGACAAGAAGAAGAACAACGCCCCCATAATGATACAGGCGATAACCGTCGCCAATTGTGCTAATAGCATAACCAAAAAACTGCCTTCCATTGGCCAATCAAGCACGGAATAAAACCAGTATAAGAACAATGCACCTTGCGCCATAAAGACCGGAATGTACTGACTTAATAGGGAAGTGAGCTTGGCGTATGGCTTTTCGCCCAAAAACGCAAAGCCATTCTTTCCACCATAAATGCGAAAGTGCGCGGTAAGAATCAAAATAGTGCTTACTACAATACATATTTGCCAAATGGCTGGCACGATAGCCGTTACCAAAAATTGTGCGTAGTTATTGTTACGGTTAAATAATGCGGTTATTTGTGTCGACACGGGTACAGCCTGCCCAGCCGCCGCTAGCGTTGTGGTGTTACCCTTAGCCAAGTTGCTCATTACTTCAACCTGAGCATCGAAATAGCCTTGTGCTTGCGCAACGGCAGAGTTGATCAGTTTCGCAACCAAAATGTACTGACTGTTGTAAAAGACAGAGAGTTGAGGTTGGCGGTGTTGGAGAATATCTTGGTCGAACTTAGATGGGATGATCGCGTAAGCGTAGATATCGCCTTCAATCATCGCATTTTTTGCTTCGTTTGCACTGGTGTAGTGATAATTAACAGCCAGACTCGACGACGCATCCAAAGATTGAATGAGCTTTCGAGAAAGTTGGGAATGTTGTAGATCAACCACACCGATTGGCAGATCCCGGGCAATGCCCGCAGAGAACACTCCCCAAATCATCATCGCGAGCAAAATCGGTATCCAAGTAAGGCACGAAAGTAACCACTTGTCTCGTCGTAAGATATGCCGCTGTGAAATCTTAATCGTCATAGCATTAACCTAGTGGTTGTGATTAAAGTTCAACGACAACACTCATTCCCATACGCAGTTCAGGTTCGGGTTGAGCTGGACGAGCTTCTACTTCAAAGGTACGAAGATCAAAACCTTGAGAAGCATCGGTTGCTCTCCACGTTGCAAAGTCACCCATAACGGCAACATGCGTTACTTTGAACTCAACATTTTTATTTAAGGCAGGCAAATAGGCATCAAAGGTTGCTCCTTTTTTAAAGTGTTGAAGGTAATCTTCACGCACATTAAGTGTCGCCCAGGCATCTTCTGTATCTATCACAGTAACAACCGGGAAGCCCTGAGGTGCTAATTCACCACTTTGAAGTAGAACTTGAGAGACTTCGCCGTCAAACCAGCTGTAGATCTGAGTATCTTTCGCATACGCTTCTACTTCGGCTACGGCACCTGATGCCATGCGCGCTTTTTCCGCCGCTGCCACTTTGGTTTCACTTCTCGCGCCTTCTTTTGCCATTTCGTACATTTGAAACGCGGCACTTTCGGTGTATTTCGCTGCTTGCCATTGCGTTAAAGCTTCATCGCGCTTTTGTTCTGCAACCACGCCATCGTTATAAAGGTTATTCACACGATTGTAGGTTTTTTCCATTAAATTCGCAGCGGCTTTGGCTTTCATCCACTGATCTTTTGCTGCTTGGATTTGTTGCTCACGTGCGCCTTTCTCAGCTTCTTGAGCTAAGGCGTCCGCCGCTTTTTCACCTGCTTTTGCTTGTTCTAACTTCGCTTCAATTTCAGGACTATGAAGGGTAAAAATAAGCTGGCCTTTCTCTACATCGTCGCCTTTACGGACCATGACCTCATCAATACGCCCTGGAACTTTTGAGGAAATGCTGTATTGCTGGGCTTCAATTAATCCCTGTAAGCGGATCGGTTCCGGTTGATAGGCTTGGTAAAATTGATAGCCAACCCAAGAGGCAACACCCAAAGCACAAAGTGAGAGTAAAACGGGTTTTAGTGATTTAGCTGCCATGATTTATTTCACCTCTTTGGATGTTGAAGCAGGGATATAAGCGGTATTTTGATATTGTTCGAAGCTGTTCATTTCACTGCTCAATGCGAGTAGCTTGGTTAAAGATATTAAATAGCGGAAACGCGCCGCTGAACGTTGTGTTTCTATACTCGCGACATAAAGTTGTGCATCCACAACATCCAGAGAAGACGACAGACCCTGAGTAAATGCTTTTTCACGCAAGCGCAGATTTTCGTTAGCGAGTTCAATGCTAGATGCGAGCCCTTGTACTTCATCAATGGCTTGCTGAGCCTCCAAGTATGTCTTTTGGACTAACAGCGATAAGTCTTGTTTGGCTTGGGACTTTAATGAGTCGACCTGCGAGACGACGCTTTGAGCGGCTTTGACTTTTTCGCTTCGCCCTGATGATTCAATCAGTGGAATGCTGACACCAACACCAACTAACCAGTCAGGCTTCATTTGGCTTGCGAGAGAATCGTCTTCATACAAGCTGTAGTCGCCGTAAAGGTAAACTTCAGGATAGTATTTCCCTTTTTCTGCTTTGATTAAGCTAGAGGCTTGTTTGTGTTTAGCGCTCAGAAGTTCTAACCCCGGATAGGTAAGCAACGTTTGATCGACAAAAGCGGTAAGAGGAGGAAGACTGTCGTTGATAAACAAAGATTCAGCGGGCTCTACGGCGTCATCTTGTGCGAGTAATTTACCTAATGCGGCCTGAGCGATACTCAAATCGCTAGCGGCTTTACGTGTTTCTACAGATGCTTTATCTAAAGAAGCTTCGGCTTGCAGGCGCTCAACGTGTGCGATTTGTCCTTGCTCTTCAAGCTTAATGGCAAAATCTCTATGCTTTTTTAGTCCAGCTTCAACCGCTTGCCGCGTTGCGAGTACTTCCTTTGCCAGCACGACAGAAAAGTAGTACTTCGACAAATCTTCAAAGCGCGCTTGTTGTTCCATTAGAAGCTGACTTTTCGCCTCATCCGTTTTGCCTTCTGCTGCTGATTGAGCCGCAGAAATACGACCACCAGTAAAAATTGGCCAAATGGCACGAATAGACGAAGAGAAAATATCGCGCTCGGTTATGGTCGAAGTGGTATTAGCTAAGGCACCAAAAATAGGTTGAAAAGCAGGAGGTACGTTAATGTGTGCTCCTGTGCTGTCTAGGATCTGTTTTCCTGACAGCGTGATATCGGTATCTAAACGCGTGTAATTCGCGCCAATGGTAACCTGAGGTAAGTTGAGATTGCTGGTGGCACTCTCTTGGTATTGGTAATTCTCGACGTTTGAGCGTTGAGCTTTAAGAGAATAGTTGTTTTCTAGCAATAGCTGCCATGCGGTATCAAAAGTGATCGGTGCCGCATGACAGGCAAGGGAAATCGAGCTGCTAAGTAAGCCCAGTATCCAAAACTTTCCTGTTTTTTTCATAATGGCTGCTTTGTCGTAGAGTATAAGCTCTAATATAAAGGATTCGTAACTTGGTGTTAAGTAGGAGGGGAAATTGGATAGTAGTATGCGCCCAGTTATGTTTGTGCTGGGCGCGGGAGATGTTACAAGTTTACTTCGTATATGGACAGTGAAACTCTGCTCTCCACTCAAGCTGACGAGAACCTCGCATCGTATTCAATAGGTCTTTTCCACTCATTTGAGGGAACGATAACAGGACCCTGAGATCAGAAGTACCGCCTCCGTTTTTTTCATAAGCCCTGACGTGTGTAAACGTTGAATACATATTCTCTGACAGCATGGCCTTATTCAGGCATATTCCAAAGGTATCGCGTTCCATGTTTGGTGTTCCTTCTAACTATAAATGCACCTCTGTTTATAGTTTTCCAGTTTTCAGATGGTGTCTAAGTGTTTGTCATATAGTCAGTATTTGTGTTTTGTTTTATTTTTTCCAAATCACTGACATCAATGTTGAGCTTTTAATAGACTTCCAGCTTCACTGCTTTCTAACCGAAACTCTCAATGGTTTCGTTGATTAAAAATTATACGTTGGAAAGTCTAAAAACGCCTCAAAAACCGCTAAAATCGATGTGATCACGATCATGTTTTAAAGGGCAATTTATGTATGGAATTGAGTATCAGAGAGGAATGCTGAATTTGGTGAATGGTTGTAATTTTATGTTTCAGCTCGTCGATTAATTAACCGTAAACTCTGCGGTTTGCTTGCCTTCCTCACAGATTTATCACCGCAACAAAGCCATGCTGTTAACTGAGTGTTAACGTAATCGCTTGGGAGTGAATCATAAGGATGTATCAATGAGTTGGAAAACGATCAGCTTTCGTAAGCGAATGCTCATTATTATGACGCTGTCGGGGTTGATAGAGCTTCTATTGCTTGTCGCTGCAGGATTCACTTATCTCAAAATCAATCAAGAGCAAGAAATGGGAGAAAAAGCACTGGGTGTTGCCCGTTTTTTAGCAGACTCCGCCGTTGTTCGCGAAATGGTCGCAGCCCAAAATCCTCAGCCATACCAACTTCGTTTCCGAGAATTAACCGAAGCCATCGGTGCTGCATTCATCGTTATTGGCGACCATAAGGGAGTGCGCTTAATTCACCCCGTTGATGAGCGGTTGGGTAAACCAATGAGAGGTGGTGACAATCGTCGAGCGCTAGAGCAGGGGTTGTCTTATGTCTCGACAGCTCAGGGGTCGTTAGGTTATTCAGTTCGTGGTAAAGCCGCGATTTTTGACGAGCAAGGGAACATCATTGGTGTGGTTTCGGTTGGCTATTTGCTCGACCGGCTGCAAGACCGCATCGAGCCATTTTTGGTTTTTTTGATCTTCATGGTCATCGTAGTTGTTGTCGCTAATGCCATTGTATCCAATTATGCGTCGAGAAAGTTTCAGCGCGCCATTTTGGGGTTCGAGCCTGAAGAGATAGGGCGGTTGTACGGCGAATTAGAAGTGACGATGAGTACCATTAAAGAGGGCGTGTTAAGTATTGATGCCCAAGGGATACTTCGCTCGATCAATCGTAGCGCCTGTCAGATTCTCGGTATTGATAGAGAGGCAGCCCTCAATAAACCGTTGACTGAGACGTTACGCGATAGTGACTTATATACGGTGCTAGAAACCGGACAGGAAGATCATGATATTGAGATATTCCTTAATCATAAACGTCTGATCGCAAACCGTTCGCCAATTTATGTGGATGGAAAAATAGTGGGGGCAGTATCGAGTTTCCGTTTAAGGGATGAAATCAATGACCTAACCGAGCAGTTATCACAAACCAAAGAATATGCAGATTTATTACGTTCGCAAACCCATGAGCATCGAAATAAGCTAAACACCATTAGCGGGTTAGTTCAGATGGGTGAGTTGGATGCCGTACAAAAGTTAATTGGGCAAGAAACCGCACACTATCAAGCGATGATCGAATTTTTAAGAGACACCGTTAAAGACCCGTTAATTGCTGGTATGTTGCTTGGAAAAACAGAACGTGCTCGCGAGTTAGGCTTACAGCTGGTGGTTGAAGAAGGCAGTCGTTTGGAGCCTCTGCCTGAGTGGCTAAATTCGGAAGACCTTGTCACCATTCTGGGCAACTTAATTGATAACGCTTTCGACGCAACGTTAACCTCGATTCGTGATGAATCGAATGTCGCATCGGAGCGCAGAAATATCGATGTGTCAGTGAGCGATTACGGAAATGAAGTGATACTTGAGGTGATAGATCAAGGCTGTGGTTTACCAAGCGATATAGAGCCGCAGGCGCTATTTAAAAAAGGGGTGTCGACGAAATCTCGTCAAAATCGGGGGGTAGGATTGCATCTTGTCAACCAGTTGGCTACTCGATATCACGGCCATGTTGAGATGATGCCCAACACAAATTATGGAACAAGAATAACGGTGTATTTACCCAAGGAAGAACAATTATGAGTATGGCGACTCGCGTAATGATCATTGAAGATGATCTGGCTATTGCTGAGCTGCACCACAAATACTTGAGCCAATTGGCAGGTTTGGAAGTGGTCGGCATTGCGACCACGAGAATAGAAGCGGAAATGCAACTCGATATTCTTAAGCCAGACCTCTTGTTGATGGATGTATATCTTCCTGATGGAACAGGGCTTGAGATACTCAATACATTACGTGCGAACAACCAAACGTGTGATGTCATTTTGATTACCGCGGCAAGGGATGTCGATACGCTACAACAGGCAATGAGAGGTGGCGTTGTCGATTACCTGTTAAAACCAGTGATGTTTCCACGCTTAGATGCCGCACTGAAAAAGTATGTGTCCCAACGCCAACAACTAGACATCGCAG
Source organism: Vibrio sp. T9 (assembly GCF_003123985.1). Taxonomy (NCBI): domain Bacteria; kingdom Pseudomonadati; phylum Pseudomonadota; class Gammaproteobacteria; order Vibrionales; family Vibrionaceae; genus Vibrio; species Vibrio sp. T9. The sequence continues at coordinate 29,765 of NZ_NIGY01000012.1, forward strand.
AGAGTTTGGATCAGAACCTCGTTGATAAAATGCTGCAGTCTCACGCCAATCAAGACAACTTGCCGAACCGATTACCGAAAGGAATTGATGGTGTAACCTTAGATAAGATCAGAGAGTTGTTCCCAAATGGTAGTGTGCTGACCGCTGATGAGGCAGGCGAAAAGATTGGTGCGAGCCGAACAACGGCAAGGCGCTATTTGGAGTATCTGATCAGTACTGGCGAACTAGAGGCTGATTTAAACTATGGGTCGGTAGGTAGGCCTGAAAGGTGCTATAAAAAAGTGACGCGGTAGCGTTTATATTGATACTCTATGCAAAATAAAAAGCGATGGCTTATTGTAGAAACCATCGCTTTACAAATTACTGTTGTTCCGCTCTAAGAGGTTAGAAGTTGTATTCTAACTTCGCTTCAATAGAGCGCTCAGCGCCAAACCAACAGTTTTTTTTGTCGTAACAAGAATAGTATTCTTTATCGAATAGATTGCTTGCAGAAAGCGTGACGCTAGCCCCTTTCATTGATTCAGATACCGTTGAGAAATCGTAACTTGCTGCCAAATCAAACAAGGTGTAGTCCGGTACTTTTTGACTATTCTGTGCATCAATTTGTGCTTCTCCGACATAGCGAACGCCAGCACTGGTACGAAGGCCTGAAAGATTTCCTTCAAAGAAGTAATTGGCCCATAAAGAGGCCGTTTGCTCAGGTACCCAAACCGGCGTTTTACCTTCTTGGTTGTAATAACTGTCTTCGGTAATCTCCATATCGGTATACGTGTAGCCTAGAGTGAAATCAGCTTGTGCTGTGGCTTGCCACTTTGCCTCTAGTTCAACACCCTGTGATACCACTTCGCCCGCTTGATAGTTCGGTGCATAAGGATTATTCGGATCGGTCAAGATCGCGTTTTTCTTCGTAATATGGAAGAACGCTAAATTACCCGAAATATCGCCAGACAATGGCGCGTATTTAAAACCGAGTTCCCACTGATGCCCGGTTGATGGTTCAAACGCTTTGCCTGTGGCATCTGCACCCGCAATTGGCTCAAAACTCTCGGAGTAAGTAAGGTATGGGGATAAGCCGAAGTCGATCTCATACAAACCGCCGACTCGGAAAGATACGTTGGTGTCGTCTAACTCTTCCTTGCTGTTGGATATTGTTCCTAGATAATCGCTCACGGCGTCCGTATTTGAATCGTATTTATCCCAACGAAGACCCGCAATCATTATAAGTTGGTCGTAACGAACTTGATCTTGCAAATAAACGCCAATTTGCTTCGTTTTGATATCTAAGTTTTGTTTGTATTGGAAATTCAGTGCATTACGATCAATGCTGTTGTGGTCAGGATTGAAGATGTCCTGAGTTAGCGAATACCCAAGCGTATCTTTGTATTTTACATCCGAATCTAGATACTGATAATCAATTCCGAACAATAAGTTATGTTCAAAGTCTCCTGTTTTAACGTAGCCAGATAGTTGGTTGTCAATCACAAAGGATTTGGACTTTTCATCGGTTAAATAGGCATTTCGACCAACGGTACGGTTATCCGCTTCAAGTGCACCGTTATATGTGTTTTCCTGATAGGCATCGGCGGTCATGTAGCGGGCATTCTGTAGAAATTGCCAATTGTTGTTAAAGTCGTGTTGGACTTTGTAACCCATCATCAGAACTTCGCGTTCGTAAGTGTTCCAGTCCTCATCCCCCAAATAAGTGCTTGGTGACATCGAGCCAAGTGGGTTGTCAATCACTGAGCCAGACGCTGGCACGGTCGTGTAGATACCTGCTGATGGATCATTTTGATAGTAAACATTCACGTTGACTAAGGTGCTTTCTGTGGCTTGCCAATTGAAAGATGGAGCGAGGACATAACGTTCGTCTTCAGACGTGTCGGCTTGACCATCTCGCTGTTTTGCGAGGCCGATAATACGGTAATCAACATTAGAATCACCAATTTGTCCTGTGGTGTCGAACGTCAGTTCTTTTAGGCTGTTAGTCCCAGTACTAATCGAGACAGAGTGCGAAGGTGTTGACTGAGGCGCCTTGGCGATAATATTGACCATACCTCCTGGTGGAATATTGCCGTAAAGAACAGACGTTGGCCCTTTAAAAACCTCGATTTGTTCAAGGGCAACGGAATCGACCTGAGGTTGGAGGTTCCAGCCGTTGTACAGCAAAGGAAGACCATCATAAAAGTTGGTGTAGTTAATAAAACCACGAATATTGAATAGGTCAAGGCGAGAAACGGCACCGCCACGCAGCTCTGTATTTACGCCAGGCGCGTAACGCAATGCTTCGCTCACTGAGTTTACGCCGCGTAGGTCCATGTCATCTTTAGTGATTACCGTGATCGCTTGCGGCGTTTCTTCCGGTTCTAAAACGGTTTTAGTTGCGGTGTTTCGGTATGTTTCGCCAAGTACTGTGATAGTTTCGTGCTGAGAAGTGCTCTCAGTGGCACTGGCGTGACCAGCAATAAGCGCGGATACCACGACTGCAACCGCAGAACGATGAAATCGATTCGGACTTTCCATATTTATTAATTCCACTACTTTTATTTGTTGATAATGATTGTTGTTTGCATTCTATAGCGAAAGAAATAGGAAAAGTTAACAATTTGGTGCAAAGCCAGAACCTAAGTGCTTAGGCTTCTATCTAATGGGCATGGCTTCGTTCGGTTTGACAGGTATCCAGTAATGCATTTGGGCGTTCTCGCTCTCAACATCATAGTCTTCTGGATAAACTTCTAACTCGTAGCCATCAATACCGTGATAATTGGAATAGGGGAGCCAGTGCAAAATGAACCACTCAAGCGTCGCCGCTAGATTTAATGCTTTACCTATGTGCGTAATCACTGCGTAGGTTTGCTTAGGAACAACCAGAAGATCTGGTTCTTGCGTAGAGCCTTTGGATATTGAAGTTCTTGACGCAGAGTTGTACTCATAACCGGCCCAATACTCGAGTTGCTGGTTGCTTGAATACGCTTTTGTTACGTCAATCACACCAAGATATTTTCTTTCCAGATGAGTATGGTTTTCAGATGAATAGAGCTGTGACCACAGAGAGGGCACTTTGGATTGGAAGTTGGGCGTTGCGGAAAACAATCCATAAATAGGTTCATGATAACCAGCAAGCACAAAAGCAGGTTTTGTTTCTATTCGAACTTCGATAAAGCACTTATGTCTATTTTCGTCTTCTGGTGTCTCGCGCAACGTTAAAGGTTGCCTCAAGCCCGTTAGTTGCTGAGCTTTACGATAATCCCGAGGACTCTTTGAAAACATATTTTTGAACGCTCGACTAAATGCATGTTCAGACGCAAACCCCATTTCTATCGCAATATCTAACGAGCGATCTGATGTATGGATTAAGCGTTCAGCCGCAAGGCTTAGTTTTAGCTCTCTAATATAGTGAGCGACGGATACGCCAGTGTGTTGCTGGAAAACGCGTTGCAGTTGCCAACGTGACCAGCAGCTTGCTTTCGAGATTTCATCCACACTAAGTGCGATATCTAGATTGTTGTGAATGTAATCAAGCACAGAGTGTATTCGGTTTATCGGGTGCAGATTCTTTGTGCCTGGTTTCATGGCGTTCTACTTTCGCATTAATAGTATCCTCATTATCTTTAATTGAGTATCATTATCAATAGAGTGAGAGGATAAAATTCAGGCTACATAGATCACAATAAAATTGTAATGGATTGCAAGGGTGGGTAAGAATTGTCCATATTAGAGTTTTTGCTTAATTTTTGTCTTACGTTAGTGCAACTTTTTTTATCCATAAAATACAAATATTTATGATGTTTTGTGTAACTTATTTAAACGTTTGCACTGGCAAGTGTTGATGTAAATCAAATAGTCGTAGACAATACTGCACCGTGTCGGACTCTCCTCCAGCGAGTACAGTGTGTACTTTTGAGACATAAGTGACCTAAATGACCTTAATACGTCGTGTTTCCAACAGATTTGGGAGTGCTACTTCTTGAGGTTCTTTGGGCCTATAGACTTTACCTATCAACGTAATAGGTAAGACCAATTTTCTATTTTGAGGTGCCATTGATAGGGTTGGCTCATCCTTTAGCCGTATCCGGGCACACAATAAGTACCTCGTTTTTAAGGGAAAGATGATGGTAATACCAGAAAACAGCAGCATCGTTATTTTTGGTGCTTCAGGTGACCTTACATACCGTAAGCTCATTCCTGCTTTATACCACCTCTATGCGAACAAGCAGCTTCCAGAAAATTTTGCTATTCTGGGTGTAAGTCGCACTGAATACAGTGATGAGTCTTACCGCGCGAAGCTGAAAAAATCGCTTCAGGAAATGGAAAAGACTGAGCCAGAAACGCTTGATGCATTTATTAACCATCTGCACTACCAAGCTATCAATACTTCTGACACACAAGATTACAGTAAGCTATCTTCTCGTTTAGACCAACTTGCTGACGAATATCGTTTCGATCAGCGCAATACGCTTTTCTACTTAGCAACCCCACCAAGTTTATACAGTGTGATTCCTGCAAGTCTTGCAGCACACGGCCTAAACAAAGAAGAAGATGGTTGGAAACGCCTGATTATTGAGAAACCATTCGGTTATGACCTTGAATCAGCGCGTATTCTGGATAAAGAAATTCACGAGCACTTCCAAGAGCATCAAATCTACCGAATTGACCATTACTTAGGTAAAGAGACGGTACAAAACCTTCTTGTACTTCGTTTCTCAAACGCGATGTTTGAGCCGCTTTGGAACCGTAACTTCATTGATTATGTTGAAATCACGGGCGCAGAATTCCTCGGCGTAGAGGAGCGTGGTGGTTACTACGACAACTCGGGTGCCGTGCGCGATATGTTCCAAAACCACCTGCTACAAGTATTGGCGATGGTGGGTATGGAGCCACCTGCACAGATCAATGCAGATTCGATGCGTGATGAAGTCGTTAAAGTACTCCAGTGTCTAAAACCTTTGGACGAAAACGCTCTGCGTAACGATCTAGTATTAGGTCAATACACCGCTTCTGAAGTTCGTGGACAAAGCCTACGTGGCTATCGTGAAGAGCCGGGGGTTGCAGACGACTCACGTACCGAAACTTACATCGGTTTGAAAGCATACATTAACAACTGGCGTTGGAATGGCGTGCCATTCTACGTGCGTACTGGTAAGCGTCTTCCAACACGCGTGACTGAAGTGGTTATCCACTTTAAACAAACACCGCACCCAGTGTTTGGTCAAAACGCACCAGAAAACAAGCTGATCATTCGCATTCAGCCAGACGAAGGCATTCAAATGAGCTTTGGCTTGAAAGAGCCAGGCGCAGGTTTTGAAGCGAAAGAAGTGAAAATGAACTTCCATTACGCTGACCTACAAGAAACGCAAATGCTAACTGCGTATGAGCGTCTTCTACTTGATGCATTGAATGGTGATGCTACGCTATTTGCACGTAGTGATGCGGTGGAAGCGTGTTGGCAGTACGTACAGCCAATTTTAGACTTTAAACAAGATCCACAATCCCTCTTCGGGTACGCATGCGGCACATGGGGTCCTAAAGAGTCAGACGACCTGCTACAGCGTGATGGTCGCGCTTGGCGCTTCCCATGTAAAAACTTAACAGATACGGATTACTGTGAACTATGATCAACCATAAGATCTACCAAACAGCAGAGCAGGTAGTTGAAAGCCTAGCTAACGACATGAAAGCGTTCAGCGAAATGGGCCGACCTGTTCACATCTCTCTTTCTGGCGGCAGCACTCCTAAAATGCTGTTCAAACTGTTGGCTTCAGAGGCTTACGCAACCTCTATTCAGTGGCAAAATCTCCACTTCTGGTGGGGTGACGAACGTTGTGTCGCACCTGACGATGCGGAAAGCAACTACGGAGAAGCGAACGCGCTACTGTTTAGCCAAGTAAACATTCCAACAGAAAACATCCACCGTATACGCGGTGAAGATGACCCTAAAGTGGAAGCGGAACGCTTTGCGAAAGAGATGTCAGAGGTGATTCCGACTGAAAACGGAACCCCTGTGTTTGACTGGATCTTATTAGGTGTTGGTGCAGATGGTCACACAGCTTCTCTGTTCCCTGGCCAAACGAATTATGATGATGCGAACCTAGCTCTTGTGGCGTCTCACCCTGAGTCGGGCCAGCTTCGTGTGTCAAAAACGGCACGCGTTTTAGAAGCAGCAAAACGCATCAGTTACTTAGTGCTTGGTGCAGGAAAAGCGGACATCGTTGAAGAGATCAACAGTTCACCTGCACACGCACTGCCATACCCAGCGGCTAAGATTCAAGCGAAATCTGGTCTGACGGAATGGTATTTAGATTTGGACGCAGCAGCAAAAATTGCTTAAACGCTGCTCGTCAATGAAACAAAATTGGAGAGAAACAATGAAAGGTGATATCGGTGTAATTGGCCTAGCGGTAATGGGTCAAAACCTTATCCTAAACATGAACGATCACGGCTTCAAAGTGGTAGCTCACAACCGTACTGCTGCTAAAGTAGACGAGTTCCTGGAAGGTCCAGCGAAAGGCACGAACATCATCGGTGCATACTCTCTAGAAGAACTAGTAGAGAAGCTAGAAACGCCACGTAAAGTGATGCTAATGGTTCGCGCAGGTGACGTTGTCGATAAATTCATCGACGCTCTAGTCCCTCTACTAGACAAAGGCGACATCATCATCGACGGTGGTAACACGAACTACCCAGATACAAACCGTCGCGTTGCAGCACTACGCGAAAAAGGCATCCACTTCATCGGTACTGGCGTATCTGGTGGTGAAGAAGGTGCCCGTTTTGGCCCATCTATCATGCCTGGCGGCGCTCCAGAAGCTTGGGAAGCGGTTAAGCCAATCTTCCAAGGTATCTCTGCAAAAACTGATGCAGGTGAGCCTTGTTGTGACTGGGTTGGTAACGACGGTGCGGGCCACTTCGTTAAGATGGTACACAATGGCATCGAATACGGCGACATGCAGCTGATCACAGAAGCTTACCAGTTCATGAAAGACGGTCTTGGTATGTCTGCAGACGAGATGCAAGCGGTATTCGCTGAGTGGAACAACACTGAGCTAAACAGCTACCTTGTTGAAATTACGGCTGACATCCTTGGCTACAAAGACGAAGACGGTGAGCCTCTAGTTGAGAAAATCCTAGACACTGCTGGCCAAAAAGGTACAGGTAAATGGACGGGTATCAACGCTCTAGACCTTGGTATTCCTCTAACGCTAATCTCTGAGTCTGTATTCTCTCGCTGTCTATCTGCACTGAAAGATCAACGTGTTGAAGCTGAGAAACTGTTCGGTAAGACCATCAGGCCAGTAGAAGGTGACAAGCAAGAGTGGGTTAACGCACTACGTCAAGCGCTTCTAGCGTCTAAGATCATCTCTTACGCTCAAGGCTTCATGCTAATGCGCGAAGCGTCGAACGAAAATGGCTGGGATCTAAACTACGGTAACGTTGCTCTTATGTGGCGTGGTGGTTGTATCATCCGCAGCGCGTTCCTAGGCAACATCCGTGATGCATACGAAGCAAACCCAGAACTAGCATTCCTAGGCTCTGATGATTACTTCAAAGGTATCCTACAAAACAGCCTAGTAGCATGGCGCAAAGTTGCAGCTAAGTCTCTAGAAGCGGGCATCCCAATGCCATGTACGACTTCCGCACTAACGTTCCTAGACGGTTACACAACAGCTCGTCTACCTGCGAACCTACTGCAAGCTCAACGTGACTACTTCGGTGCTCACACTTACGAGCGTATCGACCGTGAGCGTGGTGAATTCTTCCACACTAACTGGACTGGTACAGGCGGTGACACAGCGTCTACAACTTACGACGTGTAATCGTTTTAAGTAAATCGACTAAGTATAAAAGGATGCCTAAGCATCCTTTTTTGTGTCTGGCTTTATGAAACTTAAAGAGCGCCTAGGCGCTCTTTTCAGTGGTCGTTTTCTTGTTTTGATAAAACCTGTCTTTGAGGTAGAGAATTGCGCTGACCACAAGAGCCACTACAGAAACAGTAAATAGGGCATACATGCTAAGAATCCATGCGAATGTAGCCGTCAAAAACGCAATGAAGGAAAACATTCTGCTGAAAGACATCACATGGCCAAGTTTGCTACTTTTCATAAACGCCTCCCAAAGCTGAGTGGGGATAGACAAGTGTGGTCATATACCACACTTTGATTGTCTGTTCTTTTTGGGCGTTTCACACAAAAAAGCGGCTAAAGATTTCTCAAAAAAGGTGAAATATTGAACTGGTAGACAAATCCATAAACGGATTTACAAATATATGAATGCATTTGTCTATCACTTCAAAGTTTTTGCTGTGCAGATTAAGACCTTTTAACGCTATTATTGCAGCCTTCGAGTTTACTAGGCGTAATTTCAAGTCAATAATTCCGGGAAGCTCATCCTCATTATCAGTCACGATGAAAATCACTTTTCTTTGCTTAACAATACTTTATTGAATATGTGTAATTGCATCAGTTTTGAGAATGAAACTAAGGTTGCAAGAAAGGCGAAAAAGAGTGCTAGGTAAGCCTTTGAACTACGCCTATAATTAGCGCCCACATGGAGGATGTTTAATAAATGAACATCCTCTATTTTTTGAAACCAGCAACAAGGATCCAGTAAAACGTATTTTTCTGGTGTTGTTTACGTTGACCAAGAAGGTGATTAACACAACAAATTGAGGTTCTAAGATGATTCTTAACAAGTACTTTGTTTTCATTCCGGCAGAATTGGATCAGGAAATACACAAGGACAACCAAGTGATCTCTGAGAAGGAAACTCAACGTCAGGCATTAGTAAAACAGGCGCAACAACAAGGCGGCCTGTAAGCTAGGTTTCAAATAGAAAGAGCACCGCCAAGGTGCTCTTTTTGTATCTGGTGAACGGCAATAGGCTTAACCCAATATGCCAAGGTTTTTCAGCTTTCTATAAATCGTATTTCGACTGACGCCAAGCATACGAGATGTTTTGCTGATGTTCCCCTGATTGGCTTGATATGTTTTGAGCAGTTTGTCTTCGACGGTTGCACGCAGTTCTAACGTGGGTTCGGCGGCGGTTGTTACGTCTTGAGCCTGGCTGAGTTTCTTACTCAAGTGAGTCGGTACGTGAGCGAGCTCCAACGTTTCTTCACCTTGCGCCATTAATGCGGATACTTTGATTAAACTATCGAGTTCACGCAAGTTTCCTGGCCAAGAGTAAGAAAGCAGCAGAGAAAGTAGATGAGGGCAAAGTTGTTGTTCAGATTCAGCATGACGTCGGTGGATATTTGCGATCAGTTGTTGCTTATCATCTCGTTCTTCAAAGCGAGGCAATTCGATGATCAAACCATTGAGGCGATAGTATAAATCTTGACGGAACAATCCTTCGCTAACCAAGTTCTCGAGATCTTTATGCGTGGCCGCGATGATTTGCGTATCGACTTGAACACTTTGGTTTGAACCAACGGGAAGCACGGTTTTATCTTGCAATACATGCAGCAAGCGGCTTTGAGCTTCCAAGGATAAATCTGCGATTTCATCCAGAAACAAAATCCCCTTGTGCGCTTGGCGAATTTTTCCCTGATAGCCTTTGCTGTTTGCGCCAGTAAATGCACCAGCTACGTAGCCAAACAATTCGGACTCAACCAAATCTTTCGGTAGTGCGCCACAGTTGACGGAAACCAACGGCCCCGTTTTTCTCTGGCTGTTTTTATGTAGCGCTTTCACAAACTCATTTTTACCAACCCCAGTTTCTCCGAGAATCAGTAAGCTGATGTCTTTATCGATAACGCGATTGGCTTGTTGCCAGCAATGTTCGACAGTAGAATCGCCGTAATGCAGATCATTGGAAGCGGTAACGGAACGAGACTTCACTTTTTTGTCGGTCAACGGCTTTGTTTTGAACACGAAAGGATGGTCGGCACTTGGGATAGAAAGAATGTCGTCGAGCGATTGCCCGATGACGTTTTGTTGCGCGAGGAGCTGAGAAGCAACTTGGTTGTGCGCGAGAATCTGTCCATCTTCATTAGCGATGATAATGCCTTGCCATCCACTGTTTAGTAAGCCTTTTTCACACGCCAAATCCACACGAATATGCCCTTGTGGAATCAAGTTAAGCAATTGATTTTCAACTTGCTGAACCATGTTCTGTACCAGCACTTGCGTTGAGAAATCATGTTTCTTTTGTTCGCTGGTGATATCTAGCACGCCAATCAAATGACCAAGATGATCGAAAATAGGATTGGCCGAGCAGCTAATAAAACGATGATGTTGGATGAAGTGTTGATCGCCGATGACTGAGACCGGTTTTGCTTCAACTATCGCAGTCCCAATCGCGTTGGTGCCTTTGACCTTTTCTTGCCAGCACGCACCAGAGCTTAGCGCAATTTCGGTCAACTTCTCGCGGAACTTAGGTTGTCCCCAACTGCCGATGATGACGCCGTCGGCATCCGTCAGAATTAAGCGGCTGTCACTATGAGCAAAAAGCTGATTAAACAGCGGGAGAGCAAACTGGGTGACGGTTTCCAATAAGAAGTTGAGTTGGTGACGCCTATCTTGAAGTGTCGCTGGTGTCACTCGAATATCTTCAGGGCGTCGACGCTGTTTTAAACCCGCCTGTTCACTTCGGATCCATGAAGTTGAAAGCCAATTGTTATCGCTAATGTGTTGAAGTTCCATGACTGTACCATTTTGTCACAGTGAGGGTGTGCCATTTTGGAACACTTGAACATTGGTGTTCACACCATACATCCGCTCAAACATCTCTCACTTGGTTTGTTATCGCTTGGTAATCATAGTTTTACATTTAATTAACAACAAGTGTGGTGTAGTTGGCGTGTGACTTGCGTAATGCTCTTTGTGAACAGTGCGATACGACACTGCAATAACACATTGAACGAGAAACAAAAGGAAGAGTTATGATCTATGCACAGCCAGGTAGTGAAAATGCCATTGTTAACTTTAAATCGCATTACGATAACTTTATCGGTGGGGAATGGGTAAAACCAACGGGTGGTGAGTACTTTGACAATATCTCACCAATCAACGGACAAGCGTATTGTAAAGTTGCTCGTTCTGGTGAAGCGGATATCAACTTAGCATTGGATGCGGCACACAACATCAGAACTAAATGGGCAAAAACCAGTGTGACTGAACGCTCGAACATCTTGCTGAAAATTGCTGATCGTATTGAGCAGCATTTAGAAGAGTTGGCAGTTGCCGAAACTTGGGAAAACGGCAAACCAGTTCGCGAAACCTTGGCGGCAGATTTACCTTTAGTGGTAGATCATTTCCGTTACTTTGCTGGCTGTATTCGCGCACAAGAAGGCAGTGCGGCGGAGCTGGATGAGCACACCGCAAGCTACCACTTCCCGGAGCCGATTGGCGTGGTTGGTCAAATTATCCCGTGGAACTTCCCAATGTTGATGGCGGCTTGGAAACTGGCACCGGCACTTGCGGCAGGTTGTTGCGTGGTATTGAAGCCAGCAGAACAAACGCCAACGTCGATTCTGGTTCTTATGGAAAAGATCGGTGATTTACTGCCACCGGGCGTCATCAACGTTGTTAATGGTTTTGGTTCAGAAGCAGGCCAAGCGTTAGCAACCAGCAACCGCATTGCGAAACTCGCATTTACGGGCTCAACACAAGTTGGCAATCACATTCTAAAATGTGCGGCGGACAACTTGATCCCTTCGACTGTTGAGTTGGGTGGTAAATCTCCAAACATCTACTTCTCAGATGTTTTCGATTACGAAGATGAGTACCTCGACAAGTGTATCGAAGGTACGCTACTTGGCTTCTTCAACCAAGGCGAAGTTTGTACCTGTCCATCTCGCGTGCTGGTTCATGAAGCGATTTACGATAAGTTTGTAGAAAAATTGACGGAACGTGCGCAGTTAATCAAGCAAGGTAACCCGCTCGATACCGATACTCAAGTTGGTGCTCAGGCTTCTCAAGAACAGTTTGATAAGATTTTAAGTTACCTCGAAATCGGCCGTGAAGAAGGCGCAAAAGTGGTCTTTGGTGGTGGCGTATCTGAACAGCCAGAGTCAATCAATCAGGGTTACTACATTCAGCCAACGATGTTGGAAGGCCACAATAAGATGCGTATTTTCCAAGAAGAGATCTTTGGCCCAGTGATTGCCATCACTAAGTTTAAAGATGAAGCGGAAGCTCTGGAAATCGCGAACGACACCGAATATGGCTTAGGCGCAGGCGTTTGGACTCGTGATGCGAACGTCGCATATCGTATGGGCCGTAATATCGAAGCTGGTCGAATCTGGATTAACTGTTACCACGCTTACCCTGCACACGCAGCGTTCGGTGGCTATAAAAAGTCAGGTATTGGACGTGAAACACATAAGATGATGCTGGATCACTACCAAAATACGAAAAACCTATTGATTAGCTACAGTGTTGATCCACTAGGCTTCTTCTAAATGAAGTAGTTAACAAAGAAAAAGCAGTACTAACCAAAACCCCGAGCCTTCGGGGTTTTTTATTGCATGGGCTTGCGGGTGGGAGGGTGTGTATACGTGAAATTTATATTTTGAACCCATCTATATTGCGTGTTCAGGAACGTTGAATTACGGCCACTTTTCGTTCAAGTAGTTTTTCGACCGCGGTGTTTTGCTTTTCAAGACTAAACTGCTGATCAAAATCCAAGACGCGATTACAAGACTCAAGACTCGCAAACTGGTTTAAACATTCGCTAAGTTCTCTTTTAGAGCTCATTCGAGCCAAACTGCTTTCTGATGAAGAGAGTAGGGTCACTTTGCGGCCATGAAACGTTCCTTGTGGCAGAGCATCACTTTGCTGCGCTTGCTTTACTTCATGAACCGGTAAGTTAGTGTATTTAGATTGGATGTCGTTGGACATAGAGACACCTAAACTCTTAAGTCTAAAGTTTGTGGCATCGGAGCTACCTCAGCAGTGGCGACATGAGCAGACAATAACGACTCCCACGACTCACTTTGCGTCAACAATTCCGCCAAAGCAGTTTCAAAATACTCATAATCCAGTCGCTTAATGTTAATGAGTCGGTTTAAACAGAGTACATGTCGATGATTATCTAAACTAAAGAATAATTGATGCTCAGGCCAGTGATAATTAAAGGCTAGGAAAGAACGATAGAGATCGGAATTAACGATTTGAAGACCAACAATCTCAGCTTCGAGCTGGAGGGTTGTCGATTCAGGATGAAAGATGATATGCACTCTTAGATTATCATCAAACGCTAAGCTTACTTCATTTTCCGTTAGATGCAGTGCAGGCAAGCCTATTTGATGAGCAAACTTTAGCAAAATCTCATCGATAGTTTGGCGTGCTGACATAGGAATAGTCCCTTTTGAAATTTTATCAAGGAAAATATTAGATGTATCTCTTCGTGTTTATCAATATTGGTCGGTTGTTATTATATTTTGGTTTTTAATTTCGGTGAGCTAAATAGAACAGCGATAACAAATGTGCTCTGATGCATATTGTGGTGCTTCTTAGATATTTAAATATCTTTGTTCTCTAATATACCCGCCTAATTGAAAGTGTATTAAGGTGCAGTCACGATGAGTTAAATTAAATCTAATGTTAAATATGTGTTGTTGAAGAATGCGATTTATTGTCCGCTTGTAGTATAAATATAAGTTGATCTTTTATATTTTTACATAAAGAATTGTGTGAAATTAAAATGAACTAAGTCTATAAAATAAGTTTATGGTGCCATAATGAACAATTCTATGTGGGCTGGTTTTGTCGGACTATTCCTACTAAGTGGGTGTAGTCAGTCTGTGCCGATTGTAAGGGAAGGTAGCTTTGACACAAAGAGTCAGGCGACACTCTATGGTTGGGTTTCTGTCGATGGATACTTTCCACCTTCGATTACATCTCTTGATGTGGAGATATGTAAAGTAATTGAAAATCAGTGCTTTAAGTCTGCATTTCAGCACTACCAAGGCGTTCATTTACCCGTACAGTATTCATTTTTAATTGCACCGATTCAAGCTGGTGACGGAAACATGAAGATAATTGGAAAGCTATACTCGAATGGGGAACTTGTAGCGGAAAAAGAAAAGAACTATTTATTTTCAGTGGAGGGAAAGCAGGAAAATTTGATGCTCGTGCCAAAAAAATAACCAGATGAAAAGTAATCGGTTACATTTAATTAGACCTTACTAAATTATTAAAAATAAAGATTTGCTCTTTCCTGTTGTGAAAGTTTTGTTGTTTTTACAAACATTAATCACATGGTTTAAGTCATCGGGTCAGTTGTTTTTTAGACTTATACTTGTTGCAAAAATAGCATTCTTTATGATTATATCTCGCTCCTTGAACACGTTGGCTTGGCGTTTTAGGCTATAAAATATACAATTTTAAGATTTTGGAAATTTCAGTTTGTTCGATAAACGATACCATAATCTATTTAATTTTATTCTAATGTATAACAAAAATCCTAAACTTTAATAACGAAATGATATTTAAGTTTTGGCTAATAATAAACGCTATCTGATAAAAATAATAAAGACGGACAGCAGAGTTTACTAAGATAAACTTTTACCTTTAGGTAAGGGTAATGCTTAGGATATTCGCTAATTATTCGGGGGGTATGGTAAGTGATATGAACTTCTATGCTCTTTTCTTTGCTTCTTTAATTGATATAGCAGTACTTAGAAATAACAACAATCAAAGTATTGCTTTGAAAGTTTCTCAACACTCGTACTGAGAAACTCAAAATAATGAAGGGTAGAAAATGGATGTGTCAGGCCAACTAAACACAGAAAAGGTCGGCTCGAGCTCGCGAAAAATTCGTAGTTTTTCCCGCTATGAAAAATCTGACGAAGTATTTCACTCAGACCAATCTCACATTGTTGTCGTTCACAATGGTCAGCTTCGAGTTCAAACAGGTGATTGCACAATCGATGTTGCGGCAGAAAACGGGGTGTTTCTATCCCAAGGGGATTACTTATTCGAGTACTCGCCCTTAGACGGGGCATACAAAGCGTCGATTATAACCTACGACAACGAACTCGTTAGCCAGCTATTACAAAAGCACAGTGATCTTTTGATGATGCTGCCCAAGGTAGATAAAGTTTGTTCTGGCTTGTTTACTTTTGGTTTGAACATACTCGTAGAGCAAGTGCTTTCCAGCATGCAGACGCTTGAGCAACAGGCGTATCCAGATGCGATCATGTGCCTAAAATATGAAGAGTTACTCATTCTTTTGCTGCACGGCAAAGGGGGAGAATCACTCTATGCGTTGCTTTCACAACAAACGAACCGAACATCGGAACGGTTACGTCGATTTATGGAACAACACTACCTCAAAGAGTGGAAGTTGACTGACTATGCGCAAGAGTTTGGTGCTAGCTTAACGACTTTTAAAGAGCTATTTAATGAGCACTATGGCATTTCTCCAAGAGCTTGGATCAGTGAGCGCCGATTGTTGCACGCTCATAAACTCCTGTTGACGAGCAAGATGAGCATCGTGGATGTGGCAATGGAGGCTGGGTTTTCTAGTCAGTCTTACTTTACGCAGAGTTACCGCCGTCGTTTTGGAACGACGCCAAGCCGTGTACGTTCGGGAGACGATCAAGTAGCTATCGCGAAATGAAATGACTTGGGACTAAAATTTTCTGACTAATTTTGAAAGTCACTCATCAGCGTAAATTCTATTATGCGTCATGTAACAACGAACGATTAAAAATTATTACACCTCTTTCTTTCTGGATCGTTCGAGAGGGGTGCGGAGACGAACATAAATGAAAAAGCAGCATTGGCGACGCCGTTCGCTTTTTCCAGACAGCATTGTGACACAACGGAAAGTGACTGTTTTGCAGAGAGGAGCTCGATATGAAAGTGCTTCTAGATCAACGCAGGATTTCAATGTTGTGCACGTCAATCACCGACAATTGTTGAGTGAAGGCGTCATTAATTATGAACAGTTATCTTTACTTCAGCGCTTGTTGGATAGAAGCGTCGTCGATAGCCTGTGCGCAAGCCAGTTGGTGAAAACGTATCAAAAGCTCGGTGCGTCGCTTGACCGATTCGCCATGCGTTTATTTTTGGAAATTGGGTCGCAGCTCAGTGATAGCCGCACACTCGTGACCTTTGAACAAAGACTGGAATACATCAACGCGCGTCTTGGTTTTCGCTTCAATTTAGCGGTGCCAAAAACGTTGATGCTTTGTTTTCATTTATCGCTAAACGAGTGGATTAACCGTCAAGTTGATCAAAGCGCTTTGCATGCCTCCATTAAAGTGGAACAGCTTATCAATCAGCTCGATATTCAAAAGGAATATTGGTCGAAACTATCGGGAGAGGACACCAGTGCGGTGTTTGTACAACAGCAACTCGATTTAATTGAGCGCCAACAACACCAGTTGAAAGATCAACTCGGGACGTTGAGTGAACAACAGATGCAAGTGATTGAATGTCATCGTTCGTTAATTGAGAAGTGGCAACCGTCCTTAGACGAGCTTAAAGGGTTCGCAGAGTACACTTCTACGACTGCTCAGTTTATCTCAGAGTGGAAAAAGTGGTGTTCGGAAGTTCGACTTGAAGCTCCTGAGCTGAACGAAGTCTGGGATGCATGCGATGTGGTTTACAACGACCAAAATGCGGTTGCGAAAGTATGGCAGTGGTTCAAGAGCATGCAAATTGTTGGCGACATCGATCACTACTATTTTGACACTCAAAGCGGCCAGTGCGGCCAGGCTTGCAATCACCTCAGCCAGATTTAAATAGGGCGTTAAATGTTAGATAAGATGATGAAATCTTTAGCGGAAACGCTAAAGGTAGGGGATTTTATTGCCTCAGAAAATGGCTCTTACAACATCGAGGTTGATCAATTGTCACTGACCATCAAACAACACGCATCATGGTTTTTATGGGAAGCGGCTTTACCCTTCCAGTTTAAAGAGCATCTAGATTATCAACAAGAACAAGCGTTACAACGTTGCATGCAGCTCTCATTAAAAACCATCCGTGAAGATGGCTGCGTACTAACAGCGAATGATGATCAGCAGCTGATTTTGCAAAGCAAAGTGAGGAGCGAGGACTGTTCGATTGAGCTGTTCTCTTCTTTGCTTTCTAAGCACGTTAATCTATGTGAGCGTTATATGGCATTATTGGAGCACGAGCGCGTGAACCACACGATTAATCATAATGTGTGGTTGCCATGATGCGAAAAGTCTTTCCGAACATCAGACGTGCTGCCACAAAGATACTGTTGTGTGCTGTGAGCTTTGCTCCGTTGGGATTCGCACAAGCAACAGACTTACACTGGCCCGAACAACCATTCCGATACTATGCAGATAACGACTCATTAAAAGAGTTGTTGAATAACTTTGGCGCAAACTATCGCGTTTCGGTTTCTGTGAGTGACAAAGTTAATGATCGAGTGAGTGGACGTTTTACTCCTGATGACCCGGCTGAGTTCCTCGACTACTTATCGCAAGTCTATAACTTGATGTGGTATTTCGATGGTGCCGTCTTACATGTCTATAAGGCGACAGAAACGCGCTCACGTTTACTCCAATTAGAATTATTGACCGCCAGAGAGCTACGAAGCACGTTAATTTCCACTGGAGTGTGGGATTCGCGCTATGGGTGGAGAGCCGCTGAAAGTAAAGGGTTGGTTTATCTTGCAGGTCCTCCACGTTATGTCGACTTAGTTGTACAAACGGCCGAAGCATTAGAAACGCGCCTGCTGCAGAAATCGAATTCAACCGACGAGTTATTCGTTGAAATAATTCCTTTGAAGTACGCTTCTGCAACGGACAGAGAAATTGCATATCGAGATCAGACAATTACGGTTCCTGGTATCGCATCGGTTTTAAAGCGAGTCGTGTCTGGTGTTCAAACTCAAGTGACGAGTGCATCGAACAAAGAAGTTACCAGTTCAGATAAGCCTGTAAAAAGCAATAAAACCGCCTCAGTTCATGGCGGAGCAACGGTTGAAGCAGAGCCGGGCCTTAATGCGATTATTGTTCGTGATACTCAAGCGCGATTACCGCTCTATCGCAAACTGGTCGCTCAATTGGACCAACCGCAATCAAGAATTGAAGTTGCGTTATCGATTGTCGACATCAGTGCCAACGATTTAAGTCAGTTAGGCGTGGATTGGCGAGCGGGAGTGTCTGTCGGAAATAATCGAATTGTTGATATCAAAACAACAGGGGATGTGAGTTCGGGTGATGTGACTCTCGGCAGCGGACAAAATTTTAAGTCTTTGCTTGATTCAACCAATCTGAATTACCTGTTGGCTCAAATCCGATTATTGGAATCTCAAGGCAGTGCTCAAGTGGTTTCAAGACCAACACTGTTAACCCAAGAAAATGTCGAAGCGGTACTGAACAACAGCAGCACGTTTTACGTCAAGCTGGTTGGTAAAGAGACCGCAGCACTGGAAGAGGTCACGTATGGCACGTTACTGAGAATTGTCCCGCGTATCGTTGGTGACAGGTTTGCAGCCCGACCAGAAATCAACCTGAGCCTTCATCTCGAAGACGGGGCAAAGATTACCGATGGTGGTGTCGACGACCTTCCTTCCGTTCGAAAAACTGAAATCAGTACCTTGGCGACAGTGAAGCAAGGACAGAGCTTGCTCATCGGTGGTGTTTATCGAGATGAAGTGAGTCATCAGTTACGTAAAGTACCACTGTTGGGAGACATCCCATATTTAGGTGCGTTGTTTAGAAGTAATACCAACACTAAACGCCGCACGGTGCGCATGTTTATTCTAGAACCGCGAATCGTTGTGGATGGTATTGGCGATAGTGTGTTGATTGGTAATGAGTACGATCTGCGACCAAGCATTGGCAAGCTCAACAACATTTCCAACAACAGTGCTGAATTTAAATCGGTCGTCGAAGTGTATAGCTGCACATCAAAGACTCAAGCGGAGCGCTATCAGCAAGACTTATTGTCACAGCAACAGTCGTCTCAATTGACGCAGTGCCAATTGCCGACAGGGCAAAAGGGTTGGCGTGTAAAAGTATTGGAATGCGATGACTCACAAAGTGAGTGTGTGCGTCCATCAGAGGAGCCTTAACCGCGATGCAGCAATGGAAAATTCGTATTTTATCAGGCGTGCATTCCGGAGTTGAAGTCACCTTACCTGAGGGCGCTCTTGTGCTTGGCAGTGACGACTTTATCGCAGATCTCGTGCTGTCTGATGCTGGGGTCGAAGCTAACCATTTCACGTTGGTTTGCCAGCAAGACTCGGTCATTTTACGAGGCTGCAAAGAGGCAAATATTAACGGTGAAAACATCTCTGTTGAAGATGATGGGATCGAGTTGTCACGCCATGCCGTTGTCTCTGTAGGCGTTGTGAAGTTCGCACTGGGGTACGCAGAAGATGCGTTAATCGTGAGTAACGTCAGCGACGAATCTAGCGAACAGGATACACCTGTTGTTGCTGTACAACGCTCTAGCTGGAAAAAAACAACGCTCATCGCCTTGCTTTGTAGTTTTGTCCCGAGTGTCATTTTTGCTGGTATGTGGTACAGCCAAGCTAACGGAAACAACAACGAGACTGTCACAGAAGCAGAACCCATTGTTTTGGTACGCAACATCTTAGGCGAGCTCAAACTTAGCGACGTTCGTGTGGAATGGAATGCCGCCGCACGCCAAGCGGTTTTGGAAGGCTATGTTGAAGATCGAACTCAGAAACTCGATCTGCTTGGTCGAATTGATGTATTAGGTATCAATTACAAAAGTGACTTAAGAACGATGGAAGAAATCCGTCGCGGGGTTCGATTTATTTTGCGAAACCTCGGCTATCACCAGGTGAAAGTCGAAAATGGGGATGAGACGGGCACACTGTTACTGACGGGTTATATCGATGATGCAAGCCGCTGGAACCAAGTTGAGCAAATTTTAGAGCGAGACGTACCGGGCCTCGTAGCGTGGAAGGTTGAACTGCAAAGAGCGGGTGCCTATATGGATACGCTAAAAGCCTTATTGACGGATGCGGAGCTACTGAAAAAAGTCCAGTTGGTTACCAGCGGTGATCGCATCGAAGTACGCGGGGAACTTGATGATATCGAAACGACTCGATTTTACGGTGTGACTCGAGACTTCCGAGAACAATATGGTGAAAAGCCGTATTTAGTTTTGAAATCCATACCTAAGGTGAGTAAAGGCACCAACATCGATTTCCCGTTTCGTAGCGTTAACTTTGGTCAGGTTCCATATGTGATTCTGACCGATAACGTTCGTTACATGGTTGGTGCAAGAACGCCTCAAGGCTACCGCATATCCAGTGTTACGCCTGCTGGTATTGAGTTGGTTAAAGGCGGGCGGGTGATAACAATAGAACTCGGATACGAGGGCGAGACGAACAATGACAAATCTTGAACAAATTTTAAATAACGACAAAAACGGTGCGGAAGTGCACAAGATTAAGAGCAAGCTCTTAGAAGCACAAGCGGTGGTGAAACGTCAGTTGGATTTAGGGTGCTCACCACAGCAGTACCAATTGCTACTCAAACAGTATGAAGCTTACACCGCCGCACATGCGGTCGTTGAATCATACGAAGCGAACTAAAAATACGAGGAAGTCTTATGTCATTTTACGATGCTAGTAACAGTGTAAACCTTGATGATGTTAAAACTAAGTTAGAAAAACAAGCGAAAGATGCCAACACAGAAGTGACGACAGCCATCAAGAACCTAGAAACAAACGCCGATGATCCATCTAAGCTGGCTGAACTTCAGCACGCGATCAACAAATGGTCTGTTGTTTACAACATCAATGCGACCACCACTCGTGCGATTAAAGATGTGATGCAGTCGATTCTCCAGAAGGTATAAAGCATGGAACGAGAAATGCGCCAATTGCTGGCTGAAATCGCGCTGATGGCAACCGGTATGCATCGTCATCAAGAAGCTAATACGATAGCGGACGGCCTTGAAGCAAGCTCCGGTTCTGAAGAGACCGTGGTGATGATTCGTGCAATGAGCCTCATGAATAAAGGCTTGTACGAAGAGGCTCATCAATTGCTCGAACCACTTTGCAACGCCTATCCAGATCTGATCAGTTTAGCGGCCCTTGCTTCCGCCAAAGCTGGTTTATTGAGCAAAGCGGAAAGTTGGGTAGAACTCGCATCACAGGGAAGCGAAGAAAGCCAAGCATTTGCATCAAGCTTTTCTCAGGACATTAGGAACCTTGGATGATCGTTGATTCAAGTAATCTAACTCTTCAGCCTCAACCTCTGCGCCAATCGGAGTCGCGCCATTATGAGCGGAGCGATGAAGATAAGATGAATATGCTCATGGAGCGTAATGCCAAGCAAGCGGAAGCCTCACACGCCTCTCCAAAAGAGACGTTAGAGAAAACAGAAGCGAAACTGGCGGACATCAAAGCGTGGTATGAATCACTAAAAGAGGCAGATGTTGTCAGTAAACAAAGCGTCTTATCGTCGTTGAATGAAGCGTTCTCCGATCCTCAAGTTAAACGAGAGGCAATGTGGTACGCCTTTTATGAGGCGAAGAGTGCAAAGGGCACCGAACACCCGCAAGCCGATTTATTAAAGGTGTTGAAGCAGGAGTTGCTAGGGGATTTTTCGGGCCAGCTTATTGCCGAGCCACCTGTCGATAAAGCAGCACTTAAAGAAATGTTGGCGCAGCATTTTCCACTTGGTGCCCAGAAAGAACAAGCCTTGTGGCACTGCTGGGCTGAGTTGAAGTCGTTACCTGATATGGCATCAACACTGGACATGGTTCGTGATGAGCTTAGCTTCATGATTCAAAAAAATGCGATGGTGAAAAACATCGTGACTCATAGTCACAAGTTAGATTTGTCTTAGGAGTACATATGATAAACACGCAGTACACCGAGGTGATGCAAACCAACATTGATAAGTTGCAGGATGCACAAGTCGAGGACGGTTTAAGTGAACGTTTCGAACAAGCTATGTCGGTTCCCGAGGCGAATAATGGCTTGGAGGGCGGTTTGCTCGAAAACATCAGCGAGTTAAAAAATACTATCGATAACGCGAAAAGTAACCTGCAAGACAACATGAAGATGGTGGGTGATGATCCGGCGCAATTACTGCAAATGCAGTGGGCACTGACGCGCATTACTTTTCAAGAAGAGCTGATCGCGAAAACCGTGGGTAAAACCACACAAAACGTAGAAACCTTATTGAAGGCACAATAGTGATGATGAATAAAATGAGAGCGGTTTTCATCATGCTCACGTTGTTTCTGGTGGGTTGTCAGACCGAGCTGTACACCAACGTAACTCAGAAAGAGGGGAATGAGATGTTGTCGATCTTATTATCCGAAGGTGTCGTTGCAACAAAAGAACCTGACAAAGACAACACCGTCAAGTTAATGGTAGACAGTTCTCAAATCGCCTTCGCTGTAGACGCGCTGAAGCGAAAAGGGTATCCAAGAGAGCAGTTTTCTACATTGAAAGAGGTGTTTCCCAAAGACGATTTGATCTCGTCGCCATTAGCAGAACGAGCACGTTTGGTGTACGCGAAATCTCAAGAACTTTCTTCAACCTTATCTCAAATTGATGGCGTGCTGGTGGCACGTGTTCATGTTGTTTTGGAAGATCAAGATCTACGTCCAGGAGAGCGTCCAACGCCTGCATCTGCCTCTGTGTTTATTAAACATGCGGCGGATATTGCGCTTGACTCGTATGTTCCGCAGATCAAATTATTGGTGAACAACAGTATTGAGGGGTTGAATTACGATCGAATCAGCGTAGTGATGGTACCCTCATCAGAGGTACGAGTTGCTACTCAAAACAATCAATTTAAAAGCATTTTGTCGGTTCAGGTCACCAAAGAGACGGCGAATAATTTTGTCGCCATCCTGGTGTTCTTGGTAGCTGCGCTTATCGGTTCAAATATCGCTACTTTTACTTGGTGCCGCAGGAACACAAAGCGTGGTTAAACCAGAAACACCACTCGCGCAGGTACAACATCAATTTAACTACGCGCCTTGCCAATACATCCATAAAAGTTGGATAGAACAGAAACAGCCTTGGTTATTAAATATTGAAGGTTGGAGAGATAACCCCATGTTTAACCAATGGTGCATAAATGAGTGGGCGTTATCTCCAGTTCCAGAGACGGCTTTTAACAAACCTTGCCATAGCTTGGCGTTGCTCCCAGCGGATGCGTTGAATCAACTCGTATTGATGGTGGGCGGAGCTTTACATTGTGTGGCAATGCGAGGCGTTGTTTTAAAACATCCGAAACAGGTTCTGAACAACGTCTTTGGATTGGAAGGCGCTCGGTTCTTGATTCAAAACGGGCCGATGTTGTTATCCAGTTGGCCGCAAGGTTGGCAACATCCGTTGCCAGAATCATTGGATGAGCGGTCTGTTGAAGCAAAAATACAAGCGCTTGGGTACTCCTGGATAAGGTTTGTTTTAGTTAACTCGCCAGAAGACATTGTTCTGCGTTGGCAATTCAAACTAGAACAGCAGCTCAGCGAGAGTACGGAAATGGCTAGCTGGTTGGCAAAAGATCAGCGAGATTTGGCGTATCGACTCACAAAAAAAATCGCAAAACAGGTTATTCCCCAATGGTTTCATTTGTTGAAATAAAAACAGACAACTTGCAGCTGGCACCTGGCTTAAAGGTGCTGAAAGCGAAAGATTATGCCAGTTATCTTGATTCGCAACACTTAGTTGAAGCCGCGAACTCCAAAGCTGAAAGCATAATTGCTAATGCCCAACAAGCCTACGAAACTGAAAAACAACGTGGTTATCAAGATGGCCTTGCACAAGCTAAGATTGAAAATGCGCAAACGATGGTTGAAACCTTAGCACGTTGTAATGACTACTATCAGCAAGTCGAAGAAAAAATGACAGGCGTGGTGTTAGAAGCGGTACGTAAGATCATCGATACCTTTGATGATGTCGATACCACGGTGAGCGTCGTGCGAGAAGCGTTGCAATTGGTGAGCAACCAAAAGCAGGTCATTTTACATGTCCATCCAGAGCAGGTTGTTGATGTGAGGGAAAAGGTGGCTGGTGTATTGAGTGATTACCCTGAAGTCGGTTACGTTGACGTGGTAGCAGACGCTCGCTTAAAAAATGGAGGCTGCATTCTGGAAACTGAAGTTGGGATCATCGACGCCAGTATTGATGGACAGTTGCATGCATTAAAGCAAGCGATGGTGAAGCAGCTCAGTGAGCGTAAAATTACGATTCATGAATAAATCTTAAAAACTCAGCACTTGCTGAGTTTTTTCGTTTTAATGCCTTTAAACAAAAAAAATCCGACCATTTCTAAAATATTCACTGCCATAAATCCTTAAGAATACACCTAAGAAAGCTGCTTAGTTGATAAGTGTTGCAACCAAGCAGCGCCTCTAAAACAACAAAAATAGGATTATTTAGTCGAATGGCTAATGGATTTATAACTTCTTTACTGACAGATTTTGCCAGCCGCTGCCAACTGGAGTCGCTGGTTTTTGATGAGGATGATTGTTGTCATCTACTCATTGACCAAAGCACAGCAATCACAATTCGCGCACAAGAAGATCGCCTGACACTTATTGGGCTGATTTCAGGCGATAAGCCGAGTGATGATGCTTTGCATCAACATATGAAAGATGCCTTAACGCAAGGCTCTCCAGCGGTATTCTGGGAGGCAGAAACGGGATACATCGGTTTCATACACCTGCACCAGCAACTGTTAACTGCTTCTTTTCTTGATGAATCATTAGCGAATTTCATCGAATGGCTAAAAAGTGCGAACACGCAAAAAGTAACCAATAAAACAACCGAAGTCCCGGTAACGAGTACTACTCATTTTTCCACATTAAGGGTTTAAAACATGATCAGTTTTGGAAGTGTTAGCGCATTGCAGGCTGCCATGCCGCAAGCTCGCAACGAGATACTAAACGAAGGCAAGCTGAGTATTGGTGGCAAAGAATACCAAATCAACGCAGCGACCCAAGAATTTACTCGTGCCAATCCTACTAATGGTGCGGTAGCACGATTTTTTGAAGCGACAGGAAAACTGTTTCGCGAAGGCAGCCCACAATCGGTTGCGAAAGCCCTTACAAAAGCAGTATTTGATAATGAGCAAGGCCAAGCTCAGCGTTTACGAGCAGCTTCTTCTGTTGAGCATGGACAAATGTTCTTCAAAGATGGAAACATAAAAACCGCATCAGATGTATTAAATGCATTCGCAAAATTGGATAGCAAAACGGTCCAATCGCACTCTGCTGAGCTAAACCAGTTAGCGGAGCGAGCAATGACAGAATCAATGCTAGAAACCGATTCTGGTAAAAACCTCACATCACTGATTGGCGAAAGTGCAGCGAAGTCGCTTGCTGGACGTGTAGTAAAAGACTATGGCGGTGGTGTGTCTGCAGCGCAAAAAAATCCAGCAGGTAGCATCAATCAAATGCAAGCGGTGTTTGATATGGAGGTGATGCATCTTAAATCGGCGCAACGCCATATCGAAGGTCTAGCAAGCACCGATCTAAGCCAAGGTGTATACGCTGAAGGACTGGCAGAGGACGCGTTTAACAAAAGTGGCATCACCGATAATGTCGAACGAGCTGCGGCGTGGATCATTAATGCTTCTAACTCTAAAGGAAACGATGCCGAAAACATTACGTCTTTACTTAAAGAATACGCGTCTAATGGTAAAGACTTATTGAATATAGACAACTTAAAAGAGCTACACGCTCGATTGGTACCTGATGTTGAACGTGACTACCGAGGGCCAAATATTTCGGGTGGTACTTTGCCTTCAAGTATTGGCGGTGAGGGGATGCTAAAGCAGCACATTGAAGGATTTTTGAAAGAAAACCCAGTGGCGGATAAAGATCTGGGTAAACACTTGTTTGCAGGAGTCATTGGGTATCACGGGTTCACCGATGGAAACGGTCGCATGGGACGCATGCTATACGCGATAGCAGAACTTCGTAACGACTCATTCAATCCTTTGGCTATGAGCGCAGAGAACAGCCTTCACGGCATCAAGTGATTTTTCTCTTCTATTCCAATTTTAGAGCGGCGATTGCCGCTCTTTTCTTATTTCTTTATCCAACTTATTCTTCATTTTTCTACCTCGCTAAAACGGCTAATAGCAATAAAATTGAGACGTTTAAATAAAGCTCTTGTGTCTATCACGCCATAAAATCGCTCTTATCCTTATGAGCTTATTTAAATAAGCCGTTATACCCAAGTCGTCTCGCTGCATCAGATATTTCGAGGCTACTTAGGTATATTAAATTAGACAGGACACAACATGGATACAGGAAAGATTAATATGCTTCTCTCTGAACTGGGAGAAGTGCTGAACCTTGAGCGCGTGACAGCGTATGACGACCAAATGTGGTCACTGCATTTTGCTGAAAATAACAGTGTCGATGTTCTGCTCGTGGAAGAAAAAGGCGAGTTGTTGATTTCTAAAAACCTGCACATAGAACAAGAGGATATTACGTTAGACAAACTTCAAGTTTTACTTGAATACAACTTCTTATATCGAGAAACCGGCGGTGTGCAGTTTTGCGTTAATCCAACCACTAAAGATGTGGTTCTTCAGGTTGCCATTGCGGCCGAAAGTGAACTCACCAACATCGCTAATTTGATGATTCAACTGAATGAGCTAGTGGATACTTGGGCTCAGTTATTTCAGAACAATACGGTCGTAGATTTTAGCCAAACAGACGTACACGCATTTATTCAGGTTTAAGGCATCAAACATGGTCAATATTAATACATCACACATGCATTCGTTGAGTCAGTTAACGTCCCATTTGGCGACACAAAATCAATCTGACGATAAAGAGGTTAGAGCGCATAATGGCAAAGATATTTTTGTTAAAGAAGGGGCACCCAAAAACAAAAGCGTCAGCGCGCGTATTAGCCACCAGAATAAAGCGAAAGACATTGTGGTGAATCTGCTCACGAAGCAGGGCATTCCTAAAGACGTTGCGAAGCTGATGCTGCAAAATGTGTTGAACGGTGAAAACAAGTTAACGCTTGGTAGTCTGAAAAATCTTGAGAGATTGTCGTCTGGTCCTAGCTCACATTGGCCAGCCGCACAAACGGCCTCTTCTTCCAAAGCGAATAAAACCTCATCGAGTGTAGCGCTGATCAACGAACATAAAACTAACCTTCAAAAGCTTGGTGATTTTGCCTGTACAGACTTAAATACATTTGGTGTAAAGGGTTCGCAGTTTTATGAAACCAAAGGAAAGCCTAGACTAGAAGCGCTTCACGCGAATCAAGCGCGAATCATGCAAGATCAACGAGCTACTATGTCCGCAAACGGAGTTCAAGCTGCAGCACAAAGAGGAACCGCACCGCAATTAAGCACTCTACAGAACATTGCTAAGGCAGTACAAAACGCGAAAGCCGGCTGCTGTACTACATTTGCCTTTGCTGCCGCTGCGGAGATGATTCAAGGCATGTCAGGCACACCTGAAGGTGAACCTAAAGTAGAAGTGGTTGCGTTTAAAAAGGGTCATTCAGGTACACACCTTTATGTACTGGTTGGTCGACGAGAGGGGAGTGATATTAAAGATCCCTCAACATGGAGTAAGGATGTGAAAATTGTTGATCCTTGGGCAACATCCGCATTCGGTGCACCAATGTTTGGAGATGCGCAACGACCACCTGTTTCGAATATGTTCCCGCCAACAGAAGTCATTTTTGATAGTCATAAACTGGGTTAGTCGCTCTGCAAAAGAAGTAAGCAAATACATAATGCTAGTCATCCAACCTTTATTGAAAGAGCAGCCCTGAGCTGCTCTTTTTGATTACTCTGGCAACTCGTTTTTAGAGCGAGATTTCTGCGAAAAACCTCACAATGAAGGCGAAAAAGTGACAAAAATAAAGCCATTACCGACATCGTTCAATCTGCAATCGTTGTTCAATAGAGTTATTGAAACAAAAGGAAAAAGTTATGAACACGATTCAACAACTGCTCTTGGAGTTTTGCCAACTCAATGAGTTGCCCGAACTGAATTTTGAAGACAATGAACGTTGTCAGCTACTGGTCGATGATCGCTACATGCTGTATTTCATCGCGACAGATACGGATGATTTAATGTTGTCCGTGACGTTCGGAGGATTAGAAAAGTCGGGCGAACAAAGACTCAAAGGTTTAGAGCTTCTTGCTCATGCTAATTATCAGGGCATCGGTAGTGGCAGCCTTGCACTTGCTTTAGCCCCAAATGGTCGACAGCTTGTCTTAGCGGGACGTAAACCCGTTGAGCACCTAAACACGACGAATCTTACTGCTTGGTTTCATGAGGTTATTGAACAGACTGAATTGTGGCAAGCGCGTTTTGCAATGTTGGATCAAGCGATTCCAACCACCCCTAATCATGAACAAGCTCATGTTCAATCACTTCGTGTGTAGGAGAGAAAAATGGTCAATACAACGCAAAAAATCAGCCAAAGCCCAGTACCTGATCTAGAACAGTTTCGTGCAGTCGCTGCGCAAAAAGATGACCGAGTGATCAGTAAAAGAGGTGAGGTAAAAGAACCTTCAACGTTCCACAAAGGTCACAAGTTTGCTTCTATCCACGAAGGCGTGTTGAGAAGCAAATACACTAAGTTTTTCCAAGAAAACATCAAAACTCACCTTGATTTGAAACAGGCACTACTTAAACAAGAAAAGCCTGAGGTTGCCTTGCTAGCTTACTCATTGGTTAGCCCTTCTGGTTATCGCGGTGAGCCGCTTACTGAGCGCAAAATCCTAGAAGTTGTCAGCTTGTTGGATGAAGTCAAGGTGAGCAGCGATACGTACCAGCAGCTTAAAAATACGTTTGATGCGATCAGCAAAGATCCGCGTATGCAGGTGAGTTTAGAGGCTCAGTACCCGGGGAAAATGGATGGTTTTGGTGCCGAACTGTTACAGATGGGCAAAGAAAAACTGAAAGGTTCTGGCGTTAATGCAGTCATCAACCTAGCTTTGCCTGGCGTAGGGCTATTAATTTCAACAGGACGCGAGCTGCACAAAGCGGCAGTCAATGGCGATGCTGAAGCTTACCACCATCAGCTGGAGCAAATTTCGCAGCTTCCAGGGCGAGACCAACGTCTCTCTATGCCGATGCAACAAACATTGGCTCAAGGTCATGCAATGTTATCAGCTGAAGGTGCAGTTGGGGCAACATTGGGCATGGCGACAGGGAGCTTGGGTACTTTTGGTGTGAGCTCCGTAGCGACAGCGGGTGTTACGCCGATAGCAAAAGAAGCCATTGGTTCGGCTGCCACGACTGGCATTATCAGTGGTGGTGGTTTTGTTGCGAACCAAGCTGGAGCATACGGATTAAATACGGAAGTAAAAGAACAACTCATGCAAGGTGAGATGTCTGGTGTTTTACCAAGGCTTGAAGTTTCTAATGCCAAAGGAGACTTTACCTTCAGCATGCAAGATCCAGCTTCTGTACGCGCATTGATGGCGTACCTTGGCCCTAAAGAGAACACGGCGATGACATCACCTCAAGCGCCTAAAGAAGCACAAGAGATGGAAGCTGCTCGCTTAACGTTGAAAAAGATGTTGGGATCAGAGCCAGGTGAACACTTAGTCCCTGACGTTGATTCTATCTTGAAGTTAAGCCCAGAAGATGCGCCAAGTGAGACTGAGGCAACTGCTCATAGTGCGTTTAAAAAGCTATTGGGCGAAGATTGGGATTGGCTAATGCCTGCAGTTCGAGCGATCGATAAAGGTGAGGTGAGTCAAATCAATGAAAAGCTGACTTACAAAGTGCCACTTGATGCCGAAAATGGACGAGTATACCTTGATAAATGCCCAAACCTGAGTGACGCTCAGTTGGATGCATTAGATAAACTGGGCTCACCAAGTCAATTGCGACTGATGTACTTAGCGGAAGGTTGGGTTTAATTGAAAGTAAGGGAGCAGATGCTCCCTTACCGTATATGGTGTTTTTTTGGATGTTTATCTAGGCGTTAAATTGGCCTACTGATTTCGCTTAAAAAAGCGCTCGGCATTAGCAAATAGAGATTCACAGTGCTTTTTCTGCTTGTCGTAGTCAGCCGAACCTTCTGGCATTGCGTCTAATACTTCTTTTGCGCTGTGGTATTCTTTTACCATCAACTCAAATTTATCTTCATAATTGCTTTTTTTATTCTTTTTTTGAAAGCTATCTCGTTTTTTTCTCATTTTTATTCCTCTAGAGCGTGTTTATTAAAGGTTAATCTAATTAACCTCTATTTTTATAGGAATAACGAAGTCAAAATGGTTTAAATTAAGTCTAAATATTCCATTGTCATCGCGCTGATTAATATATTTCACCGCTAATGACTATTCCTAAATAGTGATTATATATACACGAAGTGGCTATGCAGCGTTATGTCTTATTTTGACGCTTAATGATTGTTTTTATAAGGTTAAATTCCTTATAAACCTATCGATGTAAAGACAGCGCGTTGTGATAACCATGCTAAGAGAGCTAACTCTCGTTCGTATTTAAATCAAAACTGAGGCTATTTAATGGAAGATAAAGAATAAGTTGCTACAGGAGTTGAGTAACGAAATGACTCGAAAGAAAACTAAGAAGAGACTCGAACTAAATATTTCATCAATAGCTCACGGTTAGGAGCTGAGCTCACTATACACCGATTATAAGAAATAGATAGGACTTTCTATTTTTCTTCAGACAAAACTGCCCATGAAGGAAGCTTGCGCGTTGCAAAGCAATACCTAAAGCTACAAAGGCATGCGTACATGCCTTTGTATGTGTGCGAGGCACAAATGGCGCTATGGTAGGTAGGCGCCGCCACATACTGGATTGTATGTGCCCGTGATATGTCCGCTTTTTTCACTTGCCAAGTAGCTCACGGTGTTTGCTACGTCTTCAGGTGTGGCAATTTTCTGCGTTGGTGTGAACATTCGAATGGTTTCTTTAAACTCTTCAGGAGCACCTTTTGTTGCGTCTGTTTCTACAAGGCCAGGAGCAACGACATTAGACGTAATCCCGAAAGGACCAAGTTCTTGAGCGAGGTATTTACTAAAGCTATCAAGTGCACCTTTTGCACTACCATGAGCAATAAAGCTTGGTGCAGGGGCTTCTGATAAGGTGCTAGAGATAAAAATTAAGCGACCAAACTGGTTGGCTTTCATGTTTTCTACCGCCAATTTTGCCGTTTGATATGCAGCGTGCATTTCGTCATTGAGCTTTTGTGCAAACTCTTCCCACGACTGCTCAGTGAAAGGTTTAGCGGTAAAGCTCATGTTTGCGTTTGAGACAAGAACATCAACGCCACCATGTTCATTTGCGATGCTGTCGAACATTCCTTGTATTTGTGCGTCATCTCGAACGTCAGCTTTTAAAGTGTACGCCTCACCACCGGCGTTTTGAATTTCTTGAGCTAACGCTTCCGCGACCGCAGTACTATTTACGTAGTTGATAAAAACTCGGTAACCATCTGCAGCGAGTGCTTTTGCTGTTGCTGCACCAATTCCACGAGCGCCACCTGTAATTAAAGCATTGCGTTTTGTCATCGTATTTCTCCAAGGTTGAGCCTGACTGTTAAACCAGCTTCTGTCGCAACGTACGCTGATAAGTTAAATTTGTCCGTTAAGCTTGCGTAAGTTCGCTACCACGCTAGAAAGTTGCTGTTTGCTGTTGTCTAGGTCGGCCTCAGCAAGGTTCTGTTGGGCTTCTTGCAGTACTAGCGAAGCGATATTTGCACATGTATCAACGGTGTCTAAAGATTTTTCTGTTAGCACGACTAACTTACTTCGACTATCCGTTGGCGAAGGTTTCCTCTCTGTCCAACCGCGCTTTTCAAGCCCATCAATTGATCGACTGACGCTCGATTTTTCTAAGTACAACAGTTCACAAATCTGACTTTGAGAAAGAGCACCGTTGTTTCGTAACAGCAACACGACACCCCATTGTTCTGCTGTCATATCAATACCAGCATCTTTGAAACGGGTAGTGAGTAATCGGTTAAACAGGCGACTAGCAAGCCCCGTAAGGTGACCGAGAGACTGATGATGGTTGTATTGGGACATGGAAAATTTCACCAAATAACATGAACGAACAATATGGTTGTATACACAACTATATTGGGCGATGTCAAATTCGTTTGAAGAAAATGCTACTAGCTTGTGCTTATCGTTGGGTTGATGTGTCAGATTGAGGTGCTAATGAAAATTGGTGAGGTAGCTTCGAAAACTTCGGCCAGTCAAATGTTTGCGCCTGATGCACCGAGTTGGGGAGCAAGCTTCATTAAAGGTAGGGGAGTTGCAGTCCTCTCTTTACTTATTCAGTTTAAATGTGTTTTTTGTTTACATTACAAATGGTTAGATTTTAATTCTTTTCATTCGAAACACTTTTCTCAAGAAGTTCATGATAAATCAATGAGATTGATCTTTTTGATTGGCAATGATCAAATGTATCTTTACTAAAACTGTACGGTACAGTACAGTTTGTGAAAGTCATAAAATGGGTTTCAAACATGAAGAAGAAAGTTATCGCCTTGTCGCTTGTTGTTGGTTCGTTATTTGCTGCTGGCTGTGCCTTATACCAGCCGAATACTGTAATGACGGATAACGCATATGTTCATTCAGACGTTACGGCCATTTCACCTGAGGTTGGGGGGCAAGTAAGCGAAATCTTTGTCAAAGATAACCAGTGGGTAAGAGAAGGAACTCCTTTGTTTGTCATTGATGATGAAGACTTTATTGCCAACCAAGAAATTGCTCGAGCAGCACTAGATGTTGCGAAATCTGAGCTTACTGCAAATCAAATCAAAACGGATATGCAGTTAATGAAAATTGAGCAGGCGAAGCAAGGTATTCGCCGCGCGAGTGCAAATGCCGAACACCAAGCGGCGGAGTTTCAACGTCTTTCTCGTTTGGTACAAAAGCAATCTGTGAGCAAAAATCAGTTTGAAGCACAAAAAACGCGATCTATTGAAGCAAGCAGTAATCTTGAAACCGCTAAATTGGGCTTAGCTGCTGAGCAAAAACAGCTCGACACATTGATGACCGAGAAGTTGCAACTGACAGCACAGCGTAAAAAAGCAGAAGCAAACTTACGACTGGCTAATATTTCACTGGAAAGAACCACGGTGCGTGCGCCATTCGATGGCTATGTGGCAGATAGGCAAGTGCAAGTCGGCAAGTTTGTACAACCAGGAATGGGGCTCATCGTGATGGTGCCAGATTATGTTTGGATAGAGGCAAACTTTAAAGAAACACAACTTGAGAACGTTGTGCCTGGGCAAGAGGTTGAAGTGGTATTGGATATGTTTCCAAACCATCCATTGCATGGCCGTGTTTCTTCGATAACCCCGGCGACTGGTGCACAGTTTAGTTTATTGCCACCTCAAAATGCGACAGGCAATTTCGTAAAAGTAGTACAACGTGTACCAGTACGTATTGAGCTAGAGATCCCTCAAGAGTTGAGTCAACGAGTCTATCCGGGGTTGTCTGCAGAAGTATCGATCGAGACCGCGGCACAAGGTTAACTGCAATGGAAAAACGTTCACCGCTGCTGATTTTGACGCTTTTTGCGATTGCTGCTTTTGGTATTAACTCCGTGATGTTTACCGAGTTATCGTATGAGATGGCGGCAACGTCAGGCTTATCTGTCGATGAAGTCGCTCTGGTTAAAGTCGGCTTTATGATTACCCAGGTATTAGGTTTTATATTCACACCAATATTGGTGCGTAGATTGGGTACGTTAATTCTCTTACATGCCATTTTATTGGTAGGTCTAGCGAGCAATCTTGTACTTTACTGGGGCGGACAGCAAGAACTGGTGTTCACTCTGACTTGGCTCTCGAGTGGCTTTTTTATGAGCATGTTAATGGTGGTATTAAACCTTTACTTGCTCCACTTCTTTGAACAGCGTTGGCTACCAGCCATTATTGCTTTAACGCTAGTATTCTCAACCTTGCTACCGATCGGCGCTTACCCTTGGGTAGTGGCCAATATTGTCGAAATCTTTGATTGGTCACTGTTGTGTGTCGTGTCGGCTTGGCTGTACTTCTCTGCCTTGATAATTGCATGCATATACAATCCTAAGTCGATTCAAATCGAGGCCGGACCCAAATCTGGCTGCTGGTTTTATTTAGTTTTTGCCCTGACAATAAGCCTCGTTGTATTTCTATTGATGAGAGGCAGTTATTACAACTGGTTTGACTCGGAATGGTTTGTTAAAGCCTCTTCGATAGCCGCGGCTCTGACTTTATTAATGGTGTATTACTTTGTGAAAACCAGTCCTTTAAATACAGCATCAATACAGCTGCATAGTAAGTTGAAAACTAATGTTTTTATGTACAACGCTTTTTTGGCAGGTTTTGCTGTTATGGCGAGCAATGTGTTGTTTACTAGCTTTTTGAAAATGGCGTTGCAGTACAACAACCTTAATGCTGGATATGCCCAATTGCCGGCATTTTATTCCATGCTAGGTGGTATGCTAGTCAGTGTGCTGGTGTATTACTTCCGCCGGCCATTAGCGGATGCAGTCGTCCCGTTTGGTGTGGTGATGATTATACTTTCGGTACATAAGTTTAGTCAGTTACCTAGCTTTGCTGGTACGGAATCTTTGTCCGTTCCGATGATGTTGCGTGGGTTTGGTGTCGGCTTATTGAATGTGTCTGTGACCATTGCAGTATTGATGTACTTCAATGTCGGGCAGCGCTTAGAAGGTATTGCCAATTTCTACCTCTTTCGTACCATTGGCGGTGTGATCGCTGGTGCTGTGTTCTCACGGGTAATGCAAAGCCATAGTGCACAAGCCGCTGGAGAGATTGGCCGAACGCTAGATGATGTGAATCATGCTTTTGGTGCTTATAAAAATGCGTTGAGCAGTACGATTCTGACTCATGGGCACTTGCCAAATTCGGCATTAGGAATGAGCCAAATTAGTTCTGTTGTCAAAGAGCAGGCGACCACTCTCGCACTGAGTAATTCATTATTGATGTTTATTATCTCGGTCTTTGCTCTCGCGCCAATCTTAATAATCGGTAAAAAACTGGCGGCGAAGCGAGAGATTCACTAAGCCATAGAAACAAGAAGGGAGCGATGATGCTCCCTTTTATATTCAGTGAGTTTACCTTTGGTATAGATTTAGGAAGGCGGTGACCGCTTTTTTCGTATGTGCATCTAACTCTTCATCTGTCGGAAAATCGAAGCCAATTAGTGCCATGTTCTGGTAATCAAGTTTAATTAATGCAAGTAGTTGCTCACAAGCGAGGTCGGCATTTTCAACATCGAGTTGTGAGCTGACAGTTTTACTCTTTAAAAAGTCGATGAGGTATTGATGAATGCGATGCGGCCCTGTCTGCCAGAATTGATTTGGTACGGAATCATGTTTGTTGAAGTCAGCCGAAACGATCCGATAAAGTGATAGCATAGGATTGGAGCATACACCTTTTAGGTACTTCTTGGCGAAGTCATTCAATGTTTCTTGTAAAGGCTCCGATTGCTTGTCGGCAAGCTGGAAGACGGACTCTAAGCTGGTTTTGGTATTGTATGCTAAAACTTCAACAAATAACCCTTCTTTGTTCGAAAAATAGCGATATAACGTCTGCTTTGAGCCTCCACAAATCGCGACGATTTGATCGAGTGATGTGTCTTTGTAACCTTGCTTTATAAAAAGGTCAGTGGCAACTTTGATGATTCGAGTTCGTTTCTTTTCGGTAGATATGCGCATAAATAAATCAACCCAAGCAAAAATCCACCTTTGTTGTGGCTGGTGTGGTTTCTTACCGAGCTCTAGGTGGTTTAGAGATGAAAGTAAAACTGTCCAGTACAGTACCACTATTGACGTTAGTAAACACGACTTTTCATGAACCAAGTGCTTCATTGAGACAAGCAAAAGTAGGCAAATTCGATATGCGTAAACCTATAGCGAAGGATGACACATTTAAAAATATCATTATGTATAGAAAAGTGGTAACCGTTCTTCGTACGATAGCCTTTACTCTCGAAATCATGTTAGTTCAGCGTCTTATCCGACTCCAATGATGCCAGCCAACGAAGCACTTCGGCGGTTGCCTCAATAAGATCGCTTGGGATGTACTGGTCGACGTTGCCGTCCGCGTATAGTGCGCGAGCAAGAGGGACTTTTTGCATCACAGGCACACCTTCCTCTTTGGCGATTGCGATCATACGTTTGGCTACCGCATCGGTTTCCATCAAGGTGATGACGGGCAGGGGCGTTTCGCCTTTTTTGTAGTACAGACCAACCGCAATATGCGTTGGGTTTGTTACCAACACATTGGAGCGTTTAACATTTTCACGTTGATTGGAGGCCTGTAGCTCTTGGTGTAGCTGACGACGTTTACTTTTGATTTCTGGGCTGCCTTCCATCTCTTTGTATTCGCGCTTCACTTCGTCCTTGCTCATTTTGAGCTTCTTCGTGTGATCAAACTTTTGGTACGCAAAATCTGCGGCAGCGATGACGATGAAACCTACCGAAGAGATAATCATTAATTGTTTAATCATGACGCCAGTAATGGTCGGGACACATTCTAACCCACAAGTTGGAATTTGCATTAAAGCGTTGATGTTACCGCGTAATGTCACCCAGATAATGCAGGAAAGAAGAGAGACTTTAAGTATCGACTTGATAAACTCAATCACACTCTTGAGGGAAAAAATGCGTTTGGCACCTTCGACGGGATTGATCTTTTTGATGTCGGGTTTAACGGATTCACCACTAAATAGGAAGCCGAACTGCCCCATATTGGAAAAGATGGCGACGAGTGCAGCAACCAGAATAATCGGGGCGAGTAGATAGGCAATTTCTTTTGCGATGGCAATAGCGACATCGACTAGCGCATCTTGGAAGCCCTGATAAGCAAGCTTACTTGGTAGGAGAATAAGCGCTGAGATGTGCGACATGTAATAATCGGCGAACGCAAACAGTACAATTATGAGCGCCAAAATTAATGCAGACGATACGATTTCTTGGCTTTTGGCTACCTGACCTTTCTGCCTGGCATCGCGTAACTTTTTTGCGGTGGGTTGCTCTGTTTTTTCTGCGCTCATAAAGAATCCTAAGCGTTATTGCCAAATGGTATTGAGTTGTTCTGCGAATCGGGTAATGCCATAAAATTGCACTTCAAAGTGATCCATCATTAGCCCGAGATACACGATCAGTAAAACACTCGCGATGGCACTTTTTATTGGCATGGCAAGGAAAAAAACATTCAATTGCGGTGCAAAACGACTGATAAGCGCCAGACCAAACTCAGCAAGAAACATTGCCAACACTAATGGAGCGGACATCAACACACCAAGCCACATAAGCTGTTCAAATTGCGCGTAGAAGAAGCTCACCCATGCGTCGCTAACGGTTGGGAAAAAGTCCACGATCGGCCAAGATGTGTAGCTTTTGAATAACGCGTAGATAAAAGTGACAAAGCCCCCGCCAGAGAAGAACAGGGTAATCAACGTTTGGGTCAGCAACACTGCAGTTGGCGTCGATTGCGAGCCTAGCGTTGGGTTAAACATACTTGCCATGGCAGCACCACGTTGGTTATCGACCAGAAATCCGGCCGCTTCTATTGCCCAAAAGGGAATAGCTGCAACAAACCCGATCAATAGCCCAATTAATACCTCTTTACCCAAAATCACTATCAGCCAAATACCGTCGGTTTCTGCGGGCAAGCTTTGCTGATTAATCATCGGAAATATAAACAGTGCGAGTGAGCAAAGCACACCATTTCTCACCATGGTGCCGCCTAGCATTTGCTTGCTCAAAATAGGCAAAAAGATGAAGCATGCCATTAACCGAGGCAACGTCAGGCTGTACAAAAATAAGGCCTGGTGTAAGTCGTGATAGCTCATCGTATTTGAGGGATTTTATCCATGGCAAGCGAGGCGAAGGCGTGGAGCTCTGCCCCTAGCCACTGCGTTGTGACGAACAGCGTAATAATGACCGCGATAAGCTTGACCACAAAGCCTAACGTTTGTTCTTGGACCTGAGTTAACGCCTGAATAAGCGACACCAATGTACCAACCAACGCTGCGACTAAAATCGGCGGTAACGACAAGTACAAAACTAGGGTTAATGCTTGAGTCGTGAAATGAATGATTTCTGCAGAATGCATACTTTCTCCGTGATTAACCGTAACTCAGCACTAAGCCGTGAGTGAGTTTCGTCCAGCCGTCAAGCAAGACAAAGAGTAACAATTTGAAGGGGAGGGAAATCGTCATTGGCGATACCATCATCATGCCCATGGCGAGCAAGATATTCGATACAATTAGGTCGATAGCGATGAACGGTAAGTACAATAGAAAGCCAATTTCAAAAGCACGGGTAAGCTCACTGACCGTAAACGCTGGCAGCAACAGCAACAAGCTATCTGACTCTAAACGGTCCACGTACTTTTGAGGCCATAATGTGCGCGCAGCATCGGTAAAGAATATGGCTTCGGTTTCCCGAATATGTTTTTTCAAAAACTCTCGATAAGGCTGTAAACCGCTTTCAATGAGGCCTTCTACACTTGCAGAATCTTCGAGGGAGATATCATGCTGCTTTACGTAGTCGTAGGTTTCAAAACCGACGGGAGCCATGATGAATATAGACAAAATGATCGCCAATCCGTACAGCGCCATGTTCGGTGGAATTTGCTGTACACCGAGAGCGTTACGCAGCAGTGAGAATACAACGGCGAGTTTTACAAACGACGTCGCCATCATCGCGATAAATGGGATCAGTGCCAGCAGTGCTAAGCTGACAATGAGATTGAGCTCGTCAGGTAACTGGATCATGCTGGCTCCTGCGTGCCACCAAACAGTTCCAGTACGCGCACACCTAAATGCTCATTAACATTAACCAGTTCACACTCACCGACGATTTTGCCGTTGGCACGCAATGTTACCGGCTTAGATACAGGTTGGTTTAGCTCGAATACGTACCCAGGCTGAAGCTGGTTAAGCTGTTCTAGAGTGATGGTTTGATGGCCGATATCAAACGTAAGTTCCACGGGCAGTTGCTGGTGGTCGGTTAACATTTCTGAAGTGTTTACGTCATTCATATTGGTTTCTTTTTCAATAATGTGAAGAATTTGGTCATCCAGTTGGCAGCGCCAGAGATTCTGGTTAGATACTTGAAAAATGGCTTGTTGTTGGGCGATATAACAATCGTCAAAAAAGATCACATCTCCCAGTTCGAGCGAATTAAATTCGCTTAACATTAAATGGGTCTTTCCAAGGCTTAACCACACAGGTAAAGCGAGATGTCGCGCCTGAAGAGCAGCGCTGTTTGGTAGTGCATCCAACAGCACGTTTGCTCCTTCGCTAACCCACAAACAAAGAGAGCCGTTAGGTTTATTGAGGGTTAACATCAAGGTATGCTCTTGAACTTGGCTCGACTCTAACGGTTGTAACTGGCTAAGAATGGGCAACTGACCAAATAGTGCTTTGAATGCCTCACTATGCGGTTC
This sequence comes from Vibrio sp. T9, assembly GCF_003123985.1. Lineage (NCBI taxonomy): Bacteria > Pseudomonadati > Pseudomonadota > Gammaproteobacteria > Vibrionales > Vibrionaceae > Vibrio > Vibrio sp. T9. The sequence goes on from NZ_NIGY01000012.1 coordinate 69,086, forward strand.
AATCTGAGAACTCAAAAGTGCTAACTGGAGCGAGTTGGGCAGTGACTCGAATGCAGTGGCATTCAGAGTAGACTCAAGCCATTTCTGGAGTTGCGCACGACAAAAATCCACTTGGATCGTTTGCCCTCCAATCAACGTGGTTAAACGGAATCCTTCAAATGAAGGGATTTGAGAAACAGTAATCGATACGCTCTGACCATCAGCCCCTTGGAAATGGCATTGCTTTGCACAAAGTTGATTACTGAGCGCAATACTGTCTGAATCGACTTTGGGTATCGTTAACGGCGTCATAGGTCATTCTCCGCTTGCCATTCTTCATACACGCTACGTTTCTGGCGTGAGTGTTGTTGTTCATGCTGTTGTTGATCGAACTGCTGAGTCTGTTCGCTGATCGCTAGACGAAGTGGCTGCTCACCGCCAAATCGGTTTAGGCGTTCGGCAAGATCTTGTCTAGCTTGCTGGCTAATAATGGAAAGGGCATGCTCTTGTCGAATCGTCACGCTATAACCTTGCGCGTCCAACTTGATGTGGATTTCGCCACCTTTTAATTGTCCTTCACTCAGAAACAGCCGAACCTCTTTGTTGTCCGATGCGGTTGGCAGAGAAACATAGATTTTGTCCACCAATTGTTGGAGTAACGTGTTTACTTCTCGAGCTGGGGCCGGCTGAGCCTGTGAAGCGACACTCTTTAAAATGACATCGCCTTGTGTTGCCGCGCTCGCAAGGTGTTGAGGTTCTGCTTTTTCTTCATCCGCTTTAACGGCCACTAGTGCGCTTTTCGTCTCGACTTTCTCAAGCGATTTAGTTTCAGAACGACTATCGGTTTTATCTGTTAGTTTGCCTGTGTCTTGTAGTCGCTGCGTTGCACGCTTATTGTGTGTCGTTTCGGTTTGTTTCGTCGTGAAGTTGGCATTGTTAATTGCATCTTGAGCGAGCGATTTCCCTACGGCCTTTTTAGGGAGAGAACCGTCGAGAGAAGCTTGTGCTTGAGAATGGGGGCCTGCGCGCTCAAGCGAGGATGAGCTTGGAGCCTGAACGCTCTCAAGTGTCTTATCTTTCTCATGCAATTTACTGTTTTCAATCAGGCTTTTTTCGCGATTTGTTGCGTCGTCTTGTGGTTTCCCTACGTCCTTCTTGGTGACAACGTCGCTTTTGCCTTTTAATGTAACGGTATTTCTATTAGTGCTGGCTTCTTGGTTAGAAAGTTTCGATTGTTTGTCTAGGCTTTGAGATGCTTCATGTCTTAACGGAAGGCTCTCGTCTCTGCTCAGAGTGTCTTTTTTGCTCGCAACGGTAGATTCTTCTTCCTTGCGAGGTTTCTCCGTCATTGCACACTCGAACTGTGACTGAAGCTCAGCCTCTCGCTCCAGGGGCTTTTTTTCTGGCGTTGATTTGTACAGCGTATTCGGTGTTTCTTCTGTTGGAGTAATGCGCATAATGAACCTTTAGATAATATCGACAGTGCGAAACTCTTCTTGTTCGAGTTCTTCTTGGTATTGTCTTTCTCGCGACTGTTCCGCGAGTTCTTGTTGTTGCAACTGAACGAATTTTTCTTTGGTTTTATGGGCTTGCCGTGCCTCTTTTTGTTTTTCTTTAAGTACCGAACGTTCGTACTCAAGCGCTTTTTTTGCTTCGGCAACGCGCTGTTTAAGCTCGGCTTCTCGCTCTCTCAACAACGCGATTTCTTGTCTCAATGTTTCCAACTCTTTGAGAACGAGTGTGTGTTGCTTTGCTTTGGCAAAACGTCGCTCTTCTTCTTCCTGGCGCCAAACGTGATAGTCCGTTACGGAACGTTCGGCCTTTTGAACCTGTGCTGCCGAATTTGATACTCGGTATTCTTGGCGCTTAACGGCTTTATCCGCACGCTCAGCTCGAATTTGTTTGATTTCTAATAACCGTTCGATCATCGGTTCGCCATCCCTTTTAGTTGAGCGATAGCACCATCAAGATCACTTGGTTCATGCGTTCCTTGACGTAAAAAGGCCCGTATATCATCACTTTGTGCAATCGCCATATCCGCTCGGCTATCCGCCCCATGCTGGTACTCGCCAATTTTGATCAGTAGCTCAACTTCTTCGTACTTGGCTAACATTTCGCGAAGGTGAGCAGCAGACGCCTGATGATCAGGTTCAACGATTTGATTCATCACGCGGCTTGCTGACCGGAGTACATCAATGGCAGGATAATGGTTCATTGCCGCAAGTTTGCGCGAGAGAATGATGTGCCCATCTAAAATGGAGCGAGTTTCATCGGCGACAGGTTCTGTCATGTCGTCGCCTTCAACCAACACGGTGTACAGCGCTGTAATTGACCCTTTGTCAGATTGACCGGCTCGTTCCATCAGCTTTGGCAAAGCGGCAAAGACGGAAGGCGGATAACCACGTCGTGTTGGTGGCTCACCTGCGGCTAGGCCAATTTCTCTCTGTGCGCGGGCGAAACGCGTTACAGAGTCCATCAGCAGTAACACGCGTTTACCTTGGTCACGAAAATATTCAGCAATAGAAGTGGCAACAAAAGCGGCTTTGGCACGTTCCATGGCTGGACGATCGGATGTCGCGACCACTAAAACCGATTTGGCCATTCCTTCTTCGCCCAAGTCATGCTCAATAAACTCGCGCACTTCGCGTCCGCGTTCACCAATCAAGGCGAGAACGGTCACGTCGACGTCTGCGGAGCGAATCAGTTTTGCCAGTAGGGTACTTTTACCACCGCCCGCCGCTGCAAAAATGCCCATGCGCTGACCTTCACCACAGGTCAGTAGTCCATCAATGGATCGAACCCCAAGAGAGATTGGCTTTTTAATCAGTTTACGTTGCATTGGTGGCGGTGCATCGCGATAAACCGGATACCAAGCACTTGGTTCCTGACTTTGCGTACCATCGAAAGGACGCCCAAGCCCGTCAAGCGTTGTACCTAATAGGTGATCGCCAACGCCGACCTCATGCATTTTTCCCATTGGGCTAACTTCTGTATTTGAGGAAATCCCAAACATATTTCCTAACGGTGTGAGCAGAGCGTGATGCTGTTGAAAGCCAACGACTTCCGCTAATAAAGACAGAGTTTGATCAGGATTACGCAACTCACACAGCTCACCAACACGAACGCCGGGGACAACGGCCTTGATGATGGTGCCGGTTACTTGCGTAACGCGCCCGCGAATTTGGATCAGACGAGTTTGCCTGATCGCAGATTGTTGGATATCAGTGATGTATGAGAAATCGTTCAAGGTAAAAATATGCGCAATGATTGATGTTGGGAGGATAGAAAGGATGAGGGGGTATTTATAGTGAATATCAGTCGGGAGTTTTTAGAAAACTGAAAACGCACTAAAAAAACACGTCTGATTTTGACAGCTTCGAGAAAGCGCACTTCCTATAATTCGCCTGTATTGTACGGAAGGAGTGCAAGTGAATGAGTATTATCAACAATCATATCGCAACAAACCCAAAGTTTGATGCGTCTATCCAAAACGGGTTGGAATCGTCTCGTACCGACGCTTCACGAAAAGGCAATTACCGCGGTGAAACGGTCCGTGTTCACAATGCCACACAATCACTTTTTGATGCGATGGAAGAGCTCACTTCACTCGGTTCCGAAAAAGCAGAAAAAGATTTGACCAAGCGTAAAGTAAAAGACAGTGGAGTTCGAGTTAATGAAGCGCACGAACTCGTTTCTGACTATCTGCGAAAAGTCCCTGATCTTGAAAAGAACCAAAAGATCAAAGATCTGGCTGCAAAAATGGCGGGAGGAAATATCTCGACCATCGCTCAATTGCAAGCTTATTTGAATGGATTTTCAGAGGAGAAAAGCCATCAATACCTTGCGTTAAAAGCCGTTAAAAAGTTTTTGAGTGCGAGCCCAGAAAGTAAACATCTACTAGCGCTGATTAACCAAGCGATTCTGAGAATCGAGCAAAACCCAGATTCTTGGGCTCAAATTGATACGGAAATTCGCGTCTCAAACTTTGCTGATGAGTACAGCCAAGAGCAAGAGTTTAGCTCATTACATCAGCTGCGCGGTTTCTATCGCGATACCGTTCATAGCTATCAAGGGCTCGGAGCCGCTTATCAAGACGTAGTGGCGCGCTTTGGTGAACAGGAGGTATCGACCGCTGTTGAGTTTATGCTGCAAGGCATGAGTGCAGATCTTAGTGTTCAAGGCAGCAGTATCGACTCGGTTAAGTTGCAGTGGTTGATGTCCGATATGCAAAAACTCAAAACTCTGAATACGTTGCAAGATCGCGTGAGTCAGTTGTTCCGAATGTTTAAACCGGAAAGGACGAGTTATGGCTTATCAAGTTTCTAATTTGATGGCTGATGTGATTGCGTTGGTAGAGCAGCGATGGGTAAGCAGTGATGAGATTTGGAAAGTCGCCAACGCAATGGAATTGACGGCGGTACAACAAAAAATCGATTTTTTTCGAGAGTTCCACAAGTTAGTTCGCGCGATCCCTATTGATGTATTCGCCGATGAAGAACAACGGCAGAATTTAATACAAGCGGTACAAAAGGCGCTAGACGAAGCCATTGATATAGAAGAAGAGGAAGCGTGGGAAGATGAGTTGGATTGATGCATCTGTCAATGAATTTTGCCGAGGAATGGGGCTCGATGCCGTCGATTTCTCATCAGCTGGACGGGTGCAGCTGGATTTTGAGCAAAGCGGTACACTACATATTGAGCGACACGGAGAACAGCTATTCTTGATGTTGTCTCAAGCGTTATCTTGGCATCAAACCAGTGACATCATTCAAAGCGCCCTCAGTTTGTGTCATGCCGATCAAGGCTGGCCTTTCGAAATTAAAACTGGTTTGTTAGATGAGCAAACTTTGGTTTTTTCCGCGAGGTTAAACGGAGAAGAGGTCACGCTTCCGACTTTAGAACAAGCGTTTACGCTTTTGGTTCGTCTACATAACGATGTGGCAACCTCATGACTCGAGTAAGCACTTTAAACGTAGGCATAGAAGCCTTCACGCATGTTACGCATAGTGAGGTTAAGGCCGATTTCCCTGAGCGGTTTCAATTACTTCCTGATGGGCAGGCGGTCGCTACGCATTTAGAGAAGCTCTATGACCTCAGGCCTTCAGACCAATACCTAATCGCGTTAACTAAGCCAAAATTGTTGCACTCAGAATTGTTGCGTCCAGAAAAGTACCGCCAACAGTTCGATGAAACGTTGGCTCAGTTGCAAGTTCTTGCACAGGATTCAGGCTCCGCTTCTTTTATCAAAGCATCCGAAACGCTACAAAGTACGCAACTTGATCAGCGTTACCTCACTATGGCGCTCAATCTCCTTATCCAGGTCTAACCAACATGTTGAGATCCAAAGACATTGAACTGTTGCTTGTTCACGCTGCACTACAAGTTCAATACCAAAAGCCAGAGCATGCCATCTCTATTCTCGACGCGGTTTTAGAGATAGACCCGCAACACAAAGAGGCGATGCAAACGCTCGCAGTGGCGTGTTTACAAAGTGGTCGATATGCCCGTGCTGTTGAGGTATGTGAGCACTTATTAAAATCCGACCTTAAACCTGATTCGGCAGGACTCTGGTTTTGCTTAAGCCAAGCTCGTTGGAAACAAAATGACGTCGATGGGGCACGCCAAGCGCACCGACGCTATCTGCAATCTTTAAATAGTGAATCACATGAATAAGTTGATCGATATTTTAAACAAGGTAGGGCAACGTAAAGACATTATGCTTGCTGTGATGTTGCTCGCGATCGTCTTTATGATGATATTGCCACTGCCTACCGCGCTGGTGGATGTGCTGATTGGCACCAACATGAGTATTGCGGTGGTGCTGCTTATGTTAGCGATTTACATCACTACGCCGCTTGAGTTCTCTGCGTTTCCCGCAGTGCTACTGATCACGACATTGTTTCGTTTGTCTTTATCCATCACGACAACCCGGTTGATCTTGCTGCAAGGCGATGCTGGTCAAATCGTTTATACCTTCGGTAACTTTGTCGTGGGCGGTAACTTGGTGGTCGGTATTGTTGTTTTCCTGATCATTACTATTGTCCAGTTTATGGTGATCACCAAAGGCTCGGAGCGGGTTGCAGAAGTTAGTGCGCGATTCTCACTTGATGCGATGCCTGGTAAGCAGATGAGTATTGACGGTGACATGCGCGCTGGGGTGATTGACGTACACGAAGCACGGCACCGACGATCACTGATTGAAAAAGAAAGCCAAATGTATGGCTCGATGGATGGCGCGATGAAGTTCGTTAAAGGCGACTCCATTGCTGGTTTGGTCATCATTGTGGTCAACATCTTAGGTGGCGTCACGATCGGGGTAACGCAAAAAGGCATGAGTGCTTCTGAAGCACTTGAGTTGTTTGCTATTTTGACCGTTGGTGATGGTTTGGTGTCGCAAATTCCGGCGCTGTTTATCGCGATTACGGCCGGTATTATCGTGACGCGTGTTTCTCATGAAGACTCTTCTGATCTTGGTTCGGACATTGGTGGGCAGGTCATTGCTCAGCCACGTGCGCTTCTTATTGGCGGTGTGCTTTTGGTGCTCTTCGCACTGATTCCTGGTTTTCCAAAAATTACTTTTCTGGTCTTGGCCACAGTGGTTGGTGGTGGTGGTTTCTTCCTTTTCTATCAACAGAAAAAACGGGCTGAATCAGATACTACCGACTTATCAAGCTTTGTTTCGCAAGGGGCGGGTTCACCAGCAGCGAAGCCAAGCAAACCAACCCCATCTAGAAACAGTAAAGGAAAATTAGGTGAGCAAGAAGAGTTCGCCATGACGGTCCCACTCTTGATTGATCTTGACGCGAGCCTTCAGGAAAGCTTGGAAGCGGTCGCATTGAATGAAGAGCTAGCAAGGGTTAGGCGCGCACTATATCTCGATCTCGGCGTGCCTTTCCCGGGTATCCACCTGCGTTTTAACGAGGGGATGCAAAATGGCGAATATTTAATTCAGTTACAAGAAGTTCCGGTTGCACGAGGACGAATTGTAAAAGACCAACTCTTGGTGACAGAAGGGAATGAGCAGATCGACTTATTAGGCGTGCCTTATGAGCAAGATGAAGATTTTCTACCCGGTATTTCTAGCATTTGGGTGGCACAAAGTTACGAGCAAAAACTCACGACCAGCCATGTCGGCTTTCTCACACCCGACAGAATTTTAACGTACCACTTGTCTCATGTTCTCAAGGAGTACGCACAAGACTTTATTGGTATTCAGGAGACGCGTTATCTATTGGAGCAGATGGAAGGCAGTTATTCGGAGCTTGTTAAAGAGGCTCAACGCATTGTCCCGTTACAAAAAATGACGGAAATCTTGCAACGCTTGGTTTCTGAAGACATTTCCATCCGAAACCTTCGCGTGATCTTGGAAGCCATGGTTGAGTGGGGCCAAAAAGAGAAAGATGTTGTACAGCTGACGGAGTACATTCGTTCCAGCTTAAAACGTTACATTTGCTACAAATACGCGAGTGGACAAAACATGTTGCCCGCTTACTTATTGGATCAAAGTCTCGAAGACACAATACGCAGCGGTATTCGTCAAACCTCAGCAGGGAGCTACTTGGCGTTAGACCCGTCTGTAACTCAACAATTTGTGAGTGATGTGAAACAGACCATTGGTGATTTAAGCCGCATGCCGAATAAGCCAGTGTTAGTTGTGTCTATGGATGTACGCCGATATGTGCGAAAGCTTATTGAATCGGAATACTACGATCTGCCCGTTTTGTCATTTCAAGAATTAACTCAGCAAATCAATATTCAGCCACTTGGAAGGGTGGGGATGTAATGAAAACAAAACTAATGCTCTCGCTTGCGCAAGCGGGGATCGAAGTGACGCCATACTTTTGGCAAAAAAGTGAAATTCAACTTGGTTATCGAATTGAAGTTGAGGGTTTAGAGCTCGTTTTTCGTGTGGAGGACGGTGAAATCATCATCGTTCTTTTGAAACGTGTGCATCCAAACCTAGGGTTGAGTAACCCTTTTGCAGGCTTATTTCTCTTAGCTGAGCATGCTGTTCAACTTTATCCCTCCGATTGGGTCATTCGCGGAAACGTCGATGTGTTACGTGGCAGCAATATGAGCAGTCAGCGATTAGCCCAGTTCTATCTAAAAGCATGCGGTGCAAGCCATGATGAGCTAGACGACTGGTACTGTTTACGCCTAGCAGATTATAGACCTTTGAAAAAGTTGAAAAAGTAAAAACTCACGACTGTTACTGACAGCACCGATGAGATGACCCGCTTTAAGATAGGAATCAAGATGAAGCAACCGTTTACCGATGCGATTGAGAACGCTGAGCTTGCCATTAGAAAAGCTGAAGACAGAACCGATATTTTTAACGAGCTATTGGAAGGCTTAGGTGTTGGTCCTGTTGCGGGTGATGTTTTACTTGGCGGCATAAAAGCGCCAGTAGATACCATGAAACGTGCAGAGCAAGAGCTAATAGACGAAGTCCAGCGCCGCCGGCAACAACAAAATCAGCTACAAGGTACGTCAGGTAAACGCAGAAAGCGTCCTACAGTGATGCGCGGCATGATGATTTAGAGGTTTGGAAATGACGAATATGAAAACGACTGGCTCTACGACAGGAGCAACAGACACAGCTGCGAGTAGTGCACCATTACCCACTTTCCAACAAAACTTGATAGAGGCATTTACCCCTGTACTGGGTGAAGCAGAGACTCAGCAACTTGCCTCTCTAATTTCTTCATTGCCAACTATCTCGGGACAAACGGAATCACAAAGCATCGCGCTTTATGTTGATACACTTGAAAACCTAAAAGCGAAAAATAATGCGTTTGCTGGTATATCATTGACCGACACCGCATCTGTTTGGATAAAGTCGCTACAAAGTGCTAACTCAGATGGCGAATTAACCGCAGCCGAGTTCAATGCTCAAACAAACCAAACACTATCAAATCAGTTTCAGGCTTGGTTTAGTAAGTTACTCACGGAAAACGTAGATAGCTCGTTATCTACTGAGTTTGTTAGTCAATTTAATCTGGGGACTCAGAGTAACCAAGCGGAGCAGATCGCCAACCTATCCGAGACAAAACTGGCTAATGCCACCAAAGAAATTTCTCTTTTTGTTGCAGAGCTTGCTAATCAAATGGGCTCCCGTGAAGTGAGAGATGCTTCTATTTCTTTTCTTCGCAATGCCTTTAGTAGCTTAGGTTCCGTGAATCTCGCGCAACTGAAGAGCTCGGATTTCCTGTTGACTAAAGAGAGTTTCGCTCTTCAAGTCTCAGCTCAATTAAAAAGTAGTTTTCAAGGCATCGGTATTACTTTAAGCACCGATGACGCAAGTGCGCTAGCTAACAGAATTACATGGACTCCTGGTATTTCTAAACAGCAGCTTAAAGAAGCGTTAGATGAAATGGCCGCTCAAGTGAAAGGCCAATATAGCGCAGCTTATGGGGATGCGGCTGGAACAAAAAACCTAAAAGCAGCACTTAACACTGTCATTGGTGGAACTGAGCCTTTGACCCTTTCTAGTCTGTTCGCCAACTTCGCGGTGAGTTTAACAAATATAGAAATCGACGACTTTTACCAGGACGGCGCGATAGCCGATGTCCAAAAGACACAAATAACGGCAGCTCAAGTTAATTTGATCAAAGAAAACACCGAACGAGATATCCGATTACAGTTTGAAAAAATAGTAAAAGGTGAATCTACCGGGGCTTCATTTACTGAGCGATACGAGGCATTGCGCAAGAACTTAGGGGCATTGAAAGAGCGTCTACTCAATATCACCGACAAAGAGAAAGCGGATCGCGAGGTGAGAGCAGAGCACTCTCTAACGGCTCGTGATTTGCTGGCTGTAGTTGAGTCTAGCATTGGTGATCGTTTTGATGAGCAAGTGCTGCTTGCACTAAATGAGCGTCGTGTTAACCGTTTAGAGAAACGTAATGACCAGAAAGAGGCATTAGAGGATCTCACAGTACAGCTTAAAGTTTTTGGTGTTGTGCAATCAAAAATTCACTCTACGCAAAGTGTTGATGGGGTTTATAAACCGGGATATCCAGAAAGTAACTTCAAAGCGAGTGACTTTAACTACAGTAATCAAACGGATTTTGAAGCTTCACCTGAGTACAAGTATTTGACGGATAATAAGATAACAAACCATCGAGACTTTCTTCAAAAACAAGGTATTACTATCGGTGATGGTGCGTCGTACCAAGACGAAGAGAAGTCGAAAAAACTGTCTAATTTTTCTAGTTCTGTCAGTGCTAAATCCAAGTTGCTTAACGATGAAGTGCAAATCAAAACCACTGAGCTGAACGACACCAGTTCCCAATACAACTCGACCGTTGAAGCAATGAACAAATTTGTTCAGAAGTACCACAGTATTTTACAAGAAATCCTACGAGCCATTTAAGGATAACAACCATGACTAAACAAAACGCGACCGATCCATCTCAAATGCAAGCAGAAGAACTGCTGTCTTTTTTGGAAGAGGGAGGCACGCTAAAAATGTTGCACGATGTGTCTCAGGACACCATCGAACACATTTATGCAGTAGGTTACAACTTTTTCCAGTCGGGAAAGATTGAGCAAGCAGCAAAAGTATTTCAATTACTCAGCATGCTTGATCATTATCAGGCGCGATTTTTCATTGGCCTTGGCGCGGCTCGTCAGGAGTTGGGTGAGTATCTGCAGGCAATAGACGCCTACAGCTACGCAGCGCTAGTGGACGTAAATGATCCACGCCCACCTTTTCACTCTGCTGAATGTCACCTGAAACTGGAACAACTGACAGAAGCAGAGAGTGGGTTTTACAGCGCGAAGGAGATGTCTGCCGGAAAATCACAATATGCAGATTTGCATGAGCGTGCAGGCATCATGTTAGAAGCGGTGAGAAATAAAAAGGAGTAATTAGACTATGAGTTCTATTGCACTTGACCGCATCCAGACGCAGGTTTATAGCCCTGAATCTGGCCAAACCACGTTAGATAACGTGCAGAAAACGGCGTCTACAGCGACGCCTTCTGTGACGGTAGAAAACGTGAAGAGTAAAGATGCAGATGTACTGAACACTGGAAAAGTGAAAGTTCAGTTAGATGCACCTAACGCAGCTGTTAGCGACAAAGTGAATGATTTGACGCTAAAAGCCATGGCACAGCTGCAAAAGATCGTCGATACCATTGCAAAATCTCTCCATGCAGTTGCAGATCAAACAGGTTCGATTGCAGTCAAAATCATCGCAGGTTCTGCTGATGATTTTGAAGTAGAGCTTGCTGCTATCACGGATAAACTGAAAAGTGCTCAAAACGAGCTGAAAATTCAGGAAGTGAAGGTCGCAAAAGCTAAGCACGAAAAAGAGATGGTTGAAAACCAAGACAAAATCAAAGAATCGGAAGCCGCTGCAAAAGAAGCCCAAAAATCAGGCTTAGCAGCGAAGATCTTTGGTTGGATCAGTGCGGTGGTTTCTATTGTTGTTGGTGCCGTGATGGTGGCAACGGGTGTTGGTGCAGCAGCCGGTGCGCTTATGATTGCTGGTGGCGTCATGGGAGCAGTGAGTATGGCGCTGCAAGAGCCAGCCGTTCAAGATGCTCTAAAAGAAGCGGGCGTAAATGTTGATGTGCTAAACAAAGTCGTAATGGCATTAGAAATTGCAGTCGCGGTTATCGGAGCTGTTGTGACGTTCGGTGGTGCAGCTGCTGGCGGTATCGCGAAACTTGCAGCAAAAGGTGCTGGCAAGATAGCTCAAAAGGTCACAGAAATCGCTACGAAAACAGCTGCAAATATGGCGAAAGTGGCGGACATGGGCTCAAAAGCCGCGACAACGACCGCAAAAGCGATTCGTTACGGAGCAGAAACTGTCGATATTGCCGTCAACGTAGGTAAAGGCGCTACGGACAGTGTTCATGCTGCTAACAATGCTCACGTGACAGAGATTCAGGCAGATATCACGGACCTTCGCGCCAAAATGACCTTAAGCCAGGCCGTCATCGACAAGCTTAAAGAAGAAATTGGCAAGTTGATGGAAGATTTCCAAGAGCTGATGAGCGTCATCATGCAAATGATCCAAGCGAAAAGTGAAACCATGCAAACGGTGTTAAGCCGTCCTGCAACGGTATAAGGAGTTTATTATGCTAGATAAAGTAGGCGGAACGGGACGCGGCGAACTGTATGGTTTAGGCGATACCATTAAAACCAACAAAGCAGAAAAAGCGCCGGAAACAAAGCTTGAAGCAGGCGCCGTTAAAAGCCAAAGTGAGTCAGGTGTTTCTGGTGCAGCACGCTACCAGTTAGAGACGCCTAAAGCTCCTATAGTGAGTAACCAAGCTCAAGTTGTTGCAAACCTAATGAGCGCTCTTGCACCGACGGTGAGCTCATTAATGAGCACAACGATGAAAGCGCTTAACGGTGAGGAGGTGATCAAGTCACCATCAGATGCGGTATCACAATCGTTGACGCTATTAACATTGTTGTATCAAGTATCAAAGCTGAGCCGTGAGCAGCAAGTGCTACAACGTGAAATTGCTGTTGAAGCAAACATCGCGAGTTTAGAAAGCCAAGCGGCAGAACTAAACAACTCGGCAAGTGCGATGATCGCGATGGCAGTCGTTTCGGGTGTATTAGCGGGTGCTACTGCAATTATTGGTGCCCTTGGTTCTTTCAAAGCAGGGAAAGAAATCAAGAATGAAATGGCGAGCAATAATGTACTGAAAACGCAAAAAGCTGGCTTCGATCAAGCAGAAGAGTTATTGAATAACAATAGCTTGTCTAAAACTCAGCAAGATCAGGTTAAGCGTGCGCACTCACTAGCGAAAGACAATATCGCAGACACGACAGCGCAGCTGACAAGTGGTGGCCGTAAGTTCGATAAGTTGATGAGCTCAAACCAAGCGAAGAACGCTATTCTTCAAGCTTTGGGCCAGATGGCAAACTCTGCATCGAATGTAGAGCAAACCAAAGCGCAAGCGCGCAGCAAAGATGATGAAGTACAAGCGACTCGCGCACAAGCAGCCAAACAGAAAGCCGATGAAAACATTGGTTTCCAAGAAGGTCTGTTGAAAGAGCTACGTGAATTGTTCCGTTCTATCTCAGATAGTCAGAACCAAGCGTGGCGAGCGTCAGTCCCAACGGTGTAACCGTCCATCTCACTAACTACAAAGCGTTGTTTATACAACGCTTTTTTTGTGCAATTCAAGTATAGATATTATTTATCAGTAGGTTACGTTGGTAAAAAAGTACATATCTATAATTCAACCTTCAAAGATGAGAACTCAAACGTTATCAAATTGTTAACGGTTGCTATACTTAAACGGTCATCAACACAGGTAAAAAGGATGTTCAATGTTTAAGTTTAAGCAAATCGCACTTGCTGCTTCTTTAGCGGCACTCACAACAGGCTTTTCTGCATCTGCGGAAGAAACGTTTGTCACGATTGGTACTGGTGGTGTAACAGGGGTTTATTATCCGACTGGTGGCGCTATTTGTCGCTTGGTTAACAAATCGCGAGAAGATCACGGTATCCGTTGTTCGGTAGAAAGTACTGGGGGGTCGATTTATAACATCAACACTATTCGTGCTGGTGAATTGGATCTCGGTATCGCTCAATCAGACTGGCAGTATCATGCTTACAAAGGAACCAGTAAGTTTAAAGAAAGCGGGCCTTTTAAAGAACTACGCGCCGTATTCTCCGTTCATCCAGAACCGTTCACTGTCGTTGCACGTAAAGACGCGAACATCAAAACTTTTGATGATTTGAAAGGTAAGCGCGTCAACATTGGTAACCCTGGCTCAGGTCAACGAGGCACCATGGAAGTGTTAATGAGCCAGTATGGCTGGAGTAACGATGACTTTAAGCTTGTGTCTGAGTTAAAAGCAGCAGAGCAATCAAAAGCACTTTGTGATAACAAAATTGATGCGATGATTTATACCGTTGGTCACCCAAGTGGAGCGATTAAAGAAGCCACTACGTCGTGTGATAGTAATATCGTAACGGTAGCTGGACCTAATGTAGAAAAATTGGTTGCAGACAATAGCTTCTACCGTGTCGCAAATGTACCGGGTGGTATGTATCGTGGCACAGATAGTGATGTTCAAACCTTTGGTGTGGGTGCGACGTTTGTTTCCTCTACTGCTGTACCAGAAGATGTGGTTTATAACGTGGTTAAAGCGGTATTTGAAAACTTCGATGATTTCCGCCGTCTCCACCCAGCGTTTGCGAACTTGAAGAAAGAGGAAATGGTAAAAGACGGTTTATCTGCGCCTCTTCACCCAGGTGCGCTCAAATACTACAAAGAAGTAGGGCTGATTAAGTAACCGTTACTTTCTCTTCTTATTGATGTAAAACGCCATCTTTCGCGACTAATGCCACTCGTTTAACAGCGAGTGGCATATTTCTATCTCTCGTCATCCTGTACAGCGACGGAGGAGCGTGATATAGGATCTTCTATCCGAGCCCTTTATGGTCAAAATTGTTTCATTAGCCGCTCAGCGTACTGCTATTAGATCCCTAGTCACGCCAAGGCTCGCTGACATGACAAAAAACATCGTTAAGCTATCTGCATTAATCTTTCGCGATGGCGTTTTTTATAGGAGTGTTATCTACTTGTGCAAGCTCTACTTAAGCATAAACATCAATGAAAAAGTAGATAGTGATCAGAATAGAAGAAAGAGCAACAAACCTTTTAACATGATTGGGATTAAGTTGACGAGATACACGAGCTGCAAGATAACCACCCACCAACGTACCGACCAAAACAACGCTACCTGTGCGCCAGTCAATGGAACCATTCGCAACAAAAATCACGATAGCAATGAGTGAAACACACGTAGATACCAGCAATTTCAAACCGTTCATTAAATTAATGTCTTGGTGACCCGCTACTACCAGATAACTCAGAACAATAACCCCTAAACCTGCGTTGAAAAAACCACCGTAAGCAGAGACACCAACAAGTAATAGACCCAAAGCGATTGCTCCGAGTATTCCTGCGTGTTTGTGCTCTTTCGCGACAGTTTTGATAAGCATTGTTAAACGAGAACCAGTCAGGAAAAGCACGGTGGCAAACAAGAGTAGCCAAGGAATGGCTTCCAAAAATAGCGATTCTGGTGTGTTGAGCAGCAGATATGCTCCGACAGCGCCACCTACTAAACTGAATGAGACTGTGAACAACAGTTCTTGCTTGTTCTTCATGATCTCTTCTCTGAAGCCAACGGCTCCGCTAATGTACCCTGCACATGAAGCATAAGTATTTGTTGCGTTGGCCATAATTGGAGGCACACCAACCGCCAATAGGGCCGGAAAAGTAATAAAGCTTCCGCCTCCCGCAATGGAGTTAATGATCCCACCAACTACGCCGGCAACGAATAAAAGCGCTAGTTCTAAAAGCATAAACAATCCTTGTTATGTTCTTTTTCATTGTTAGAGCTTTAGATGGCCCATCCCACATGCTCTAGTGTTCTGATATGAAGTTTACTTTACCCGCTCTAAAACAAAATTGTTCAGTTCTGTGACGTTTTTGATGACATGAACGGTTTTACTTTGAGAGTACCCTTCGAGACGAGACATAAAGTCATCATTCCAGAATGCTGGGCATTGCTGAAGAACTTTGTAGCTTTGTAATGTCCCTTTCAATACCGAACTGCCATCAGGCCAACCTTCGGGTTTAATGAATAGTCCTTTAAGGAGACGTTTCGTCACAAACCAATAGCTTACGGAGTATGGTAGATCAATATAAACGAGAGTATCGGCTGCATCTAAACGAGCATTAAAGGAGCTGATAGGCCCCAGACCATCTATGATCCAACGATCTGAGTGAAGTATATTGCTATGTGCTTCATCAAAAACGTTACGCTCAACGGGCTCACCGTTTGGTTTATAGACTATGGAATCTAATTGATGAAGAGGGAGATCGGTAGCAGACGCGATTGCTTTACTTATCGTCGATTTTCCGCTGCCGGGCTTACCAAAAACCGCTACTTTTTGCATGTGACCGCCTCCAAGAGAGTATTTCCCATACGGTAGAGACAGAAAACCCACCGCTATGGGTGGGTTCGATAAATATTGAGCGCATCAAATATCCCACCATTCCTATGGAATGATGATAATTCGTTGGTTAAGTTGCGCTAAGTGTGTATTCATGCAACTACTCTTATATATAGGCGATGACTTGTCAATATTGTTTTGCTTAATAAGTGAACGATTTGATAGGAGAAAGAAAAGCCATCGCGATGGATGGCTTTATCTAGGTTGTAAGAGACAGTTATTACTGCTCAACGCTCACTGGTTGTGCTTTAAACTTTTGAATCAGCTTTACGATTAGTGGACTTGCCAGTACCAATACGGCCAAAACAGTAAAGGTAAGGGTAATAGGGCGCTCCCATAGGAAACTCAATTCGCCGTCTGAAATCATTAATGCGCGGCGTAAGTTCTCTTCCATTAATCCCCCAAGGATGAAACCCAGCAATAAAGGCGCAAGTGGGAAGTTAGCGAGTCGAAGTGCAATGGCAGCCATAGCGACAATCAGCATCACGAACACATCCATGGTATTGAATGAGACCAAATAAACTCCGGTGATTGAGAAGAATAAAATCATCGGTAGAAGCACCGTTCTAGGCACCGCCAAAAGCTTTGAGATGTACGGAATCAACGGTAAGTTCAGGATCACGAGTACGATGTTGCCGAAGTACATGGAAATGATCACCGACCAGAACACGTCTGGGTGCTCAACAAACAGGCGAGGACCAGGTTGAATACCATAAGCGATCAGCGCACCGAGCATTATTGCTGTTGTACCAGAACCCGGAATGCCAAGCGTTAGCAGCGGTACAAATGAACCACTAGAGGCTGCATTGTTCGCTGATTCTGGCGCGACCAAACCACGGATACTGCCTTTACCGAACTCTTCCTTTTTCTCTTTAGGTGCGAGGTTGCGCTCCATGCCATAGCTTAAAAAAGCAGCAATGGTTGCTCCTGCGCCAGGAAGAACGCCAGTGAAGAAACCTAATATTGAAGAGCGAATTGAAACAGGCGCAACATCTTTGATTTCGTCCTTGGTCACTTTCATTGAGCCAATGTTACTCAGCTTTTCCTGTTCTTCATCGCTGGTGTCTTTTGATGGTTTAAGAATGCCCATCAGCGTCTCACCCAGTGCGAATGTCGCCATTGCAAGCAACAAGAAGCTAAAGCCATCCATTAAATCCGTTAAACCGAAGGTAAAGCGTTCAACGCCTACGCCTTTATCGATACCAACTGTAGATAGCATCAAACCAAGAATGGTCATCATCCACGCTTTGATGACCTGACCTTTCCCCGCAAAAGCCGCGACTGCTGATAACCCAAGTAGCATCAACGCAAAATAGTCTGACGATTGGAAGCTAAGTGAAACGCTAGCCAATGCTGGTGCTGCGACAAGCAACATAATGGCAGATAGCGTACCGCCAGTGAAAGAAGAATAAGCTGCCAAAGCTAATGCTTTACCTGCTTGGCCTTTTTGAGCCATCGGGTAGCCGTCGAATGCTGTCACCACGGTTGAAGAACAACCCGGCGCGTTAATTAAAATCGACGATGTAGAACCACCAAATACCGCACCGTAATAAACACCCGCCATCAAAATAAGGCCAGAAGAGGGCTCTAGGCCATAAGTAATTGGGATCATCAAAGCAATGGCTGAGATCGGCCCAAGCCCAGGTAACATGCCGATAAATGTACCGACGAAACAACCAACGATCACCATCATGATGTTCATTGGCATTACTGCAGTGGATAAACCTTGTAGAATTCCATCTAACATAATTCAGTCCTTTCTTTGACTACCAGATGGTGAAAATCAAACCCGGTTCGAGATAGATGTCCAAACCTTGAGTGAGTAATAAATAGAACGCGATCACGAATGGAAACGACGCGCCGAACAGAACGGGTTTACGTCTTTCCCCCAGCAGATAAAAGCCAGCCAATAAAAAGAAGCCAGTAGCTATAACAAAGCCTAGGTAAGTCAGGCCTACGCCGTAAAGCGCCATCAAAACCAAGAAAGCGATCAGTAACTTCCAATTAAAGTTCAGCACCGCGCCACTTTGTTTATCTGGTTGTCCTGTTACCAGCAATAACAAAGAAAGGCCTGCACCAACGTAAGTCAGGATGGTTGGCAAGGTGCGAGCAGTAAACGGTTCATACTCATCGCCCGGAAACAGTGCGATTTGAGACGTTTGATAACCGTAGCAAAGACAGAAGAGTAGAAAGATCATTGCGCCGACACGGTCACGACAGAGCAAATATTCTTTGGTGAAAAAGTTGGTTGAACGAGACATATTCAACTCCTAACAAAAATAAAAAAGACCGCATATGGACGTTAATGAATAAACTAAACCATTAACAATTAAGCATTTCGCTGCTAGTCGAGCTGCTTTGGGTATATAAACAAAGGAGTGTGCATGCCGATTGTCGACAATATCCATATACGGTGAAACTTAGAGTGCAAATACAGTTGGGGAAATACCAACCCCACGTTATTGGGTGAGGTTGGAATCTGAGGGACCCAGTTCGACTGTTACTTTAGGAAGCCTAACTCGCGCATTAAGTCACCCATTTGCTGCTCTTGCTCTTCAAGGAACGCGAAGAACGCTTTGTCCGCCTTGTAGTTGTCTATCCAACCATTGCGGTCACGGACGACTTGCCATTCGTCAGTGTTGTACATTTTGGTAAATGCTGCATTCCATTCATCCAGCTTTTCTTGGCTAGTACCTGGTGCAGCAAAGAATCCACGCCAGTTAGCGAAGACAGTTTCGTTACCATATTCTGTTAGCGTAGGGATGTTTGGTGCGGCTTCTAGGCGTTTTGGTGCAGTTACCGCTAGCACTTTGACTTGACCAGATTTTGACATCTCCAGTACTTCACCTAGGCCCGTAGAGAGCAGTTGAGTTTCGCCTGAAAGAAGGGCTGCCATGGCTTTACCGCCCGCATCGTAAGCGATGTAACGAACTTTACGCGCATCAAATCCTTCGCCTTTAAATGCGGCGGCAACGACGAGGTGGTCCATAGAACCACGAGCTGAGCCACCCGCAATTTTCACTTTGCGAGGGTTAGATTCAAATGCTTTTACTACGTCTTCCCAAGAATTGTATGGCGAATCAACAGAGGCTACGATGGCACCGTAATCCGCAATGGTGGCTGCAACTGGAGTGAGATCTCTAAAGGATTGAGGGAAAATACCTGTTAGAGAGCGAACGACGATCGGTGTTGAATTCACCATCAGCGTATCTTCTTGGCGATCTGCCGTTTCAATCAAGTGCGCAATGGCTTTACCGCCGCCGCCACCAGAAAGGTTTTGGAAAGATACCGTCTCAACGATGTCTGATTTAAGTAGCACATCACCTGTACCTCGTGCGGTCATGTCCCAGCCGCCACCGGCACCTCCAGGGATCAAGAAATGCATTTTTTCTACATCAGCAGCAAAAGCGTTAAATGAAAATGAAGCTGCGATGATCGATGCGGCGAGCGTTGGTTTGATTACCTTTAACATGTTCACGTTCCTTATGTTGGTGACTCTATTTTTTGATGAGTCTTATTTTTGTTTCAGCTTTTAACTCGAACTGGATGCTGATGTGTCAAAGGTTAATCAAGTGTTAAATTGATGTCTTTAAAACGTCGATAAAGAGAATATTGAGCATAACGGATATTTTGTTCATAAAGTTCACGCTGAAAAATTGGTTGCACATCACGCGTGCGTGCTAACAATTACGTCATAATGGAATGACATCAAACGAATAAGGAAACAGAGAATGAAAGGGACATGTTTGTGCGGCGCTATTGAAGTGACCGCAGATGCTAAGAATGAAGTGAGTCTATGCCACTGCTCGATGTGTCGAAAATGGTCGAGTGGAGCACTCCATGCTGTGCATTGTGGTCCTAACGTAACGTTTAAGGGGGCCGAGCCAAAGCGTTATCAATCGTCTGACTGGGCGGTGAGAGGTTTTTGTGGCGAATGCGGTACAAACCTTTTCTATCATTTGTTACCGACAGGCGAGTACATTCTCTCCGCTGGTTTGTTCGACAATCCAGATTTCAAACTCACATTAGAGATCTTTACCGATGAAAAGCCCGCGTATTATGACCTCAATCCCACCTCACAAAAGATGACATCGCAGCAAGTTTTTGAGCAATTTTCATCTAAAGAATAACCTTTTGTATCCTTAATTGTTCGACAGCTTAATTGTTTTTCTTTTATATCATAATGTTAAGATGCGTTTAGTTGTCGACAATTTGGTTTTTCCTTCGCAATCACCCCTCCATTTAGCTCGTAATAGATGATTTTCATCGATTTAAATTACGACCTTAGTCTAAATTGTCGACAATTTACTTGATTGTCGACACTTTGATCGACTACTTTATATTCAGGTTAAGAAATTGTAGACATTTTGATGTCGGTAACGTGAGTATCTGAGTATGAACTCTGAGTTGAAAACTCGTTATAAAGTACTGGGTTCTGAGAAAGAACACACCAAGTCAGAAACACTGACAGAAACACTGATTGAAGTCATTGTGAATGGCGATGTTAAGCCTGGTCATAAAATCTCGGAGCCTGAACTGGCGAAGAAATATCAAGTCAGCCGCGGCCCTTTGCGTGAAGCATTAATGCGTTTAGAGGGGCTAGGGCTCATTGAACGTATTCCTCATGTCGGGGCTAGAGTGACCACTTTTTCTCCAGAAAAGCTGATAGAACTCTATGCGGTTCGCGAAGCGCTAGAAGGTATGGCGGCAAGGTTAGCAGCGCGACATATTACGCAAGAAGAGCTCTTGAGCTTGGAAATGCTATTGTCGACACATTCTAAGCACATTGATCAAGTGGAAGGAGCCTCTTACTTCCATCAGCATGGAGATTTTGATTTTCACTATCGCATCATCCAAGCAAGCCGAAACAGCAAGCTGATTTCTCTGCTGTGCGACGAGCTTTACCACTTGTTACGCATGTACCGCTATCAGTCACCGCGCGCGCAATCTCGTCCAAATGAAGCGCTGACTGAACACAAATTTATTCTGGAAGCCATCCGTAATCGCGATGAAGAGCTTGCAGAAATGTTGATGAGACGACACATCTCAGGAAGTCGAAAGCTCATCCAATCGCAAATTATACATACAGAAAGTTTAGACAAAGACTAGAAGGAATTCGTCATGAGCTTAACACCGGGAGCGAAGTTCAGACTCGCTATTGAACAAAACAATCCGCTACAAATTGTTGGCACCATTAATCCTTACTGCGCCATGATGGCGAAAAATTTGGGGCATCAAGCGATTTATTTGTCTGGCGGCGGTATTGCAAACGCGTCATACGGATTGCCGGATCTCGGTATTACAACATTGAACGACGTACTGGTCGATGTTGACCGCATCACTAACGCGTGTGATTTACCGCTATTGGTCGACATCGACACCGGTTTTGGAGGCGCATTTAATATTGCCCGCACGATCAAAGCAATGGAAAAGGCGGGTGCTGCTGCGGTTCATATGGAAGACCAAGTCGCACAGAAACGTTGTGGGCATCGTCCGAACAAAGCAATTGTGAGCCAGCAAGAGATGGTTGATCGCGTAAAAGCCGCGGTTGACGCACGCAATGATGAAAGCTTTGTGATTATGGCTCGTACTGACGCGCTAGCTGTTGAAGGTATGGACAGTGCAATTGAGCGTGCTATTGCCTGTGTGGAAGCAGGCGCAGATATGATCTTCCCAGAAGCAATGACCAAGCTGGATCAGTACCTTCAGTTCTCAAACGCACTTGAGCAAGCAACTGGAAAGCACGTTCCTATTCTGGCGAACATTACCGAGTTCGGCGCAACGCCACTGTACGGCTGCGACGAGCTTGCAAAAGCGAAAGTCGATATGGTGCTTTACCCATTAAGTGCGTTCCGTGCGATGAACAAAGCCGCTGAAACGGTTTACAAGCATTTGCTAGAAGTGGGCAATCAGGAAGCTTTGGTTGATTCAATGCAAACACGCAAAGAGTTGTATCAGCACCTGAACTACCACGATTACGAAGACAAACTTGACCAGCTATTCTCTGAAGGAAAATAGCTGGAAAAGAAAAGATAGACGGAAGCCCAAGAAAAGATAATCGGAATTTATCTAATTCAATAACGTGAAATTCGTCTGGCTAAAAAACGCTCCAAAGAGGGCAAAGCCAGACAGAAAAGGAGTTCAAACAATGTCTCAAACTGCAGAAAAAAAAGCAGAGTTAGGTGGTGCAGGCCTACGCGGTCAAAGCGCTGGAAGCACAGCTTTATGTACTGTCGGAAAAACGGGGACCGGTCTGACTTATCGCGGTTACGATATTACTGACCTTGCCAATAATGCTCAATTTGAAGAAGTTGCACATCTTCTGTTACGCGGTCACTTACCAATTCAGAAAGAACTGGATGCGTACAAGACACATCTCTTAAACCTTCGCGGCTTACCAACTGAGCTTAAGCAAGCGTTAGAGCTTATTCCTGCTACTGCTCATCCAATGGATGTGATGCGCACTGGTTGTTCTGTGTTAGGAAACCTAGAGCAGGAAATGAGCTTCGATGAGCAATTGCATTCGACGGAACGTATGCTGGCGCTTTTCCCAGCTATCATCTGCTACTGGTATCGTTTTAGTCACGATGGCGTTCGTATCGATACAGAAGATCAAACCGAAGACTGCATCGGCGGTTACTTTTTGCGATTGCTTACAGATAAAGAGCCATCAGCGCTACACAAGCAAGTGATGCACTGTTCCTTAATCCTTTACGCTGAACATGAATTCAACGCATCAACTTTTGCAGCGCGTGTTTGTGCGTCAACGTTGTCAGACATTCATTCTTGTATCACGGCAGCAATCGGTACGCTTCGCGGGCCACTTCATGGCGGCGCAAACGAAGCAGCGATGGAAATGATTGAAGATTGGCAAACGCCAGACGAGGCGGAAGCGAACATCATGAAAATGCTGGCCAACAAAGACAAGATCATGGGCTTTGGTCATGCCATCTATCGCGAAAGTGATCCTCGTAACGCGTTGATTAAGCGCTGGTCTAGAGAGCTGTCACAGCAAGTCGGTGATACACATCTATATGCTGTTTCTGAGCGTGTGGAATCAGTGATGAAGCGAGAGAAAGGTCTGTTCTGTAATGCGGACTTCTTCCATGCATCGGCTTACCACTTCATGGACATTCCAACCAAGCTGTTCACACCAATTTTTGTGATGAGTCGTTTAACGGGCTGGGCGGCACACGTTTATGAGCAACGTGCCAATAACCGCATCATTCGCCCAAGTGCTGATTACACGGGCCCAGATCATCAAGAATGGGTACCTATCGAGAATCGCTAGCGCGAAGGTCAATTAGGGCACATACGCTTTGATTGACCACCTCCTTCCTTTGTACCTCTCTCTGACAGAGGAAGGAGTCCCTCTCATCACGATGTTTCTGGAGCAATGGAAAAACGTTGATGAAGGCAAGATGTACAGACTGAATGGAAGCAAACCATGAACACAAATATTAATACCCAATATCGTAAGCCGCTTCCGGGAACTCAACTGGATTACTTTGATGCACGCGAAGCCGTCAATGCCATTTCTCCTGGAGCCTATGAAAAACTCCCTTATACCTCCCGCGTGCTAGCTGAGCAACTGGTCCGTCGCTGTGATCCGAACACATTGACGGATAGCCTGAAACAGTTAATTGAACGTAAACGTGATCTTGATTTTCCTTGGTATCCAGCACGCGTTGTTTGTCATGACATTCTTGGTCAGACCGCTCTAGTCGATTTAGCGGGTCTGCGCGATGCTATTTCGGATCAGGGTGGCGATCCTGCAAAAGTGAACCCTGTGGTTGAGACTCAATTGATCGTTGACCACTCTTTAGCGGTTGAGCATGCAGGCTTTGAACCTGATGCTTTCGATAAAAACCGCGCGATTGAAGAACGCCGTAATGAAGACCGATTTCACTTTATCGAGTGGTGTAAAACAGCGTTTGAAAACGTCAGTGTGATTCCTGCGGGTAACGGCATCATGCACCAAATCAACTTGGAGAAAATGTCTCCTGTGGTGCAAGCGAAGCAGGGTATTGCCTACCCAGATACCTGTGTGGGTACGGACAGTCACACGCCTCACGTAGACGCCCTCGGTGTTATCGCGATTGGTGTTGGTGGTCTGGAAGCTGAAACCGTAATGCTTGGCCGACCATCAATGATGCGTCTACCTGATATTGTTGGTGTAAAACTAACGGGTAAACGTCAACCGGGCATTACCGCAACGGATATTGTCCTCGCGATTACTGAATTCCTACGCAACGAGCGTGTCGTCTCCTCATATCTTGAATTCTTTGGTGAAGGTGCACGCGATCTAACGATCGGAGACCGCGCAACTATTTCAAATATGACACCAGAATACGGCGCGACAGCTGGCATGTTTTATATTGATGAGCAGACCATCAATTACTTGAAACTAACTGGCCGAGATGAAGAGCAAGTTGCTCTAGTAGAAAAATACGCAAAACAAACCGGTCTTTGGGCTGACGATCTAGATACTGCCGTTTATGAGCGAGTACTTGAGTTCGATTTATCATCAGTAAGTCGTAACATGGCCGGCCCGTCAAACCCTCACCGCCGTTTACCAACATCGGAGTTGGCGCAGCGTGGCATTTCTGGTGCGTGGGAAGAGAAAGAAGGTGAGTTGCCAGATGGCGCAGTGATCATCGCTGCTATCACATCGTGTACTAATACCAGCAACCCAAGAAACGTCGTCGCTGCTGGCCTTGTCGCGAAGAAAGCCAATGAGCTCGGCCTTGTACGTAAACCTTGGGTGAAATCGTCTTTTGCTCCGGGTTCTAAAGTTGCACGCCTGTACTTGGAAGAAGCGGGCTTATTACCTGAGTTAGAGAAGCTTGGCTTTGGTATCGTCGGTTACGCATGTACCACTTGTAACGGTATGAGTGGTGCGTTGGATCCAAAAATCCAACAAGAGATCATCGACCGTGATTTATATGCGACAGCCGTTCTGTCTGGTAACCGTAACTTCGATGGCCGAATTCACCCTTATGCGAAACAAGCCTTCTTAGCATCTCCACCGTTAGTTGTCGCTTATGCGCTAGCAGGAACCATTCGTTTTGATATCGAGCGCGATGCTCTGGGTATTGACCAAAGCGGTAAACCAATTTACTTAAATGATTTGTGGCCAAGTGACGAAGAGATCGATGCTGTTGTCGGTAATCATGTTAAACCTGAGCAGTTTAAGCAAGTTTACATTCAGATGTTTAAGCTGGATGACGCAGAGAAAAGCTCTAGTCCGCTTTACGACTGGCGTCCGATGAGTACCTACATTCGCCGTCCACCTTACTGGGAAGGTGCGCTGGCGGGTGAAAGAACACTGTCTGGCATGCGTCCATTAGCGATTCTGGGCGACAACATCACGACTGACCACCTGTCACCATCCAACGCGATCATGGCGAGCAGTGCTGCGGGTGAATACCTTGCCAAAATGGGCGTTCCGGAAGAGGACTTCAACTCTTATGCGACTCACCGTGGCGATCACTTAACGGCGCAACGTGCGACCTTTGCTAACCCGAAACTATTTAACGAAATGGTGAAAGAGAACGGTGAAGTCGTTCAGGGTTCTCTGGCGCGAATCGAACCAGAAGGCCAGGTTGTACGCATGTGGGAAGCGATTGAAACCTACATGAATCGTAAACAACCACTGATCGTGGTGGCTGGTGCGGATTACGGTCAAGGCTCATCTCGTGACTGGGCAGCAAAAGGCGTTCGACTGGCGGGCGTAGAAGCCATCGTTGCTGAGGGCTTTGAGCGTATTCACCGCACTAACTTGGTTGGCATGGGCGTGCTGCCATTGCAATTCAAGCCAGGTGTAAACCGCAATACGCTAGAACTGGACGGGACGGAACTTTACGACGTAGTTGGTGAGATTAAACCGGGCGCTGATCTAGCCTTGGTTATTACGCGTAGCAACGGCGACAAAGTCGATGTTCAGGTTACCTGCCGCCTAGACACCGCTGACGAAGTTCACGTGTACAACGCAGGCGGTGTTTTGCAGCGTTTCGCGCAAGATTTCTTGGCGCAATAAGGAGCGGTTATGGAAAGCAAAACTCCGAATCAAATGAGCCAAATCAAAGTGCCGGCGACGTACATGCGTGGCGGCACGAGTAAAGGTGTCTTTTTCAACCTTGAAGATTTGCCACCAGAGGCGCAAGTGGCGGGGGAAGCGCGTGACAAACTTTTGTTGCGTGTTATTGGCAGTCCGGATCCTTACGCTAAACAAATCGACGGCATGGGCGGCGCGACGTCAAGTACCAGTAAAACGGTGATTGTTTCGCGCAGCAGCCGTAACGACCACGATGTTGACTACTTGTTCGGACAAGTATCCATTGATAAGCCATTTGTGGATTGGAGTGGGAACTGCGGTAACTTGTCTGCCGCTATCGGGCCTTTTGCTATCCATGCTGGCCTGATCCCGCAAGATCGTATTCCAGAAAATGGCATTGTGACTGTGCGTGTCTGGCAGGTGAACATCAGCAAAACTATCTTGGTGCATGTGCCGATTGTGAACGGATTCGTGCAAGAAACCGGAGAGTTTGAGCTCGACGGTGTGACGTTCCCAGCAGCAGAGATTCAGGTGGACTTTGTTGACCCGGCAGATGGGGAAGGCAGCATGTTCCCAACAGGCAACTTAGTCGATGGTTTAGTGGTGCCGGATGTGGGTACGTTCAACGCGACCTTTATTAACGCGGGCATACCAACCATTTTTATTGATGCTGAATCGATTGGATATCAGGGCACCGAGCTGCAAGACGATATCAACAACGATGACACAGCATTAGCGATGTTCGAATCCATCCGTGCACATGGCGCATTAAAAATGGGGCTGATCTCT
The DNA here is from genome assembly GCF_003123985.1 of Vibrio sp. T9. Lineage (NCBI taxonomy): Bacteria > Pseudomonadati > Pseudomonadota > Gammaproteobacteria > Vibrionales > Vibrionaceae > Vibrio > Vibrio sp. T9. The sequence continues at coordinate 95,911 of NZ_NIGY01000012.1, forward strand.
GAACTTGAAGAAGCTCAAACACGCCAGCACACACCAAAAATCGCGTTTGTATCCAAGCCGAAAAGTTACCAGTCCTCAAGCGGTAAAGCGGTAAATGAGTCGGAAATTGATGTGTTGGTTCGTGCGTTGTCGATGGGCAAACTTCACCATGCAATGATGGGAACAGCAGCTGTTTCTATCGCTTCAGCGGCGTGTGTACCGGGTACGTTGGTTAACTTGGCTGCTGGTGGCGGTGAAAAAGAGTCAGTGACTTTTGGCCATCCGTCAGGAACGTTAAAAGTTGGAGCACAAGCGAAGCAAGCTGAACAGGGCTGGGTGGTACACAAAGCCATCATGAGCCGAAGTGCGAGAATACTAATGGAGGGATTTGTGCGTGTACCCTCTGATGTCTTTGAGTGAAAAGAACGGTCTTTGAATAGAACGAGAGCAATGTCAGGACATACTGGAGGAAGCAATATGTCTTCATACGAAAAAGAATATTTATTGGCGAAAAACGAACCGGAGAGTTTTTGGCGCGCTCAAGCGGAGAATATCGATTGGTTCGAATCTCCTAAAACCATCTTGAAATCTGATGAAAACGGCATAGAACGTTGGTTTCCAGATGGTGTAATGAATACGTGCTGGTTAGCATTGGATTACCATTGCGAGCAAGGACGCGGTGATAATACGGCACTCATTTATGACTCGCCAGTAACCGGCAATAAAACAACGTATACCTATAGTGACCTGCGTGACCAAGTGGCAAAAATTGCCGGCATGCTGTCTGCCCAAGGCGTTGAAAAAGGCGATCGAGTTGTTATTTACATGCCGATGATTCCAGAAGCCGCAATGGCGATGCTAGCCTGTGCGCGTTTGGGGGCGATTCACTCCGTTGTATTCGGTGGTTTTGCACCTAATGAACTTGCTGTACGAATTGAAGATGCAGAGCCGAAAGTCATCATGACGGCGTCGTGTGGGATTGAGATCAACAAAGTTATTCCATATAAGCCAATGGTAGACAAGGCCATTATGGACAGCCGATGGAAGCCTGAAAAAGTATTTATATTCCAGCGTCCTGAGTGCGAAGCCGATCTAAACCAAGAAAGAGATCTGGATTGGCAGCAAGAGTACAACCAAGCGTTGCCACACGGTTGTGTTCCGGTGTTGGCAACCGATCCACTCTACATTCTTTATACTTCGGGTACGACAGGTAAGCCAAAAGGCGTTGTGCGTGACAACGGTGGCCATGCCGTCGCGATGAAGTACTCTATGAGCGCAATCTACAACATTCCTCAAGATGGCGTATTTTGGGCGGCATCTGATGTTGGCTGGGTAGTAGGGCACTCTTACATTGTTTACGCGCCACTGATTCACGGTTGCACAACAATCCTATTCGAAGGCAAGCCCGTCCGAACACCGGATCCTGGTGCATTTTGGCGAGTGTGTGACGAATACAAAGTAGATGCGTTGTTCTCTGCCCCGACAGCGTTCCGTGCGATCAAGAAAGAAGACCCAGAAGGTGAGTTTTTAATACAGTATGATCTCTCTAAATTGAAAACCATCTTTATGGCAGGAGAACGCCTTGACCCTCCAACACTGGAATGGGTTCAGAGCAAAGCAGACAAACCCGTTATTGACCACTGGTGGCAAACGGAAACGGGTTGGGCTATCGCGGGCAACCCAACAGGTGTTGAAATGATGCCAGTTAAAGCGGGTTCTTCGACGAAGCCAATTCCGGGTTATCAGGTCGAGATTCTGAATGAACTTGGAGAGTCGGTCGGGCCTAACCAACAAGGCTTTGTCGCATTAAAACGTCCGCTGCCACCGAGTTGTCTGCCAACGGTTTGGCGTAACCATGACCGTTTTGAAACCGGTTACCTCAGCCAATTCCCTGGCTACTATGTGTCAGGTGATGGGGGCTATCTGGATGAAGACGGTTACCTGTTCATTATGGGACGTATTGATGACGTGATTAATGTCGCGGGGCATCGTTTATCGACAGGCGAAATGGAAGAAATTGTCGGTGGCCACCCAGCGATTGCGGAATGTGCAGTCGTGGGTATCCACGATGAGTTAAAAGGGCAGTTACCACTTGGTTTTGTTGTGCTTAAAGATGGTGTCAAAGTGGACGAGCTTGATCTTGAAGGTGAGCTTGTTGGCAAGGTACGTAGTGAGATCGGTGCGGTTGCCTGCTTTAAGCATGCACTGGTTGTGGATCGCTTACCGAAAACACGTTCGGGTAAAATTCTGCGCCGAACCATACGTCAAATAGCCGATGGTGAAAAATACACCGTTCCGTCAACGATTGATGACCCAAGTAGTTTGAACGAAATTGAACGAGTGTTAAGACGCTAATTAAAACTCAATTCTAACTAACCCCTGATCCTCGAACTCTGTAGGTTGGTTCTGCCTCTGTACGCTTATTAAGTGCAGGGGCTTTTTTGTTTGTAGATCGCGTAAACGTCTCGTGCAGGTAATTTTGTGACTTGCCAATACAGCATTTTCCTCACAAACTACAGCCATTCAATTTTTAGTGACCCTTTGTATGACCACGTTTGTAATTAAATCTGCGTGTTTTAGCGACCTTGAGTCGCTCAACGACCTTATGTTTGAGCTGCATGATGAGCATCATCTTCAATCTCCTGAGCTGTTCAAAACTGCAGAGGAGATAGAGCAAGAAAAAAGTATTGCTCGATACATTGATGATCCTGAATGTCTTGTTTATGTAGCAAAACAAGGAGATGAAATGATTGGTTTTATCTCGGGTCATTTCTGTGAACTTGTTTCTACCGTCAGTCAGCCGGTTATGATGGGAAGTGTGGATGAGCTCTATGTGTTACCTGAGTTTCGGAAACAAGGCACGGCTCAGGCATTGATTAACAAAATTGAGTCAACGTTCTCTGATTACGGTGCAAAACAGATGTTTGTTGAAGTATGGCACTTTAACCAGGGGGCAGTCTCTTTGTATGAAAAACAAGGGTTTGCACACCATATTCACTATCTAAGAAAGCCGTTGAGCTAATGACTATGCTTAATTTTAATATTGTGATACACATTCTAGCGAATTGAAATCATTCAGTTCGTCAATAGACTTTTCTCTATAAGTTGCTCGCAATGTTAGTAAATTAATATGCGCCCACATTGGTATTGGCGTTTTTGTCTGCTTGTTTATTAGTAGCACGAGGATCGTGCTTACAAAAACAAGAGGACAATATTTTGAAACTAACAAAATCGTTACTTGCGTTGGCTGTTTTGCCAATGTTCGCAAGTGCTGATGATTTGTCACAGACACAAAATCACACTATACAACCCCAGATCGTAGGCGGCATCACTGCTGATCCTAGTGAGTGGAGATTCTACACCCAAATTGTTAGCCGTTATGGTAACCGATCATATTGTGGTGCCAGTTATATTGGGAATGGCTACGTCCTTACTGCGGCACACTGTGTCGAGGGTGATTCACCGAATCAGATTGCGGTTAAAATTGGTGGCGTCGTTTACAATGGCACTGACGGTGTTCGAGCTAACGTGAGTGAAATCCACATGCACCCGGCATATCGCCGAGCAACGCTTTCTCACGATCTCGCAGTCTTAAAGTTAGACTATGTACCTCAAGGTGTTGCTGCGGTTGAAATTGCCGATGGCAGTCTAACGCAATACGCCAGCATCGGAGATTGGCTTACAGTCGCAGGTTTAGGGAGAACCTCTGAAGGAGGAAGCTCTCCATCTCGATTGCAAGAGGTTGACGTTCCGCTCGTGTCGGACTCGACTTGTCGTCAAGCCGGTGGTAATTACACAACCGTTGGAGAGGTGTCTTTCTGCGCGGGAATTCCTCAAGGCGGGATAGATTCCTGTCAGGGAGATAGCGGTGGTCCAATCGTTATTAATCGTGGTGGCGTAATTACTCAACTTGGTGTGGTCAGTTGGGGAATAGGTTGTGCTCGTCCGGGTATGTATGGTGTTTATAGCGATATCGCCGCCATGCGTAATTTTGTTAATGGTGTCATTGGCAAGACTACACCTCCGAAAGAGAATGTTTCTGTTGGGTATACCACCGAACAGACATTGGCATCATTTAATGTTGGCGAGTTGCAGCAACATAGTTTTGTTATCAAAAATTCAGGTAACACGACGTTCACTGTAGAAAACGTTCGCGCGTTTGCTTCTGGCGTTGCTGATGCTGCCGTTATTGCAAATGATCAGTGTTCTCAGGCGACGTTAGCAATGAATGCAAGTTGTCGTGTCGATGTCGAATTTGGAGCAGCTCAGGCGGGAGAAGCAAGAGTTGCTTTGAACTTCAACGTTGATAAGACCAGTACACAATATCAGGCGCTAGTGTCGGCTCAAGCGAAAACAGTGACAACGCCTCCAACAGATAACTGCGCAGCAGAATGGCAAGCGAGTACGGTGTATCTCAAAGGGGATAACGTTACTTGGAATGGCAAAGTGTGGCAGGCGCAGTGGTGGACTCAAGGCGATAACCCAGCAGACTCTGGACCTTGGGGTGTTTGGCAAGAAGTTCGCGACGCACATTGCAAGTCTAACTAACCATCAAGCATTCAAAAGCTGATTCGTTGGTGACTTGAGGTAGAATTCATTCTTGGTTTCAACGAACAGCGCATAGTTATCATAAGCAGGGTTTATTGTTTTCGAATAATAAGCCCTTTTTTATTGTTCCAACTTTGAGAACCCATAAAATGTGTATGACTTTATCCTGACGCTACCTTCATATAACTGGCAGAATTGCGATCAACATTTCATGTTTTGTCTGATTTTTGTCAGGTTTGCATTAAATTACTCTCCAATGAGCTTCAAGATCATGCTTTATTCGATCAACGTTGTTTGGCATAACTCGTTACTTAATTTTTATCGAAAAAGATAAGATTAACTGCCATTATTCATTGGTTATCATAATGTTTACTTAAGGTCATATTTTGTGTTGAGACAGCTGTTATTACTCATCCTTTGTTTTATTTTGTTACCTGTTTCACCAATCTCTACGGCTAAAGCTGCCGCGAGCGAAGTAAAAGGGGCACTCTGCGTTGTTCGTGCTGACGACAAGTTAGTGCTAGTTCATGAAATATTGACGGATAAGATTTCTCTACCTGGTGGGACAATTATTGATGGAGAATCCCCCAAAGTTGCTGCGCAAAGAGAAACGTGGGAAGAAACGGGTTTAGTGGTCACTGTTGGGGAGGAACTTGGCAGAACAGACACCGCGGTTTATTACGATTGCATATCAGATTCTGAGATTATTGCTTTTTCGATGAACAATTCCTTAGGTGGGAATGAGTTACCTATTTGGTTTGCTCCTCACTACGGGGTAGAAATCGCATCTGCAATGTTACTTGGACCATCCGAGCTGCCATCATTTTTGTACCGCTATCCCGCTCAATGGCCACAAGCCATTCAGTTTTTTGAACAAGCTACTCAGCAGTCCGCATCTTATGTGACTCAGCTGATCGAATCCGCGCCTTCATTTCGTCAGATTGAATTGAGGTGGATGAAAGACTTACAAAGTTGGGTAGGGGCTTTATCCGAAACGAGTTTCGAGGTAGCGAATCAGATCTCAAATCTTGTTATAGAACTGACAGAACCTACGATACTGCTTTTTCTATTTCCGTTAGTAATGATGCGTTTTGGCAGTCGATTTGTATTCCGACTCTTTTTCGCTATTAGCGCGACGTCCCTGATGGTACTTGTAGCTCAACAGGGCTTTGCGCTTCCTCGCCCGCATGTCTATATACCAATGATGGAGTTAACACACAGCTTTGGATTTAGTTTTCCAAGTTTGCCTATTGCCGTTTGGTTTTGTGTTTTAACCTTTTTATTTCAGAGAACACATTATTTCGGTTTGAATGGTACGACCGCTGTTATGATGCTCATCACGCTTACTATTATGTTATGTAAGTTTTTCCTTGGTAGCGCCTTTTTCTTAGATATGTTGTTTGGTGCGCTGTTAGGAAGCTTGGTAGCCTGGCATGTTCTGCGATTGGAAACAAATCAAGACGTGAATGTTGATCAAGTGCTGAGCTCAAAAGGCGTCTGGTTCATTATGACTGCGGTAACGGCGGTCATCTCTGTTATCTGGCCATTACCTGTGTTTGGCCGCTGGTTAGCTATTTTAATTACGGCATCAGCGTTGGTTATGACGTTTAGAGAGTCAAAAGTGCATTTGGATTCTCGTCAGATGATTTTTGTAACGCTTGCGTTGGTATTCGTTGAGCAACTTTATTTATACTCAAGCTCTGTTGTCTCGTTTAGTGGTTTGTGGTCATTGGTATTGTCGACGTTGCATTATCCATTGTTGATGTTGCTGTTTATCTTGCTTGCAAGAAAGCTGATTCATGAAAAACAACAGAGAGAAACAGTGCTAGATTGATGGTTGTATGCTTTCTTTCTCAGGCATACGAGTAAAAAGAAAGCCTTGCTTTACAGCAAGGCTTTTTTGTACGTTGAGTAGCTCAACAATGTGGCTTTGCGTATATCTGACGCCATGGCTGAGTTAAAGGTAATAACGTTGACGCAATAGCGGCGGAGAGAATTAAGCGTTAAGGACGAATTTTTCAATCGCTTTAGCGACACCGTGTTCATCATTACTTACCGTAATGTAATCAGCGATTTGTTTGGTCTCTTCCATCGCATTTCCCATCGCGATACCAAGGCCAGCGTACTTCAGCATGTGGTGGTCATTTTCAGCATCACCCATACAGATCACTTCTTCCGGTTGAATACCTAGATACTCAGCAATTGCAGCAACACCAATACCTTTGTTGCTCGCTGGGTTAAGAAATTCCAGGAAGAACGGAGCGCTTTGAACCACCGTAAACTCTTCACGCATTTCAGACGGAAGCGCTGCGATGACCTCAGTTAACTTACTTGGCTCGGCAACCATCATTGCTTTGATGATTGGATGATCATCTTCTAGCGATTCAAAATTAATCTCTGTTACATTTAAGCCATTAATGTTGGCTTCGATGTCAGTGTATGGGTTTTTCTCATTGGTGATCAAGCCATGTGCTTGGCTGAATGCGTGCACATAAGCGCCTAATTCTTTCGCTTTGCGAGCGACTAATTTTGCTGCCTTACCATCAATGATTTGCTGGTGGATGATTTCATTTGTTCCTACGTTCTTAACCATAGAGCCATTGTAGAAAAGGACAAAATCTTTATCGGAATGGATATTCAGTTCGTCGAGCTTGCCTTGCATTCCTTCTAATGGGCGACCAGAAGCGAGAACGACAGTAACGCCTGCTTCTCGAGCCTTTGCGATCGCTTGTTTGTTTTCTTCAGAGATTGCTTTATCACTATTGAGCAGTGTGCCATCCATATCTAATGCGATCAGTTTATACATCATTTCTTACCTTAAAGTTTTTGGGAACTGTAAGTGAATAAGGTTTGGTATAACGCGAACCAGAAACCTACGCTCACCGCGACTATGAAACTACAAAATGGTCTATTTTAACAATTAATTTTTGGTTTAAATTGACCTAGACACGTGTGTCCATTAAGGTCTTCGCCTCGAAGTATTATGAGTTGAGTGAGTTCTACGTTGTATAAGCTAAATGAGATGTTTGAAACCATCCAAGGGGAAGGGGTTTTCACTGGAGTACCTGCTGTTTTTGTTCGCCTCCAAGAGTGTCCGGTTGGTTGCTCATGGTGCGATACCAAACAAACGTGGTATGCAGATGAAAATGACCAACGTCAAATTGGTGATATTTTGGTGAAGACGGAAGATTCTCCGACATGGTGCGTCGCATCTGCCGAGAACATCGTAGAGCAATATCAACTGCAAGGCTTTAATGCTAAACATATCGTGATTACTGGTGGTGAGCCTTGTATTTATGATCTACGCCCTTTAACAAAGGCGTTTGAGGATATGGGTTGCCAATGCCAGATTGAAACCAGTGGCACATCAGAAGTCATCACGTCAAAAAATACATGGGTGACCGTGTCACCAAAAGTGGCGATGAAGGGTAAACTTCCAGTTCTCAATAGCGCGTTAGAGCGTGCGAATGAGATTAAGCACCCAGTTGGTACGCAAAAAGACATCGACCATCTTGATGAGCTATTGGCAAATGCGAATGTCACGGTTGAGACTGTCATTGCATTGCAGCCTATTAGCCAAAAGCCTCGTGCAACGCAATTGTGTATTGAAACGTGCATCGCTCGCAATTGGCGTTTGTCTGTTCAAACTCATAAATACCTAAGTATTGCTTAAGAGCGGAGAGAGAAATGAAAAAAGCCGTTGTTGTTTTTAGTGGTGGTCAGGATTCCACGACTTGTCTGGTTCAAGCACTTAAAGAGTTTGATGAAGTTCATGCCATTACTTTTGATTATGGTCAGCGCCACAAGTTAGAGATAGAAGTGGCACAAAAGATCGCAAAGGATCTTGGCGTCAAAGCGCATAAAGTGATGGATGTTGGCCTTTTAAACGAACTTGCGATTAGCTCTCTCACGCGTGATGACATCCCTGTCTCACACGAATTGCAAGAAAACGGCCTACCAAACTCTTTTGTTCCTGGCCGGAACATCCTATTTTTAACGCTCGCAGGAATCTACGCCTACCAAATTGGGGCTGAAACCGTAATTACTGGCGTGTGTGAAACCGACTTTAGTGGTTATCCAGATTGTCGTGACGATTTTGTGAAAGCAATGAACACGGCTTTGGTGCAAGGGATGGACCGTAACCTGACGATCAAAACACCGTTAATGTGGCTAAATAAAGCAGAAACGTGGGCGTTAGCTGATCAATATGACGCGTTGCAACTGGTTCGTGAAAATACGTTGACCTGCTACAACGGGGTCATTGGTGATGGTTGCGGTGATTGCCCATCGTGCGATTTGCGCAAAGCTGGCTTAGATGATTACCTAAACAATAAAGAGACCGTAATGCAGTCTCTTGTGAACAAGCAGGCTGCTGACGTTTAGTCGTGCCTTGCTTTACTGGCTAACATAGTCAGAACCTAGGCTAATTGGCTCATCGTATGCGTCTATAATGATGTTTTTTCCCTGCTTTTTAGCCTGGTATAAAGCTTGGTCTAGTATCGAATAAAGTTCATCAAAGTTGGTAAGCGGCATTGATGTTGATAGATAGGCCAAGCTAGCGGTTACACTCAGATCACTATTATTTACCGTGCGTACGCGCTTCTCTGAAATCGTTTTGTGTAGGCTTTGTACGCGGAAAGGAACGTCAATTTCATCGACGTTTTTCAATAGTAAGATAAACTCTTCTCCACCCAAACGGCCGATATACTCTCCCTTATTGAGCTTAGCTTTAAGCACTTGGCAAACTTGCTGTAACACCAAGTCGCCAGTCGGATGACCGTATTGATCATTTATCGTCTTAAAGTCATCAAGGTCGATTAATGCTAAAACATAGCGGAAGTTTTCGTCCGCTTTGGAGGTTTGACCTTTGATGGTCTCTATAATTGCCGCTCTATTCAACGCACATGTTAGACTATCTATTTTGGCTTTTTGTCGTGTTTGTCGCTGAAGTATCAATGCCAGAATGAGCAAGACCAACAAACAGGAAACCACAAAATTATAAGTGCGCTTTTGATCGGTAAGCTTCTCAAATTGATGCTGATTTAAGCTTTTTTCATTATTCAACCGAGCGACTTGAAGATCATATTCGTACTCTTTCTTTGTGAGGTCTAATGCCTCTAATGCTTTAATATTGCTAGCGTCTCGGTTGGCCAATTCAATGTTTGAATAGGCTTCGTGGTGCTCTAATGCCAGTTTATAATCACCTTGGGCTTGGTACGCTTTGGAAAGGAGTAATTGAGCTTGTGCCTGTAATAATGGCCTAGAGTTATTGATCGCTAGTGTTAACGCGACTTTGCCATGTGCAATCGATTTTTCAGTAGCATGGTTTTTCAAATACGCGAACCCAGCAGCTAAATGTCCTTCCGTTTCGAGGTGCGTATTTTCATACGTTTCAGCAATGTCTAAAGCTTTTCCAATGTAATCTACTGCGGTATCCAGTTGCCCACTTTCGGCTAAAACCGCAGACAGCCCTAAGTAGCTTAACCCTTGACCATATGGGTATTGGAGCTGGTTGAGTATTGTTAATGCATTTTGATAATGATTGATGGCTTTATCGAATTCTTTGGATTTCTTATACATTGCCCCAAGGCTATGTTCGACCTGGGCGACTTTGAGTGGTGTCCCTTCATCTTGACGAGCGAGTAGGGCTTGGATGAGATATTGTTCTGATTGTTCAAACTGCCCAAGCTCTGCTAGCAAATTTCCGACGTCATTGTAAATGCCAGAAGGGTCGCTTTGAGCAGACATATTGGCCAGCAGCTTTCGATAAAGACTCAGCGCTTTTTCATAGTCGCCACGATAGTTATAATTGTTCGCTACCACACGTAACGCGAGATCAATAGGGAAGTTTTCTTGGTGTTGTTGACTTAGATGGCTTTCTAACGACGAGCAATAAAAGTTTGCTTTGTGATAACGACCTTGTTGATTCAAGGTATAACAGAGCTGATAGTTCATCAAAGCTTTGCCTTCAGAATCTGAAGTCTGCTTCATTTTTTGTCGCAACGAAGAAAAGCTATTTACTGAGGCGTCATAACTACCATGCTTACGTTCATTTAAGGCAAGAATGTACTCTGACTCTAACTGAGCAAAGTTATTGTTGAGAACTTGGCTGCTACCATAGTACGGCTGTTTTATGTTCGACATGTATTCATAAATCAGCCCGCTGACGTAGAGTTTTTCGCTGTGCGATTTCGCTGTGTGGTATCGATCTTGAAGCATGCTTAATGCTGAGTCAGGATTACTTCTCAATGTGGTTTGATAAACGGCGTGCCACTGCGTGATATTTTGTTCTGGCTCAATATCTTGAGTGTCACTAGCATATACCGGGGCGAGTAAGAGTGACGCAAGCAAAGGATAGAGCGTGCGCATATTTAAACGTGCCTTATGTTCTTTTGTTGCTTTGGAATTAGAGAATCATAACGCTATTAATTGATCAGCGTTGTGATTGAGTTGGGTGTACGAAGAAAAAGAATAGGAAAACTATGCACTTGGTCGACATATCAAAAAAAGAGCATAAAAAGAAAGACCCCAACATAAAGTTGAGGTCTAGAAGTCGTTATGCAATGTAAAGCTTAGCTAGATCTTGAGGCTCCATTTCTTTGCCTTCTAGCTGATCGTTCCAGTTAGTACCAACAAGAACACCATCTTCTGCAAGAGTTAAAAGCCAATCTTCAACAAAGATATCTAGTGGGATTTCTATTACAGTGAAGTCAGCCCATTCTTCAACATTGTGCGCTTCTGCATCTTCTTTAGAAGACCAGAAAGGCATGACTTCACTGTTTTCGAATTCAGTTGAATCGCAAGATAGCCAACCTTCTTCATTGCGTAAACCCCAAACCAGTTGGTTTTCTTTTGTTTCTGCAACAAAAAGGTCAAGGTTTGCTTGGATATCTGATGTAAGTTTGCTCATTTCAAAACTCTCGTTGTTATGACGCCGCTAGGGTAACACTAAAGTGCCGATTCCTAAAGCATAATACGGTTATTGAAATGAGTAAAAATAAAGGAGCCGAAGCTCCTTTTCTTATGTCGTTCTAGGTTTATTAATGCTTGTTTGAACAAACATTAATACAGATATTTTTACCTTTCAGGGAGGGTAGTGAATATTGTCCACTCTTTTTTAATCTCGCCTTTATAACCAACGACAGAAGCAGTTACTCGGCGGTTTAAAGCGTGGCTGACTTCATCGGTACCTTGTTGCGCTAGGTGAGTATCACCAAAGCCAACAATACGAACTCTGCTCGGTTCGATGTTGTAGCTCAATAGCGCCTCACGGACATTGCGTGCTCGTCTCTCTGATAGATCTTGGTTGTGCTGAGAGCCACCAACTTTACTCGCGTAGCCGTGCAGTTCGATCGACGTAGTAGGGTATTCTTTTAAAAAATCGGACAGTTCACGTACTTGTCTTCTGAACACGGGATTGATTTCATCAGAATCATTGGCAAAAAGTATTCTCACTTGCATGTTATCTGATGCTTTAATGTATTCGCCGCAACCGTCATTGTCGACTTCTGAGCCTTCAGGTGTGCCAGGGCACATATCTCGAGCGTTGATGACGCCATCGTTATCTTCATCTTGAAGGTCAGCAATTTGTTCTGCACTTGGTACAGGTCGATAGTCATACTCGTCTTCAGCAACAACCTGTTGAGTAACGGCGAGAAGGCTTAATGCAAATAGAATTTTCATTGGTTTCATGATCAGTACTCCACCTTTTCATTCCATTCCGTAGGCACATCGACTCGCAAGGCATTTAACAATTGGCCGGTCGCATTCATTACACGGTATTTCGCGTATTGCTCTGAATATCGAGCATCCAAGTAGTTTTTTCTCGCTTCAAATAACTCGTTTTCAGTATTTAACAAATCCAAAAGGGTTCGTTTACCGATGCGATACTGTTTCTCGTAGGCGATAACAGTTTCAGATGCCGAATCTACGTGATCCGCTAGAAACTCTTTTTGCTGAAGCGTTAAATCTAACGCGCTCCATGATAGACGAAGTCCTTCTTCAACGCTGCGGTATGCGCGTTCTCGTAAATCTTTGGCTTTGTTTAGTTGATAGGCAAAGTTTTCAGCATTGGCGACATCACTACCACCATTAAAGAGGTTGTAACGCATACGCAGCATCGCTGTCGTTTCATCACTGCTTCCTTCGATACCGCTTGCATCATCACGCCACGTTTGAGCCGCTTCTACAGATATCGTTGGATAGTAAGTTCCCTTAGATTGCTTATATTGGAACTTAGCTGAGTCTACATCTGCCATCGAAATTTTGATTACTGGATGCGATTCAAATGCCAAGTCAATTGCTTCATCTATGGTGTAGGGAATAAAGTTCTGGTCCGCTCGCGGAAAAATCAATCCTTGTGGGGACTGTCCGACAAGGCGTGTAAACGTGGTGTGGCTGTCATATAAGTTGTTCTGAGCCGCCACCAAGTTACCGTGAGCTTTTGCTAAACGAGCTTCTACTTGAGTTAGGTCAGCGGTAGACCCAAGTCCTGAGTTAACTCGCTTTTTAATGTCTTCGTAGATCTTCTTATGAACCTTCAAGTTGTTTTCTGAAAGTGTAAGAATTTCATAAGCTTTTACTGAATCTAAGTAAACCTTTGCCACTTCGAGTGCCGTGTCTTGAGCATCAGCGAGCAGTTGATAACGAACTGATTCTGCGTCAGCTGCTGTTCGATCCATATCGTTAAGTGTCGCAGAACCGTCCCATATCAACTGGGTTAGTGTCACGGTCGCTTCTTTTCTTGTCAGATCCGTTGAATCTCGCCCTGCTTCTGCTGGGTTAATGCCTTCATAACCGATACCGGCGTCTAAATCTACGGATGGGAGGTAAGCACCGCCAGATGCTTCATTCACATACTGCTTGCTAACGAATTCATTGAACGCACTTTTGATGTCAGGATTGGTTTTTAATGTGTTTTCAACCGCTTGCTCTAGTGTTTGCCCAAAAGCATGACTAGCTGCGAACACACCAATGCAAAAGGCGTTGGCACGAGTCCACTTCACTGTGATTCTCCTAGATAATAATAAAATTTCTCGAGGTGAGAGGGCTTATAAGTGGGATACCTATAAGGGCGTCAATAATTTAGCGCACAATAACATTAATACACGATGAAGTAACCTGTTGATTCATTGTTCATTTGTTTCATTCTTGATAAATCAATTCATTTGGTGGGTCTAAATTTTGAATAAGGATCCCGATTTTAAAGTGAAATTGATGTTTAACAAGAGTTGAGTGGCTTTTATTAAAACAAGACAAATATGCGCATAGATTCCTATTGATGTATGACACATAATTACTTAATTGAGCATCAAATTGCTGTTATTGCACTATATAATCAGGCAATATATAGCAAATTAGTATTGTTAGTCAAAAACTTGACAGTTATTTAGGGTTAAGATTTATATGGATCGTACAGCGTTAGTGTCACTCGGTAATCAAGTCGTCGTAATAGGTTTAGATGGGGAACTGAGAGTCCTAACAGAAGGACAACAGCCCCTACCAGGTGAAGTGGTAGTGGCAACGACAGATGCTGCACCTCTAAATTTGAACATTCAACTAACTGAAGAGCAAAGCTCAAAAGATATTTCTGATGATGTGGCACGAATTATTGGTGCTATTGAGCAAGGTCAAGACCCTTCTATAGTTGATGAAGAACTCGCGCCAGCTGCGGGTGAAAACAGTGGTTCAAGTTTACAAAATAGTGCCACGATTGCACGGGATGGCACTGAAGTGCTGGCCTCAACAAATTTTGAAACTATTGGCTTGGAATCCCTCGGTTTATCTGAAACACAAGCGTTGACCTTAAATGACTTTTTCGCAACAAATATAGAAACCAGTGGAGATGGCTCAAATAAACCACTTACTAATTCTCCAGTGACATTAAGCGCTATCGAAGAAGATAGCGATCCCATCACGATAACTACCGAAGAATTACTATCGAATGTCGATATTGACGATGCTGATACTCTTATCGTTACAAACGTCACTATTGAGAGTGGGAATGGAACTTTAATTGATAACAACGATGGATCTTGGACTTATATCCCAGAAGCTGATGATGATACTGAAGTGTCATTCTCCTATGACATCATTGATGACGATGGGGGTGTTATTAATGGCAATGCTAATTTAGATATTAAGCCTGTTAATGACGCGCCAATAGCGACTAACGATGCGATTCAAACTGACGAAGATTCCCAGGTTGTAATTGATGTGCTTGCTAACGACAGTGACATTGAAGGTGACGATTTATCCATTACTTCTGCTTCTGTATCAGAAAAGCAAGGTATCGTTGAGATTGTCGATGGTAAGCTTGTTTTCACTCCGGCTGAAAACTTCAATGGTAATGCAACTATTAGCTACACCATCTCAGATGGTGAGCTAGAGGATGAAGCTCAAGTCTCGGTAACAGTAAACTCAGTTAACGATGCGCCTATTGCCCTTAATGACGCAACAATTACAGAGGAAGATACCTCAGTAACGATTGATGTGTTGCCAAACGACACTGACATCGATGGTGATACGTTAAGCATTGAATCGGCGTCTGTGCCGAGTGACCAAGGTCAAGTCGAGATTATTGACGGCAAGCTTGTATTTACGCCAACTGAGAACTTCAATGGCGACGCTGAGATCACTTACACCGTCACCGATGGTTCGCTGACTGACCAAGCGACGGTCACCGTCACCGTGAATGCGGTGAACGACACACCTGTGGTTGAAAGCAACATCGCAGACCAAACCTTGGCGGAAGATTTCACGCCATACACCATCGATCTAAATACCGCTTTCAGCGATGTGGATAACGCCGATGGCGAGTTAACGTTTAGCGTCTCTGGCAACAGCAATATTCAAGTGGCGATCGTCAATGGCATTGCTACGTTCACTCCAACCGCGGACTGGAACGGCTCAGAAATCCTAACGTTTACTGCCACTGATCCAAGCGGTGAAAGCGTTAGCCAAACGGTGAACTTCACGGTTGCGCCTGTGGCGGACATCGTGGCAGACAAAGCGACGGTTGTGGAAGACACGGCGACCATCATCAAGGTCTTAGATAACGACACGTTCGAAGGCGACGACAAAGTGGTGTCGCTTGATACCAATAACGGTCCAGCTAACGGCACGGTCTCGGTCAATCCTGATGGCAGCGTAACTTACACGCCAAACGACAACTACCACGGTACAGACAGCTTCACCTACATCGTTACATCGGGCGGGGTATCGGAGTCCACCACAGTGAACGTCGATGTGACGCCAGTCAACGGTGCGCCAGTGGCGACCAATGACAATGCCGTTACTGACGAAGATACACCAGTGACGATTGATGTCCTGCCAAACGACACCGATGTGGATGGCGACAAGCTGAGTATTGAATCAGCCTCTGTACCTAAAGAGCAGGGTACGGTTGAAGTGGTGAATGGCAAACTGGTGTTCACTCCGGCAGAAAACTTCAATGGTGATGCTGAGATCACTTACACCATCACCGACGGTGTGCTGACTGACCAAGCGAAGGTGACCGTTACCGTTAACCCAGTGAACGATGCGCCAACCATCAAGGTTGATGCCGTGGATAGCATCACTGAAGACGCAGTGAGCACGGATACGGTAGTGGCGACGTTGGAAGTCGCTGATTCTGATACGCCAGAAGACCAATTGACCATTTCTTTAGAAAACAACTCAAACGGTTACTTTGTGTTAGTTGGCGATGAAGTCAAGCTGACTCAAGCGGGTGTTGACGCGGTTAACAACGATGAACTCAACCTTAAAGACCTGACTATCAGCGCGTCAGTGTCGGATGGTGTTAATCCAACGGTTAGCGACAGTGACAGTTTGATTGTGAATCGTGTTAATGATGCACCGATTGTTGAAAATGCCATTGCAGATCAAGTGTTATCGGAAGATTTCGCGACCTACACGATTGATTTAAACGACGCATTTAAAGACAGCGACTCCGTGCTTAGCTTCTCAGTAGCCGGTAACAGCAACGTGTTGGTGTCGATTGAAAATGGCATCGCGACCATTAGCCCAACGGCAGACTGGAACGGCTCAGAAGCGTTAACCTTTACGGCGACCGATCCAAGCGGTGAAAGCGTCAGCCAAACGGTGAACTTCACGGTTACCCCTGTGGCGGACATCGTGGCAGACAAAGCGACGGTAGTGGAAGACACGGCGACCGTCATCAAGGTTTTAGGTAACGACACGTTCGAAGGCGACGATAAAGTGGTGTCGCTGGATACCAACAATGGTCCAGCTAACGGCACGGTCTCGGTCAACCCTGACGGCAGCGTGACTTACACGCCAAATGACAACTACCACGGGGCAGACAGCTTTACCTACATCGTTACGTCCGGCGGGGTATCGGAGTCCACCACGGTGAACGTCGATGTGACAACAGTGAATGATGCACCAGTTGCAAAAGATGACACGGCGATTACTGACGAAGACACACCAGTGACGATTCATGTTCTGCCAAACGACACTGATGTGGATGACGATAAGCTAAGTATTGAATCAGCTTCTGTACCTAAAGAGCAGGGTACGGTTGAAGTGGTGGATGGAAAACTCGTTTTCACTCCTGCAGAAAACTTCAATGGCGACGCTGAAATTACCTACACCGTAACGGACGGTCAATTGACCGACGAAGCGACGGTGACCGTTACCGTTAACCCAGTAAACGATGCACCGACTATCAAGGTTGATGCCTTGGAAAGCATCACTGAAGACGCAGTGAGCACTGATACGGTAGTCGCAACCTTGACTGTTCGCGATACTGACACGCCGGAAGATGAGCTTACGGTGTTGCTAGAAAACAACTCAAACGGTTACTTTGTGTTAGTTGGCGATGAAGTCAAGCTGACTCAAGCGGGTGTTGACGCGGTTAACAACGACGAACTCAACCTTAAAGATCTGACTATCAGCGCGTCAGTATCTGATGGTGTTAACCCAACGGCTAACGACAGTGATAGTTTGATTGTGAATCGTGTTAACGATGCACCGACTGTTGAAAATGCGATTGCAGACCAAGTTTTATCGGAAGATTTCGATGCATACACGATCGACTTGAATGAAGTATTTAAAGATTCCGATTCCTCGCTAGAATTCTCCGTCTCTGGCAATAACAACATCCAAGTCTCTATTGTGAATGGCGTTGCCAATATCACTCCGACTGCAGACTGGAACGGCTCAGAAATCCTAACCTTTACTGCCACCGATCCAAGCGGCGAGAGTATTAGCCAAACGGTGAACTTTACGGTTGCGCCTGTGGCGGACATCGTGGCAGACAAAGCGACGGTTGTGGAAGACACGGCGACCGTCATCAAGGTCTTAGGTAACGACACGTTCGAAGGCGACGACAAAGTGGTGTCGCTTGATACCAACAATGGTCCAGCTAACGGCACGGTCTCGGTCAATCCTGATGGCAGCGTAACTTACACGCCAAACGACAACTACCACGGTACAGACAGCTTCACCTACATTGTCACGTCAGGCGGGGTATCGGAATCCACCACGGTGAGCGTTGATGTGACGCCAGTGAATGATGCACCAGTGGCAAAAGATGACACGGCGATTACTGACGAAGACACGCCAGTGACGATTGATGTCCTGCCAAACGACACCGATATTGATGGCGAGAAGCTGAGTATTGAATCAGCCTCTGTACCTAAAGAGCAGGGCACGGTTGAAGTGGTGGATGGAAAACTCGTCTTCACTCCGGCAGAAAACTTCAATGGTGACGCTGAAATCACCTATATCGTAACGGACGGTCAATTGACCGATGAAGCGAAGGTGACCGTTACCGTTAATCCAGTGAACGATGCGCCAACTATCAAGGTTGATGCCGTAGAAAGCATCACTGAAGACGCAGTGAGCACTGATACGGTAGTCGCAACCTTAACGGTTCGTGATACTGATACGCCAGAAGACCAATTAACCGTTTCTTTAGAAAACAACTCAAACGGTTACTTTGTGTTAGTTGGCGATGAAGTCAAGCTGACTCAAGCAGGCGTCGATGCGGTTAACAACGATGAACTTAACCTAAAAGACCTGACTATCAGCGCGTCAGTATCGGATGGTGTTAATCCAACGGCTAACGACAGTGATAGTTTTATTGTGAATCGTGTTAACGATGCGCCGACTGTTGATAATGTCATCTCAGATCAAGTGCTATCGGAAGACTTCGCGACCTACACGATTGATTTAAACAACGCATTTAAAGACAGTGACTCCACACTTAACTTCTCAGTGTCCGGTAACAGCAACGTGTTGGTTTCGATTGAAAACGGCATCGCGACCATTTCACCAACAGCAGACTGGAACGGTTCAGAAACCCTAACCTTTACTGCCACCGATCCAAGCGGTGAAAGCGTCAGCCAAACGGTGAACTTCACAGTAGCGCCTGTGGCGGACATTGAGGCTGATAAAGCGACGGTTGTGGAAGACACGCCAACCATCATT
>NZ_NIGY01000130.1:0-341 GCF_003123985.1 Vibrio sp. T9
AAGGAACGCGTAGCCGAGATCGGGAAAGTCGAGCGTGTCGCGCCGGATCAGCCCAGACATGCCGACAGGTTCGCCGCCCGCCTTCAACGCGACCCTGTAAAGACCAAAGCCATGCTTCGTATAGTTCGTCAGCGGGCCATCCAACAAATACTTCTGGGCGCCGGCGACGTCCCGAACGCCTCGATCGGCGATGTACCTGATGAAGTCCGGCTCGTTGAGCAGTTCAAGTACGAAAGCTGCGTCTTCAAGTCCGAACTCGGTAATGGAGAGGCGCTCAGTTTCGATGATCATGGCAGGCGGGTCGCCGTTGGGTTGTGTTCGCCAGGGCGATCCTACTGCAG
>NZ_NIGY01000131.1:0-340 GCF_003123985.1 Vibrio sp. T9
CATGTCGGTCAGCGCATCCACCACATAGCCGCGGCGTGTTGCGTAGAGGGAACGCATCTTGCGCAGATGCCGGGCGAAGTGCCCTTGCGTCATGAAGTCGGCAATCATGGCCTGCGGCACGATGGAACCGGGCCCCGGCAGGTGTGCCACCTCGTCCCTGAAGGTGCCCACCAGTGACGCCGGGACGACGAGGTAGGCCAGGCGCAAACCGGGTACCAGGACTTTGCTGAAGGTTCCTGTGTAAAGCACGCGGTCATCGTGGTCGAGACTTTTCAGGGCGGGCAGGGGGCGCCCGTGGTATCGGAACTCACTGTCGTAGTCGTCTTCGATGATCCACGCC
>NZ_NIGY01000132.1:0-340 GCF_003123985.1 Vibrio sp. T9
ACAGGATATCGGCGCCAGCCAGCGCCATCAGGCGCGCGGCTTCCGGATACCACTGGTCCCAGCACACCAGCACGCCGAGCTTGCCGACCGAGGTTTGGATGGGGTCGAAACCGAGGTCCCCAGGCGTGAAGTAGAACTTCTCGTAGAAGGCCGGATCGTCCGGGATGTGCATCTTGCGGTACTTGCCGGCGATCTCGCGCGAGCGATCGAAGACCACCGCGGTGTTGTGGTAGAGGCCGGTGGCGCGCTTCTCGAAGATCGACGCGATGACGACGAGCTTGAGCTCTTCGGCCAGCTTGCCGATGCGCTCGGTGCCCGGACCGGGAATGGTCTCGGCCAG
>NZ_NIGY01000133.1:0-339 GCF_003123985.1 Vibrio sp. T9
TCGCGAAGCGCGGGAAGCAAGGCCGAGAAACCTTCCTCGTCATCGTCATCATCCTCGTCGCTGCCTCCGGCATGACGTGTCTCCGGTAGCAAGCAGGCCACAAGCATCGAGGCCAGCAGGAGCGCCACGGCGGAACCGATGAAGACCGTGCTCAACGACCTCAAGACGAGCAAGGCACCGAGCGCGGGGCCTATGGCTCGCCCGATGCTGGAGAGCACGCGGGCCACGGCAAAGTGGTGTCGCGTCTCTTCCTGCGGCACCACGTCACCAATCACGGTGAAGGCCGTGGGATGCAGCACGCTTTCGAAAACACCGATCAGCAGAAGCACCGCTGCCGTG
>NZ_NIGY01000134.1:0-338 GCF_003123985.1 Vibrio sp. T9
CCAACGCACTCGGGAACAGGCTTTCCAGTGCCGCGTAACCGCGAGCATACTTGCCCGCATAGGGACTCGACGCGTCATTGTAATCGGCGCCGACCTGCGCAAGCAGCTTGAACAGCTCCTTCTCGGCGAACGTGCGTTGAACGATCTCCGGCTCCTTGGCGAACAGGTCGCGTGCCTGTTCCGGCGTCAGCGCTATGGTCAGGTCGTCGCTGGCGTGGCCCGTTGCCGTGGCCTGACCCGCGATACGCCGCTCCATGAAGTCGACAAGGTCCGGCAGCAAGCTGGGTAGGCCGTCGGTGCCATCGAGATAGCGCGCGACGAAGGCTGCCGTGTCCACG
>NZ_NIGY01000135.1:0-337 GCF_003123985.1 Vibrio sp. T9
CCCCCGTCAGCAGCCCCAATTCGCCCGAACTCATCGAGCAGCCGATGCCTGGTTGCTTTCGTCCGCTAGGCGGGAAGTGCTGAAGTAATTTACAAATGAAACACACGCGATCGAGCCGGGAAGGGGGCGCGATTCGGCCACCCAGGCTGCGTGCGGGGAGCTTAGTTGTTTCTCAAATCCCGTGAAATCCACACGCCGGCAACGCGTATTGCGTCGGGAGCAACGATCGCGGCGGCCTTTGACCTATTTCGCTCCGGCGGCGCCGAGACGATCCGCAGGCTTACCGACCGGCTCGAGCGACATCTGCCCCTCGCCCACGGTGACCGTGCCTTCCAGA
>NZ_NIGY01000136.1:0-337 GCF_003123985.1 Vibrio sp. T9
GGACGAAGCCATGCCCAACATCCTGATCGGCCGGAATGACGACGCCGCCGTGGAACTGGATTCCCGCTACGGCAACCGGCACGGCATGATCGCCGGCGCCACCGGTACGGGTAAGTCCGTGTCGCTGATGTTGCTGGCGGAAGGCTTCTCACGGCTGGGCGTGCCCTGCTTCCTCGCCGACGCCAAGGGCGATCTGGCCGGACTGTCGCAGGCGGCCGGCGCCCCTTCGGACAAGCTCACCGCCCGACTGGCAAAGCTGGGCCTCACCGATTGGAAACCCCAGGCCAACCCGGTCGTGTTCTGGGACATCTACGGCAAGCTGGGCCATCCGGTTCGA
>NZ_NIGY01000137.1:0-334 GCF_003123985.1 Vibrio sp. T9
GTCCGGAAATCGGCTTTTAGTGGCAAATAGATATGTTGTAGCAAGCCGTCATATTCTGCTCTAACACCTCATAGACGTGAGCGCAGAGTTTATTCTGCTCAATTAGGTCATCCATGATCTCAGCAATTTGTGTTTGGCTCATTCGTCCTCGATAAGGGCGATCTTGCGATAGTGCCTGAAACACATCGGCAACGGCAATAATGCGAGAAGGGATGTCGAGTTCTTCTGATGTTTTATGGTAAGGGTAGCCAGAGCCGTCCAAGCGTTCATGGTGATTTGAAGCCCATTCTGCGATTTTGGCGTTTGGGAACACCTTATGCAGCGCAAGTTGAGT
>NZ_NIGY01000138.1:0-332 GCF_003123985.1 Vibrio sp. T9
CGCCGCGGAGTAACGGTTGAGCTTGCGGTAATAGCGGCGCGTGTACGCATCGCCGGCGGTCTCGCCGATCTTCGCTGCGGTCAGGCCGAGGACGAAGCTGCGTACGGCGTTGGAGAAGCCAAAGCCGATGTGGCCGAACAGCGCCTTGTCGAAGGTCTTCAGGCGTTCGCGGTAATCGGCGATGCCGAGTGCCTGCATTTCCTTCAGGACATACGGATGGCAGCGGATCGCACCCTGGCCGAAGATCATCAGGCTGCGCGTCATGATGTTCGCGCCTTCCACCGTGATGGCGATCGGCACGGATTGCCAGCCGCGACCCATATAGTTCTTGG
>NZ_NIGY01000139.1:0-332 GCF_003123985.1 Vibrio sp. T9
GCCGTCGTCAGCCGCGTGGCGAGCGTCAGCCGCAAGGCGAGAAGGTCGAGAAGATCGAAAAGGCCACGACGCTTGTCGCCGGCGCCGCCCAGGCTGCCGCACCGGGCGCCGTGCGCGTACCGGCCGAGAAGCCCAACGCGCCGCTGAAGGTCGAGGAAGGCATTTCGCCGGTCATCACCGACGAGCCGCTGACCCAGGTTGAAGGCTCGCTCGCCGCCGATGGCAGCGCGCCCTCGACCGAAACCAAGGACACCGAGGGCGGCCAGCGCCGTCGTCGCGGTCGTCGCGGCGGTCGCCGTCGTCGTCGCCAGGAAGACGGTACGCAGGCCGGT
>NZ_NIGY01000013.1:0-100108 GCF_003123985.1 Vibrio sp. T9
TTTGCTTGGCGACCATAGCGTTTTGGACCCACCTGATTTCCATGCCGAACTCAGAAGTGAAACGAAATAGCGCCGATGGTAGTGTGGGGCTTCCCCATGTGAGAGTAGGACATCGCCAGGCTTTAAATTTTGGACACTTGCTGATTACAAGCGAGTGATACCACTGCGGAGTGGTAGTTCAGTTGGTTAGAATACCGGCCTGTCACGCCGGGGGTCGCGGGTTCGAGTCCCGTCCACTCCGCCACTTATATTAAGCCTCAGTCGAAAGACTGGGGCTTTTTTCGTTTTGGTTACCCAACTTCCCTTAACCTCATTTCCATATTGAAACCTTGCATCGAGAGGCAGGCTCCTCTCTCGCTATGCTTTCTAAGTTCTGTCATGAACGAGTTGATGCCAGTCTCGAGCTCTCGTTTTGAGTACCAGCACGTGCTTACCAAAGATTCCACTATAACATATTAGAAATATCTAGCTATGTGATAGAACTTAGTCGTTCGAGGTGTCGCTTTGTTTCTATCTCGAAAACAGAACAACTTTGAATATAAGTTCAGTATCGCTGAGATCAAGTATGAGGACTCTAAACTTCTGCTAAGGGCTTGAGTGCTAGCTCAGACCTTAGTTTGGTGGGATTTCAAGCCCGTTTGGGGGAGTGACCTCGCAATCATCCTCAATGCTTCTTTCTCTATAAAAATACAAACTCGCTCATTGCTAAGTGTTGTGGAAGTTTAGCTGTGGTGTTTACAGGGAGCCTATATTGCTAAGGGAAGAGAAGTGATGATGAAAATGCTTAAACTAAAAGACTCCCTCTATGGATGCTATCTATCGGCAATAGTTAGTATCTATGAAACCGTAGCGTGACGATTATTCGGATATTTAACTGTATATCAAAGAGTAACAAGCGTTTTGTTCTTGAAGGGGAGTCCGAAGATTAGATATGAAAAAGCAGCTAGATAGCTGCTTTTTCATCTATTAAGTTACGTGCCTTTAAGAGTCCACTGGCTCCGTATGCTCTGGAGTGGTTATTGCTTGGTTGTTCTCTTCCATTTTCTTCTCTTCATCTTTTGCTTTTTCAATCATTGGGGTGATTGTTGAGCCTTGAATGAGGATAGAGAAAACAACGACGGAGTAGGTCATTACAAGAATAATCTCTTTTACATCGATTAACTTATCTTGAATCACCCAAATACCAGATGGAATGGAAAGTGCCATTGCTAATGCAAGGCCCCCGCGTAAGCCGCCCCATGTCAAAATACGTACTGACCACGGGTTATATTTTCTGTAACGCTTAAAGCCAATGTACGAGAGAAATACGCTTAGATAGCGAGCTGCTAGTACAAGAGGGACAGATATAGCCATCATGATCCAGTCTTCTTTGTGGAATTCAAATAGCAGCATCGACATACCGATCAGTAGGAATAACACGCCATTCAAGAACTCATCGACGAGCTCCCAAAAGTGGTCAAGGTGGTCTTCACTCTCTTTCGAAAAGCCAATAAAACGTGTCCAGTTGCCAATCATAATACCAGATACAACCATCGCTAATGGTCCTGATACATGGATGTATTCAGCAAATGCGTAACCTGCCGTTGGGACACCAATGGTAAGTAATAACTCCATTGAGTGATCATCGGTGGCACTGATTAAGTAGTGGAATAGCAAACCGAGTACGAAACCATAAGTGATACCACCGATAGCTTCTTGGATGAAGAGTAAGGTGACACTACCTACAGTTGGTGCCTCAGTACCAAATGCAATCGTAAATAGAGTGACAAAGATAACCAAACCGAAGCCGTCATTGAAGAGCGACTCTCCTTCAATCTGGGTGGAGATACGTTTGGGAGCATCGAGCTTTTTAACTATAGCCAATACAGCGATTGGGTCAGTTGGCGATATAAGTGCACCGAAAAGTAAGCAGTAGACTAAATCAAATTGGATGCCAATTAACTGACAGAATCCGTAGAGCGCAAACCCGATAAAGAAAGTGGAAAACAGGGTGGCTCCGAGAGCCAAAATGGTAATTTCCCATTTTTGATCCTTAAGGTTCGGGAGTTTGATGCCTAATCCACCCGCAAATAGTAAGAAGCCAAGAATGCCTTTGAGCAAGAAATCTTCGAAGTTGATCCTTGTGACCGTTTCTGTCGCAATTTCGGTGAGATGGAACCAGTTGTTTTGACCTGCAATTAAGATTAGAAGTGAAAGCACCATTGAACCTGCGGTAATCGCAATGGTGGTTTGCATCTTTCCTATCTTGCTGTTTACAAAAGCAATTAGCATTGCAGCTGCGGATAGAAAACATAAAGTATGATAGACCGACATAGAGCTCTCTATTTGTAACATTTTATGAATGGGATTCTCGACTGATGCTGCTTAAATAGCAAACATTTTTTCGCGATTATTTTGTAAGTTAAGAAGGAGATAAAATAATCATTAATTCCACGTTTAGACGTCTAGACTCCTGAAGTTTGTGTGATAGGATGGAATGATAACTAAAGGAATGAGGTTGTACTGTGGGAAGTAATGTAAGACAACAGATTGAAGCTCAATTGAAGCAACGTATTCTTTTGATTGATGGTGGTATGGGAACCATGATTCAGGGATACAAACTTGAAGAGCAAGACTATCGAGGAACGCGCTTTGCGGATTGGCATTGTGATCTAAAAGGTAACAACGACCTGTTGGTTCTAAGTCAGCCTCAACTTATCAAGGAAATTCACGCTGCATATTTAGGAGCGGGTGCAGATATTCTCGAAACCAACACGTTTAACGCAACAACCATTGCGATGGCTGACTACGAGATGGAAAGCCTAAGTGAAGAAATTAACTTTGCAGCTGCCAAGCTTGCACGTGAAGTTGCAGACGAATGGACCGCAAAAACACCCGATAAACCGCGTTATGTCGCAGGGGTTTTAGGGCCGACGAACCGCACTTGTTCTATTTCTCCTGATGTAAATGACCCCGGATATCGAAATGTTTCTTTCGACGAGTTAGTTGAGGCTTACTCTGAATCGACTCGAGCGCTGATTAAAGGTGGTTCTGACCTTATTCTTATCGAGACAATCTTCGATACTCTTAACGCTAAGGCTTGTTCATTTGCTGTTGAAAGTGTGTTTGAAGAGATGGGTATTGAGTTACCTGTGATGATCTCGGGGACTATTACTGATGCTTCCGGTAGAACATTATCAGGTCAAACCACAGAAGCGTTTTATAACTCATTACGTCATGTTAAACCGATTTCGTTTGGTTTGAACTGTGCGCTGGGCCCAGATGAGCTTCGTCCTTATGTTGAAGAGCTTTCGCGTATATCAGAATCTTTTGTTTCCGCTCACCCAAATGCCGGGCTTCCGAATGCATTCGGCGAATACGATTTATCGCCAGAAGATATGGCTAAACATGTTCAAGAGTGGGCTCAAAGTGGCTTTTTAAACTTGATTGGTGGGTGCTGTGGTACAACTCCTGAGCACATTCGCCAAATGGCACTCGCGGTTGAAAATATCGCCCCTCGTCAATTACCTGACCTTCCCGTCGCTTGTCGCTTGTCTGGCCTAGAGCCGCTCGCGATTGATAAAGACTCTTTATTTATCAATGTCGGTGAGCGTACTAATGTAACCGGTTCTGCGCGTTTTAAGCGCTTGATTAAAGAAGAGCTGTACGATGAAGCGCTCGATGTGGCTCGTCAACAAGTTGAAAATGGCGCTCAAATTATCGATATCAACATGGATGAAGGCATGTTGGATGCACAAGCTTGTATGGTTCGATTTTTAAACCTTTGTGCGTCAGAACCTGAAATCTCAAAAGTACCAATCATGGTCGACTCTTCCAAGTGGGAGGTTATTGAAGCCGGTCTTAAGTGCATCCAAGGCAAAGGCATTGTTAACTCGATCTCTCTCAAAGAAGGCAAAGAGAAATTCGTTGAACAAGCTAAGTTGATCCGCCGTTACGGTGCGGCTGTGATTGTGATGGCGTTTGATGAGATTGGGCAAGCAGATACACGTGAGCGCAAAGTAGAAATTTGTACCAACGCTTACCGAATTCTCGTTGATGAAGTGGGCTTTCCACCAGAAGACATCATCTTTGACCCAAACATTTTTGCCATTGCTACGGGGATCGAGGAGCATAATAACTACGCGGTGGATTTCATTGAAGCTGTTGGCGATATCAAACGTGATTTACCGCACGCGATGATCTCGGGTGGGGTTTCTAACGTCTCGTTCTCTTTTCGAGGGAATAACTATGTGCGTGAAGCGATTCACGCGGTGTTCCTCTATCACTGTTTTAAAAATGGTATGGATATGGGGATCGTGAATGCGGGTCAGTTAGAAATCTACGATAACGTGCCTGAAACGCTGCGTGAGGCTGTGGAAGATGTCGTTCTTAACCGTCGCGATGATGCCACTGAGAGGTTGTTAGATATCGCGGCGGAATACGCAGGCAAAGGGGTAGGTAAAGAGGAGGATGCCTCTGCACTTGAGTGGAGAACTTGGCCTGTTGAAAAGCGTTTAGAACACGCGTTAGTGAAAGGAATAACCGAGTTTATCGTTGATGATACCGAAGAGGCACGTGTCAATGCTTCAAAGCCATTAGAGGTGATTGAAGGCCCACTAATGGATGGGATGAACGTCGTCGGAGACTTGTTTGGTGAAGGTAAAATGTTCCTTCCTCAGGTCGTAAAATCTGCACGAGTGATGAAGCAAGCAGTCGCGCATCTGGAGCCCTACATCAATGCAGAAAAGCAGGTGGGACAAACAAACGGTAAGATTTTGCTAGCGACGGTCAAAGGTGATGTACATGATATCGGGAAAAATATCGTTGGCGTTGTATTGCAGTGCAATAACTACGAAATTATCGATCTTGGTGTCATGGTTCCTTGCGAAAAGATCTTAAAAGTAGCGCAAGAAGAAAACGTCGATATTATTGGTTTATCAGGGTTGATCACGCCTTCATTAGACGAAATGGTGCATGTTGCAAAAGAGATGGAGCGTCTCGACTTTAACTTACCTCTTCTCATCGGTGGCGCAACAACGTCAAAAGCCCATACAGCAGTTAAGATTGAGCAAAATTACAAGCATCCAGTGGTTTACGTGAACAACGCCTCACGTGCAGTGGGCGTATGTACTTCTCTATTGTCAGATGAACGTCGCCCTGAATTTGTTGAAAAACTTGAAGCTGATTACGAACGAGTACGTGATCAACATAATCGAAAGAAACCGAGAACCAAACCAGTGACATTAGAAGCGGCTCGAGCGAATAAAGTTGCGATCGATTGGGAAGCTTATACTCCTCCAGTGCCTGTTAAGCCTGGCATTCATATCTTCGATGATTTTGATGTGGCTATATTACGTCAATACATCGATTGGACACCATTCTTTATGACTTGGTCACTTGTGGGTAAGTATCCAACAATTTTCCAACATGAAGAAGTTGGTGAAGAAGCAAAACGTTTATTCGAAGATGCCAACGAGTTACTTGACCGAGTTGAGCGAGAAGGCCTGTTAAAAGCGCGTGGAATGTGTGGCTTATTCCCTGCTGCGAGCGTGGGGGACGACATTGAAGTTTATGCTGATGAAACTCGTACCGACGTTGTGAAAGTACTGCGTAACTTGCGTCAACAGACTGAGAAACCAAAAGGGTTCAACTATTGTTTGTCTGACTACATCGCACCTAAAGAGTCGGGTAAACATGATTGGATAGGGGCATTTGCTGTCACTGGTGGTATTGGTGAACGAGAGCTTGCTGATGAATACAAAGCACAGGGAGATGATTACAACGCAATTATGATTCAAGCGGTGGCGGATCGCCTAGCCGAAGCGTTTGCTGAGTATTTGCATGAGCGTGTCCGTAAAGAAATTTGGGGTTATGCTGCGGATGAAGATTTATCTAACAATGATCTCATTCGTGAAAAATACCAAGGTATTCGCCCTGCGCCGGGTTATCCAGCGTGCCCTGAGCATACTGAAAAAGGACCGCTTTGGGAGCTACTTAATGTGGAAGAGAATATTGGCATGACTCTAACCTCCAGCTATGCAATGTATCCGGGCGCGTCAGTCTCTGGTTGGTATTTCTCTCATCCTGACTCACGTTACTTTGCGATCGCACAGATCCAAGAAGATCAGCTAGAGAGCTACGCCGATCGCAAAGGGTGGGATAGGATCGAGGCTGAAAAATGGTTAGGGCCAAACATTAACGGTTAAATTGATGTTTACCTCGTTCAAATGTAACAACTATTGAAACAACAAAGGGCTGCAGATACGCAGCCCTTTGTTTTATTGAGTTGAACTTACTTCTCAAACAACTCGGTGTGGAGTTTTTGTATGGCTTGTTTCGATACCGATTCATGGAGCAAGAAGCATAAGTTGTGAGGGCTAGCGCCATAACAAATCATGCGTAGGTTAAAGTCTTCTAGCGTGCCAAAAACCTGTTTCGCGTAGCCTTTACTCTCACTCATGTTGTTACCAATGAGAGCAACGAGGCATAGGTCATGTTCAACTTCTACCTTACATAACTCTCCTAACTCTTCTCGTACAGCTTGCGGCAGCTGTGGTGCTCCGCCAGAGGTATCAGTTTGATCAAGTGTTAACGATACACTGATTTCAGATGTCGTGATCAAATCGACAGAGATCTTATGCTTTGCAAGGATCTCAAAGACCTTTGCTAAGAAGCCGTATGCGTGGAACATATTGGCGCTGCGTAGCGTTACCATGGTTTGGTTACAACGCAAAGCTAGCGCACGGAACAACGGTGAGCTTTCGACTTGGTGACGAATCCAAGTGCCCCCTTTTTCTGGCTCTTTCGATGACCCTACAAATACCGGAATGTCGTGGCGCAATGCGGGTACTAGCGTAGAAGGGTGAAGGATTTTAGCGCCAAAGTTAGCCATTTCTGAAGCTTCACTAAAGCTGATCTCGGGAATTGGTGAGGCTTTTGGCGCAATTCGCGGGTCTGTTGTGTAGATGCCCGGTACATCAGTCCAGATTTCTAACCCTGCCGCTTTGACGCTCTCAGCAATTAAGGCGGCGCTGTAATCGCTGCCTCCTCGACCTAGTGTTGTTGTATTACCTGCTTCGTCAGATCCTATGAAGCCTTGAGTAACAACAACGGATTGTTGGCAAAGTGGTACGAGTTTATCTTGCGCAAGCGTCGAAATTGCTTCAATGTTTGGCTCCGCGCGACCAAAGTTGTCATCAGTACGCAGCACATCGCGGATATCAAAGCGCACTGCTTGAATGCCTCGCTCACACATTAACTGAGCTAGAATGTGCGTCGACATGAGCTCACCACATGCGACTAAATGATCGGTTAACTTCGCACTAGCTTGGATAGATGCAGCCTCGGCAAGGCTGGTTACGGTATCTAATATGGCATACACCTCGGCAGCAGTTTTTGTGCTGTCTTCGAGCTGAGTTAAAATGGCGTCATGAATGTTGGCCAGATTTTGCAGCAGCTCAGTACGGTGCGTTTGATCCTGTACACCATTGGCGAGTTCCACCAATAGGTTGGTGACGCCAGAACAAGCGCTGCTCACGACCAGGCTAGTAGTTGGATTGTTTTCGATAATGGTGGCACAACGACTCATTGCCTCAAAGTTGGCAACACTGGTTCCACCGAATTTAGCTACGTTAAATGCGCTCACTGCGTTCTCCCACGACTTCCTAAAAAATTGTACATCCAATGTTTAGTGAGAAAAGGAACAGAGCAAAAAGAGAGGTATTTAGAATGCTGTTTGAAAAATTTACCCTCAGAAGCCCTTCATCAGACTGCGCTGATGACAGTTGATGGGATTCAGCCCAATTCAACCGACAAGTCAAATCCTGCAACTTTGACTTACCTCGGCACTACTCCCCCTCAATGATTGGTGTTGGAATTGCGGTTCCACAAATCATCTACCTGGGTAGCGCTCCTCTTCTACATAAAGCTCAAACATTGAACGGTTTTGAGGCCTTAATGTCAATCAATATTTCAACCTTTATGGTGTTTTTTATTAACGATTTTGTGACACTGGTTTGACCTCCATACTTACGGCTAATTGCTGATAGAGGAAAAATCTATTAGGGTGAAGAACCCTACACCTGAGCCATGTTATTGAATAGAACTTTTAGAATGCTCAGGATAAAAGATAATCAAGGAGCTGACATGTCGATCCAAAGCTTTATTCCGCCTCACCGTATTTTAATGGGACCTGGTCCTTCTGATATTTATCCTCAAGTGTTACAAGCGCTAAGCCGTCCTACCGTAGGTCACCTTGATCCTCTGTTTATCGGTATGATGGATGAGCTCAAGCAGCTATTGAAGTATGCCTTTCAAACTGACAATGAATTCACTATTGCAGTTTCAGCGCCAGGCAGTGCAGGGATGGAAACCTGCTTTGTAAACTTAATCGAGGAAGGCGATAAAGTGATCGTCTGCCGTAACGGTGTATTTGGTGAACGCATGCGCGAAAATGTCGTCCGTGCTGGTGGTGAAGTTGTTATCGTCGATGATGAATGGGGGACGCCTGTTTCCATTGATAAAGTCGAGCAAGCACTCGAACAGCACCCAGATACAAAAATTCTTGCTTTTGTGCATGCGGAAACCTCAACTGGTGCAGTCAGTGATGCTCAAGCATTGGGTAAGCTGGCGAAACAGCATAATGCATTATCTATTGTTGATGCGGTGACGTCACTTGGTGGTGTGCCGTTAAAAGTGGATGAATGGCAACTGGATGCGGTTTACTCTGGCAGTCAAAAATGTTTGTCATGTGTACCAGGGCTCTCACCAGTGACGTTTTCTCCTGCCGCGATTGAAAAGATTCAAGCAAGAACAACACCAGTACAGAGTTGGTTCCTCGATCAGAGTTTAGTATTGGGGTATTGGAGTGGAGAAGGTAAGCGTAGTTACCATCATACGGCGCCAGTTAATAGCTTGTATGCGCTTCATGAAGCTTTATTGATACTGAAAAATGAAGGATTAGAAAACGCTTGGGCTCGTCATCAACTGATGCATGAAAAACTCAAAAATGGCCTACAAAAGCTAGGTTTTGAATTTGTTGTGGACGAAGCCCATCGTTTGCCGCAATTAAATGCGATTTACGTGCCTGAAGGAATTGATGAAGCAAAAGTTCGTGCTCACTTGCTAGAAACCTATAACCTAGAAATTGGTGCAGGCCTCGGGGCATTAGCCGGTAAAGCGTGGCGTATTGGCTTAATGGGTTACGGCGCTCGACCTGAAAACGTTGCACTGTGCTTAAAAGCATTAGAAGAGTCACTCACTGAATAAAACTATACCGCAATGAGATAAAGAAAAGCGAAGGTCATCCCTTCGCTTTTTTGTACTTATTACTCTGCACCTGAAGTGGGTGCTGGTGAGGCAGAGATTGCTTGAGAAGGTGGTCGGTAATTGACGTCACTGAAATCAATCTTCGGGAACAAAAACTGCGCTTCAGCTCTGATTTGCTCCGCTTTACTTGAGTCATCTAAGCCTTGGTAGGCCAAAATCAAATTATTATAAAATGCAGGGCGAGGCTTATCTTTGATGATTTTTAGCGACCAATCGATATAAGGCTGAATCAAGGTTGCGTCTTGTTGGTACAGCCCAATGTTTAAAAACGTGCTATAGACATCCCAATCAAACCTGTCTTTCCAAACTACAGGGTTACTGACTTGATTCAGAATATCAGGGTTAGTTGGCCTAGTGGTCTCAAACTTCGTCAATACATAGTTCGTATGCAATGCGCTTACCATGTAAAACGTAAACGTAACGGGAAGTACCAAACTAAAGACTCGCAGCAAGCTTTTGGTCACATTACTAAAGCCGACTTGTCGATAACGAGAGACGCGCTGATCGACCCAGTACAGCAGGATAACGAAGATCAACCAATGTACGAGAGAGTGGTAGAAAGGGTATTCCAGTTGTGAGTGCAATACGATAGGTATAAACAAGGCCAGCAACGCAAGACGAGTTCCGCGTTTGGCTTGATAGATTCGATACAGTACCAGTGCCATCGCTAAGAAGATGCCGAGTATTGGCAGCAAACCACCTTCTACTCCCCAGTAAAGTAGCTCGTTATGCGGATGATCCATGGCTGGCAAACCAGCTGGGTAATTCTCATTTAGGGCATGTTGACGAGCCGTATACAGCATGTACTCAGATTCAAACTTGCCATATCCATAGCCAGTAAAAGGCTTTTCAATCACCATGTCTAATGTTTGCGGAAAAGTATACGCTCGAGGAGACTCCATGTTTACTTTTTCTGCGGCTAACCCACCTCCATCAGGAAAGGCAAGATGCATGACAACCACTGAGAGTAAGAGCCCAGTGACAAGCGACGTAACCCAGCGGATAAAGCGCCCTTTGGTCGCAAAGCGATACATGTATGGGATGACCAACAAAACGGCGATGACCGAGGCTAACCAACCAGTGCGTGAAGCCAACGCCACAATTAGTGGTAAGGTTAAAACTGGCACGGCATAGAGAAGATAAACATCGCTTAACTTACGGTCGTATTTGTAGGGCTGACGTGCAAGTAAATAGCTGGCAATCACCAATCCTGTCGCAAGAAAACTGGCCATTACATTAGGCTGTTGGAAAATACCATAAGGACGATTGGCCATCGTGTCGTAGCCAAACGGATTGCCTGGTTTGAGATACAGATATTGTGTCAGACCAAAAATGGCTTCGATAACAACCGCAAGGACAATGAACCATAACAGGCGTTGGCGATGTTTATTACTGAAATGAAATTGTTGTAAGACAATAAAAAACAGGACGCCACACCACAGACCAATGAGCTTGTTGGCTGCCAAACTGCTATTCGCATTTGGGTACAGAATGGGCACCGTCATGATAAGAGCACTAATGAACAAGCCGATGGTTAATTTAGAGTAACGTAGCGCTCGATTATTCGCGAGTTGGTAGCACCCAATGCCTAATGCAAAGCTAAAAGCAATCCAAGTTGTCGCATTGAACGAAAGCGAAAGCCCCGAACCGCCGGGGTTGGGCATGAAAAAGTGCATTGCCAACACAAATAGTGTTGCCAAGGCAATGAGAAACTTGCGATTGAGGGGAACCTGTACTTTTTCGGGAGAAAGCTTTGTTCCACTTACATGTATAGTAGCCATAGTTATTGCGTTGTTTTGAATGAAAAAAGACCAGCACTTGCTGGTCTCGGTACTTTACCTGTTTTTTCTACTTCAACATAGGCTTAAGGAAGTGAGCTGTGTGCGAACCCTCGATTTGCGACACATCTTCCGGTGTGCCTTGAGCGATTATCTCGCCTCCACCCTGTCCCCCTTCAGGTCCTAGATCGATAATCCAGTCCGCAGTCTTAATGACATCTAGGTTATGCTCGATCACCACGACAGTATTTCCGTGGTCGCGAAGTCTGTGCAATACAGTGAGCAACTGCTGGATATCATGGAAGTGCAGGCCGGTTGTTGGTTCATCCAAAATGTACAAGGTTTTTCCTGTATCACGCTTGGATAG
Organism: Vibrio sp. T9; assembly: GCF_003123985.1. Classification (NCBI taxonomy): domain Bacteria; kingdom Pseudomonadati; phylum Pseudomonadota; class Gammaproteobacteria; order Vibrionales; family Vibrionaceae; genus Vibrio; species Vibrio sp. T9. Next base: position 11,452 of record NZ_NIGY01000013.1, read on the forward strand.
CTCTCTCGCTAGTTTCACACGCTGAGCTTCACCACCGGAGAGTGTCGTTGCCGCTTGACCTAGGCGAATGTAAGACAAGCCAACATCCATTAGAGTCTGTAGCTTACGTGCTATAGCAGGTACGGGTTCAAAGAACGTTCGGGCGTCTTCGACCGTCATTTCTAGCACTTCATCAATGGTTTTGCCTTTGTAACGTACTTCAAGTGTTTCACGGTTGTAGCGCTTACCTTTACATACATCACATGGCACATAAACGTCTGGTAGGAAATGCATTTCAACTTTAATGACACCATCACCCTGACAGGCCTCACAACGACCACCGCGTACGTTAAAGCTAAAACGTCCAGGCTTGTAACCGCGAGAACGCGACTCTTGTGTGCCTGCAAACAGTTCACGGATTGGGGTAAAGATTCCCGTATAGGTCGCTGGGTTAGAGCGAGGTGTACGACCAATTGGGCTTTGATCGATATCGATAACTTTATCGAAGTGCTCTAAACCTTTAATCGACTTATAAGGTGAAGGTTGAGCCGTTGTTGCTCCGTTGAGTTGGGTGTGAGCAATTTTAAAGAAAGTATCATTAATCAGCGTTGATTTACCTGAGCCAGATACCCCTGTAATACAGCTGAATAACCCAACAGGAATAGAGAGATTAACGTTCTTAAGGTTATTACCTGTTGCGCCTAAAAGCTCAACCGTTTTTTTCGGATCACGCGGCGTGCGATCTTTCGGTACTGCGATTTCTTTAACGCCACTTAAGTACTGACCTGTCAGAGAATTCGGATTTGCGATTATCTCTTCCATGGTGCCTTCCGCGACAACATTACCACCGTGTACGCCAGCGCCAGGACCGATATCTATGACATGATCCGCACAGCGAATAGCATCTTCATCGTGTTCTACCACGAGCACGGTATTCCCCAAATCGCGCAAATGAGTGAGCGTTTTTAATAAGCGTTCATTATCACGCTGGTGGAGACCAATCGACGGTTCGTCCAGAACATACATCACACCAACAAGACCCGCACCAATTTGGCTGGCTAAGCGAATACGTTGAGCTTCACCACCAGAGAGCGTTTCGGCGCTGCGAGACAGGTTCAGATAGTTCAAACCAACGTTAACCAAGAACTGCAGGCGATCGTTGATTTCCTTCATCACTTTTTCAGCGATTTGGGCGCGTTGACCCTCCAGTTTCAAGGAATGGAAGAATTCCAATGCATCAGCAATGCTGAGTTCAACAATCTCAGGCAGTGTCGTATCAGCAATAAACACGTTACGAGCTTCAAGGCGTAAACGAGTACCGCCACAGCTTGAACAAGATTTAGTGGAGATGTATTTCGCAAGTTCTTCACGGACAGAGTTGGATTCTGTATCACGATAGCGACGTTCTAGGGTATTCAGAATACCTTCGAATGGATGGCGCTTAACGCGAATATCGCCACGATCGTTGATGTATTTAAACTCAATCTCAGTACGACCTGAGCCCTTTAGAATGACATCTTGCGTTTTTTTTGGCAGAGAATTAAAAGGGGCATGGAGATCAAAACCATAATGATCCGCCAATGAGGTGAGCATTTGGAAGTAGTAATAGTTCTTTTGATCCCAACCGCGAATCGCACCTTGTGCCAAGCTTAATGAATCATCTTGAATTACTCGGCTTGGATCGAAGTATTGCTGCACACCCAAACCATCACAAGTGCCACACGCACCAGCAGGGTTGTTGAATGAGAAAAGTCTCGGCTCCAACTCTTGCATGCTGTAACCACATTGTGGACAAGCGAAGTTGGCGGAGAAAATAATCTCTTCACCGTCGCCATCCATTGGCGCGACAATCGCAATTCCGCCTGATAATTCGAGCGTGGTCTCGAAAGATTCCGCTAAGCGCTGTTGCAGGTCTGGACGAACTTTAAAGCGGTCGACCACGACTTCAATGGTGTGCTTTTTATGTAGCTCAAGGGTTGGAGGATCTGAAAGATCGCATGTCTCTCCATCAATACGCGCACGAATAAAGCCCTGAGCTGCCAGGTTCTCAAGCGTTTTAACATGCTCACCTTTACGCTCTTTGACAATGGGTGCCAACAGCATCATTTTGCTGCCTTCTGGCATCTCCAGAACTTTGTCCACCATTTGACTGATGGTTTGTGCGGCAAGAGGGGCATGGTGCGTTGGACAGCGTGGTTCGCCTACACGAGCATACAACAGACGTAAGTAGTCGTAGACTTCGGTAATTGTACCTACGGTTGAACGCGGATTATGAGAAGTAGACTTCTGTTCAATAGAAATCGCGGGTGATAACCCTTCAATATGGTCGACATCGGGTTTTTCCATCAGAGACAAAAACTGACGAGCGTAGGCAGAGAGAGACTCTACGTAGCGTCGTTGGCCTTCTGCATACAATGTATCGAAAGCGAGAGATGATTTACCGGAGCCACTTAGTCCAGTAATGACAATCAGTTTATCGCGAGGGATTGTAAGATTAATGTCTTTGAGGTTATGGGTTCGGGCACCGCGAACTTCTATTTTATCCATCGTTTTTGCTCTATGTATAACCAAGTGGGGCAAGTATTACATAGTGTGAGAAATGTGCAAAGAAAATTACTGGATAAAAAAACAGTAAAAATAAAAGCCCAACATAATGCTGGGCTTTAGAAACAATAATTTCGTACTACGACGATGCTTTATACCGCTTTTTGTGTTGCGTGTTTACCTAACTCTGAAGCTTTTTCATCTTTTAGATAAAGGTTTTCAAAACAGTAGTTGGTTGCTTCGATGTAACCTTCAACACTACCACAGTCAAAGCGTTTGCCTTTGAATTTGTAAGCCAAGACACAGCCCGCTTTTGCTTGTTTAAGTAGCGCGTCAGTGATTTGAATTTCACCACCTTTACCTGGCTCTGTATTTTCAATCAGTTCGAAAATATCAGGGGTCAGAATGTAGCGACCAATGATCGCAAGGTTGCTTGGTGCCGTGCCTTTCTCAGGTTTTTCTACCATGTCGTCTACGCGGTAGATGTCATCTTTGATCATTTCACCAGAGATAACGCCGTATTTGTGAGTCTCATCTTCTGGGACTTCTTGTACGGCAACGATAGAGCAACGGAACTGTTTAAATAGCGCCACCATTTGAGCTAGCACGCCTTCTTCTTCGTTGACACAAAGGTCATCAGCAAGAACGACGGCAAATGGTTCGTCACCCACCAGTTCACGCCCGGTCAGAATCGCGTGGCCTAAGCCTTTCATCTCGCGTTGACGGATGTAAGTGAAGTTTGCAGATTCAATGATTTCACGGATATCTACCAATAGCTCTTCTTTATTGGTACCGCTAATCTGGTGTTCCAGTTCGTAGTTCTTATCAAAGTGGTCCATGATAGAGTGTTTGCCACGACCCGTCACAATACACATGCCGTTCATACCAGCTTGAATTGCTTCTTCAACGCCGTATTCAATAAGCGGTTTATTCACGACTGGCATCATCTCTTTTGGCATAGATTTCGTTGCCGGTAAGAAGCGAGTGCCATAGCCTGCAGCAGGGAACAGACATTTTTTAATCATTGGGGGAATATCCTATCTCGTTATTATCAAGAATCTGTGCATAACTTTAACACGAGAGTCGTCAATGAATCATGAATAAAGTAGGAAAAAGTGTGAGACTCAGTGCGGAAAAAAGATGAGCGACTCGTCATTTCAGTCATTAGAGTCGCGGCATCGCATCATGATATTAAGTTTTGATCTGCCCACGCGATTGCTTGAACGCGATTCTTCACTGATAGCTTTTTGAATATCTGATACAAGTGCGATTTGATGGTGAATTCACTGACAAATAATTCCTCGGCCATTTGGCCGTTCGAGGCACCAGCTTGCAAGCAACGCAGTACTTGCAGCTCGCGAATGGTTAGGTCTACCGTGGCTGGGGCAGTATGAGTATTAATGACGTTACGGTAATAGTGTAAAAGTTGACTGGTTACATTACGCGGCAGCCAGTTTTGACCGTTAACAATGCCTTTTAATCCCTCTCCAATTTGCTCTAGCGTATCTTCGGAATAGAACAGCCCCTTTAATTGACCAAATGAAAGAAGCTCATCCGTGGTCAGCCTTTTAGGGACATTGAACACAACGGTTTCAAAGTTCTTCCATACAAGCGGTAAGTTTTTGATCGATTGAACGAGTGATTTATGTTCACTGAAGTCGATCAGTAGGATTTTGTTACGATGCTGTGGCTTAGCTTCCATGAGTGCTTCGGTCGAAATCACCGGGATGCTCATATCAATGTACTTTTCGAGTGCTGCCACCTTTTTTTCCGCATTATCTTCCATACTGATCAGAAATAGCTTTCTTGCGTAAGCCGACTTTCTCACGTGTTCAAATCTCCCAGTGTTCAATAAAGGCCATAAGTTGGCATTAAAGAGAGGTTATAACCATAGCTTTACTGAATAAATGCGTTCGAATTCAAAGCTTCACGAAACGATGTCTGCAAAGCGAATCAAAAATGCTACATGCGTAAGTTGAAATGCGATTTGGGTTCTAGTAGGTGACTCATTAGATCACAATGGTATTAGACTTTAATCAAAACATTAAAGCGTGCTATTCTAATGCGCTAAAATTTTATATATCCAGAGTGAAACGGAGCACATCATGGCCAGCCGTGGAATTAACAAAGTTATTTTGGTGGGGAATCTAGGTAACGACCCTGAAATTCGTTACATGCCGAACGGCGGTGCAGTAGCTAACATTACTATTGCGACTTCTGATTCATGGCGTGATAAAGCGACTGGCGAACAGCGCGAAAAAACGGAATGGCACCGTGTTGTGTTGTTCGGCAAACTTGCGGAAGTAGCAGGTGAGTACTTGCGTAAAGGTTCTCAAGTATACATTGAAGGCCAACTGCAAACTCGTAAATGGCAAGACCAAAGCGGTCAAGATCGCTACTCAACTGAAGTCGTTGTTCAAGGCTTCAACGGCGTGATGCAAATGCTTGGCGGTCGTGGTCAAGGTGGCGGCGCACCAATGGGCGGTCAACAGCAGCAGCAAGGTGGATGGGGTCAGCCTCAACAACCAGCTCAGCAGCAGTACAATGCGCCTCAGCAACAGCAACAGCAACAGCAACAACAGCAGGCTCCGCAGCAACCACAGCAGCAGTACAATGAGCCACCAATGGATTTTGACGACGATATCCCGTTCTAAATTCTGCTTATGCTTGAATCGAAAAGGCCGCGAATATCGCGGTCTTTTTTATTGTCGCTATCTAATGATCTCAAAGGCTTATCTCAGCAAGGTTAGGCGTAACAATAAAACTTATCAATGAGTGTGATGTTCTTTATGCTCCAGCCTCTCACTATCAGACGAATCCGATTGTTTGATGAACTCTTATCAAGTATAAATATTTCAATAAGGTATATGATGAATAAAAAAGGAATTTGGTATTCATGAGGTATACCCCAACTCTTAAGTTAAGCACACGGCTGGTGGCTTTTGTCACCATGATCGTCATCTGCGCCATGTTTATCTTGTTTGTCGGTGGCACCCTCTCTTTTAAACGTCTTGGGCAGGAATATCTCACCCATTATTTAGAAGGGATCGTAGAGGTGGTCGACAAGGAGATGGAAGATCCTGACGCTGCTTATTCTATGCAGCGCTGGATGCCGAAAATGCTGCAGGCTTCCAATATTGTCGAAATGACATTGTCGACCAACAATGCGGTTGTTTATCGCTTCAAAGATACTTCTCATCAAATGGAAGCGTCAGTCTTGTTTGAGACAGAATACCAACTGACTCACAATCAAGATTACACGATTCATTTTAAAGCGATCCCGCCTTACTTAGGTTACAGCTACTCAATGCAGGCGCTTTGGTCGATCACGCTTGCCGTTATCTTGATCATCTTCTGTTTAATGCGCGGCGTTGCGTGGCTTAAGGAGCAATTAGAAGGCTCTGAAATGCTCGAAGAGCGAGGCAGGATGATCCTTGCTGGTCGGGTAGAGCAGTATGCAAAAGGTGACAAAAAAGAATGGCCTTATACTGCCAGTGAAGCGCTCGATGTATTAATTGAAGAGTTACAAGATGCGCGTCAAGAGCGAAGCCGATTTGATACCTTTATTCGAACTCAAACCTTCCTTGATAAGTTAACAGGTACCGCCAATCGAGTGCTGTTTGATAGCAAACTGGAATCGGCGTTACTAGAAAGTGGGGCTCGCGGCGCCGTGTTGCTAGTACGTATTCAAGACTGGAAACTGGTTGAAGAAGAGCAAGATAAGCAAATTACGGATGAGTTTATTGTTGAAGTTGGGAGTTTATTATCCAACTTAGTTCAGCGATACCCTGATGTTGTATTTTCTCGTTATTACGATGCTGATTTTGCGTTATTTCTGCCGCATCAAAGTGCTAAAGATGTGGCTAATTTGGCATCACAATGCATTCGCCAGTTAGAAAAATTAATGCCGCCAGAGCCACTCGACCCAGACAACTGGTGCCATATAGGCATCACTACTTATAAAGAGGGTGAGCGACACAGCCAAATCATCGATGAGGCAGAGACAGCTTTGCGTAGTGCGCAACTACAAAATAACAATAATTGGAGTCGCTTCAAAAAATGGAACCACGATGAAGAAGCTCGCGGAAGTGTGAGGTGGAGAACGTTATTTGACACAGCACTTACACCAGAAAATGTGATACTCTACGCACAATCTGTGCACCCAATAAGTGATGCGACGCATAAAAAATCATTATATGAAGAGTTAACATGTCGGATTCGCGATCCTGAGAATGGCATTGTTAAAGCGTCTCGGTTTATTTCTGCGATCAGACAGGTTGGTTATGAAGCGCAAATGGATAAGTCAGTTATTAATAAATTCTTAAGAGAATTTAAGGATAATTTTGATAACTCGAGAGAGTATGCGCTCAATTTGAATGTAACGCCTTTTTCTAACCGAGAGTACTTTAAATGGTTTCGTGATGAACTCTTACAGTTGTCACGTGAACAGAGAAAGTGTCTCAGTTTTGAGTTTGTTGAAGCACAATTTGTAAGACACTTAGACTTTATGCGACCAGTCGCTAAAATGCTGGCCGGTCTAGGGTGCCACTTAATGGTTGGGCAGGCTGGACGAACCATCGTCAGCACTCACTATTTAAAAGAAGTGGATATTCGTTACCTTAAACTTCATCGCAGTTTAGTAGCAAAAATCGACCAGCGACATGAGAACCAGCTATTTGTCCGCAGCATGCTAGGTGCCGCGGCAAACAGTAAAACTAAAATCATAGCAGTGGGAATTGAGAATCAAAACGAGCTCAACACGTTAATTGAGCTCGGGGTTTATGGTGGGCAAGGGCGCTACTTTTCTGCAGAGCAGCAGTTTCTTCCTCGTCCACAAGCATTGCCAAGTTCTCAATCAGAATCCCAAGTGAAATTGGGAAGACGAAATCGCTGGCGTAAAAAATAAAGATAATAATCATGGATTTCAAAGCACTACTCGACAAGCTCAAACGATCATCTGGTGGTGGTCGTTCCTGCTTTTTGGTTATTCAGCCAGACGCCGTTTATTTATCATCTTCAATAAAAAGTGGCCGCCCATACCAATTTGATATTTCTGAATCCAATTGGGAGAAAGCCGTAGAGCAAGCATTGAGCGTTGCTGCGAGTGCGTATGATTCTCTGACGGTTGTCCTTTCTCATAACTATTATCAGATGTATCAAATTGACAAACCTGTCATGCCGCGCCAAGAATGGCCTGCAGCATTACCGTTTTTGTTGAAAGAACTGATCTCTGAGCGTGCCGTTGACATCATTGCAGATGCGGTAGAGTTACCCAATTCAACCAAAGTGCAAGCTTACGTCTTATCACGAAAAATGTTGGATAAGATCGTGTTACTGGTCAGTCGCGCCCAGTTGCCATTAGAAGCTATTCTTCCTGAAGACGACATTTGGGGAGAGACCGCAGGTGAACTAGGTAACTTCCTATTATTACAACGCAGTGTGCGTGGTCACTTCCGTATTAGCGCTTTTGTCGAAAATACTATCGCGTTCCATCGTTCGATTCGCAGTGTGACGCCACCGTTAACGGGTGTTCCGTCTAGCGAGTTACAGATGGATAGCCTCTCGTTAGAACTGCAACGTTCGATTGATTATCTTTCTTCTCAGTTGCGCCATGTGCAGTTGCATCAATTGAAAGTGTGTTGTGATGAGGAGGATGAGAGTGAGCTTGTTCAGTCTCTGAACTACCGTTTAAGCACTAAAGTTTCTCCGTTATTACCACCAGAACATGAGTTATCAGGACACGTTTTAGCAGATGCTGCTGCGGCTTCTAATACTCGACGCGTTAACTTATACCCTGATTACTTAAAGCCGAAAAAAGAGCTCCTGACACTAAGAAATATCGCGTTATCTTGGGGTGTCGCGGCTGCGGCCATTCTACTCTCTTACGGCTATGTGACTTGGCAGAGCAGTGGTTTAGAAGATGAAATTGCTATTGTAAAAAGCAAAGGCGATATCATGAAGTCAGAGCTTGAACGCTATCAAGTCAAGCTACGTAAGCATCAACCCGACAATAATAAACTGGCAGCTAAAGCCCGCTTAGAGCGTGAAGTCAAGGCGAAGCGAGACTCGCTTAAAGCCGTCGGGAAATACGATGACTCGCAGCGCACGGGTTACTCTGGCGTGATGCAATCATTAGCTAAGCTAGGAAACCAAGAAATTTCTTTGTCCGAAATTCGAATCAATAACCATACCTTAGATCTGAAGGGACTGGCGAAAAAGCCGAGCTCAGTACCAAGTTGGGTTAACCAATTTAAAACTGAGATTAGCTTGGTTGGCCGGACATTTGACGACGTCAAAATTGGCCGAAATGATAAGGATATTGTGACGTTTGAGCTAAAAACGCGCGAGGATAAAGAGAAATGAACGAATTCTGGCTCTCATTAGAAGAGCGCTTTGGCGAAATGAGCGCGCGTGAAAAATTGCTTATCGCGCTGTGTGGTTTAGTTGTCGTGATCATGTTGCTTTTTACGCTGGTACTGGAACCAAAGCTTAACGAGATCATCAGTAATGAGAGGCAACTAAGCAATTTAAAGCAAGCCAATCAAAAGATTGAAATCGACACGCTGCGTATTCAAGCGCAGCTGAAGAAAGATCCAAACGCTGAGATTGATCGCTCGATATCTAACCTGCTAACAGAAAGTCAGCACCTTTCGATGCAGCTAGCGGAGATCATCGAACACCTTATTACACCTTCGCAAATGGCTGAGCTGCTGGAAAATGTATTAGAGCAGCAAAGTGGCATTCACCTTTTGTCTTTGCAAACTTTGCCATCTGAGCCAATTACGGAAGATAAAGAAGCATCGCAATACTCTGGTTACTACGTACACCCTGTACGTATGGAGCTGACTGGCGACTACTTTTCTATTGCCAATTACCTAAATAAGTTGGAGAGCCTTCCTGCCAGTTATTATTGGCGCAGCTTTAGTTACAAAGTCGAAGAGTACCCGAAAGCGAAGCTTGTGTTGGAAGTCTACACACTAGGATCTCGAGAGGAGTTTATTGGTGGTTAAAAAACTCATCATCTCATTACTTGTCATGGCTGCGGCAGGAACCGCTTGGGCGAACCAAGATCCAACGGCACCACTTGGCTGGGAAAAGCCTGCGGTTGAAACGTCAGCGAAACCAAAAGCAAAACAGTACCGACTGCCTACGCTCAACAGTATTGTGTGTAAGCCAAGTACTGCTTGTGTCGCGATTATGGATAACAAGCTTGTTGAAAAAGGCGAGCTATTTAAGGGTTATCGCGTCGCGAGCATTAATAGTGAATTTGTAACTTTAAAGCGTGGTAACCGTCAGTGGGACCTAGAGCTTTTTGGTTTAAACGTAAAAAAATAATAACCAGAGCCTGATCAGATATGCGCAAATTAGTTGTAGGAATAACGATTGCTTCTTTAATGGGATGTTCAATGGGTCACCGTGACCCAGTGGAAGTCAAAGAAGCGCTCAATGAATCTATCAATCAAGCGAACAGCCGCACGTTAGAAGAAATTCCTTCTTCTGTCGAAGCGGACCTGATGCCTAACTTAGACTCGAATGTTGCTTCAGAGCAAGGCATCTCGAAGCGTTTCCGTATTCAAGCGAATGCGGTCGATGCACGAAGCTTTTTTGCCTCTCTAGTCAAAGGCACTGAGTACAGCGTGGCGATTCATCCAGCGGTACAAGGTAATATCACCGTCAACTTGTCAGATGTTACGTTGGATGAAGTCCTGAGCGTTGTACAGAACATGTATGGCTATGATGTGGTGAAGTCTGGCAAAGTTATTCAAATCTACCCTGCTGGTATGCGTACGGTAACCATTCCTGTTGATTACCTCCAGTTCAAACGCTCTGGTCGATCATTGACGAGCATTGTCACGGGCTCAGTGACCTCGGCTGGTACGTCTAATTCTGGCGGTAGCTCAGACAGTTCTGACTCATCAGACTCTGACAATGGAAGTAACAGCGGCGATAGCTCGACGACTTCTACGGGCGGTACGCGCATCGAAACCATCACTGAAAGTGACTTCTGGCCGATGCTGCAGCAAGCCGTTGCGAATCTAATTGGTTCAGGCAAAGGACAAAGTGTTGTCGTAACACCACAAGCAGGAGTGATTACGGTTCGAGCGTTTCCAGATGATATTCGAGAAGTCCGTGAGTTCTTAGGTGTATCGCAGGAGCGCATGCAGCGTCAGGTCATTCTTGAAGCTAAAATTCTAGAAGTGACGTTGAATGATGGCTACCAACAAGGCATCAACTGGTCGAACTTATCGGCGTCAATTGGTAACTCGGGTAGTGTCGTAGTGAACCGCCCTGCGTCGGCATTACCACCGTTGGATGCGATTGGCACGCTATTGGGCGGCCAAACCAACGTGACTATCTCTGATGGCAACTTCAATGCTGTGTTGAGTTTTATGTCTACACAAGGTGACTTGAACGTTCTTTCGAGCCCTCGTATTACCGCTGCCAACAACCAAAAGTCGGTCATCAAAGTGGGTACCGATGAGTACTTTGTTACCGAGCTATCGAGCAATGCAGGCAACGGTGAAAATTCAAATGCCGTTCCAGAAGTGGAATTAACACCATTCTTCTCAGGTATCTCTCTCGATGTGACTCCGCAAATTGATAACAAAGGCAATGTGTTCCTGCATGTTCACCCTGCGGTTATTGAAGTCTCGGAAGAAGTGAAGAAATTGAACTTGGGCGGTGAGTTCCAAAACATCCAATTGCCATTGGCAAAAAGCTCTATTCGTGAATCAGACTCGGTTATTCGTGCTAAAGATGGCGATGTTGTGGTTATCGGCGGTTTGATGAAACAGCAAAATCGTGAGCTTGTTTCTAAAGTCCCGTTCTTGGGCGATGTGCCCGCATTGGGGCATTTGTTCCGCAACGTAAATAACGTGACTGAGAAAACAGAATTGGTCATCTTGCTAAAACCGACCGTAGTTGGTGTGAACTCTTGGCAGAAAGAGCTAGAGCGCTCTCGTGATCTGCTGCAAGAGTGGTTCCCAGATGCGCAATAAGCGCGGGGAAAGGTTCCGTTTTTCAATGAGTTTGTGATTCGAGTATGTACTTGTCACATTTTGGATTTCGAGTTCAGCCTTTTTCGTTAACCCCAAACACAGAAATGTTCTTGGGGTTAGTCCCTCACTATGAGGCGATCCAAACCATTTTAGCCGCTGTGCAAATGGGAGAAGGGGTGATTAAGGTGACGGGAGAAGTCGGCACCGGAAAAACCATGGTGTGTCGTAAGTTAATTGAGCAGATTGAATCTGAAGTCGAGCTGATTTACTTACCTAATCCAGTTTTGAATGGAGAGCAGTTGCAGTTTGCTGTCGCCAGAGAGTTAGGCATCGAGAACGATGACCCGCTACGTATTGTTTCTCTCATTCAAGAACACCTGATTCAAGTGCATTCTGCGGGAAAGAAAACCGTCTTGATCGTCGATGAAGCGCAAGCTCTTTCTCCACAAGCTTTAGAAACATTGCGTCTGTTCGGTAACCTAGAAACGGAACAAGATAAACTCATTCAACTGGTGTTATTCGGACAACCTGAGTTGGATGAGCGGTTAGCCAGCCACGAGCTAAGGCAGTTTCGTCAACGTATTACGTTTAGTTGTCAGCTGCGTCCTCTTTCTATCGATGAAGGCGTGGCTTACATCAATAATCGTTTAGACAAGGCAGGCAATGGAGCGCACATTTTTTCTATTGAGCAGAAAAAAGCGATTTGGCGTTCATCCATGGGGATTCCACGTTTGATCAACCAAATTAGCCACAAGTCGTTGCTTGCGGCATTTAATGATCGTTGCACACTATTAAAAAATCATCACGTTTACGCAGCTATGCACGATACGTTTGATGCCCGTAAACCTAAGTTTAAAACACCCGTATTTTGGGGATGGAGTCAACCTTGAGTGCCATCAATAAAGCATTATCAGAACTTGCTGAAAAAACATCGCCGTCAGAGCTTACTCGTGCGGAGATTCCAAGTGTCTCACGCAGTAAACCTTGGCTTTGGCTTGTAGCCGGTTTTTCGTTAAGCCTGGCGGTGGGCAGCTGGGCGGTCTCTCGCGATCCTGTCCCTTCAGGCGAGCTATCACAATTTCAAACCGACGCTATGCCATTGTCGTCTGCGAATGTCTCACCAGTTGTTTCATCGGATCGCACTCACTCGCCAACGAGTAAAATGACTCCCGAAACAGCCCATGTGGTTTACACGAAGCCAGTGACACAACCAGCTGCGCAACAACAGCTTCATATGCCAGAGACTGATAGGTTCACGCCCAGAGCGGAGGTAAATACGGTCTCTGAAGATGCAGTGCTACTCGCGCAAGTGGCAACGATGCCAAGCGATGAGCAATCTAATCACGTAACCCGCGCAACAGCAGACAACAGTTCAATGCGCATTGAGCAGGTTGAGCTTACTCACCGCCAATTATCTCTTAAAGCGGTTAGCCGAGCGGAAAAAGCACTGGATGCTAACGATATGCAAACGGCGTTGTCGGCTTATGCTGAGGCGCTACGTTATGAGCCAATGAATGCAGACACGCGTCAAAAATTATCGGCGTTGTACTTTGGCAAAGGCGACACGCGTAAAGCGTATGAGATTATCCAAGAAGGCATCAACCTTGACACGAACAACCAAGTACTTCGTTTGGCCTTGTCTAAGTTGTTAGTGAAAGCTAATCAACCTGAAGCGGCGCTGAGTCCGCTTGTGCATTTGCCTCCAATACCAAGTCGAGATTACTTGGCGATGCGTGCGGCATTAGCACAAAAACACAAGCAGAATGATATTGCGCTTGAGAGTTATCAACTCCTTACTCAGCGTGAGCCGGAAAATGCGCGCTGGTGGCTAGGTTTAGCGATTCAACAAGAGCGCGCGCTGACGTTTACCGCCGCGATCAACTCTTACAACCAAGCTCTGGGTAAAGTTGGCATTTCGAATCAATCGCAAGCATTTATTCGTGACCGTTTGAGCATCTTGAAACAGCTGGAGAATGCACAATGAAAATTCAGTTGAGAAAACGCTTAGGCGATCTTCTGGTTGAAGAAGGCATCGTCTCTGAAGAGCAAATCCAGCAAGCACTAAACGCACAACGTAGTACCGGGCAGAAGCTGGGTGATGCGTTAATTGATCTCGGCTTTATTACTGAGAAGCAAATGTTGGACTTCTTGTCCCAACAACTTGGTTTGCCATTGATCGATCTTGGTCGCGCCCCTGTGGATGCGGAAGCGGTACAGATTCTACCTGAGGTACACGCACGTCGCTTACGTGCGATGGTCGTTGCTCGAAATGGGGACACGTTGCGCGTTGCCATGAGTGACCCTGCGGATTTGTTCATCCAAGAGTCACTGATGAATTTGCTAGGTGAATACAACCTTGAGTTCATTGTGGCTTCAGAGCGCCAACTCATTTCAAGCTTTGACCGCTATTATCGCCGCACTAAAGAGATCGCTTCTTTCGCGGAACAGTTGCATGAAGAGCATAAAGATGAGCAAAGCTTCGATTACGGTATTGATGGAACCGACAGTGAGGAAGTTACCGTTGTAAAGCTGGTTAATTCCATGTTTGAAGATGCGGTACAAGTCGGAGCATCGGATATTCATATTGAACCAGACGATCAGATTTTGCGCTTACGTCAGCGTATTGATGGTGTACTGCATGAAACCATCCTGAATGAAGTGAATATCGCATCGGCTTTGGTTCTTCGATTGAAGTTGATGGCGCACCTAGACATCTCTGAGAAGCGCTTGCCACAAGATGGCCGATTCAATATCAAAGTGCGTGGTCAATCAATCGATATTCGTATGTCGACGCTACCAACGCAATACGGGGAGTCCGTAGTAATGCGTCTGCTTAACCAGTCTGCTGGTTTGCGTCCATTAGAAGAGTCAGGTTTGCCGCCAGATTTGCTTGCTCGTTTACGTCGACAGTTGGCTCGTCCGCACGGCATGATCTTGGTGACGGGGCCGACAGGTTCAGGTAAAACCACCACGCTTTACGGCGCATTAAGTGAGCTCAACGAGCCAGGGAAAAAGATCATTACAGCAGAAGATCCGGTCGAATACCGTCTGCCTCGCATCACTCAGGTACAGGTAAACAGTAAGATCGATCTGACCTTCTCGCGTGTGCTTCGAACCTTTTTACGTCAAGACCCAGACATTATTCTCGTCGGTGAGATGCGTGACCAAGAAACGGTAGAAATTGGTCTACGATCTGCACTAACGGGTCACTTAGTATTGAGCACTCTTCACACTAACGACGCGGTTGACAGTGCCTTACGCATGATCGATATGGGCGCGCCGGGTTACTTGGTTGCCAGTGCGGTCAGAGCCGTAGTGGCGCAGCGTCTTGTTCGCCGTGTTTGTCCAGATTGCAAAACAGAAGACCATCTAGACGAGTCACGCCAACAGTGGTTATCTGGGCGTTTTCCAAACCAAGTGGGCACCACTTTTTATAAAGGTGCAGGCTGTCAAAACTGTAACTTGACTGGCTATCGAGGCCGAATCGGTGTGTTTGAAATGCTCGAACTGGAGCAAGAAATGATGGATAAACTGCGCGCCAACGATGCGGTCGGTTTTGCCCAAGCCGCGCGTCGCTCAGAAAACTATAAGCCACTGCTTGCTTCTGCAATGGAACTGGCGCTACAAGGCACCGTCAGTTTGGATGAAGTGATGACCCTAGGTGAGGGTGACGCTTCTGGTAAGACTGATCCCATTTTCATATAGGTAAGTGAATGCCAACTTTTCGTTATCAAGGCCGCACGCTAGACGGCTCATCCACTAACGGCAAAATCGAAGCAGTGAACTCAGAGGCTGCGGCGGAAGCATTGATGAACAAAGGGATCATCCCGCTCAATGTGCGGTTAGAGAAAGAGTCGGCAAAAAGCCAAGTGAGCTTGTCTAAGCTATTTGTGCCAGCCATTCCATTGGAAGTGATCATTCTTTTCTCTCGCCAGTTGTTTAGCTTAACTAAAGCGGGCGTACCGTTGCTGCGTTCTATGCGTGGCCTGCTGCAAAATTGTGAAAACAAACAGCTCAAAGAGGCACTGGAAGATGTCGTTTCTGAACTGAGTAATGGCCGAGGTTTGTCTTCTGCGATGCAGCAACACAGCAAAGTATTCAGCCCACTGTTCGTTTCTATGATCAATGTCGGTGAGAATACGGGTCGACTCGACCAAGCGCTATTGCAACTGGCAAATTACTACGAGCAGGAACTCGAGACTCGCAAACGCATCAAAGCGGCGATGCGTTATCCGACGTTTGTGATTATCTTTATTACCATCGCCATGTTTATATTGAATATCTTGGTGATCCCTGAGTTTGCATCGATGTTTACGCGCTTTGGTGTTGAGTTACCACTGCCGACGCGTATTTTGATCGCTACTTCTAATTTCTTTGTTAATTATTGGGTGTTGTTGATTGTGGCAATGATTGGCGCGTTTGCGGTTTTCAGAGCCTGGGTGGCGACGGTTGATGGTCGGGAAAAGTTCGATAAGTTTCGGCTTCGGCTTCCAATTGTGGGCGATATCGTTAATCGCGCGCAGCTTTCCCGTTTTGCTAGAACCTTCTCGTTGATGCTGAAATCAGGCGTTCCACTTAACCAGTCTTTAGCTTTAGCCGGGGAAGCCCTGGGGAACCGCTTTTTAGAAAATCGAATTCTTGAGATGAAATCCGCGATTGAAGCGGGTAGCACCATCTCAGTGACTGCCATCAACAGTAAAATCTTTACCCCTTTGGTAATTCAGATGATTGCAGTAGGGGAAGAAACCGGTCGTATTGATGAGCTGCTGCTAGAAGTGTCGGATTTTTACGATCGAGAAGTCGATTACGATCTAAAAACACTAACCGCAAGAATAGAACCGCTACTTTTGGTGATTGTCGCCGGCATGGTCATGGTGCTAGCACTGGGTATCTTCCTGCCAATGTGGGGAATGCTAGACATCATCAAAGGCGGCTAATAGGTGGTTGAAAATCAAAGTCGAGCGACGCTAATCGTTTTTGGGGTAATTGCTACCATCATTGCTGTTGGCTTGGCGGTCAAATTACGTCCTGTTACCGAGCAGGCGCAAGTGACCGGAGCGAAGTTGGCGAGAGTTTGGATGCAAGATAGTGTTCAGCGTTATCGTCAAGCTTGGCTAGTACAGGGCGAGCCCAAACATATATTGATGGATGGTTTTAACCTCACCATGACTGAGGGCGGGCTAGTATCTCCCTTTACTCAGCAAGGTGTTTTAGATTGTGGTTATTGGTTAGCAGTGCATTATCCACAACGTAAAATAATGACCAATAAGTTAATAGATATCAGTGGAGCCATCAAAACTGATCGTTATGTCTGTCACTATACTTATGAAAATGGTCAGTCGATTGTAGTTATTTCAACAGCTAATCAACTGAAAATAGACGTCGAAATGTCGGCGGAGTGAATTTTTTGACACCTAATCACTATAATTGGTAATCAAAGTCGGTATAATGCAATCATTACCATAAGTAAGACGCTGTAATAGAGGGTAAACAATAATGTGTTTTTCTCATTGCAGCATGAACTGAATAATGGCGAATCGTCATTCTGCTCAAGCGGTAGATACAGTATCCACTTCACGGTCAGTTTTAGTGAACGTTGCTGCCCCAAACCGTTTTGACAATATCCAAAATGGTCGCGTGACCTAAACGAAACTTTGCAGTTGTACTGCATGCTTACATAGAGAGAGTAAACAATGAAAAGACAAGGTGGTTTCACCCTTATCGAATTGGTAGTGGTAATTGTAATCCTAGGTATTCTAGCGGTAACTGCAGCACCACGTTTTTTGAACCTGCAATCTGATGCTCGTGAATCTGCACTGCAAGGTCTAAAAGGTGCGATTGATGGTGCATCTGGGATCGTATTTGGTAAAGCAGCTATTGATGGAATTGAAACTAAAGCTCCTGGCGATTCTGTTAAGGTTGAAGACGTATTAGTAGGTTACGGCTACCCAACTGCAGCAGCTGGTGGCTTAGATAAGGCTGTTAATGGTCTTTCTGCAGATTGGGCGCTAGCTACATCAGGTTCAACCTCTTTAGTTGCAACATTTGTTAGCGGTGACTTGAAAGCCGGCTTTGCTACAGGTCAAACCAATACCAATGTGGCTGCTGGTAATTGTTACGTAACATACACACAAGCAACTTCTGGTGCTGTTGCAACAACATCTGTTGAAAACAGTGGTTGTTAAATTAATTTAAAAGGCCAGCTAGTCTGGCCTTTATCTCTTTATTTTGATTAACCTCGGAATAGTTCATATGCGTAAATCATCGGGTCTTAGTGCAATAGAGTTTGTAGTTGTGCTGATTATCTTAGGTGTGACCGGTTATGTGGTATTACCAAGATTTATCAGTTTTGAACCAGACACTTACGAAGCAAAGTGGGAGCAAACCAAGCAGACCGCTGAGCACGTTTCTGAAACATTGAGCAATAAAGAAACTTACGATCGAATTGAAGAAGAAATTGGTCGTTCAAAGGGGCAAAATAACTAGACATTGGTTATTTGTTTATCTGTTCACACTTCGAATCGAAAAATTATAAATCTATCATTATTCTCATAATTTCATCGTATACTTATCTCGCTTGTTCTAAGCCTAAGGTTGGGTTATGAAAATTCGCAGCTCTACATTAGGGTTTACATTAATGGAGCTGATCCTAGTGGTCGTCCTCCTTTCCATTCTTTCTCTCTATGCTGCTAGCCGCTTTATGGGCAAGGGCAGTGTTTCTGCATTTGCGCTTCAAGAGCAAGCTATTTCAGTGATTCGCCAAGTACAGGTGAATCGCATGCAATCAAACACCTCAACCACGGATACCAACTTCCAATTACAAGTCTCCTCTAGTTGTATCGGCTCAGTTGCGGCTTGTTCGCTGAGTGGTAACGCGAAGGACGCTCGTAGTGACTTGGTTGAAGATTCCGCTGCAACGATTAGTCTAACTGGCGCAACAAGCCCAATTAGCTTTGATTTACTGGGGAATCCGTTGAATGTCGCTTCTGGTGGCGTGTCTATTCTTATCCGTGATGTAAACGGTCAAAGCCAATGTCGAGTGCTGATTAACTCTCAAGGCTATGTCTCTGAGGGATCGTGTTCATGAGAAAGCAACTCGGTATGACCTTAGCTGAAATGATCATCGCTATTGTCCTAATGGGCATTGCGATGGTTGCGTTTACCTCCTTTCTTGTACCTCAAATTCGCGACTCTGCAATGCCACATTACCAAACCCGAGCAACCGCGCTCGGGCAAAGTTTTATGTCGCAAATTTTGGCGCGTGGTTTTGATGAGAACAGCGACTTTGATGGCGGCCTATTACGTTGTGGGGAGAACTCGACTTCCTGCACCCTACCGGCCAATCTTGGTCCTGACTCTGGTGAGTCTATTCCCGAAAACTTTGACGATGTTGATGATTACATCGGTTGTTGGAGTACACCAACGACAGTTGCTCAATGCCAAGGGACCAGCCGGGGTAATATCTCAGATGTTTTGGGGGGAAGCAGCGAGAATAAATACCGAAACTTCCGAGTTGAAGTCGGTGTGGTATATGACAATCTGACTGCTACACCACCGACAGGAATCACTAACTATAAAAAAGTCACGATTACGATTTTTGCTAGTAACACTCAACCCCTGACACTGACTGCAATAAGAGGTAACTACTGATGAAAGTTCGTGGTTTCACCTTAATGGAAATGATCGTCACCATCGTAATCGGCAGCTTCATCATGCTTGGTATTGCGGGTTACGTACAGCTAGGTATGAAGGGATACGCAGACACGATTGATCGCCAACGAATGCAAACGCAAGCGCAGTTTGTGCTAGAGAAAATGTCGCGAGAAATTCGTCACGCAGTCCCAAACAGCTTTCATGTCCCTACCGGAACTACCAATTGCTTGGAGTTTATGCCGATTGAATATTCTGGTTTTTACACGCTGACGAATAACAATTTAGAGTTTCTGTTAGGCAATGACTCTACATTGAATCCTATTCCAGCGGATCGTTGGATGGTGATCAATCCAAGTCGCTATGAAGATTTGCAATCTGCCTCTCCTCAGAGTTTGGCGGTTGG
The DNA here is from genome assembly GCF_003123985.1 of Vibrio sp. T9. Lineage (NCBI taxonomy): Bacteria > Pseudomonadati > Pseudomonadota > Gammaproteobacteria > Vibrionales > Vibrionaceae > Vibrio > Vibrio sp. T9. The sequence goes on from NZ_NIGY01000013.1 coordinate 31,030, forward strand.
CAATCTAGCGAAAACTGGTGATGTTTTTATTGTCAGTGGTGCAGCTAGTACGATTGGCGGGTCTTCCATTTCGAGCCGTCATTATATCTATCAAGATAACTCTGAAGTACGTTACTGCTTCGACTATGGTCGAATCACACGGAATGATATTACGGTCGCGGACAGTGTAGATACTTCCGTTAGCGATATGCATTACCTCGAGCCAACACTTCAACGTGGCGGTATCGTGCATATCAATTTAGAGTTCACTCAAAATGGGGAGCGTAGTGTTTACCAACAAGACGTACAGGTGCTCAATGTTCCGTAAAAAAGCTCTGCAAGGTAATGTCCTGATCGTCGTATTGTTCGTCATCATTGTGATGGGCTATCTAGCCGCATCTTTAATGAAGGTGAGTTGGTCAAACCAAAGTACGTTAACCAGAGAATTCTTAGGAACGAAAGCTTGGTTTATTGCGCAATCTGCCAATGAGTGGGCACTAACCCAGCTCTATCCTTTAAACGACACTACTCCAGATGTGGCCGATTTTTGTGCCAATACGGTAAGTGGCGCTACACCAAATGTTACACAAGGCACTAGTTGTCAATTACGTGCTATGACATGTTCAAACATTGGTACCTTTAATGCAGGTACCTCTGAAGCTGAATCTCTATTTAGAGTGCAAGCCACAGCAATTTGTGGTTCCGGGGTTGCACAAGTACAGCGACAACAAGAGATTTGGGTTAGGGAGTAAATAATAATGAAAAAACTGGTTAATTTGGTAGTGGCTACCATTGCTTGCTTACTTGTATTTCCTGCTTTCGCTGGGACGTGTGAGTTTTGGGGGAATAAAAGCTTTGAAGTTACTTTTGATGTTGTAGGTCCTGCGCATAATAGTTATGTGCTTCTTGAACACAATGGTAATCACCCTGATGAAGTTCTTTGGTACACAACGGACCGTCTTTCCAATTCAAATCATTACTTTTATGAACCAAACTTGTTAGAAGGTCAGCGTTATAATATTCGTATTGACTACTCTGTATCATCTGCGACCCTGAAGTATTACCGCAAGTTTGCTAGTGAGAGTCACTGGCTACTTATTGAAACCCAATCTGGCGTTGATTTGAAAAATGGTAAACTTTCCCTTGTTCATTCTGGCAGCCCAAGCAACGTAGATTGTGGTGGTGGTGACGAACCTAACCCTGTTGAGCCTGAAATACCTGATAATGTCTGTCAGTATTTCCCAGAACCGATTCAAGGTATGAAAGGCGTTACAAATAACACTCTTGTTGTGCCAAACAAATCTGCGCGTGCGTTAGGTTGGTCAGAAGACTACAAGACTTACTATACCGTTACAGATAAACAAGATCTATTTCGCTACTCAAGCTCAATGCCAACTCCGAGACAATCAAAATTTATTCTGGCGGGCTTTGATACGGTGAGTCAATTGGATGCTCAAGATCGCTTATATATGGAGCCAATGTGTGACTCAGATGCTGGCTGTGATGTGGGTAATAAAGATGGCTACCTAGAAAGCCGAAAAGCGAATGAACCACTGGGCGTGGCTACCAACTTTGGCGATGGTTCATTACGTATTACTGCTGAAAATATAGGACAGATTTGTTCTAACAATAGTCTTTGTCGAGCTAATACGTATTCAGTTGATGGAAAAACAGGGATCGAAATTCAAGTCACATCGAATTTAGATACGCTAGATGTAAATCAATACAACTCACCTTATGATCAAGTGAAAGTCATTCTTCCAAATCAAACTAATATCAAGAAATTAGTTATGGAGGTCGGGACAAATGATGATGTGCGCCTAGTGATTCCCGAAGATGCAGAGGTAACTCTCGGGCAATGGAGTCATACTGGGCATGGTAAGTACACTTTTTTCAACCAGTCGAAAATCAATGTCAGTGGGGATTCTGTAATCTTCAATAACCCTATTGCGATAACTACTCATTACTATGTAACGATTTATGCTCCTGATGCGAACATAATTTTCAAAACTCGCAACCCTGATTTTTATGGCTTTGTATTAGCAAATCGCATTAGTTTTGAGAACCCAATAACTGTTCATGGCTCTGTGACGTCTCGACATCTAACCATGAAAAACGGTGTAGTTATTAAGAAGCCAGATTACTCTTGTCCAGTTCAGCCTCCAGTCCAACAGTGTAATCTATTACCTATGGAAACGTTTAGCTCATCTAATGTAGATAACTGGTCTGTTATTGGTTATGGCAGCAGTGTTAAGCCACAAGTAATTAATGGGCGCTTCAGGTTAAATGATAATCGTGCTCGTCAAGCTACGGCTTCGGCATACAATTACTTGTTCCCATCCAAAGAGAATTATCTAGAAATAGAGTTTGATCACTATGCGTATGGTAGCTCTCGTAATGGTGCCGACGGTGTGGCTCTCGTGATTTCTGATGCTAATGTTCCTCCCCAAACAGGAGCGTTTGGTGGTCCACTAGGCTACGGTATGAAATTGAGAAAAAACCACTCACACGAAGTCTCACAAGATGTTGAGGGCTTTGCTGGTGGTTGGTTGGGTATTGGTATCGATGAGTACGGTAACTTTTATCGAGAAGGTGGAGAAAATCTAGCTCGCAATGGTATTCCTAACAATGTTGGTATTCGGGGCGCTGGTTTAAAAGATAGTGATGGGAAATGGTTACGCGGATATAAATACATTAAAGGTCAGCAATTTAATGGTGATTTAGATAATCGTAAAAATAAGCGCCATCGCTATAAAGTTATTTTAAATTCACGAAAATCTGGCGTTATTACACTTTCTGTTCAACGAAAAATCAAGAATGGGCAGTGGAGTATGGTTATTCGCGACTTTGATGTCTTAACTGAGGGAGGTTTTAATTATACTCCGGAAAATTTCCGTATCTCGGTTACAGCCTCTACTGGTGATTATACTAATACTCACGACATGGATAACTTCCAAGTTTGTGCTGATAAATACCAAAAAATTACGGACGGTATTCATCACTTTGAGTTTGATTACGCAGGGACAGGAAGTATTTGTCAGGCATCTGAAGTTACGCTTCGTGCCTGCATGGATGAATCTTGTTCAAAAACTTATCCTTCTTCAATATTGAATGCGAATCCAGGAGCTGTTGTTGATCCAGTGACGGTCTCCTTATTACCTCAATCTGATTCTCTTGTAGCATGGGAAGGTGGCGATCATGTTACGTTCTCTGACTCAGTGTCATTGAAGTTACAAGCATTCCAATCAGGCTCCGCAAAACTTGGGATTGCAAGTAGCTCGGTTCCGCAGTTTGGTTTTGACGGTGCGAAGTGTCGTATCGCTGGTGGTCCGCTATCTGAACAAAACTGTAATATCTTGTTTAACTCTGCTGCATTAGGGGTCACTGTGCCGGATAAAGTCGCAGGTAAGCCATTCTTTAACAATGACGGAGATGCATTATATAGCAACCAAAGCTCACCATATTTAGAGTTTTGTAGCTTGCCAAGTCAGCAAGGTGGTAACGGCGAAAATCGAGATGTTCAGCTGTCTATCGAAAGAATAGAGCCGACAAGTAACGCAGTATCAGTACCAGCTTACGTTTCTTTCAAAAAACGAGATGGTAAGTTCAGTGATGAAGTTAGTGTTGGAACAACTGATGTTGATATCGCAGATGTTTATTTTAATAACCAAGGTAAAGCATACTTTAACCTGAGATACCCTGAAGCTGGCAAGGTTGCGCTGAAGGCAAGAATTAAAGATGAAAGTGACTCCTTGGGCCAGAATAGCTTTGTTAGTTTCCCTGCATATCTGACGTTGTCAACCGATGGGGGACAATGTAGCTCAGGTTCTTGTTCTCAAGGTTTTGTTGCTGCTGGTGAACCTTTCAATATGTTCGTAACAGCTCATCAATTTGGCGGAGCATTGGCGAAAAACTATCAGCAAGAAGGGCTATCTGTCGCTCATAAAGTGACTTATCCAACGGCTGGCGCTTTGTCAACCGGGGTTTTAGGTAAGGATGTGTATAATCATGACACGCCAACAAATGCAAAAGATTCAATTGAGCAAAGTGTCTCCGAGGTTGGGGCGTTTGAGTTTACAGTAACGCCACCAGAAGCCTACTTGGGTAGTAAAGCATTTGTGATTGAGCCCGCGAAAGGCGTCATTGGTCGATTCTACCCTAAATACTTTAAAGTTTACCCAGATGAAAGTGTGGACTGGGATTATCCCAACGCGCAGAGCTTTGCTTATATGAATCAGCCGTTTGGAGTGAGTAAGTTTTATGTTGAGGCTCTAAATGCGGGTAAAGGTGCTTTAACTAACTACACATATTTTGATGATTCTTTGTTGGCTAAGTTCAACCTATATGAGAATGGGGCATACACGTCTCGTTTCTCTTCTGTGAAGACGTACAGCGGAACATGGAAGGAAAGCTCTGGTAAGTCGCTCGCGGATTCTAGAAGTGTAGGTATTTATACGGGCTCAAGTAGTGATGGTTTGTTTGTAGCGAAGGGAAATGGAGCCCATTACCCTGATGGGCCTTTTAACTTGTTTGAGCAAGGTAAGGACACATTAATTTCAATCACAGGCTCAAGTGCTAGTAAGGATCCTGTGACGGTAATCGAGAGTGATTCAGTTTTGGCTCCGCAACCCGACATCCGCTTCGGTCGTGTCGACCTAGATGATGTTGGTGGTAACCAAGGTTCGACATTACATGTGCCACTTCGAGTTGAATACTGGAATGGTAGCCGCTTTATCGCCAACCCTAATGACAATCAAACCGATGTGAAAGGTGTCACTGCCGCTGAAAGGCATATTTGGCCAACAGGTACTGATGCTGATCCTAAAGCGGTTACACTAGGAGCTGGTGGTGAAGTGTCTTCTGGTTCTTCTCGCTCTGTTACTGCAACTCAAGCTGAACCATACCGTCAGCAAACGCGCGTTTGGTTAGATCTTGATGATTCAAAAAATGGTTTACCTTGGCTCAAGTACAACTGGGATAATGACAAAGCGGGAGAAGAAAACCCTTCCTCGGTTGTTACCTTCGGTATTCACCGTGGTAATGACCGTGTGATTTACCGTGGTGAGCCAGGGTTAACCGGACAGTAACAACTTAGGTTTTTGCCCTTAAGTTAGGAAACTGCAAGAAATTGAGGCTTTCTGCTCATGTTTGTGTACCAATACCTTGCTGTGACAGCGAGGCATTGGTACATTTAGAGCAATTTTTGTCTTCTATATTTTTGCAGGATGAGCGAAGAGTATGTTTAAGAAACTTCGTGGCATGTTTTCTAACGATCTATCTATCGATTTAGGTACAGCCAACACTCTAATTTACGTAAAAGGGCAAGGAATTGTCCTTGATGAACCTTCTGTAGTTGCTATTCGTCAAGATCGTGTAGGTTCTGCAAAAAGCGTTGCTGCAGTCGGTCACGCAGCAAAACAGATGCTTGGTCGTACACCTGGCAACATTTCCGCTATCCGCCCAATGAAAGACGGCGTAATCGCTGATTTCTACGTAACCGAAAAAATGCTTCAGCACTTTATCAAACAAGTGCATGACAACAGCATCCTAAAGCCAAGCCCACGTGTTCTTGTTTGTGTTCCTTGTGGTTCTACCCAAGTTGAGCGTCGCGCAATTCGTGAATCAGCTCTCGGTGCTGGCGCGCGTGAAGTTTACCTAATCGACGAGCCAATGGCGGCAGCAATTGGTGCAGGCCTGCGCGTGTCTGAGCCGACAGGTTCAATGGTGGTCGATATCGGTGGTGGTACAACTGAAGTTGCCGTTATCTCTCTAAACGGTGTGGTTTACTCATCGTCAGTACGTATCGGTGGTGATCGCTTTGATGAAGCCGTGATCAACTACGTACGTCGTAACTACGGCAGCTTGATTGGTGAAGCAACGGCTGAAAAGATCAAACACGAAATCGGTTCTGCTTACCCTGGCGATGAAGTTCAAGAGATTGAAGTTCGCGGTCGTAACCTTGCAGAGGGTGTGCCACGCAGCTTTAGCCTGAACTCAAACGAGATCCTAGAAGCGCTTCAAGAGCCGCTATCTGGCATCGTCTCAGCAGTCATGGTTGCACTAGAGCAGTGTCCACCAGAGCTTGCTTCAGACATTTCTGAAAACGGCATGGTTCTGACTGGTGGTGGCGCGCTACTGAAAGATCTCGATCGTCTATTAATGGAAGAAACCGGTATCCCTGTGGTTATCGCGGAAGATCCACTAACGTGTGTTGCGCGTGGTGGCGGTAAAGCACTAGAAATGATCGACATGCACGGTGGCGATCTGTTCTCTGAAGAATAAAGGTTTAGGTGAAGCTCATGTCGGGCTTCACCTTCATTTCTGCTCTCTCTGTAATTCAAACATGCTCCATACCTAAAAGTATTTATTTAAGTATTTTTAGGTTGCCAAGTAAGGCTCAATAATCATGGAAGCAATCAGGTCAAAAACAAGATGAAACCGATTTTTGGCAGAGGTCCGTCTCTGCAATTACGTCTGTTTTTTGCTGTCATCGTGTCGGCGAGCTTAATGCTGGCTGATAGTCGTCTAGATACGTTTTCCAACGTCCGATACTTATTGAACAGTATGGTTGCACCGATTCAATACGCAGCCAATTTGCCTCGCAGCATGTTCGATGGCGTATTTGAACGTTTTAATACTCGTCAGGCATTAGTTGAAGGCAATCGCAACTTAAAGCGAGAAGTGCTACGCCTGAAAAGCGAGCTGATCTTGCTCGATCAATATAAAGAAGAAAACCAACGTCTACGCAAATTGTTAGGCTCTTCATTTGTCAGGGATGAAAAGAAAGTCGTAACTGAAGTGATGGCGGTTGATACTTCACCTTATCGTCATCAAGTGGTGATTGATAAAGGACAAATAGACGGTGTGTACGTCGGGCAGCCAGTGATCAACGAAAAAGGCATTGTTGGTCAGGTCACGTTTGTCGCAGCGCACAACGCACGTGTTCTGTTGCTAACGGATGCGAAAAATGCGATTCCTGTCCAGGTGATCCGTAACGATATTCGAGTGATCGCGTCGGGCAATGGTGAAATGGATGAAATCCAACTGGAGCACATTCCAACCAGTACTGATATTCAGGTTGGCGATCTACTGGTGACATCCGGCCTAGGTGGGATTTACCCAGAAGGGTACCCAGTCGCGACGGTTACCAATGTGGATCACGATACGCGCCAAGAATTTGCGGCAATCAAGGCTGAGCCAGTTGTAGAGTTTGATCGTTTACGTTACCTACTGCTGATTTGGCCGAATGAAGATCGTCAACACAAAGTGCTGCGATCCAATGTGGAAGAAGGGTTAGAGCAAGAAGAACAAGAGGTAACTGATGGCCAATAATGTAGTGAGTAGCCGAATGGTGATTGGTGTCAGTTTCTTCGTTGCGCTGGTGTTGCAAACCATTCCGTGGCCAGGTGTGTTAGATGTTTTACGTCCATCATGGTTGTTCCTTGTCACGTGTTATTGGGTGTTGGCACTGCCGCACCGAGTGAACGTTGGAGCCGCGCTAGTACTGGGCTTATTATGGGATATCTTGATCGGTTCAACGCTTGGAATTCGCGGCATGATGATGTCGATTGTCATCTATCTGGTGGCGTTGAATTTCCTGTTGATTCGTAACATGGCATTGTGGCAACAGTCGATTTTAATTGCCTTTTTTACTGCGTTATTGGAAGTTTTGATATTCTGTGGGGAATATTTGAACCAGGACGTAGTATTTAATCCATTATCTCTGTGGACGGCGGCAATAAACTGTATACTTTGGCCATGGATGTTTTTATTAATGCGACGAGTTCGTCGTGCATGGCACGTAAGGTAAAGCGGTGAAGAAAAGCTTATCTCTCGTTCTCGCTTCGGGTTCTCCGAGAAGAAAAGAGCTGCTTGCTCAACTAGGTTATGATTTTGAGCTCGTATTGCCTGATATTGAGGAAGCTAAACAGGCTCATGAGCAGGCACGAGAGTACGTGCTGCGTCTTTCTTTGGAAAAAGCTCAGGCAGGCTTAGCATTAGCTAAGCCTGATTCCGTTGTATTGGGCTCTGATACGGTCGTAGTATGCGATGAACGTGTGCTAGAAAAACCCAAAAGTTTTGAAGATTCAAAGCGTATGCTTACTGACTTATCCGGTCGTCGTCATCAAGTGATGACTGCGGTGAGCGTCGTATCATCGGAACAACAACATTCAGTGGTCGTCACCACTGACGTGTGGTTCAAACAACTGACTCACGAAGAAATCGAACAATATTGGCAGTCAGGAGAGCCATGCGATAAAGCTGGAAGTTATGGTATTCAGGGACTCGGAGGGCGATTTGTCACCCGAATCGAAGGCAGTTATCACGCTGTAGTAGGCTTACCTTTGTTCGAAACCGATCAGCTAATTCAAGAATTTTTATAATTGTTTTGAGGTGTGCACATGAGTGCAGAATTGCTGCTTAACGTGACCCCGAGTGAAACTCGTGTGGCCATGATTGAAGGTGGAGTACTACAAGAAATACATATCGAGCGCGAATCGCGTCGCGGCATTGTGGGCAATATATACAAAGGCAAAGTCAGCCGAGTACTGCCAGGTATGCAAGCGGCTTTCGTCGATATCGGTTTAGATAAAGCGGCGTTTTTACATGCGTCAGATATTGTCCCGCATACCGAATGTGTGGCAGAGAACGAAAAACAGCAGTTTCAAGTCCGTGATATCTCTGAGCTGGTACGTCAGGGGCAAGACATTGTTGTACAAGTGGTCAAAGATCCGCTCGGTACGAAAGGCGCGCGTTTAACGACGGATATCACCTTACCTTCGCGTTATCTTGTTTTTATGCCGGGGGCCAGTCATGTCGGTGTTTCGCAGCGTATTGAGAGTGAGAAAGAGCGCGAGCGTCTGAAAAAAGTGGTGAATCATTACTGTGATGAGCACGGTGGTTTTATCATTCGTACCGCAGCGGAAGGCGCAGATGAAAAAGAGCTTTCTCAAGACGCGGCATTTCTAAAGCGTTTGTGGCTAAAAGTCATGGAGCGTCGTTCAAAATACAAAACGCGTTCAACGCTTTACGGTGAACTTGGTTTAGCCCAGCGCATTCTGCGTGATTTTGTCGGCACAGAGCTCGATAAAATCATGGTCGACTCCCGCCTCGAATATGAAAACCTGAAAGAATTCACTTCTGAGTATGTACCTGAGTTAACAGACAAGCTTGAGCTTTACGAAGGTGACAAGCCAATCTTTGATATGTACGACACCGAGAATGAAATTCAGCGTTCTTTAGAGCGCAAGGTAGAGTTAAAGTCGGGTGGCTACTTGATCATCGATCAAACTGAAGCCATGACAACTATCGACATCAACACTGGTGCATTTGTTGGTCGTCGTAATCTTGAAGAGACCATCTTTAATACCAACATTGAGGCAACTCAGGCTATTGCTCGTCAGCTGCGTTTGCGCAATCTCGGCGGCATCATCATCATCGACTTTATCGATATGGCGTCTGAAGAGCACCGTCAGCGAGTGCTTACCTCGTTGGAAACCGCACTGGCTAAAGACCGAGTAAAAACCAACATCAACGGCTTTACTCAGCTCGGCTTAGTCGAGATGACGCGTAAGCGCACACGAGAAAGTATTGAACATATCTTGTGTTCTGGCTGTCCTACTTGTGAGGGCCGTGGTAGCGTGAAAACGGTTGAAACCGTGTGCTTTGAGATATTACGCGAGATTACTCGTGTAAACCGTGCTTACGACGCCGATAATTTTGTTGTATATGCATCGCCGTTTGTTGCTGAAGCGCTGTTGGGTGATGAGTCTCATGCATTGGCTGAGCTCGAAGTATTTATTGGCAAGCAAGTGCGAGTTCAGGCTGAGCCCCTGTACATTCAGGAACAGTTTGACGTCGTAATGATGTAATTTGGAACATTTGTGAATTCTGGTGTTAACCGTTTTGGGCGTTTTTGTGCGTGGAGTTTAGTTACTGTACTGGTGTTATTGGCCATATTAGTAACCACACTGCGCGTCACATTGCCACAACTTAACCACTTCCAAGATGAGATCAAAACCTGGGTCAAGCAGGACACAGGTTTTGACTTTTCTATCGCCAACGTCGCAGGGACGTGGCGCAATAATCACCCCTCGATCGCGCTACTCGGTTTAGAAGCGAATCTGCCGAATATTCAGGATGCACGCTTTGCCGTTGAAGAAATCCAAATTGAATTCGATCTCATTCAATCTCTTTTGCAACTCAAACCGGTGGTCGCTGACCTCACCATTCATAACCTCGCTCTGGATATTCACACCGTAGACATTCTGCCGACCTCTAGTCGTCAAGAGCAGGAGCCGAGTGTGGATAAGAGCGAAGTGAAGCTCATCGACCAACTCGACTCACTTCTTTTACGTCAGTTTGAAGACTTCACCATTACCGACTCACGGATTTGGTATAAATCGGTATCTGGTGAGACTCGCCGTTTAGATATCGAGCAGCTCCGTTGGAGCAACCAAGGCAAGCACCACTTAGCAGAAGGCACCGTGAACATTGCCGATGTTCGTCTGAATTCATTGTTAGTGAGCGCTAACTTTAAAGACCATGGTTCGCTGCGTGATGTGTCTGGTGAGTTTTACGTAAGTGCCCAAAATGTCTCAGTGACGCCTTGGTTAACCACTTACATGCAAGAAGAGTCGGGGGCTGAGTCGGGTAAGGTCAGCTTAAACACTTGGCTGACGCTGAAACACAGCCAACCGAATGATGCGTATGTTGAACTGTTGCCTTCTGAGCTGGTGTGGAATGAAAACGGTCGTCATGAGCTGTTTATCGAGTCAGGTATTTTCAATCTTCGACCAGATAAACAAGGTTGGAAAGTAAATGGTCACTCACTTCGGATCCGAACCGACAACACCCCTTGGCCGGAATTAGACGCAGCGTTTGATTGGCAACCGAATGGTTGGACGCTCAACCTTTCTCAACTCGATATCGAAGCACTTATTCCGCTCATCAAATTGGCTCCAGAGTCAGAATCGACCAGTGACCTTATCAACAAATTGGCACCGAAAGGCCGAGTTGAAGATGTTCGCTTGTCCATGAACGGTGGTTTAGACACGTTACGCTACTCCGCGGAACTGGATGAACTTGCGATGACGCAATGGGAACTGCTACCAGGATTCCATCATGTGCAGGGCAGTGTATCTGGTGATTTAGATCAGGCAAAAGCGAAAGTAACCGTCATTGATGATGTATTTCCGTACGGTGATGTATTTCAAGCTCCGCTGAATATCAAACAAGGTGAAGTCGATATTATCTGGCAACAAGATGAGAGTGGCTGGCGCTTGTGGTCTGATAAAGTGACGGCAGCGACACCGGATCTTCAAGTACTAGGAGCATTCCGTCTTGATTTTCCAAAAGAACAAAGCCCATTTTTATCGTTTTATGCTGAAGCAGATCTCTATAACGCAGGTGAAACATGGCGTTACCTGCCGACTCTGGCACTTGGACAAGACTTAACGGATTACCTATCGACTGCGATTCAAGGCGGTAAAGTGAATACGGCTAAGCTGCTGTGGTATGGCGAGTTAGGGGATTTTCCTTACAAAGATCATAATGGCATGTTTCAGGCGTGGGTCGGTTTAAAAGACGCGAAATTTAGCTTTGATACGGCGTGGCCAACCATCACTGATCTGCAGCTGGACTTGCTGTTTGAAAATGATGCCATGTATTTAGATTCAAAGTCCGCCACGCTAAATGGTGTTCATGCCAAGCGTATTACTGGGCGAATCCCTGAGTTGGCGGAGGGTGGACACATTGAGATTGAAGCCAAAGCGAGCGCGCCGGGTAATGAAGTTCGTGACTACATGATGGCGACGCCATTGGTGGACTCGGTCGGGGCAGCGTTGACGGCGCTGCAAGTGAGTGGTCCGGTTTACTCTGAGTTCCAGCTCAACATTCCGTTTGATTTTGAAAAAGAGTCCCGTGCTTGGGGTTATGCCGATTTAACAGAAAACCGTGTCGATATTGAAGCGCCGCCAATGACGCTGGAGAAAGCCACAGGGCGTATCCACTTCGATAATGATGTGGTCACCACATCGGGTTTGTCTGCAGAGTTGCTTACCCAGCCTATCTCCCTCGATTTTCGTGGTGAGAGTGCGGAACAGGGCTACAATGTGACGATTAATACATTAGGGGATTGGGACGTTGAGCCTCTCAAACCTTATGTTGGTGAGCGTTGGTTAAAGCTTGTTTCTGGGCATGCGCCGTGGCAAATGGACATTGACTTACAACTTAATGATGTAGGCTTCACCTATCAACTTGATGTGTTGGCGCAGCTAAATCGTTTAGCGAGTCAATATCCCTATCCGCTAGCGAAACAAGTTGGCGAGTCCGGGCAAGCAAAACTACAGGCATCCGGCAACCAAGAAAGTATTTCAGCAAGACTACAGATACCAAATGCTAAGTATCAAACCGAGATAGATATAACTGGCGACGTACCTGTTCTGACGGCGACTCATTTAATGGTCGGCAAAGGTGGTTTCAGGATCAGCCCTATTGTCGGACACGATGCATCAGTGCGTGTCGCTGAGCTTAATTTAGACCAGTGGGCAGAGCTGGTTCAGGGCTCGGAAGGTAAGCAATCCTCATCTGTTCTGGCAAGCATGAAGACGCCGAGTATTCCATTGCCGACACGGATTGATGTTGAAACGCCAAACTTGCAGCTTGGTGGGATTGAGTTTCATGATGTGGACTTCTCCGCAAGCAAAAAGAATTTGAGCTGGCAACTCGATGTGGACAGTCAAGAGGTTAAAGGTAAGGCTAACTATCTGAAACCGTATGACTTATCGGTCTCTTTGGAGCACTTGCACCTGTATATTCCAGGGTTTGAAGAGATGACCAAAGAGCGTAGCTCGCTCTTTGCCAGTGAGGATCAAAACGCACCTTTGATTACCAATTTTGACCGCCAGTTTCACGCTGAGATGCCAAACTTAACTTTGAACATCGATGATTTCTGGTTGCAAGGTTACAAAGTGGGGAAGGTGAATGTTGATTTACAGCGTCGCGAGAACCGTTTGGAGTGGAAAAATATCACCTTTAGCAGCGGCAAAAACCGTATTGATATGAGCGGTTGGTGGGACCTGACAAAAGAGAATAGCCATTCCAACTTAACCATGAAAATGAAAGGTGATAACAACACTGACCTTATGGAGCGCTTTGGTATCACATCAGGTATTCAGCAGGCACCATTTGAGATCAATGCCAATATGGAATGGGACGGCGCGCCTTGGTCGATGAAGACACAAACCTTGCAAGGGAATGTCTCAACGGAATTTGGTAAAGGCGTGATCAGTGAAGTCAGTGGTGCGGCACGCTTGTTAGGCTTGTTCAGTTTGGATTCTATCATCCGGAAGATGCAGCTCGACTTTACCGACGTATTCGACAAAGGCATGGCGTTTAACTCGATCACAGGCACGGGCAAAATCCAAGATGGCGTATTTATCACCAACGATATCGTGATGGATGCGTTAGCAGGGGAAATGCAGATCCGCGGCATCGCCAATATGAACAGCAGAATGGTCGATGCGGAAGTGAAGTTCACCCCAGACATCACATCAGGCCTACCAATGCTGACCGCGTTTGCAGTAGCACCACAAACCGCGTTGTATGTTTTAGCCATCTCAACAGTGATTTCTCCGGTGGTTGAGGTCTTCACTCAAGTCAATTATGAAGTGAAAGGCCCACTAGACTCTCCAACGGTAAAAGAAATTTCTCGAAGTAAAGGTGAATACAAACTACCAGAAAAGCTGCGTGAACAGGCGAAATAACTCACCGACTAAAATGGAATAGGGAGGAAACACATGGAACGTGTTGGCATTATTCAAATGACATCGGGTCCAGATATCACTGCGAATCTGGACTTTATTGAAAAACAGTGTGCTTTGGCGAGTAAGCAAGGTGCCAAGCTTGTCCTTACCCCTGAAAATACGGTGCTGTTTGCCAACCGCGAAGCGTACCATCAGCATGCAGAGCCACTTGGGAGTGGCATGATACAACAGCGGCTCTCTGAAATCGCAAGAAAGAACCAGTTAACACTGATTGTCGGAAGCATGCCCATTCAAACCGCAAAAGGTGTCACGACCACAACACTTGTATTGCCGCCGCACGGTAAATGCATTGCTCACTATGACAAACTGCATATGTTTGATGTCGACGTAGCAGATGGTTATGGTAGTTATCGTGAGTCGGATACGTTTATGGCGGGTAATCAAATTGTAGTGGCGGAAACCGATATCGGCAGCGTTGGATTGAGCATCTGTTACGATCTTCGTTTCCCTGAGCTTTATAAAGTATTACGCCAAGAAGGCGCGGATATCATTGTGGTGCCTGCTGCGTTTACCGCTGTGACGGGGCAAGCTCACTGGGAAGTATTATTGCGAGCTAGAGCGATTGAGACACAATGTTGGATTTTGGCAAGCGGACAAACTGGAACGCATCCATGTGGACGAAAAACATGGGGACACTCGATGGTCGTTGACCCTTGGGGACGTATCCATAAGCAGCTTCAGGATGAAGTAGGCTTGTTAGTGACAGAGATAGATTTGTCACAAAGCCAACAAGTAAGGCAGAATATGCCGCTGACTCAACACAGTCGCTTTCAAAATGAATTGAGACGGAAATAAAAGAGCTAACTATGAGCACAAACCAAATAGAACAGGCACTCCTTGCCCCAAATGGTCTGACAGAACAAGACATTGCTGACACGCTTGCCAGCATTGCGACGCGCCAGATCGATTATGCGGACATTTACTTTCAGTCCAGCTGGCATGAGTCTCTGGTTCTAGAAGACAGCATCATCAAAGATGGCTCTTTTAACATTGATTGTGGTGTTGGTGTCCGCGCCGTAACTGGCGAAAAAACAGGCTTTGCCTACTCTGATCAAATCCAGCCTGAAGGCCTGAAGCAGAGTGCAATGGCGGCGCGCGGTATTGCTCAGCAAGGGCAAAATGGCAAAGTTCATGCGTTTAAACGTACGGAGAACCAAGCGTACTACGCGGCTGTGAATCCACTAGCTGAATGGGAAAAGCAGCAAAAAACAGAATTACTTAAGTCTCTAGATGCTTACATCCGCACTAAAGAACCATTGATTAAAGAAGTCTCGATCAGCATCAGCGGTGTGCATGAGCAGATGCTTGTTGCGGCAACAGACGGTACTTATGCAGGCGATATTCGTCCTTTGGTACGTTTGTCTATTAGCGTGCTCGCTCAAAAAGGTGAACGACGTGAACGAGGTAGCGCTGGTGGCGGTGGCCGTTTTGGTTACGATTTCTTTTTAACGGAAAGCAATGGTGTGAAACAAGCTTTCCATTATGCAGACGAAGCGATTCGCATGGCGTTGGTTAACCTTGAAGCAGAAGCCGCGCCAGCAGGCATGATGCCAGTGGTATTGGGCTCAGGTTGGCCAGGCGTATTGCTACATGAGGCGGTAGGTCATGGCTTAGAAGGTGACTTTAACCGTAAGGAATCTTCGGTTTTCTCTGGCAAAATGGGTCAACAAGTGACGTCTTCACTGTGTACCATTGTTGATGACGGTACATTAAAAGACCTTCGTGGTTCACTCAATGTGGATGATGAAGGGGTGAATGGCCAGTACAACACGCTTATCGAAAATGGTGTGCTGAAAGGTTACATGCAAGACAAGCTAAACGCGCGGTTAATGGGTGTGAACCCAACAGGTAACGGTCGTCGTGAGTCGTATGCACATTTGCCGATGCCGCGTATGACCAACACCTACATGCTTCCAGGTGAGCATACGCCAGAAGAAATCATCTCGACGGTAGAAAAAGGGTTGTATGCGCCAAACTTTGGTGGCGGTCAGGTGGACATTACTTCGGGTAAGTTTGTGTTCTCCGCATCGGAAGCGTACTTAATTGAAAACGGCAAAATTACGCGCCCTGTTAAAGGTGCGACGTTGATTGGCTCTGGTATTGAAGCCATGCAACAAGTGTCGATGGTTGGTAACGACTTAAGTATCGACAAGGGCGTTGGCGTATGTGGTAAAGCTGGACAAAGTGTGCCAGTTGGCGTTGGTCAGCCGACCTTGAAATTGGATTCACTGACGGTGGGTGGTACTGAGTAACTCATTCGAATCGTTATAAAAAGAGCGCTCATTAGAGCGCTCTTTTGTTTTTGTGAGTCGATGTCGACTAGAGGTTCTCTTCGGCAAACTCTGCCAAGCGGCTACGAACCACGCCGTTAAGGTGAATATTCGCGCTGCCTTCAAAGTTCTTGAAGCGTTCAACCATGTAGGTCAAACCAGAGGTCACAGGGGTGAGGTAATGGGAGTCAATCTGCGCCAAGTTACCGGAGCAGACGATTTTGGTTCCTTCGCCGCAGCGGGTGATGATGGTTTTGATTTGTGAAGCGGTGAGGTTTTGACACTCATCAAGCAGCACAAACGCATTTTGAATCGAACGGCCACGCATAAAGTTGATCGATTTAAACTGAATATTGGCTTTATCGCAGATGTACTTCAATGAGCCTTCAGTGCAGTGATCGTGTTTATGTAGCGCTTCCAAGGTATCGGTCACCGCCGCTAACCACGGCATCATTTTCTCCTCTTCTGAGCCGGGTAGGAAGCCGATGGATTCACCGATGTCTGGCGTGTTACGCGTCACGATAATTTTATCGAACATGCCTTCTTCAATGGTTTGCTCCAGTGCTGCTGCCATGGCTAATAGCGTTTTACCACTACCAGCGGCACCGGTTAAAATCACCAGGTCAATATCCGGGTCAAGTAAGGCATCCAACGCCATTCCTTGGTAGATGTTTTTTGGTGTGATGTCCCAAGCCTTACGGTGCATCATGCGTTCACGGCTCAGGTCGAGTAGCGTTAATTTGTCTTCATTGATGGTTTCCACGCGGCCAGCAAAGTCGCTGTCTTCATCAATCACATATTGGTTAATAAAGGTTGGTTCAAAAGGTTCACGACTGAGCTTGTGATAGGTTTTTCCGCCCAGCGCATAACTTTCCACTTCCTCAATATCACTCCAGAAGTCCCCCTCACGCAGTTGAAAGCCTTTGGTGAGGTATTGAATGTCGTCAATCAGTTGATCGGTTCGGTAGTCTTCAACAAAACGTACGCCAGCACCTTTAGCGCGCAGACGCATGTTAATGTCTTTCGTGATCAGTACCACTTCACGTGGTGCTCGTTTGTTTTGCAGATAAAGCACCGCATTGAGTATGCGGTTGTCACCGGCTTTGTCGGCGAAGGCTTTGACGGTTTCCTGCAGTTCAAAATCCGCCAAAATGGAAATGGTGCCTTGGTCGGGGCTGTCTTTAGAAACAGGAATACCTTCAGAAATTTCATCGGGCGTTGCTTCTTTAAACAAATCTTCCAAAGCGCGAATAGCCACGCGAGCGTCTCTTGCGACATCGCGTTTGCTGTCTTTGATTCGGTCGAGTTCTTCCAACACGGTCATGGGGATAACGACATCGTGTTCTTGGAAAGAGAAGATGGCAAAGGGTTCATGAAGAAGAATGTTGGTATCAAGTACAAACAGTTTCCGATCGGTATCGCCCATAGCGTCTCCTTGCCGTAATACGGCTCTGCATGCGAGTGGTTAGGTCGTTCTCAAATAGGTGTGAAGCGGCCTAACTCTGATTGCTTGCAATAGAGGTTGTCGGGCTGATGTCGGTTAGTGTGCAACCGAGTAGCAAGACAACTTACTGCAAACCCGTGTTGATCCTAATCGTGTACTAACGCGCTTAAATCATATGCAATGGTTTTAAACGCCCCTCACTAGAAGTATACGTAATATTTACGTTCTACAACTTAATAATTGGCATGAGTATTTTACAATTTGATTGCATTTATAGTTTGGGAAAAAAAGTTTCCGCTTGATGCGGTTTCGGCGTGACCTAAATCACAGCTTCAAGTAAGATTAGCGACCTTTTTCTGCGTATAGGCTACGTCCGATTTATCATGTTGAGCTGGCTTAAAAATACTCAGTTCATACTGGAATGACGAATGCTATTGGCATAGCAGAAGCCAGAATCAGATCTAAACTATTATCCATGCCTACGGGCATGAGTAGACCAACAAGAAACACGAATCAAGAACTAATAACGAGGTAGTCAATTCATGACATTTGCTTTGGGGCAGCGCTGGATTAGCGATACGGAAAGCGATTTAGGTTTAGGTACCGTTGTAGCAATGGATGCTCGTACTGTGACATTGATGTTTGCAGCGTCAGAGGAAAACCGAGTTTACGCACGTAACGATGCACCTGTTACCCGAGTCACCTTTAACGTTGGTGATGTCATCGACTGCCAAGAAGGTTGGTCTCTAAAAGTTGAAGAAGTACTGGAAGATGAAGGTCTATACACCTATTTCGGTACTCGTGAAGACACGCAAGAAACCGCCGTTGTTCTGCGTGAGATTTTTCTGAGCAACCAAATTCGTTTTAATAAACCTCAAGATAAGTTGTACGCCGGTCAAATCGATCGCATGGACAACTTTGTTCTGCGTTACCGTGCGCTAACCAACCAGTTTGAGCAGCATAAGAGCCCAATGCGTGGCCTATGTGGTATGCGTGCAGGTTTGATCCCTCATCAGCTTTACATCGCGCACGAAGTTGGCCGTCGCCACGCGCCACGCGTATTACTGGCGGATGAAGTTGGTTTGGGTAAAACCATCGAAGCGGGCATGATCATCCACCAGCAAGTGCTGTCTGGCCGTGCAGAACGTATTTTGATTGTGGTACCTGAAACACTGCAACATCAATGGCTGGTTGAGATGATGCGTCGTTTCAACCTGCATTTCTCTATCTTTGACGAAGAGCGTTGTATCGAAGCATTCGCGGATGCAGAAAACCCATTTGATACCCAGCAATACGTGCTGTGTTCTTTGGACTTCCTACGCAAGAGCCGCAAGCGTTTTGAACAAGCACTGGAAGGTGAGTGGGACCTACTGGTTGTCGATGAAGCGCATCACCTTGAGTGGAGCCAAGATAAACCGAGCCGTGAATACCAAGTAGTGGAAGGCTTGGCTGAACGCACTCCGGGCGTACTGCTACTGACGGCAACGCCAGAACAGCTTGGTCGTGAAAGCCACTTTGCTCGTCTGCGTTTGCTGGATCCTGACCGTTTCTACGATTATGAAGCGTTTGTCGAGGAAGAAGAGCAATACGCACCTGTAGCGGATGCGATTACTTCACTTTTCTCTGGTGAAAAACTGCCTGATGAAGCGAAAAACCAGATTACTGAGTTGTTGTCTGAACAAGACGTAGAACCACTTTTCCGCATTATCGAAAGTGAAGCGGACGAAGAAGCGAAAGCGTCAGCGCGCCAAGAGTTGATCGACAACTTGATGGATCGTCACGGTACGGGACGAGTTCTGTTCCGTAACACACGTGCGGCTATCAAAGGGTTCCCTGCGCGTAACGTGCACCTGATGCCAATGGATATTCCACCGCAATACACCACGTCAATGCGTGTTGCTGGGATGATCGGCGGTAAGATGAGTTCGGAAGCACGTGCGATGAAGAACCTTTACCCGGAAGAAATTTTCCAAGAATTTGAAGGCGATGACGCAAGCTGGTGGCAGTTTGACTCGCGCGTGAATTGGTTACTTGAAAAGGTAAAAGAGAAGCGCAGCGAGAAAATTCTGGTGATTGCCTCTCGTGCAAGTACGGCTCTGCAATTGGAGCAAGCACTGCGTGAGCGTGAAGGTATTCGTGCGACCGTCTTCCATGAAGGTATGTCGATCCTTGAGCGTGACAAAGCAGCCGCTTACTTTGCGCAAGAAGAAGGTGGTGCACAGGTTCTTATCTGTAGTGAAATCGGCTCTGAAGGTCGTAACTTCCAGTTTGCCAACCAACTTGTCATGTTCGACTTGCCATTCAACCCAGATTTGCTTGAGCAACGTATCGGTCGTTTGGACCGTATCGGCCAAAACCGCGACATCGACATTCATATTCCTTACCTGAAAGGTACCTCGCAAGCCATTCTTGCTCGCTGGTTTGATGAAGGTTTAAACGCTTTTGCAGAAACCTGCCCAACAGGCCGTGCCGTTTACGATAAGTACTCTGATGACTTGATTGAAATCCTTGCTTCTGGTGACACCACCACGCTGGGTGAGATCATTGAAGCGTCAGCAAAAATGAATAAAGAGCTGAAATCCCAATTGGAGCAAGGCCGTGACCGCCTGTTAGAAATGCATTCAAATGGCGGGGAAAAAGCACAACAAATCGTTGAGAAAATTGAATCAACCGACGGCGATACCAATCTGGTCACCTTCGCACTTTCTCTTTTTGATACGATTGGCTTGAATCAAGACGACAAAGGTGAAAACGCACTGATTGTGACCCCATCTGAGCACATGATGGTACCAAGCTATCCAGGCCTGCCATACGAAGGGGCGACGATCACTTTTGATCGTGATACGGCTTTATCTCGTGAAGATATGCACTTTATCAGTTGGGAGCACCCAATGATCCAGGGTGGTATCGATCTTCTGATGAGTGAAGGGGTGGGGACGTCTGCGGTATCTCTACTGAAAAACAAAGCGTTACCAGTTGGGACCATTCTTCTTGAGTTGATTTACGCGGTAGATGCGCAAGCACCAAAACGCAGTGGCATCGCGCGCTTCTTACCGAAAACGCCAATCCGTTTGATGATGGACTCGCGTGGCAATGACTTGTCTGCTCAAGTGGAATTTGAAAGCTTTAACCGCCAGCTCAGCCCTGTAAACCGTCACTTAGGCAGCAAGTTGGTCACGTCGGTACAGAAAGACGTACACCGCTTGATCGAAGCGGGGGACAATCTTATCGAAGAGAAGGTTGAGGAAGTACGCAAGCAAGCTCATCAAGATATGCAGCATAGCTTGAATGCAGAACTTGAGCGTTTGCAAGCACTGAAAGCGGTAAACCCAAATATTCGTGACGAAGAAATTGAAGCCATTGATGCACAAATTAAGGAGCTCACTGGTTACATCAACCAAGCTCAAGTGCAGCTCGACTCGCTACGTTTGATTGTGGTAAGCCACAACTAAGTAAGCATTTATTGTTCATTAAAAAAAGGTCTTCAGTTGAAGACCTTTTTCTTTATTTGCGGTTTAGTTTCTTTATGCGGAATGCATTAATCACTGATAGCTAAGTAATTTACATCAACCACTTCCACCAGATAAATACAGCCAAGAAGCCAAACAAGTAAATCAAACCGGCAATCGACAACCACTTCAATTTAGGTCCAACAGCCAAAGGTTCAGGTAACTCGGTTTTGCTCACTAATGTGTAATTTAGCAGAGCAAAGAATGGCGTGGTCATAAAGGCGAGGATCATCGCAAAGTTCAGCATAGGCAATAACGCAGAAGCCCAGAAAACCACAATACCTAATGCAAGTAAGGAGACTACCAGCATGATCGCTGACGTGGCTTTAGGGTTAGTGTCTGGTTGTGAGCGCAGTAGACGTTGAGAGTCAGAAATAACGCGTGAGTAGCCATCAATAACGGTAATCGTGCTGCCAAAGATACAGAAAAACGCAATTACCGCGATTAAGTAACGAGACCATTCGCCAATTGTTGCCGCATATAAGCCAACCAATTGGTGGGAGAAGCCAACGCCAGAGCTTTCAAGCGCAACGCCAGAGCCATAAAGCATCAAAGAACCTAATGATACAAAGATAATGGCAAGAAAAGCCGTGCCAATATAACCGACATTAAAGTCAAATAGAGCAGAGCGGTATGTTACTTCTTGCTGGCTTGATTGGCGTTTTAACCACGCAGAGGTTAAACAGGAGATCTCTATCGGTGCTGGCATCCACCCCATTGTTACGACGATAAAGCCAATTGCCGCAATCGACCAAGGTGACGGTGGCTCGAAGTTGGCCACTTGCTCAACAGGGTTACCAAAGGCGATAGAAACGGCAAGTAAAGTCGCGATGGTTAACACCGACATGATCACCTTAGATAACGTATCGAGCGCTTTGTAATGGCCAGCAAATAATATGATCAGGCAGGTGACAATCACAATGATACTGAGTGATGCCATTGATAGTGAAAACGGAATGAAGTAGCCCAGCAAGCTAGCGCTAAACATCAACAAAGCGGCGGTATTGATTACGGCTGAGACCACGCTCAGAAATAGAAATAGCCATAGGTAAGGCCGACCTAATTTCGCGTAGCCCTCAACCAAGGTGAGCCCTGTCCCCATGGTGTACTGTACGCCCGCTCGGAAAAAAGGGTATTTAAACAGGTTTACGAGCAGAATCAGTGCAGCCAATTGCCAACCATAAATCGCACCAGCTTTGGTTGATGCGACGAGGTGAGAGCCACCGACCGCAGCAGATGCCATTAATATGCCGGGGCCTAGCGAACGAAAAAATAAGGAAAGTTTGGATTGGGGTTTATCTATAACGGCGGAGTCCATTGCTTATTGTCCTTTTTATCTTATGTATCTTTCTAAAGAGATACATACCGCAGTACATGACAAGCTGAGCGCTCGCCCTATACTGCGCAACGGTAATGTCTTTTAAATGCTGTGTTTTGATGTATTTATTTTAAGTATTCTTTGCGAATATCATGCTGTGTGCATCTAGCACTCTATTCAGTTATGCGTCTTGTTGTCAAACTAAATTTACAACGTGCTATTTTTAGTTTTTATGCTAAAGGATTGACTTTGTTTTATTGGTTTGAACTTTTCTTCAGAACCCTGCATCTGGGTGCTATTTGGGTATATAATCGCGGCGTTTTTATTTTGTAGAGATCTCCCATGGCAATGCTTGAATATACCCCTCCCACCGATCCTTGGGTCGATATCGTTTTTGAGGATGACGACATTCTGGCAGTGAATAAGCCATCTGGGTTACTGTCTGTTCCTGGTCGACTTGCAGAGCATTACGACAGCATGTGGAGCCGCCTCAAGGAAGTGCATCCAGAAATCCAAGTAGTGCATCGCTTGGATATGTCGACATCAGGGTTGATGCTGCTGGCGAAAAACAAACCTTCGGAGCGAGCATTAAAAAAGCAGTTCCAATATCGTCTCACCCACAAGGTGTATTACGCACGTGTTTGGGGGCATGTTGAGCCGCAAGAAGGGAATATTGATCTTCCATTAATTTGTGATTGGCCAAATCGTCCGCGACAAAAAGTATGCTTCGACGACGGCAAGCCATCTCAAACTTTATTCCAAGTGGTGAAGCGTGAAGTGCATCCAGATGGCACCCATACGACCGTTGTGCGACTACTGCCCATTACTGGTCGATCGCATCAGTTACGCGTGCATTTGATGGCGATTGGTCATGCGATTGTGGGTGATGAGTTTTATGCAAGCGAAGAGGCGTATCAGTTTTCAGAACGTTTAGAGTTGCACGCTGCGGAGCTAAGTTTTTATCACCCAGCCACGGATCAGCTGAGCAGTATTTTTGTACCCTGTGACTTTTATCCTGAAGCCGAGGCGGCGATCTTTAACTATTTTTCGCCAGAACGTACATTGCCTGATTATAAAACGTTGCCACACCCTTAATGCCAACCGCAGTCAACAACGGTTCTTTCTAGTTCGCTATTTCGTTACTGTGGTTGATGTATCCTGTCTTTCAGCCGTGAACAAGGAGTTGTTATGTCTTTGCCGACCATCGTATTTTTGGACCGTGCGACCATCCCAGAACATATTGAGATCCCACGACCTAGCTTTCAGCACTACTGGCGTGAGTACGACTTAACCGCGCCAGAGCAGGTAATAGAAAGGTTAGCAGGTGCAGATATCGTGATTAGCAATAAAGTCCTGCTTGACCAAAATATATTAGAGCAACTACCACAATTGCGGATGATCGCGGTTGCCGCGACTGGTTTTAACAACGTCGATGTGGACTACTGTGCTAAGCATGATATTGCGGCTGCCAATGTACGTGGTTACGCGACGCGTTCGGTACCTGAGCACGTGATTGCGATGCTGTTTGCTTTACGCCGAAATTTATTTGGTTACCATCAAGATATTGCCGCTGGCGAATGGCAGCGTAATAAGCAGTTTTGCTTTTTTACGCACCCAATCGGGGATATAGGTGGTAGCACGCTAGGTGTTATTGGCAGCGGCGCTTTAGGGCAAGCGACAGCACAGTTAGCTAATGCGCTAGGCATGCAGGTGATCTTTGCTGAGCGTAAAGGTGCATCAGAATGCCGACCTGGTTATGTGCCGTTTGAGGAAGTATTGAAACGCTCTGATGCGTTGACTTTGCACTGTCCGCTCAACGAGCATACTCAGAATTTAATTGGTCAAGCAGAGTTGCAACAAATGAAGTCCAACGCCATTCTAATTAATACGGGGCGTGGAGGCTTGGTGAATGAGCAAGCGCTGGTGGATGCCCTAAAGCAGGGAGAAATCGCTGCGGCTGGCTTTGATGTCTTTACCCAAGAACCAGCTGATGAGAGCAATCCGCTGATTGCCAATATGGGTTTACCTAATTTGTTACTTACACCGCATGTTGCATGGGGCAGCGACTCATCGATTCAACGTTTAGTGGAAATCTTGATTGAGAACATTAACGCTTTCGAGCGCGGAGAGCGTATTAATCGCTTGGTGTAACGCTGACATTTAAGTAAAAGATAAAAAAGCAGACATCATGTCTGCTTTTTTCGTTAATTGAATGCTCGTTGGCATCGAACCGTCGAATTAAAACTCTTCTTCGTTCAGACCTTTTAGGATCTGGAAGATTTCGCGGTACGCTTTTGCTGGTTTCCCAGCCTTTTTCTCTTTCGCTGCTTGGCGAGCCAATTGGCGTAGACGCTGACGATCCGCTTCTGGGTACATTTCCATTACGTCATCAATGGCTTTGTCGCCTTCTTCCACCACGCGATCACGCAACGCTTCAAGCTTGTGGAATACCGCCGTTAATTGAGAGTGCTTGTTACGAATCTTATCCAACGCCGCTTGGATTGGCTCTGGATCTTCATAACGCATCAACTTACCAATACGTTGTAATTGGCGACGACGTGCTTCGTTTTTAAAGCGTTGTGCGTCTGCAATTGCTTCTCGCAGGTCTTCGCTCAATGGAAACTTTTCGAGAACTGCAGGTTTGAGGCCGACAAGCTCCTCACCTAGCTTTTGCAGTTCTTCCATGTCTCGCTTCATCTCGGATTTGCTTACCCAGATGATCTCTTCTTCTGGTTCCCATGGCGCTTTTTGATTCTTACGTGCCATTTCAGTTGCCTGTGTTTTGATTAATATTATGACTATTTTAACAAGAATCGTGGGGAGAAAGCGAAATTCTTGTTATCCTATTGTTCATCAAAGACAAGATGTGAAAGACAATGGATATTAAACAGCAGGTTGCTGAGCAACGTACCGAGCTAGAGCAAGCCGTCGCAAGAGCCTTAAAGCTTGCATCGGCAAAATCTGACGCCGCCGAAGTCGCAATTACCAAAAGCACTGGTTTAAGTGTATCTACTCGCATGGGCGAGGTAGAGAATGTCGAGTTCAACAGCGATGGTGCGCTGGGCATTACCGTTTACCGAGGTCAACGCAAAGGCAGTGCTTCCACGTCTGATTTAAGTGAAGCTGCTATCGAGCAAACCGTTATTGCGGCGCTGGATATTGCGCATTACACATCTGAAGATCCATTTGCAGGGCCCGCAGCCAAAGAATACATGGTTCAAGAGATCCCTGAGCTTGATCTTTTCCACCCAGACGCCCCTGATCCCGATTATGCTGCCGATGTGGCGATCGCCGCTGAAAAAGAAGCGTTAAGTTATAACAGTGCAATCAAGCAAAGTGATGGCGCGAGTTATGATAGCCACTACGGTGTAAAAGTGTATGGTAACAGCCATGGCTTATTAGCAAGCTATGCGTCTAGCCGCCACAGTACCAGCTGTTGTGTGATTGGCGTTGGTCAAAATGGCGAAATGGAGCGTGATTACAGCTACACAGTGGCACGTCATCGCGATGACTTATGGACACCAGAAACAGTGGGTCGTAAGGCGGCAGAGAATACGATTAACCGCTTAGATGCGCAGCGCCTAAAGACAGGTAAATACCCAATCATGTTTGCTGCTGATGTTGCAACTGGCTTGATTGGTCACCTTGTTATGGCGATCAGCGGTGGTAACCTGTACCGTAAATCTTCTTTTCTACTTGATCACCTTGGTAAGCAAGTGCTTCCTGAGTGGTTCAATATCTCGGAGCGTCCACATGTATTACGTGGTTTGGCGTCAAGCCCCTTCGATAGCGAAGGCGTGTACACTCAAGATCGTGAGATCATCACTGACGGTGTGCTAGCGACTTACCTGTTAACCAGTTATGCCGCACGTAAAATGAAGATGGCGCCGACAGGTCACGCTGGTGGCATCCATAACTGGTACGTGAAATCGACTGGTCAAAACTTCGAACAAATGCTCAAAGAGCTCGGCACTGGTTTGCTAGTGACAGAAGTGATGGGGCAAGGCGTGAACGTGGTAACAGGTGATTACTCTCGCGGTGCTGCAGGCTTTTGGGTTGAGAACGGCGAAATCCAATACCCAGTATCGGAAATTACCATTGCTGGTAATCTAAAAGACATGTTCAATAAGATTGTTGCCGTAGGTAGCGACGTTGAAACGCGCTCGCAAATTCAAACGGGTTCAATCTTACTGGATGCGATGAAAGTGGCGGGTGAGTAAGCTTTCCTAATTCAGAATTAAAAAAGCCTGATGTGTTCATCAGGCTTTTTAGTTTTTTCAGTTAGGTAATCAGTATTGTGGCAAGCCCTAAGAATACTGATAAACCAATTACATCCGTTACGGTCGTTAACGCCATACCACCAGCTAAAGCTGGGTCGATGTTCATTTTCTTTAAGAGGATTGGAATCGTTACTCCGGCAACCCCAGCGACCAATAAGTTAGTCAGCATCGCGGCGGAAATGATTCCCCCTAGCATCCAGTTTCCTTTCCAAGCGACAACAATGCCGCCAATAATCAGCGCCCACATGATGCCGTTGAGTAAACCGATCGAGGCTTCTTTCATCAACAGTTCTCGTTTGTTCGAGTCACCGATATGACCAAGAGCAAGACCACGAATCACTAGTGCGACGGTTTGGTTACCAGCGACACCACCCATGGAAGGAACAATCGTCATCAATACGGCAATGGCAGCCATCTGGTCTAGCGTGGCTTCAAACATGTTAGAAACAGAAGCGGCGGCGAGTGCGGCCAACACGTTAGCCCCAAGCCAGATACTGCGTTTGCGAGCTGATTTTACAACGGGTGCGAAGGTATCTTCATCATCATCCATACCTGCCATACTCATCATCGAGTGTTCGGCATCTTCACGGATAACGTCAACTACGTCATCGATAGTGATACGGCCAACGAGATGCTGATTCTCGTCTACGACAGGAGCAGAGACCCAGTTACGACGTTCGAACAGACTAGCAACATCTGAATCACTGGTATCGACAGTGATCGCTTCGTCAGCATCTTCCATGATGTCGACAATTTTGACATCAGGCTGGGTCGTGATCAGCAGAGTAATGGGTAGTTCACCAATCAGTTTGCTTTCTTCATCAATGACATAAAGTGCATCCGTTGCTTCTGGTAGTTCACCTTTCATACGCAGATAACGTAAAACCACGTCCACATCTACGTCACCACGAATCGTGATAACGTCGGTGTTCATCAGTCCACCTGCAGTGTCTTCTGGGTAGGACAGGGCGGTTTCGACACGCAGACGGTCAGAGGAGTCCATTTGCGACAGGACTTCGCGTGACAGGTTGTCTGGCAAGCTACGCAGTACATAAGCCACGTCATCGGTATCCATGCCTTCTGTCGCTTCTGCAAGCGCTTCTGGTGCCATTTTGGATACGAGACTATCTTTGACGTCTTCGTTCAGTTCGTCGAGGATTTCACCGTAGTCTTCAGGGTCGGTGAGTTGCCAGAGAACTTCACGGCTTTTGCGTGGAGAGGCTTCTAAAAGGTGAGCGATATCCTCAGGTTCCATGTCCTGTAACTGACGACGAACATGGACGAAGCGGCCATTTTCTAGCGCTTCTGTGACTTCTTGGAGGGCTTGGTGAGCTTGGTCGAATTCAATTTGCTCTGCCATTCATTCCTCCCAATTCCTGATATTTACAATGCGTTGAATAATAACTTAATTCTAGGCGCCTTTTAATAACAACTTATGATACTAAGCAAATTTATTTCTTGGAGCAGTGAGGGGAAGGAGAGTGAGAGGTAATAAAAAAGCGAGTAAATTACTCGCCTTCATCAAATTTATCTTCGATTAAGTGGCAAACGGCATCCAGTGCTTCTTCTGCTTGCTCACCCGCAGCGTGGATTGTGACGTACTGTCCTTGAGCAGACTCAAGCATTAATAAACCCATTACGCTGTCTGCTGTGGCGGTTTTGTCTTCTTCATTGTCGATAGTGATGACCGCTTCAAAGCTCTGGGCCAGTTCGACCAGTTTGACGGCTGCGCGAGCATGTAAGCCAAGGCGATTTTGAATCAATACTTTACGACTTAACTCCACAGCTACTCCTTAGTGTTTTTCTCTAGTGAGGTATGGCGAATTTGCACTTGGTGTCCTTTATTGGCGAAGTACTCACCGATTTGCTGAGTTAAGTACACCGAACGGTGTTTACCACCGGTACAACCTATTGCAACGGTCAAATAGCTGCGATTGTTTTTCTCGAGCAGAGGTAACCAATTCTCTATAAAGTTTTCAATTTGGTATTTCAAACTTAACACCGATTGGTGCTGCTCCAAAAATGCGGCGATAGAGGCATCCAAACCCGTAAGTGGGCGCAACGCTGGTTCCCAATGTGGGTTGGGCAAGAAGCGAACGTCGAATACGTAATCGGCATCGGAAGGCAGGCCATATTTGAAGCCAAAAGACTCAAATACCATAACAAGCCCTTTGCGATCTCTGCCTTCAACACGCATACGCACGGTTTCACTCAACTCATGCAAAGATTGTCCACTGCTGTTCAGTACAAGATCGGCATGCGCTTTAAGTGGCGTTAAAATTTCTTTCTCACGCTCGATGGCTTGGTCAAGGGAGAGAGAGGTGCCACCTAAAGATAAAGGGTGGATTCGGCGTGTTTCGCTGTAGCGTTTGAGTAGCGTTTCCTTATTGGCGTCCAAGAAAAGCACGGTCACATCAAGCTCTGTTTTCAACTGCTCCAGTGTACCAGTCAGTTCTTTTAGCTTTTTAGGGATATTGCGAATATCAATGCTTACCGCAACATTCTGCTTGCTGTCAGCAACAGAGTGAACAAATGCGTCCAGCAAATTCACTGGGAGGTTATCAACACAGTAATAACCTAAGTCTTCCAGTACGCGCAGCGCAATACTCTTACCGGCACCTGAGTGCCCGCTAACCACGATTAGTCGCATGATGTCCGTCCTGCTTATTGGTGAATCATGATGTCGTAAAGTTCTTCATCACTCTGAGCATTGCGCAGTAGTTTCAATACTTGCTTATCGCTCAGACGTTCTGCCATAGAGGATAGAGTCTTGAGGTGCTCTTTGCACTGTTCTTCTGGTACAAGGAGCGCAAAAAGAAGGTCGACAGGTCGATTATCAATCGCATCGAATTCAATTGCTTCATCACATTGCAGCAAGACAGCAATAGCCTTGTCGCTCGATTGCATTCTAGCGTGTGGGATCGCAATACCGTTTCCGATACCAGTACTGCCCATTTTCTCTCTGTTGAGCATGCACTCGAACAGTTCGGTAGAATCTTGGCCCGTTTGATCAGCCACGATGCGGCTGATCATTTCAAGGGCGCGTTTTTTACTCGTGCAGTGGACCGCACTCTTGGTGCAGTCCAATGACAGTATTTCGCTCAGTTGCATGATTAATGACTGTTTAGTTTTTCTTTGTGCTTATTGAGTTGGCGAACCAATTTATCTACCAGCGAATCGATCGCGGCATACATATTTTCGTCATCAGCTGATGCGTGGATTTCGCCTTGATTTATATGAAGCGTAGCTTCCGCGATTTGAGTGATTTTTTCAACTTTTAGTACAACATGTACTTGATTGATATGGTCGAAGAACCTTTCGAGCTTCTGAAACTTAGAATTTACATAGTCTTGCATTGAATCGGTAAGATCAACGTGATGGCCTTGAATATTGATTTGCATAGACTTTCCTTTTCAGTTAGTGCCTTATAATAGGCGTTTACGCTGACTTGAAGGGGCAATTCCCAAGGATTCTCGATATTTGGCTATCGTACGTCTCGCGACCTGAATCCCTTGGTCAGCCAGAAGAGCAGCAATCTTGCTATCACTCAGTGGTTTAGCAGTATTCTCTGCTGCGACCAGTTTTTTAATGAGTGCGCGAATTGCTGTTGACGAACATTCTCCGCCGTTGTCAGTACTAACATGGCTAGAGAAGAAGTACTTCAATTCAAAAATGCCACGTGGTGTATGCATAAATTTTTGTGTTGTTACACGAGAAATCGTGGATTCATGCATGTCCACTGCCAAGGCTACATCATTTAGTACCATTGGCTTCATGGCTTCCTCACCATACTCGAAGAAATCTTGTTGATGTTCAACAATACATCTTGCAACTTTGAGTAGCGTCTCGTTTCTACTCTCTAAGCTCTTAATTAACCATTTTGCCTCTTGCAAATTGCTGCGGATGTACTGGCTATCCGCGCTATTGCCTTTGCCTAATTGAGCATATTGTTGATTTACTTTTAATTTTGGAACGCTATCTGGGTTGATAGAAACGGTCCATTTGCCGTTGTCTTTAAAAACGGACACATCTGGAATTACGTACTCGGTATCATCCGGTGTGATACGACTACCGGGACGAGGATCTAACTGCTGGATAAGTTTGAGGACTTCACGGAGATCGGCTTCTTTCAGCTTAGTCTCTTTGATGACGAGCTTGTAATCACGGTTCCCCAGGTGATCAATATGATCCGCAAGAATCATTTTGGCTTCAGCAAGCCACGGTGTGTCTTCTGGGAAAGTCGCTAGCTGTAGCAGTAGGCACTCTTGTAAGTTGCGTGATGCCACACCGAGCGGATCGAACTGCTGAATACGTTTACGAACGGCTTCTACTTCGTCTAACTCAATCTCTTCGTTATCGAAGCTCTCATGAATTTCTTCAGGAGATAGGGTTAGGTAACCGTAGTCGTCAACAGCGTCAATAATCGCTAATGCAATCGTACGATCGGTTTCACTGAATGGTGTCAGGTCAAGCTGCCACATTAGGTAGTCATGCAATGATTCCGTGGTTTCGCCTTGGTAGACGGGCATATCATCGTCAAGAGCTAAGCCAGTGCTACCAGTATTCGCGCTGTAGACGTCATCCCAAGTGGTATCGATTTCAAGTTCAGAGCTGATCTCTGACTTCTCAATTACGTCTGAACTGTCTGGAACGTCAATGTCTGCTGGTTCGTTAGCACTGTTGCTATCAGCAGCCTCGACCGCTGATTTATCTTCACCGTTTGCTAGAGGCTCATCTTGGCCTTCTTCAACTTCCAATAATGGGTTTGAATCCAAGGCTTCTTGGATTTCCTGTTGAAGATCGAGTGTCGACAGTTGCAGTAAGCGAATCGCTTGTTGCAACTGTGGCGTCATGGCTAACTGTTGACCTAGCTTGAGTTGTAATGAAGGTTTCATTCAGTGTTACTTACCTTGTAATGCTCAGAATCTTACCGTTCCTAATATAATCATAGACGGAATTGTTCGCCGAGATAAACTTGTTTCACCTGTTCATTATTGAGAACTTCTGCCGGAGTTCCCGATGCAATTAGGTGCCCTTGGCTTACGATATAGGCTTTTTCGCATACGTCCAGTGTTTCACGCACGTTATGGTCAGTGATTAACACTCCGAGGCCGCGATCGCGTAGATGCTCGATGATTTTCTTGATGTCATTAACCGAGATTGGGTCAACACCAGCGAAAGGTTCATCCAACAAAATGAATTGAGGGTTGGCTGCTAAAGCGCGAGCGATTTCCACTCTGCGTCGCTCACCCCCCGATAGTGCCATACCCGCACTGGTTCTGATGTGCTGAATGTGGAATTCTTCCAACAAATCTTCCAGCTTATCTTGGCGCTCTTCACGTGTCATTTCTTGACGAGTTTCGAGTACGGCCATGATGTTATCTTCCACCGACAGCTTACGGAAAATCGACGCTTCTTGCGGAAGGTAGCCAATCCCGAGACGCGAACGACTGTGCATCGGCAGAATACTGATGTCTTTATCATCAATGGTAATGGTGCCTTCATCTCGTGGCACCAAGCCGACAATCATATAAAACGAGGTGGTTTTACCTGCGCCGTTTGGGCCTAGCAGCCCAACAATCTGACCAGATTCAACTTCCAAGCTAACATCGGTTACGACTTTGCGCTTTTTGTAGCTTTTCGCCAAGTTTTTCGCACTCAGTACTGCCATATTAGTTCTCTATCTGATTGGGTTGCAAAATGGTCGTAACGCGCTCTTCCTTAGAGCTATCAGCGACTAGCTTTTGTTTACCAATTTGGTAACGAATCGAAGAACCTTTAATGGTGTTGTTGTCTTGTGCCAGTTGCGCTTGACCTTTCATGGTCAGTTCGTCTGTAGAAATACGGTAATCCAGCTCCACAGCTTGACCACTCAGTGTTTTACCATCGTCCATCAGCTGAGAAAACTTGGCAGGTTTACCAAATGCTTGAATCTGTTTGATGGCTTCGGTTTTAGGATCGCGCGTTACCACGATTCTATCAGCATCGATATTGATGCTACCTTGCTTAAGAGATACATCGCCTTTAAAAATAACCTGGTTACTCTTCATATCCACTTGTTGGGTGTCAGAGTTAATGTAAACCGGTTGTTGAGTATCCGACTTAAGTGCCAGCGCTTGAGGCGCCGCCAATACCAGTGCCAGTAGGCTAAGGTGTAACGGTTTCATATCGACCTTGAACTTCGTCTGTCAGAGTTGCGGTATGCTGCTTTAAGTTGCCTTGCATTGCGCCTCCAGTAGTTTCAAATTGTGGCCCAACCAACATGACCTGTTGATCAGCTTTAAAATCACGATTGGTTAGATTAATGACTAACTTGTCTGTTGCCATGGTATCAAAACTCGCACCCGGCAGAAGATTTTGCATTAAGACTTTGTCATATAACGTTAAGACTTGGTCTTCATCTAACACGGCTCTTGTGGCCGTCACCTTCCATTCAATGACGCTACCTTCACGGTAAACCATCAAAGTCGGGTTATTAAAAATGGTATCTCCACTCTTAGCATAATGGTCTAAGTTCGTGGAGCGGATGATGTAACTGCGGACACCATCTTCACCATAGGTGATGTTTTCCAGTCCAGTACCACTGAACATGGGCAGTTCAGAATCTGGTGCTACTTGAATTGCGTCGTTGCCTTTTGGGGTCAGTAGGTAATAACCGCACCATGCGACAACGAAGATCAAGAGCAAATAAATAAGGCGAGTAAAACTCATATAATGAAGGCCTATCGTTTAGCTCAGTACTTCCCTGACCATTGCCTTTATTTGTGTAATAAATGATTTAAATGTTTGTGCTGATATTACATCACGCCAGCTTTTAGTAAATCGTGCATGTTCAGTGCACCCACAATTTTTTCGTCTTTACATAAAATCAGAGCGTTAATATTTTTATTCTGCATCAAGTTCAAACCTTCAACCGCTAGCATATCAGGGTGCGCTGTGGTTGGATTTGTCGTCATGACTTCGCCAATCGCGGTCGTATGAATATCAATGCGTTTGTCTAAGGTGCGACGTAAATCACCATCGGTGAATATACCAAGCATAGCATCGTGTTCATCGACGATAGCGGTCATGCCTAGCCCTTTTTCTGAAATTTCAAGCAGGGCATCGCGAATCAATGCGTTTGGAGAAACTTTAGGTAACGCTTCTCCAAAGTGCATAATATCAGACAACTTAAGCAGCAGTTTTCTCCCTAACGCGCCACCTGGATGAGATAGAGCAAAATCTTCGGCAGAAAAACCACGCGCTTGGAGTAGGGCTACGGCTAATGCGTCTCCCATTACTAATGTGGCCGTGGTACTGCTGGTCGGTGCCAACCCTAGTGGGCAAGCTTCTTGAGGTACCGTAATTTGTAGGTGCAAGTCAGACAGTTTTGCCATATTGGATTCTGGCTTGCCTGTCATACTAATTATCTTGATGTTCAGGCGTTTTAATACCGGAAATAGAGACAGAATTTCGTTTGACTCACCAGAGTTAGAAATTGCGAGCACAATATCTCCAGGGCTGATCATGCCCAAGTCGCCATGTGCTGCTTCGCCAGGGTGAACGAAAAACGCAGAAGTCCCCGTGCTTGCCAGAGTCGCAGCAATCTTGTTACCAATGTGGCCTGACTTGCCAATACCCATAACGACTACTTTGCCGCTGTTGGAAAGGATCAGTTCGCACGCTTTCTCAAATTGATCATCAAAGTAGGTATCCAGCTCTTGCAGAGCAGCAACTTCGATATCAAGAACTTGTTTAGCAGCAGCGCGAAAATCAAATTGATTGGACATATCAGTTCTCTACTTATTTATCGTGGTAATTAAGCGGCCATGTTTGCGAATAAGTACACTTGATAACCTAGAAAGCATGCAAACAAGATTGCACCTTCAATACGGTTAATACTGCGTGATTTACCCAAACACATCGCGACAAGTAACAGTGAAACGCCTAACATGACCCAGAAGTCACGTCCCATCGCGTACTCACTCAGCACCGATGGATTAATGATGCCAGGAATGCCCATTACGGCCAGAATATTAAACACATTCGAGCCAATAATGTTACCGACGGCCATGTCGTCTTCACCTTTTAAAACACCAGCAAGCGATGCTGCGAGCTCAGGTAGACTAGTGCCGATGGCAATGATAGTCAGACCGATGACAAGATCGCTCATGCCAAAATACTTCGCAATAATCACTGCGTTATCCACTAGCATGCTTGCTGCCAAAGGAAGCAGTATCAGGCCAATAACCACCCACATGATCGCTTTAGGGTTGCTGACGCCTTCTGGGATCTCTGACTCTTGGTCATCAAGAAAAACATCACCTGATTTTTGTTCTTTGCGGCTGATCTGCAACATAGCAAATAAAAATGCCCCAAAGAGTACAAACAATAAGACACCTTCATAAAAACCGAGATGGCTATTCCAAAGCAGAATACCGGCGAGTACTGTTACTGCAATCATTAATGGCAGTTCCCGGCGGATGACCGCGGAACTAATCGACAGAGGCTTGATGAGTGCTGTAATACCTAGGATTAACGCGATGTTCGCGATGTTTGAGCCTAAAACGTTACCCACTGCAGTATCGGTTTTTCCGTCCCAGGCTGCGGTTGCAGAAACCATCATCTCTGGCGCAGAAGAGCCCATCGCAAGGATTGTCATGCCGATGACAAGAGGTGAAATACCGACGTTGCGGGCTATCGCTGCAGAACCAAAAACAAGTTTATCTGCACTCCATACGAGCAAAACAAGACCGACTATAAGCAACGCTACGGCTTCGAGCATGAGAATTCCTAAGTATTAAATAAGTAAAATGAATAACCGCTAATTTTGACCTTTTGCGGCCTAAAATGGAAGATAAACGACGAATAAATTAAAGGTTAGTAACGAAAATGTATGCAAATGTCGTTCATTTAAATCAGCAATTCTTGTCTAGGATTTAAACACTTTGCGCTGATTTGATCGTAATCCACAAAAAATTGCAGGTATATACTCGACTTTATTTAATTGAACAGTGCTTTAAATTCAAAGCCAATGTGCTTATGATTGCAGCCTAATAAATGTACCGACGTTACTTTATTAAACGTGAAATTCAACTCCGTTGTGTGTCTGGTTGATGATGCCGTGAGTTGCAACGCTCCGACAGTAGAAGAGATGATATGTCGAACAACGATTTAGTCACCGTGAACAACCTCACTTTTTCACGGGGAGAGCGCAAGATCTTTGATGGTATTGATCTGCATGTTCCTGAGGGCAAAGTGACGGCCATTATGGGACCATCGGGAATAGGTAAAACTACACTGCTGCGTTTAATTGGTGGTCAGTTGTATCCCGAGCAAGGAGAGATCTGGTTTGATGGCGACAATATTCCCTCTCTCTCGCGTAAAAAACTCTACCATGCTCGCAAGAAAATGAGCATGTTGTTTCAATCAGGAGCTTTATTCACTGATTTGAATGTCTTTGATAACGTCGCCTTCCCATTGCGAGAGCATACGAATTTATCTGAAGAGCTGATTCGTACCATGGTGTTGCTTAAGCTTGAAGCCGTCGGTCTACGCGGCGCAGCACAATTGATGCCGAGCGAGCTATCGGGTGGCATGGCTAGACGCGCTGCGTTGGCGCGTGCGATCGCCCTGGATCCTGATTTAATCATGTATGATGAACCATTTGTCGGACAAGACCCAATCACCATGGGTGTCTTGGTTGAGCTCATTAGTAATCTAAATCAAGCGTTAGGTTTAACTTCTATAGTCGTTTCTCACGACGTGCCTGAAGTGATGAGTATTGCCGATTGGGTTTATCTGATGGCCGATGGCAAAATTATCGCTTTTGGCACACCAGAAGAGCTTAATCAGAATCCTGACCCTCGCGTTCAGCAGTTCTTACAAGGTGATGCAGATGGTCCTGTACCGTTTCGCTTCCCTTCTCAAAGTATCGAAAAGGACTTATTTGATGGTCGATAACTTTATGCATTTTGTCGCCTCACTAGGTAGACGAACGCTCTCCATCTGCGGAGCATTTGGTCGTGCGACTTTCATGCTGATTGGGGCACTGTTTACTAAGCCACAACCGCTTAAAAGCTTTCCTTTGCTCGTTAAACAACTTTATTCCGTAGGCGTCCAGTCTCTGGCGATTATCGTCGTATCTGGGTTGTTTATTGGTATGGTTTTGAGCCTACAAGGTTATGTTGTGCTGGTGGATTACGGCGCAGAGGGCAGTTTGGGTCAAATGGTGGCGCTCTCATTGCTACGTGAATTAGGGCCCGTTGTCACTGCACTTCTGTTTGCTGGTCGTGCAGGCTCTGCGTTAACTGCAGAGATAGGTTTGATGAAAGCGACGGAGCAACTCTCTAGCCTTGAAATGATGGCGGTAGATCCTTTGAAAAGAGTGATCGCGCCACGTTTTTGGGCTGGTGCTATTTCAATGCCATTACTGGCTATGATTTTCATGGCGGTGGGTATTTGGGGCGCCCAGCTTGTTGGTGTTGACTGGAAAGGTGTTGACCATGGCAGTTTTTGGTCAGCGATGCAGTCCTCAGTTGAACTAGGACAGGATATTGGTAACAGTATGATCAAGTGCTTTGCGTTTGCAATTACGGTTACTTGGGTCGCTCTATTTAACGGGTATGATGCTATTCCAACTTCGGAAGGGATCAGCCGAGCAACTACGCGCACTGTTGTGCATTCTTCTTTAGCAGTACTAGGACTAGACTTTGTACTGACCGCATTGATGTTTGGGAATTAATCATGCAACAAACACGTAAAACTGAATTATGGGTTGGCAGCTTTGTATTAGCGGGAATTTGCGCGATTCTTGTGATGATTTTTCAAGTTGCTGACGTAAAAAGCATTGGCTCTGGTGATACTTACACCCTCAAAGCTGAGTTCGATAATATTGGTAGTTTAAAAGTTCGCTCGCCAGTAAAAGTGGGTGGGGTTGTGATTGGCCGGGTAAGCAATATTTCGCTTAACCCAGATAACTTATTACCTGTTGTAACTCTATCGATCAATAGCAAATACAATCAATTCCCAGAAACGTCGAGCGTACAAATTTTGACGTCTGGCTTGATTGGTGAGCAATACATTGGTTTAGTACCAGGCTTTGTTTTTGACGATGAAGTCATGCTGGTCGATGGCGATACCATCGAAGACACCAAATCAGCGCTCGTGCTTGAAGACTTAATTGGTCAAGTGCTTTACAGCGTAGGTGGTTCAGACGATTCAAGTAAGGAATAACTATGTTAGCGAGATTATTACT
Source organism: Vibrio sp. T9 (assembly GCF_003123985.1). NCBI lineage: Bacteria > Pseudomonadati > Pseudomonadota > Gammaproteobacteria > Vibrionales > Vibrionaceae > Vibrio > Vibrio sp. T9. Next base: position 68,892 of record NZ_NIGY01000013.1, read on the forward strand.
TTCAGTTTGTGCTGTGTTTAGCGCGTTTGGTACAAGTGCAGCAGAAGTGGATAAAACTGAACCTTATAAGATGATGAAGCAAGTGGCTGAAGTCACTTTCGAAAGATTAAAAGCCGAGCAGCCGAAAATCAAACAAGACCCAGATTTACTTAAGGTGATTGTTGAAGAAGAGCTAATGCCTTACGTCAACTACCGCTATGCTGGGCTAAAGCTCCTAGGTCCAAACCTAAAAGGAGCGAAACGTGAGGATGTACTTGAGTTTATCGATGCATTTCGCGCGTATTTAATTGCTTCATATGCACAGGTGCTAACGCAATACAGTGACCAACAAATTGAATTTGGTCCTGAGCCTAGCATTGATGACTCTAAGCGTATCACCAGCATTAAAGTTGATATCATCGATACGCCGCGTCCAAACATCAAGCTTGAGTTCAAATTGCGTAAAGACAACAAATCTGGTGAGTGGGAAGCGTTCGATATGATTGCGGAAGGCATTAGTTTACTCTCTAGCAAACAGTCGGAATGGAATAGCAAAATTCGTCAAGAAGGCATTCTATCTGTCGCGAAAGATCTAGAAAAATTAGCTGCGGAACCGATTCGCTTTGAGGCGAAGAAATAATGGCCCAGACTCCCGCTCAGTGGCAATTAGATCAAAACATTCTTAAGCTAACAGGGGCACTTGATAGAGATACAGTGCCCTCATTGTGGGCGTATGCTCAGCAATGGCAACCAGCTCAAGCTGAGCTGGAATGCTCGTTAAAAGAGATAGAGCGCGTCGACTCTGCAGGAATGGTGATGTTAATCCACTTATTAGAGCATGCAAAAAAGCAAAACTGTCATATAATGCTCAGTTTCGTGCCGGCGCAACTGCGCACTTTGTTTCAACTGAGCAATGTTGAATCTTTAGTGGCCAAACACATACAGAATTATCAGGGGTAAATTGTGGATAGCGCAAAAGTACAACAGTTATTAGAAGAAGCACTAAACCTTCAAGAAGTGCATGTAAAAGGTGAAGGTAGCCACTATGAGGTGGTTGCTGTTGATGCTTGTTTCGATGGAATGAGCCGCGTTAAGAAGCAGCAGTTAATTTATGGTCCTCTGATGGAATACATCCAGCGTAACGACATTCACGCATTATCAATTAAAGCGTTCACACCAGAAGAGTGGGCTCGTGATAAGAAACTGATGTCGCTTTAAGGTTTATTGATGGAAAAGTTTCGAGTTATTGGGTCAGATAAACCACTTGTTGGTGAAGTGACCATTTCCGGTGCAAAAAACGCAGCACTGCCGATTTTATTTGCGTCTATCTTGGCGGAAGAGCCTGTAGAAGTGGCAAACGTGCCACACCTTCGTGATATCGATACAACCATGGAACTGCTTAAGCGTTTAGGCGCGAAAGTAAGCCGTAATGGTTCTGTTCACGTCGATCCAAGTAGCATTACTGAATACTGCGCACCGTATGATTTGGTGAAAACCATGCGTGCTTCTATTTGGGCTTTGGGTCCGCTCGTAGCGCGATTTGGTCAAGGTCAGGTTTCTCTACCTGGCGGTTGTGCTATCGGTGCTCGTCCTGTTGATCTGCATATTTCTGGCCTAGAGCAGCTTGGCGCAACGATTACGCTTGAAGATGGTTACGTTAAAGCTGAGGTTGATGGTCGTCTAAAAGGTGCGCACATCGTGATGGATAAAGTCAGCGTAGGCGCGACGATCACCATCATGTGTGCTGCAGCACTTGCTGAAGGCACTACAACGCTAGACAACGCGGCGCGTGAACCTGAAATTGTAGATACAGCGGATTTCCTAAATAAGCTTGGTGCAAAAATTTCTGGTGCAGGCACAGATACGATCACGATTGAAGGTGTTGAGCACCTAGGTGGTTGTAAACACAACGTGGTTGCCGACCGTATTGAGACGGGAACATTCCTTGTCGCTGCTGCGGTATCTGGCGGTAAAGTAGTATGTCGTAATACTAACGCTCATTTGCTTGAAGCGGTTTTAGCCAAGCTAGAAGAAGCTGGCGCGCTTGTCGAAACGGGTGAAGATTGGATTTCAGTTGATATGACCGATCGCGAGCTGAAAGCAGTGAGTGTACGTACAGCGCCGCATCCAGGCTTCCCGACCGATATGCAAGCGCAATTTACGCTACTAAACATGATGGCGAAAGGCGGCGGCGTAATCACTGAGACTATCTTTGAAAACCGCTTTATGCACGTACCAGAATTGATGCGTATGGGCGCGAAAGCCGAGATTGAAGGCAACACCGTTATCTGTGGTGATGTTGAGTCATTAAGTGGTGCGCAAGTCATGGCAACCGACCTGCGAGCTTCGGCTAGTTTGGTAATTGCGGGCTGTATTGCTAAAGGCGAAACCATCGTTGATCGTATTTACCATATCGACCGCGGTTACGACAAAATCGAAAATAAACTGGCTGCACTTGGCGCAAATATTGAGCGAGTGAGCGAGGCAAGTTAAACTGCACCGCAGGTAACTTGGATATCAAGAGAGCCGAAACCTGAGTTTCGGCTTTTTTATATCACTCTCATGACCATAGTTATCCTTTATGGAAAGAGATAAATTAATAGCTGTATCTGGCAAAAGCCGGTTCCTGGAGAACAAGAATGATTGCACTGTTACGTGTATTTGCTGTCGCTATCTTTGCGATTGTTATGTTTATTGGTGGTTGTGGTTACTGCCTATTAAGCCCCCGAAACCCTAAGCACGTTTTCACTTTTGGCCGCTTGTTTGCCAAGATGTCTCGTGTATTTGGGATTAAGTTAGAGCTGCGTATCCCTGAAGATGCGTATTCACGCGGCCAACATGTTTACATTGCTAACCACCAGAACAACTGGGACATGTTTACTGTTTCTGCTGCTGTGACTCCGAAAGTTGTGACAGTAGGTAAAAAAAGCTTGGCTTGGATGCCACTGTTTGGTCAGCTTTACTGGCTTACGGGTAACATTCTGATTGACCGAGCGAATCGCTCGAAAGCAAAAGGTACTATCGATCAGGTAGTGAGCAGCATGAAAGAAAGTGATGTTTCGGTGTGGATGTTCCCTGAAGGCACGCGTTCTCGTGGGCGTGGTCTGCTGCCATTCAAAACAGGTGCTTTTCATGCAGCAATTGGAGCAGGCGTGCCAATAATTCCTATCGTATGTAGCTCGACGAATAAAATTAAGCTGAACCGTTGGAACAATGGTCATGTGATTGTTGAAATGCTACCTCCAATCAGTACTGAAGGCTATGGTAAAGAGGGCATTCGCGAGCTAGCAAATATCTGTCGTGAACAGATGAAAGAGAAACTTGAATCGTTAGATGAAGAAGTCAAACAGCGCAACGCTGCTTAAGTTTTACTGCGATATCATCACGAAAAGACAATAAAAAACGGGTAGCCTGAGCTACCCGTTTTTTTATGTTTGTCAGCAAGTGCAATTATTTGCGAACCGCGATTGCTTCAATCTCGATACCAACATCTTTCGGTAGGCGAGCGACTTCTACACAAGAACGTGCAGGGTAGTTTGCTACGCCGTGCTCATCAAAGAACTTGCCGTAAACTTCGTTCACCGTGCCAAAGTCGTTTAGGTCTTTAACAAAAACCGTTAGCTTCACGATATCTGACACTTTAAGGCCTGAAGATTCAACCACAGCCTTTACGTTTTCTAGAGACTGACGAGCTTGCTCTGCGATATCAGCAGACACTTCACCTGTCGCTGGGTTTACTGGGATTTGGCCTGAAGTAAGAACCATGTTACCTAGATCTACGCCTTGAACGTAAGGACCGATTGCTGCTGGTGCAGATTCAGTGTGAAGTACTTTCGTCATTTGATTTTTTCCATCAGTTGTAGGGAATAAAGATGCTCAGTTTGCCTCTAAACCTGTGGTAGGTAAAGAGCAAAATACCCCGACATTGCAGGGTATTTTAAACGTATCACAGCCTAGTCGTACGGCGTGTTTATCGCTCGGTTACGATCTCGCGTGAGAACACTTTCTCGCAGTATTTACACTTTAGGCGGATTTCTTGTTTCTTCTCGAACACGCTAAAGCTGCTTTCTACTGGCTCATTGTGAGAAATACAGTTTGAATTTGGGCATTCGAAGACATCATTGATGCGCTCAGGAAGCTCTAACGCGAGCTTTTTCACCACTTCATAATTCTCGATTTGATTCACGGTCGCGTGAGGAGCATACAACGCTAGCTTGCTCGCTTGCTCTTCATTGATAAACACATTTTCGATTTTGAGTAGATCTTTATGACCGAGTGCCGATGAAGGCAAGTTCAGTCCAATTGTTACGCGTTGTGATGAATTGTGCATATCGAACAGTCTTAATACTTTGATGCCGATTTGCGCAGGGATGTGGTCGATGACCGTACCATTTTTGATTGCTTCTACCTGCAATTGAGTTTCTTTAGCCATGGGTTTTCTCCTCGATTACAGTGTTTCGTTTAGAACAAGCGCCAACAGTGCTTGGCGAGCGTATACGCCATTTTGAGCTTGCTGGAAGAAGTAAGCATGAGGCGTTTTATCAACATCGGTTGTGATTTCATCCACACGTGGTAGTGGGTGCAGTACTTTCAAGTTCTCACGCGCGCCTTCTAGTAGTGCCGCCGTTAGGATGTAAGCCGACTTAATATGTGCGTATTCCGATTCGTCAAAACGTTCTTTCTGTACGCGTGTCATGTACAGAATATCCAGTTCAGGAATCACACTTTCCATGTCTGTGTGTAGGCTATATTGAATGCCAGCTTCGTCTAGCTCTTCGCAGATGTAATCTGGCATTGCCAATGCTTCTGGTGCAACAAAGAAGAAGCGGATGTTGTTAAACTTTGCTAAGGCTTGAGTCAATGAGTGCACTGTGCGGCCATATTTTAGGTCACCGACGAATGCGACGTTCAGGTTGTCTAGACGCCCTTGTGTTTCCGCGATGGTGTATAGGTCGAGTAGCGTTTGAGTTGGGTGTTGGTTTGCACCGTCGCCCGCGTTGATCACTGGCACGCCATTTGAAAATTCAGAGGCCAAGCGAGCGGCGCCTTCTTGTGGATGACGCATCACAAAGGCATCGACGTAAGAAGAGATGACTTGTACTGAATCTGCGAGTGTTTCGCCTTTTTTCGCCAGAGAGGTATTACCATCATTATCAAAGCCAATCACGTCACCACCAATGCGTTGAATCGCTGTTTCAAACGATAAACGTGTACGTGTTGATGGTTCAAAGAAACAACTGGCAACGACTTTGTTTTTAATCAGTTCTGGTCGAGGTGCTTTTTTAAGGCTACCTGCTGTTTCTACGATAAGTTCCAGTTCTTCGCGTGAAAGCTCTGGAATAGAGATGATGTGCTTCTGGTAAAGCGAGTTCGCCATGATCTTCTTCCCTATAACATTGATGACTACATCCAAATTGCCTAAAGGAATTTTGGACATAAAAAAACCTCCCCAAATGGGGAGGTTTTAAAATTCAATAGAATTAACGAAAATAACACCACGTAAGCGTAGTCGCTTAGCTAGAGCAAATCGCGTTTTCATGTCGGCAATTAGCTTGGTCATTTCTTAATCCTCAGACAAATTGCCGAGCATTATACGCTTAACTTTCGTGAGCGCAAGCGATTACATCATGGTTTTTAGCGGCTGTTTTGGCTTGCTAGTTTAGCTTCCTAATGTTGCTACCATCACGGCTTTGATAGTGTGCATACGGTTTTCAGCTTCGTCGAATACGATGGAGTATTCTGACTCAAATACCTCTTCTGTTACTTCAAGGCCTTTCATGCCGTATTTTTCAGCGACTTCTTTGCCGACGGTGGTCTCATCATTGTGGAAAGCCGGAAGACAGTGCATGAATTTCACATGTGGATTACCCGTTTGCTTAATCACGTCCATATTGATTTGATATGGTGTCATTAAAGCCACACGTTCATCCCATGCCTCAGCGGATTCACCCATAGATACCCAAACATCGGTGTAAAGGAAGTCACAACCCTTCACGCCTTCCTCCACGCTTTCAGTTAATGTGATTTTTGCACCAGTTTGCTGCGCGATAGTTTGGCAAGTTGCCACCAAATCTTCTTCAGGCCAGAACGCTTTTGGCGCGACAAGGCGAATATCCATGCCCATTTTAGCGGCACCCACCATGAGCGAGTTGCCCATATTGTTGCGTGCATCGCCTAGGTAAGCGAAGGTCATTTCATGCAGCTGCTTACCGCGTCCGTGCTCTTGCATGGTAAGGAAATCGGCAAGGATTTGGGTTGGGTGGAACTCATCAGTCAAACCATTCCACACTGGAACACCAGCATAAGTGCCAAGCTCTTCAACAATGGATTGGCCAAAGCCGCGATATTCGATGCCGTCATACATGCGACCTAAGACGCGTGCGGTGTCTTTCATTGATTCTTTATGGCCAATCTGAGAACCAGAAGGGCCGATGTAAGAGACTTGAGCGCCTTGATCAAAAGCTGCGACTTCAAACGCACATCGGGTACGAGTCGAAGATTTCTCAAAGATGAGTGCAATGTTTTTACCTTGAAGTGTCTTCTGCTCTGTTCCTGCATATTTTGCTTTTTTTAGCTCTGCAGACAGTTCGAGCAAGAACTGGATTTCTTTGGTTGAGAAATCCAATAGCTTCAAAAAGTTGCGGTTACGTAAATTGAAAGCCATAGCTCGTCCCTTAGTACGTGTGATTGAATTAATAGAATGTATTAAAACATATAAATGCTTTATTTGTGAATAATTATTTTTATGTAAAACTAAAAAAGGTTGATGCATTCACATCAACCTTAGTTTTTATTCATTTAATGTAAAAGGACGAATTGGTTATATATCGTCTCGTTCTATCGGACAACTCATGCAGCGGGCGCCACCACGGCCACGGCCAAGCTCGTTACCTGGGACTGTCAGTACTTTGATACCAGCTTTGTCGTATTTTTCGTTGGTGTATACATTGCGTTCGTAACCAATCACAACGCCCGGTTTTACGGTAAGAACGTTATTGGCGTCATTCCATTGTTCGCGCTCAGCTTCATAACTGTCACCACCCGTGGTGATGATTTTCAGCTGATCTAAGCCAAGAGCAGATTCAATCGCATGTAGGTAGTTATGAGATGCTTCAACATGCATTTCACCATTGCCTTTTGGTGTTAAGCGCCATGTGTCGAGATCTTTGCGCATGATCTCTGGGTAAACAGAGAAAGTATCTACATCCATATGGGTCATAACGGTGTCTAAATGCATGCATGAACGGTGTTTAGGCAGATCAATCGCAATCACTTCGGTCGCTTGTCCTGCCTTAAACAGGCTCGCTGCAAGGTTCTCTACGCCTTGCGCGGTCGTACGCTCAGACATACCGATCAGAACTGCACCTTTACCAATAACCAACACATCACCGCCTTCGACATTCGCATTATCATAATGCAGATCATCATCACCGAAGTATTTGATAAAGTCTTGGCCAGCAAAAATTGGGTGCCAACGATAAATCGCACGTAAGTGGTTTGTTTCACGTTGGCGTGCTGGCATCATCATTGGGTTGAGCGATACACCACCATAAACCCAGCATGAGGTATCACGCGTAAATAGGTGGTTAGGTAGCGGCTCAATAACAAAATCCAGCGGACGCTTCATTTTTGGCAGCATAGAAGATGAGGTGATCGGTAGCTCTGAGTAAGCTAAGCCACCTAAAAAGATGCTGGCAAGGTGTTCATCATCCATTTCTGAAAAATATTGGCGTAGGTCTCGCGCAAAAGTTGGCCCGTAACGAAAGTCAGAAATCTGAGTATCTAGCAGCCACTGTTTTGCTTCTGGAACGGCGAGGGTTTCGACCAGTAAATCGTGGAGGAGAAGCACTTCTACATCTTGATCGCGTAGCGTGCGTGCGAACGCATCGTGCTCTTCACCTGCTGCTTCTACAGCAAGAACATCATCAAACAGTAATTCATGACAGTTTGATGGAGTTAAGTGGGTTAGGGCGCGCTCTGGGCGATTTAATAGAACTCGTCGAAGTTGACCAACTTCTGATCCAACGTACAGCTTGCTCATTTTGTATCCTTACAAATTTTCCAGCCGTTAGTTATGACAAGCTTCCTAGAAAGATGCAAATCACTACACTTTGTCTATATTCTGAGTTTTTATTGTTTTTTAGATTTTAGTTTTGGATATTTTTCTTATGAAGTCTTAGTTTGGGTTTAAATTCTATTTTGTGAAATGTGGAGAGCGTGCGTTTTTATTCTAATTTTCCTGTTGAGAAAGAATACATGCATAGTGCATAAAACGTGCATTTTTATTCTAAATTATGCATTATTAAAGTGAATTTATTCGTTATGCTTCTTCGTTTTACACGTGAGTGTATTCAAGAAAGCGCCATAAACACGCACAGAAAGAGAAAATAACCGCATTAAGTGTCAGTTAGGATGTTCTGAATATTAAAAAATGCCATTTTTTGTTAATTTTTTGTTTCTTTGCGTGGTCGGTTTAATATTTATATTCAAATAACCGATAAGAATCGCGGTGGTATGATGTTTGTTTGTGGCTTTTCATCGCAATCCATGCCATATTTCACCGGATCAGCATACTCAGTATCGGGTATAGTGTTTCTATCAAGTAACTAATCTGGAGCCAAAACATGTCTCACGAAGATGAATATCTATCAGTAGAAGAATTAATTGAGATTCAAAAGGAAGAGACTCGCGATATCATTGCAGCATTGCTAGAAGATGGCAGCGATCCAGATTCGCTATACGAAATCGAGCACCACCTGTTTGCAGAAGATTTTGACACGCTAGAAAAAGCGGTAGTTGAAGCATTCAAGATGGGTTTTGAAGTGCTTGAAGCGGAAGAAACTGAAGATGAAGATGGCAACAAGTTGCTTTGCTGTGACGCAACCATGGAATCAGCATTAGACGCAGAAGCCATTGATGCGCAAGTTGAAAAACTGATTCACTTGGCAGAAAAATACGACATCATCTATGACGGTTGGGGTACGTACTACGAAGGCGAAGATGCGCTTTACCCTGAAGAAGATGAAGACGACGAGTAATCAAAGCTCACCTCTTTTAGAGAAACCAGCGTTTAACGCTGGTTTTTTTATACCTTGAAAATAGCATCCAACAACAGATGAATGTGGAGGTGATAAATAATTCACATTGAGTTTATAGGGGATTTCTCCCTATAATGCGTGAAAATTGATCTAGCGCAAGGTGTATATGCAACTCTCACTCGCCGGTTTATGGCAAGTCTCTCCACTGACGGACCTCTCGATTCCACAGGATGACATCACTTTTCCCGCCCCTTTAAGTCTAGTCCTGCCTGATGAATTGACGGAGGAAGCGATCCGTCAACAAGAATGGCACCTGATGCATGACATTGAAGTGGATGAGGCGATGATGGCATTTCCTGCAGTGGAAATGGTAATGGGTGGTGTTGATTACCATGCGGAGGTACGTTTGAACGGCGTGGCTGTGTTTGATTGTGATGGCTCGCAAAGTGTGTATAAGAAAGACATTCGCCCATACATGCAAATGGGGCGTAATCGCTTTGAGATATTGTTCCTAGAGGAAGAAGAAGATCTTTTATTCGATGAGGATAAGCCAGAACTGTGCCCGCTTTCTGAACATCAATATAAGAAAAGTGATGAGCGACTGGGCGTGTGGCAAGAACCGTACTTGCAGTTTATTCGCAACGTGCGTTTAGATCGCGTGGCAACCGAGCAGATTTGGCACCATGGTGGCGGGTGTGAATTTAAGGTCGATTTGTATTACCAGACATTTGCACCAGGGCTAGTGTCAGCAGCGGTAAAGTTTAATGGCATGACTTACCATATCCCAATTGACGTTCGTGCAGATCACGCCAGCGCACTCTTTCAGATTGAAGCGCCAAAGTATGCTGATCTTAATGACCCTGATCCAAATGATCTCTATCAGTTGTCTGTTGAATTGGATGGGCAACGCCAAAACTTCACTGTTGCATTGAGCCAGGAGCTTTGCGTTACCCATGTTGTGCTTTAACGTCTGATAATATTTTTTATTACAGTACCTTAAGCATTACGACTTCACATGCATCATGCCCTGTTTGTCCAAGCGGGGCATCGAGATGCTCAAAGCCTAGCTTTTCATACAAGCCTACCGCCTCTCTTAGACATTCGGTCGTTTCTAAATAGCACTGCTGATACCCAAACTGTTTCGCCAGTTGTAAGCTCAATGCGACGATGCGTTTGGCTAAACCGTGTCCTCGTGTTTGAGGTAAGAAGTACATCTTTTGCAGCTCACACACATTTGGCTCACCAGCTAAAGGGGCAAAGCCACCGCCACCAACGATCTCTCCGCGATGTTCAATGACCCAATAGGCGGCGCCGCATTGATTGTAAACCGAATACATATCATCAAGCGTTGGATCGGCCACACCATAACCTTTGTCTGCGGTTAAGCCGTATTCAGCAGAGACTTTACGAATTACGTCTGCCACTTGCGGGTTGTCTGCTTTTGTAAGAGGTCGAAGAACGTATTCCTCTGCCTGACATACTTTTATCAGCCCTTTTAGGTAAGTCTCTAGACCAAGTTTGAGTTGTTCTTGCTCACAGTCATCAAGTTGTGTAAGCAACTGCTCAAAAAAGCTGTTTTGCTGTTGGTCTAGTTGCGATAACGCCTGCTGTCCTTGAATTGTGAGCACTACGAGTTGGCTTCGTTTATCTTTCGGGTTTTCGATGCTCTCAACCAAACCTAATTTAATCAAACCAGTAATGGTGCGGCTTGCATTGGACTTGTCGACACTAAGCTGCTGCGCCAATTGGTTGATGGTCAATGGCTGCAATTGGATTTCACCTAATGCGTGCGCTTGTACCGGGGTAAGAGCGACATCGCCGCATTGTTTATCGAGCATACCAAGCAATCGGACGGCCTGACGGGAGTAGTGTCGGAGTTGACGAGCGTTCATTACCACTTACCTCTAAAAATAAACTTGCGCACCGCAATTAAATTAATTGCGGTGCGCAACTTTGTCAATGATAAATGTCATTTGGCTCGTTAGGAGACGTAGTGAGCCTCCATGTTTAAGCGTGGTGATGTAAACAAAACTGCGGTGCTGGAGTTTTTGCTGATGATTTACGCATCCATACTTTCTCGTGGAAGTAGTAAGCCACCGTATTCAAACTCGGCTCTAGCATCGCCATTACGCCGCCGACAAATGCATCACCTGTTAGTAAGTAAACCACGGTAAAAGCGACGCTGAAGTGCACGGTCGCAAAGCTTGCGGTTTTTAATTTGGTCATCCACTGACGAGCTTTAAGTGCTGGGACTTTTGCCCATGCCTTTTCATGAAAGTAGAAGGCTACGGTGTTCACTGAAGGCTCAATCATGGCAATTAAACTACCAATTAAAATGTCGCCTGTGAGTACGTAAGCGACACTAAATGCGATAGTAAAATGCAGTGCTGCGAAAGTTAGTGTCTTTTTCATGATAATTACTCAATCGTGTTTGTTTCGATGAGTTTATTATCGATAATAATTCTCATTAATGCTAATGAATGATGAGTATTGTTGCGATAGGGGAAAGCTATTGATGATGGTTTTTGGTGAAAGATATACAAAAAAGGTTGACCATGATGGCCAACCTTTGGATTCAAAGTGAGAAGTGTTAGTTCTTCTCTTTCACTGAGGCTTAAAGTGCAGCGATCGTTGTCTTCTGCTCTTCTAGCTTAGCTAGTGTCTCTTTGTAGCCTTCAAGCTTCTCACGCTCTTTAGCAACAACCGCTTCAGGTGCTTTCGCTACAAAGCCTTCGTTGCCCAGTTTGCCTTCGATACGCTTGATTTCGCCGTGCGTCTTCTTGATTTCGCCATCTAGACGAGCAAGCTCTGCATCTTTGTCGATCAAACCCGCCATTGGGATCATCAGCTCAGACTTGCCAACCAGTGCCGTTGCACACGCAGGGGTCTCTTCGCCGGCTTCAAGCACGCGTACTGCTTCTAGCTTCGCTAGAGACATCAATACTTGTTTGCTTGCTTCTAGACGAGAGGCGTCTTTCTCATTCGCTGCTTTCAGCATAACGTCTAGAGGCTTGCCAGGGTTGATGTCGTACTCTGCACGTAGGTTGCGGATGCTAGTGATGAACGCTTTCACCCATTCGATGTCGTCTAGCGCTTCTTGGTGGAAGTTCGCTTCGTCGAATTGAGGCAGCGTTTGTAGCATGATTGTCTCGCCCTCAACACCGTCAACTAGTGGCTTGATGCTTTGCCAGATAGTTTCTGTGATGTAAGGAATCACTGGGTGAGCCAGACGTAGCGTCTTCTCAAGTACCGTGATTAGTGTACGGCGAGTACCACGCTGTTGCGCTTCAGTACCTTTCCATAGAACGGGTTTAGTTAGCTCTAGGTACCAGTCACAGAATTGGTTCCAGATGAATTCGTAAAGTGTGTTTGCAGCCATATCTAGACGGAAGTTGTCGATATGGTTGTTGAACGCTTTCGCTGCGAGTTCAAACTGAGACTCGATCCACTTGTCTGCTAGTGAGTACTCGATCTCACCTTCACCAAAACCACAATCTTGCTCTTCTGTGTTCATCATTACGTAACGGCTTGCGTTCCATAGTTTGTTACAGAAGTTACGGTAACCTTCAAGACGCTTCATATCCCAGTTGATATCGCGACCTGTTGATGCCATTGCTGCAAGAGTGAAACGCAGTGCGTCTGTACCGTATGCTTCGATACCGTTTTCAAACGTCTTACGCGTGTTCTTCTCGATCTTCTTCGCTAGCTGAGGCTGCATCATGTTGCCACAACGCTTCTCTACTAGAGACTCTAGGTCGATACCATCGATCATGTCGATTGGGTCAAGTACGTTACCTTTCGACTTAGACATCTTGTCGCCGTTTTCGTCACGGATTAGGCCGGTAACGTAAACTGTCTTAAATGGTACTTGTGGTTTGCCATTTTCGTCTTTCACGAAGTGCATGGTCATCATGATCATGCGCGCAACCCAGAAGAAGATGATGTCGAAACCAGTTACTAGAACGTCTGAAGGGTGGAATACTTTCAGATCGTCAGTTTGCTCTGGCCAACCTTGAGTACCGAACGTCCATAGCGCAGAAGAGAACCATGTATCCAGTACGTCTTCGTCTTGGTGCAGCTCAATTACTGACTCTAGGTTGTTGTTCTTGCGAACTTCTTCTTCAGTGCGACCTACGTAAACATTACCTTGGTTGTCGTACCACGCTGGGATGCGGTGACCCCACCATAGCTGACGAGAGATACACCAGTCTTGAACGTCACGCATCCAAGAGAAGTACATGTTTTCGTATTGCTTAGGAACGAATTGGATGTCGCCGTTTTCTACTGCTTCAACTGCTGTTTTCGCTAGAGGCGCAGTACGTACGTACCATTGGTCAGTTAGCATTGGTTCGATAACCACGCCACCACGGTCGCCGTAAGGAACTTGTAGATCGTGATCTTTCACTTCTTCAAGTAGACCTAGCTCGTCGAATTCAGCAACGATAGCTTTACGAGCGGCAAAACGCTCCATACCGTGGTATTTAGCTGGTAGCTCAGTGCTGTAAGCGTCGCTTGCTTCGCCGTTAGTGTTGAATACTTCTGCTGCGTCGCGGATGTTCGCGTCGAAAGTCAGAATGTTGATCATTGGTAGCTGGTGGCGCTTACCAACTTCGTAGTCGTTGAAGTCGTGCGCAGGTGTGATTTTCACACAGCCAGTACCTTTTTCCATATCTGCGTGCTCATCGCCCACGATTGGGATGCGACGATCAACGATAGGAAGGATGATTTCTTTACCGATAAGATCTTTGTAACGTGGATCTTCTGGGTTAACTGCAACACCCGTATCGCCTAGCATGGTCTCTGGACGAGTCGTTGCAACAACGATGTAGTCTTTGCCATCCGCTGTTTTAGCGCCATCTGCTAATGGGTAGCGGAAGTGCCACATGTTGCCTTTAGTATCTTTGTTCTCTACTTCTAGATCTGAAATCGCTGTGTGTAGCTTTGGATCCCAGTTAACTAGACGCTTACCGCGGTAGATTAGATCGTCTTCGTATAGACGTACGAACACTTCTTGAACGGCGTTAGATAGACCATCGTCCATCGTAAAGCGCTCACGGTCCCAGTCTACTGATGCACCAAGACGACGAAGCTGTTTAGTGATAGTGCCACCAGATTCGCCTTTCCATTCCCAGATTTTGTCGATGAAAGCTTCACGACCGTAATCGTGTTTTGTTTTGCCTTCTTCTGCAGCGATCTTACGCTCAACAACCATCTGAGTTGCGATACCAGCGTGGTCAGTACCTACTTGCCAAAGGGTGTTTTTACCCTTCATACGTTCACAACGGATAAGCGTATCCATGATCGTATCTTGGAACGCGTGGCCCATGTGTAGGCTACCAGTGACGTTCGGTGGCGGGATCATGATGCTGTATGATTCTTTAGTAGTGTCACCGTGTGGCTTAAAGTAGCCTTTCTCTTCCCAAGTCTGATACAGAGCTTGTTCGATTGAAGTTGGGTTGTATGTCTTTTCCATAGCGCTCTTTTAATGGATACGTTGATGGTTGAATCTTAGTCAATCTTTATAAGTGAGGGATCTTAACAAGATCGCCTTAACTATAAGGATTGACCGTTAAGGATATTGAATTTCGATCGTTTGCAGCTGGTAACCTGCTTGACGGTAAATTTTATATCTTTCTCTTGCGAGTTGTTTAGCTTTTTCTTCGCAGGGCACGAAGTCTACCACTTGAGCAAACTTGTTCGCAAAGGTTGTCTCATTTTCCGCCAAATTAATTACCAATTGACGATTCCAAGACGGCTTTACACCGTTATGGCCGATCTCAATATTGGTGGCGTATTTCGGTCCTTCGCCTACGAGGTTATGTGCCATGAACTTGTCTGCATCAACTTGCCAAAAGGCTTCAGCGAGCTGCTCGGCGTGTGGTTTGTCTTGGCAGTTTAAATACACTTTAGCGCCTTGGCGGGCAAAGTGCTGCGCCAAAAACACAATGTACTCTTCAAAGCCAGCCACCGTTGCTTGCGGGCTCTCTTCGTTAATGATGTAGAAGGTTGCAGTTTGCATCATTCTCTCACTTGCCTTGGGTCTCTTCCTAAGACCATCTTAAGTCCCACTTTCATTTTAGAAAATTAGGATAATAAAAAAGGGCCTTGCGGCCCTTTTAGATGTTGTTCAGAAATTACTCTTCTGTCTCTTGGCCGCTGCGGTTCAAAAGGAATTGGACAAGCATTGAGACAGGACGGCCCGTTGAGCCTTTCGCTGCGCCTGATTTCCACGCGGTACCTGCGATATCGACGTGAGCCCAGTTGTACTTTTTAGCAAACTTAGACAAGAAGCAACCCGCAGTGATAGTACCAGCAGGACGGCCACCAATGTTTGCCATATCCGCAAACGGGCTCTTCAACTGCTCGTGGTACTCATCTGCCATTGGTAGACGCCATGCACGGTCACTTGCTTGCTCAGAAGCATTCACTAGCTCATGAGAAAGAGGGTTATGGTTAGAGATAACGCCACTGATGTGGTGACCTAGTGCGATAACACAAGCGCCGGTTAGCGTTGCAACGTCAACAACACAGTCTGGTTCGAAACGCTCTACATAAGTCAGTGCGTCACAAAGAACAAGACGACCTTCCGCATCCGTGTTCAGAACTTCTACAGTTTGACCAGACATTGTCGTTAGGATGTCACCTGGACGGTACGCGTTGCTGCCAGGCATGTTTTCACAGCCTGCTAGAACACCAATAACGTTGATTGGTAGGTTCAGCTTCGCTAGCGCTTTCATTGTACCGAATACCGATGCCGCACCACACATGTCGTACTTCATCTCATCCATACCTTCGCCCGGTTTTAGAGAGATACCGCCTGAATCGAAGGTTAGACCTTTACCTACTAGCACAATAGGTTTTGCATCTGAGTCAGGGTTACCTTTGTACTCGATGATAGACATCATAGATTCGTTTTTAGAACCACGGCCTACTGCTAGGTAAGAGGTCATACCCAGTTTTTCCATCTCTTGCTCACCAATGATTTTGGTGGTTACGGTTTCGTAATCGTCCGCTAGACGACGAGCTTGAGAAGCAAGGTAAGCTGGATTAGCTACGTTTGGCGGCATGTTGCCAAGGTCTTTTGAGGCTTTGACACCAGATGCGATAGCGAGACCATGAGTGATTGCTTTTTCACCCAAGTTTAATTCACGACGCGTTGGTACGTTGAAAACAAGCTTGCGCAGTGGGCGGCGAGTCTCAGGTTTAACGCTCTTGAATTGATTAAATGTGTATAGACCATCTTTAGTCGCTTCTACAGCCTGGCGTACTTTCCAGTATGTATCGCGACCCTTAACATGCAGTTCAGTTAGGAAACATACCGCTTCCATTGAGCCTGTCTCGTTAAGTGTGCTGATCGTCTTTTGAATGATTTCCTTGTACTGGCGCTCGCCAAGTTCACGTTCTTTGCCGCAACCGACAAGTAAAACGCGCTCTGACAAAACACCTGGTACTTGATGCAGTAGCAGCATCTGACCAGGTTTACCCTCTAGATCACCACGGCGAAGTAGTGAACTGATGTAACCGTCACTGATTTTATCAAGTTGTTCGGCTACTGGAGAAAGGCGACGTGGTTCAAACACACCAACAACGATACATGCGCTACGTTGTTTCTCTGGACTGCCACTTTTTACACTGAACTCCATGCGTACTCCTACATCCTGAAGACAAATTGCTCTAAATGTTAGATAATGATCGCTTACTTGTTGAATTTTAGCTCCAGGCTTACATGCAGAGCTGATTAAGCGACTAACATCTAGTTTATAATTTTTAAAAAAATAAATGGTTCAACGGGAAACTATAGTGATTCGACCAAAAAAACAAGTTTTGTATAGGTAATTTCAGCGTGATTATTGTTAGATATTTGATCCGCGAAACACTCAAGAGCCAATTTGCGATTTTTTTCGTACTTTTTTTGGTGTTTGTAAGCCAGAAATTCATAAGTGTTCTTGCTGATGCTTCTGATGGGGATATTCCTGCTGGATTGATTTTCTCGATTGTTGGTTTGAATATGCCAGCAATGGGGTTGTTAATGCTGCCTTTGAGTCTGTATATCGGCATATTGATCACGTTTGGTCGCCTGTATGCAGAGAGCGAAATTGTCGTGATGAACGCGACAGGTATTGGTAACAAATTCTTGGTACAAGCGGCCTTGTACTTAGCGCTGATTACTTCTGCTGTGGCGGCTTTTAATGCATTGTGGTTATCGCCGTGGTCTCAAGACCGTGTGGAGCAACTTTATGAACAAGTGGCGGCAGAAAACAGCGTTGACTTGCTAAAGAAAGGGCAATTCCAAGGCACGCCAGATGGTTCATCGGTTGTGTTCATTGATGATATTAAAGACAATACATTGAGCAACGTTTTTGTCGCGCAGATGCGCCCGAGAGATTCAGTATTGCCGAGTGTGATGTTCTCGTCTTCTGGTGAAGTAAAAGAGCTGTCGGACGGCCGTCAGGTCATCACCATGAAAGAAGGCACGCGTTATGAAGGTGTGCCTACTCGCGTTGAATATATGATCACAAAATTCGATGAATACGAAGGCGTTATCGGCCAGCGTGAGGTCAAAAAGAAAGGGCGAGATTGGGAAGCGTACCCAACGGTCGATTTGATTGGACACCCAGACCCAGAAGCGCAAGCAGAGCTGCAATGGCGCATTTCGTTATTTGTGTGTATTCCACTCTTAACGATGTTGGTTATTCCATTGTCGGCGGTGAATCCGCGTCAGGGACGATTTGCCAAAATGGGGCCCGCGATTCTTATTTATCTAGCGTATTTCCTGGCGATTAGTGCAACAAAATCTGCATTAGAAGATGGTGACATTCCGGCGGCAATCGGCATGTGGCCAATTAATGCGATGTTACTGATTGTCGCAATCATGGCCAATATGATGGACAGCGTTGCTGCTCGACGAATAAAAGACAAATTCCGTAAGAAGAGGCTCGCGTAAGCTGTGTTCAAAATCTTAGACCTTTACATCGGTAGAACCATCATCTCTACCACTGCCTTGGTTTTAGCGACGTTTGTTGGCTTATCGGGCATCATCAAATACGTAGAACAGTTACGTAAAGTAGGGCGAGGCGTGTATGACCTCACTCATGCATTGTACTTTGTGTTGCTCAGTGTGCCGCGTGATATCGAAATGTTCTTCCCAATGGCGGCATTACTCGGTGCCCTTATTGGTTTGGGTATGTTGGCGTCAAGCTCTGAGCTGGTGGTGATGCAAGCTGCTGGTTTCTCAAAGTTGGATATCGGGTTATCCGTGCTCAAAACGGCAGTGCCACTTATGCTTATCGTTATGACGTTAGGGCAATGGGGCGCTCCAGAAGCACAAAAGATGGCGCGTGACTTACGTGCGTTTGCGATATCGGGAGGTAGTATTGTCTCAGTTCGTTCTGGAGTTTGGGCTCGTGACGCAAACGACTTTATCTTTATAGGTAAAGTCGAAGACGACAAGCTTTATGCTTTAAATATGTGGCGTTTTGATGATGATAAGAATCTACAAAAAGTTATTTTCGCCGAAGAAGTCGACTATCAACAAGATAACAACTGGTTGATGCGCGACGTACAAATCACGGATATGAAAAATGAAAACGTGATTTCGAAGCAAGACATTGAACAGATGGAATGGCATACGTCATTGGCTCCAGATAAGCTAGCTGTGGTGACGGTAAAGCCTGAAGAACTGTCACTGAGCGGTTTGTATGATTACGTGACCTATCTGAAAGCATCTGAGCAAGATGCGTCTCGCTATGAATTGGCGTTTTGGCGTAAGTTGACACAGCCGATTTCAATTGCCGTGATGATGTTGATGGCGCTATCGTTTGTTTTCGGTCCACTCAGAAGTGTGACCATGGGGGCAAGGGTATTGTCGGGCGTGGTTGCCGGGTTTACTTTTTATATATCCAGTGAGTTCTTTGGCCCATTAAGCTTGGTGTATGGCATATCCCCTGTGTTTGGTGCATTGGCCCCGAGCCTAGTGTTCTTAGCGATTGCGATTGCGCTGCTGAGAAGAAAGCTGTAGCTGAAGTATCACCGAATAAACCATGTTTCATCGGACTAAATGTAAAAGGAAGGCATTATGCCTTCCTTTTTTGTATTCCCGGATAAGTTAGTTTGCCTTAGGCAACACAACAACCTCTGTTTTTGCCCAAATGTCGTGGAACCCACGTTTCTTGGGATCAATCGGTACAGTCAGGTTTGCCAAACCAAAGCCAGATGTTGCAATGCGAATCAGGGCTTGAGTGACTGTAATCGGCGCACCGTCTTTGGCATTACGAACTCGAAGTTTCCAAGCGCGCATCCCAAGTGTTTGCCCTGCTCGCGTCCAGAAGAAGACAAAGAAGTAAATCCATACAACCGCAAGATACAGTGTAAACAAAGGGCTTAATACAGGGTGCTTTCCGAGCATATCAGCGGCATCTGCGTACTCGCCATAGCTCAACAGCCCTGCTGCATTTAGTGCAAATACAACGGCCATAACAATACCTGCGGCCATCATTTCAATTGCGATAATAATCAATGTGTCGTAAATCAACGCTGCAAGTCGACGAAAGAGACCTGCAGGTGGAAGAGTTGTAGACGTCGTCATTATTCCATCACTTACCTTAAAAATTGTGCGTCAGAATATAGATTCCCTCACCAAGAGAAAAGAGACCTAACGCACAGAGTCTTTAATTATGCATAAACGAAGTGACTTTTCTGCTGTGTGTTATAAACACATATCATGATGTACAAGGCCTTTCGGTAACCTATTTCAACTGAATTTTACTTGCCTAACCATTAGCTTTTTGGTCTGTAACTAGATTAGACAGATGAGAGAGTTGGTGTTTCTCATCTTCGGTATAATGCTGGCTCAAGGAGAGCTCTAAAGCTTTTTCTGATAGCTTGGTTGCAGGTGATAAAAACAACTTGGGGTGCATACTAGAAAGAGCCAGCAAGGCTTTTTGTAGGCGAATCTGTATTTGGAGTTGCGCCGCACCATCGTGCGCGATTGGCAAAAAGACATCATCAAATAAATCTTGGCAGCTTATTGCGGGCACAAATAGCCTAGGGTATCGAGTTTTGGTAGGCGGCTCGCTGAGTAACTCTCCCCATAATGAAAGCGCTCGTACAGAACGCCCAAGAACATCAATCGCGGTACCGTTATCATTCACGGCGGGGGAGAGAGCTCGTGAGGCGATCTCCGCCATAACGACTAATCCAAAACGAGGATCTTGATCATAGGAACGCTCCGTTCGAATCGTGAAGGCCGCCGTTACTTCGCTTTCGTCTGGCAACGCTCCACAAACCCAAGCCAATGGTTGACTCACATACACAAAGCTTCCTGGTTGTCGTTCAAGATAGATAGTGCATTGGTTTGCTTCAGCAATACTATCGAGATGATGCATATCAACATGCTGTAAGTAGCCAATTTCTTGGCTGAAAATAGGCTTGCTTCCTCTGGGTTTATGTTCTGGATGGCTCCATGGGTGAGCGCCTAGCCAACGCTCTTTGCCCCGTTTTCTTATCGCATCTAACAAAGCTTGTTCCACGTAGGAGGTAGTTTCACTGACTCTTCCTAGTACGGAAAGGTGCTGAATCCAACGTAGCAAGGTGAGTATGATCATCACGATCACGGCGATGGTTACGATGAATAGGTAAATTTGTGCTTGTTGATGATAGGCGCCAATGCCTAGCGCGATAATGCCTACCAAACTAAATAGAAAAGAGCCAAGAAAGGTCGCCAAAGCATTTTGTGTTGTGCTGTCTTCCATCAACAGTTTTGTCGCTCGCGGCGTTACCCCTGCACTAGCGGCACTGTACGCTGCGACCATTATATTGAGCGAGAATGTGGTCACCGCAAGCATGGAAGTCGCGAGGATATTTAATATGTTGTTAAGCAAATCCTTACTGACGTTGATTGCAGGAGGCAGAGTAATGAACTGGTTTAAAACAATGGATATTAGGGCAGTGGCGACAGCAAGTAAGGCATAAAGTGACGTGCGAACCCACAGTTTACGCGTCATTTGCTTCAGTAACCATTGCCATTTTGACCCAGTCATTCGTATGCTCCTATGAGGTTCTTACTCGAAAGTCGATAGAAAATTCAGAAAGTTATTCTTGCTTAAGCATAGGTTAAATCTTCCTCATTCTACGTGGAATTTCATGCATCATGAGAGTAAGAAAGCCGCTTGCTTCAAAGAGTGGTGTTCTTGAGGTGTGAATTACCAAGATTCTGTTACCTTAATTGATAGATGCATTAGAAGTATGTGATTGAAAAGAGGTAGCCATGATTGTAATTACAGGTGCAAGTAGCGGTTTAGGGGCAGAGCTGGCAAAGCGTTATGATGCGGAAGACAAAGAGACGTATATCATAGGAAGAAACACAGAAAAACTATCCGCACTAGCAAAACAACTCTCTCATAACGTCGGCTATCAAGCTTGCAACCTCTCATTACATCAAGATGTGAAACACCTATTTGATGGGATGAAACAGCCGCCTGAAATGGTCATTCATAGTGCAGGAAGTGGTTATTTTGGCGAACTGGAAGAGCAGGAGCCGGAAGAGATTCAAAAACTGATTGATAATAACCTGAATTCTGCCATTCATGTATTAAGAGAGTTAGTAAAGCGTTACAAAGATCAACCGATAAAAGTGGTCATGGTTATGTCTACTGCTGCGCAACAGCCTAAAGCGCAAGAGTCTACGTATTGTGCTGTGAAGTGGGCTGTCAAAGGATTAATCGAGTCGGTTCGTTTGGAGTTAAAAGGAAAGCCAATGAAAATTATCGCGGTTTATCCTGGTGGAATGGATACGGAATTCTGGAAAACAAGCGGCAACATGATGGACACGAGTCACTTCATGCAAGCGGAAGATGCTGCCGAGATGCTCCATACGGCTTTGTCGAGCATCGGGAATGGTTATGTTTCTGATATTACAGTGAATAGAATTTAAAAAGAGTTACGTATACTCATTTCCACCTGGAACAGTAGTAGGAAATGGAGTGTACGTTTCTTATCAGTACGGCTTTGTCACACTTTGTGGCGAAATTATCAGCAAACGATAGTTATTTAAGGTATTTCTGCTTGCGCAGGTCAAAAGCTTCCGTATAATGCCAACCATCAAAGGGCAATAGCCCAAAGATGCCGGTGTGGTGAAATTGGTATACACGACGGATTCAAAATCCGTTGCCTTCGGGCGTGGCGGTTCAAGTCCGCCCACCGGTACCATAATTCATATGATAAAGCCTCGACGTAAGTCGGGGCTTTGTTGTATCTAGGGTTTGTGAATTCAAATCCAGCGTGGCGTCAGGAATGCCAGGCCCAGTCAGTCCACTCTTTACTGCTTTCCATTTTTACTTTTCTAAAAATAAAAAAGCGCGAGGTATTACCTCGCGCAAGCTACTACATGATAATAGTAGGGAACAGCTTATAGAGCTGTGAACAAGGTGTTCTGTGAGTCAGGTGTCCAATCGGCTTGAGAGACGTGTGGGACGTTGACGATATAACGTTTGCCAGAGTACGTCACAACATCTCCCTCTTTATATGAAACATTCACTTCCCAATTTGTTGCCGGATCAGCATTGGTCCAAAGGCTAGAGGTTGGGGAAGGTGCCCAGTCCTGCTGTGCGTTATGGCTGGTCACTGCTTGGTAAACGGTGCCTAAATGTAGGACGTAGTCGCCAGCGTTGTAGCTATGACCAACTTGCCAGTTTGGTGTGTAGTTATCCATCGTATCGAATACATAGCCAGCTTGTTTTGCTAGTCGGATAAATTCCGCTAATTTAGGTAAATTCTTGGTTGCGCCCATTCCTCGCTTACCGTCTTCAAACAAAAACTCATGCGTTAGAATAATGACCTTGTCTGCGTGGAGTGGTGTACCACATGGAAACTCTTGTGCTTTTGAATTGATAGGGTTGATGGTGGTAGGAGCACAGTTGTTCAATGCTGCATCTACGTAACCTAGGAAAGGTTCTGCCTCTGTTAGACTGTTGGCTGGCATTGCTATCCCCCAGTTTTCAGGTGCCCAATCCACATCCCAACCATGTGTTTGATAGCCTTTATTAGCCAGAATGTTTTGTACCGCAATTGAGGCTTTCACACTGTTTGATGGGTCGTTGATATTACAAACGTAGCCTGGTTCCCAAGGTTTAAAGTCATCAGACGTTGCACACAACCCATCGGCTTTGAAGTCTTTAGTCACGCGCCAGCCGTTGGTGTAGGGCAGTCTTGCAAACTCTGTCGCCTTATAATTTGGGTAGCTTGTAATGTTAGGCAGATACTTTTCTAAAACAGATAAGTTTTCTGTAAACATTGAGGCATCGTAAACAGGATCTTGGTACGAGTTAAGCTGGTGGTCGCCGGTAGCATTACATTCTGCTGCGCTATTAGGTCCAAACTCATCAACGCAGTTATGAACCATATGATCGTAACTATGGTTCGCGACAATATGACCAGTGTCTAATGCGAGCTTTAAGGCTTCTAGCGAACGGTCTTCATTCTCATCACCAATTCCGTCTAAGTGCCAAGCATTAAAGTAAAACGTCGCTTTGATATCTTCTTGGTTAAGTACTTGAATAACGTCAATAGATGCATTGATTGGTCCATCATCAAACGTTAGATAAATGGTGCCTTTAGAGTCGGTTTGAGCAAATGAGTATTGTGATAGTGCGGCACTTACAAGCGTTGCAATAGCCAATTTATTAAATTTCATTCTCTATTCCTTTTTAGAAATTAATAACGACGTTGTCAGTAGTAATATATTGATAATTTGAAACCTAATGTGGTGTCTTAATTTATTTCCTGACTTTTATCCTAGACCTAAATAATTACTAAAAAACAGGTCGTATTTTCTAAATTGGGATTGTGTTCACGAATAATGCAACCGGTTGCGCTTTTTTGTCTTGGTTATTTTTGCTACAGTTTTTGCAGGTTGAAATTTACACAATGGGAGTAAGGCTATGAAAAAGATCCTTTTATGCTGTAGCGCAGGGATGTCAACCAGTATGCTTGTTAAAAAAATGGAGCAAGCTGCTGAAAATAAAGGAATTGAGTGCAAAATTGACGCGATGTCAGTGAATGCATTTGAAGATGCAATTAAAGAGTACGATGTTTGTCTTCTCGGGCCTCAAGTACGTTTTCAGCTAGAAGAGCTAAGAAAAACGGCGCAAGAGCATGGTAAAAACATTGATGCGATTTCTCCTCAGCATTATGGAATGATGAAGGGAGAAGAAGTACTAGAGCAAGCATTAGAATTAATTAACTAAACCATAGTTTTAAATTAAAAAAGATAACTGTACATCAAATATAAATATTTGATGCGGGATTCTTTTGACTAAAATAAGGATGGATTCTATGAAGCTTTATGACGCAATTATAGGCGCAGTCGAAAAGCATATAGCCCCTATAGCAGCAAAAGTGGGGAATCAGCCCCATGTTCGAGCAATGAGAGACGGTTTTATAGTTGCAATGCCGTTTATTATTGTCGGTAGTTTCATTTTGATTTTTGCATTCCCACCATTTGCCGAAGACACGACCTTTACTTTTGGTCGAATTTGGCTCGATTTCGCCACCACACATTTTGATACCATAATGATGCCCTACAACATGTCGATGGGGATCATGACCATTTTTGTTTCGCTCGGCGTTGCTTATAGCTTAGCTAAGGCTTACAAGATGGATGGGATCACGAGTGCTGTATTGTCGCTGATGTCTTTTTTACTCATCGCGGCCCCTGCTAAAGATGGCGCGTTGTCTATGTCACACATGGGAGGAACCGGGATCTTCACCGCAGTGATGTGTGCATTCTTCTCGGTAGAGCTCTACCGTTTTATGAAAAAGCACAACATTACGATTCGCATGCCAGAGCAAGTTCCACCGGCGATTGCACGATCATTTGAAGTGCTGTTACCAGTCTTAGCGATATTCATTACCTTATACCCACTTAGCCTTTTCGTGCAAACCCAGTACGACATGCTGATTCCAGATGCGGTCATGGCAGTCTTTAAGCCTTTAATTAGTGCGTCTAACTCATTGCCTGCCATTATTGGCGCTCTATTGCTTTGCCAACTACTTTGGTTTGCGGGTATCCATGGTGCTGCAATTGTTGTGGGGCTGCTTTCTCCAATTTTCTTGACCAACATTGGTGCCAACATCGAAGCCTTTGTTGCAGGTGAACCGATTCCAAACGTATTTACTCAGCCTTTCTGGGATTTTTACATCTTTATCGGTGGCTCTGGTGCAACACTTGCTCTTGTTATGCTGATGTCATTTAGCCGTTCTGTTCACCTTAAGAGTATTGGTCGAATGAGTGCGGTGCCTGGCTTCTTCCAAATCAATGAACCTGTGATCTTCGGTAGCCCAGTTGTGATGAACCCGACCTTGTTTATCCCGTTCGTCTTCGCTCCAGTCATCAACGCTACTATAGCGTACTTTGCTGTGCATGTCGGCTTTGTGGGTATGGGGGTCGCTACAACGCCTTGGACAACACCAGCACTGATAGGTGCTTCGTGGGGTAGCGGTTGGACCTTTGCTCCAGTATTGCTCGTCATTGGTTTATTGATTCTTGATCTAATTATCTACTTCCCATTCTTCAAAATGTTTGAGAAGCAAATGTTGGAGCAAGAACTACCGACGACGAAAGAAACTAAAGATGAGGCGCAACCTTCAGGCGAAGGTGTTACTGCTTAACGGTGCTTAATGGGCCGCAATTACCGCGGCCCGATTTTCGGAGAGAAAATGATGGAACAAGAATTGGTTGTGATGGAGATCATCTGTAATGCTGGCGAAGCCAGAAGTTTGAGCTATGAGGCGTTGCGTTTATCTAGAGAACAAGATTTTGATGCGGCTGAGGAGAAGCTCTCTCAAGCAAGAGAGTGCATTAACAAAGCCCACTTAATTCAGACTCAGTTGATTGAGGAAGATCAGGGGGAAGGGAAAGTCCCGATGACGTTAGTGATGGTACATGCTCAAGATCACTTAATGACCACGATTTTGGCTCAAGAAATGGCTGTAGAAATCGTTGCACTGAACAAAAAAATCTCGAACAAATAAGGGGAGAAAAATGTCTAGAGAGGCGATCAAACTTGCCATTATTGGCGGTGGTAGTAGTTATACCCCTGAACTGGTTGAAGGGGTTATTAAGCGCTTAGAATATTTACCCGTTAAGAAGATTCATTTTGTGGACATTGAGTCAGGAGCTGAGAAGCTTGAGATTATCAAAGGTCTAGCGCAGCGAATGGTTGATAAAGCAGGTGCAAAGATTGAGATAAAAGCAGACTTTGATCGTCGTGCTGCGATAAAAGATGCGGACTTTGTGATGACGCAGTTCCGTGTGGGTGGCCTTGCTGCTCGTGCTAATGACGAGCGAATTCCAATTAAATACGACGTCATCGGCCAAGAAACAACAGGCCCTGGTGGGTTTGCTAAAGCACTGCGAACCATCCCGGTTATTCTTGATATATGTAAAGATATTGAAGAGTTGGCACCCAATGCATGGATGCTCAATTTCACCAACCCTGCGGGTTTGGTCTCTGAAGCCGTCAGTAAGTACACCAAAGTAAAGAGTATTGGTTTATGTAATGTGCCGGTTTCGATGGAAATGATGATCGCAGAAATGATGGAGTGCGAGCCAAAAGAGCTACAACTGGAGTTTGCCGGATTAAACCATCTCGTTTGGGTGCACAAAGCATGGCTCAATGGAGAAGATATTACTCAAACGGTATTAGAGAAAGTCGGTGATGGTGCTAACTTCAGCATGAAGAACATCTGGGAAGAACCGTGGGATCCAGCATTTTTAAAAGCGCTGGGGGCGATACCATGTCCTTACCATCGTTATTTCTATCAAACCGATGCTATGCTCGCTGAAGAGAAACAAAGCGCGGGTGAAAAGGGCACTCGTGCTGAGCAGGTAATGGAAACAGAAAATGCGCTATTCAAGCTCTATCAAGATCCTAATCTCGATCATAAGCCGAAAGAGTTAGAAGAGCGGGGTGGGGCTTATTATTCAGATGCATCACTAAACTTGGTTGATTCAATTTATAACAATCGTAATAGTATTCATGTTGTTAACGTCTTAAATAACGGAGCGATTAACGGCCTCCCCGACGATGCTGTGATTGAGTGTAGCGCGGTTATTGGTAGTTGGGGCGCGAAACCTCTTGCGGTTGGTGAGCTGTCAAACAATATCAAAGGATTACTCTATCAAGTCAAAGCATATGAACAGTTGACAATAGACGCTGCTGTTGAAGGTAATTATGACAAAGCGCTCATGGCATTAACCAACAACCCATTGGTGCCAGACATTGGTCGTGCCAAGTCAATTCTGGATGATATCCTAGCGGTGAACGCTCCGTATTTACCTCAATTTAAACTAACGACGTTGTAGTACTAAGGAAGGGCGCCAATGAAAGTCATTTTTAATGCTGATGATTTTGGTTTAACGAGAGGTGTAAATAACGGCATCGTAAAAGCTCATCAGCAAGGTGTTGTTCATTCAACCACCATGATGGTCGGTATGGATGCTGAGAAACATGCTTTAGAGTTGGCTCGCCATAATCCAGACTTGAGAATTGGCGTTCATCTTAGGTTTACAGCGGGAGTGCCTCTAACTGGGCACCCTAATTTGACCAACGGTCGAGCGCATTTTATCAAATACGACGAACTGTGGGGTAAGCAGGACTTCGAAACTCAGGTCATTTATGACGAAGCAAAAGCTCAGGTGGAACATTTTTTATCGCTTGGGTTAGAGCTAAGCCACTTAGATAGCCATCATCACGCGCATACTCACCCTCAAATTTTGCCCGTTATTAAAGAGGTAGCGAGTGAATACCGAGTGCCACTGCGGGGCACTGGCTTGTGTCAAGAATCGATGACAACAAGGTATGTCTTTACTGACGAGTTTTACGATCAAAAAGTAAGTTTAGATGGTTTGATGGCGCATTTATTGAGTCTAAAGACAAACTATGATTTGGTTGAGGTGATGTGCCACCCGGCAGAGGCCGATCAAGCGCTGATTTTAAAGAGTGGTTATGCGCTTCAGCGAGAGCTAGAGTTACAAGTTCTAACCTCTCCCATTTTAAAAGAACAGTTAGCTCAACATGGTATAGCTGTCACGGATTACTCTGAGCTTGTTTCTACCAATCAAATGGTCGGTGTATGATTAAAGGCTGCCAGCTTCGCCCCCTATAAGCACCTTACGAATTGCTGGCAGCCGTTCTACACAAACGGATATTTAATAACAATTGCAGTTGGACCCAATAGCATTATGGCAAGGATTAAAGATGTCGCCGAACTCGCCGGTGTAAATCGCTCTACCGTTTCTCGAATCATTAATGGGGAGGGGAAGTTTCGCGAAGAAACTCGAAAAAAAGTAGAGCAAGCTATGGCGCAACTGAATTATCGCCCGAGTGCGATTGCTCGTTCACTCGCAACCTCATCCAGTAATATGGTTGGCTTATTGGTGACTTACTATACGGGGGGCTTCTTTGGCGAGATGATGGAGCAGGTTCAGACTGAGCTGGATATTCATAAAAAGTTTCTGATTACCGCTCAAGGACATCATTCTGCAGAAGGTGAAAAGGAAGCCATTCAGCGTTTTAATGATCTGCGTTGTGATGGCTATGTCCTCCATAGTCGTTATTTGTCAGATGATGATTTACGTGAATTAGCAAAACAGCCTACGCCTTTCGTTCTTCTAGATCGCTATGTTGAAGGAATAGAAGAGCGTTGCGTTACTTTTAATCATCATCATGCAAGCCGTATTGCCGTCGAGCATCTTTTAGCTGGTGGTCATAGAAAAATCGCCTGTATTACCGGTCCATCCCAACGTCATAATAGTTTATTGAGAAAGCTTGGGTTCGTTGATGCGATGAAGGACGCAGGTATCGATATTGACGAAAGCTGGTGTGAAGAAGGGAATTATGGTCGGCAAAGTGGTTATGATGCAATGGCTGCAATTTTACAACGACACCCTGAAGTTACTGCAGTCTTTTCTTGCAGTGAGGAAATGACGGTCGGTGCAATGCAGTACTTACACGAGCACAATATTTCAGTACCGGAGCAAATCTCTTTAACTAGCTTTGACAGTGTCGACCTTTGTGAAAGCCTTTATCCTACAGTGTCGGCAGTGCACTTTCCTATCAGTGATATGGCCCGTGTAGCGGTACAAACATTAATGGGATTAGTCAAAGGTCAAGAAATAATAGATAAGCCAACGTTCGAGGCTCAGCTTAAAATACGCAAAGCAGATCGAACCTTAAAGTAGCTTGCTTTTGCTCTTTAAATGGGTCATTAGAAATGACCATCTGATGTTTTGATACTTACTGATGAATTTATTCACAAAATTTACTAGTATTCTAACTCTCTTAGGCAACGTAAATCAGTAGTGAATAAGTGGCAGCCATTAAACTTACGGTCGATCGTATTCAACCCGGATTACATATCCGTCTTCCGCTAAAGTGGAACGATCACCCTTTTCTACTCAATAGTTTTAAGATTAAAGATCAAGAACAAGTCGAGATGATCCGTCACCTCGGTGTAAAGTTCGTTTACTTTAATCCAGAGCAAAGTGATGCCGCACCACTTCCAGTCGACCAGATACAAGCTGATAGAGTAACGAATGAAGCGTCGCTAGATCATGAAACTCAAAAACTTTGGCAAGAAAAACAAAACCGCATAGAAAAGTTAAGTGCGTATCGTCGACGCGTTATCCAGTGCGAAAAAGAGTTTGAGCGCTCTCTTGCGCGTATGCGCTCGGTCATGACGAAAATTCGTAATCGTCCAACAGCTGCCGTTGATGAAGCGAAGCTTCTTATTGAAGATATCGTCGAGAAGTTAATGTGTGATGATAATGTCACTCTACACCTGATGAACGGTAAAAATGAGTTTGAAGATATTTATTTCCATTCGTTGAACGTTGCTGTTATCGCCATGATGATTGGCCGTGCTAAGGGGTACTCAGCTGCGCAGTTGAAAGAGCTTTCATTCTCAGCGCTATTCCACGATATCGGGAAAATAAAAATTCCTACCGCAATATTAAGAAAGCAAGCACCGCTGACGGAACCAGAAACTAACTACTTAAAGTTGCACACCAAATATGGAGTAGACCTTGCGAGCCAAATAGAAGGTTTTCCCGAAGTTGCAAGAGTTGTGATTGCACAGCACCATGAACTAAGAGATGGGTCTGGCTATCCCAAAGGTCTGAAAGGAGATGAGATCAACGAGTTTGCTCAAATTATTGCTGTAGCTAACGCATTTGATAACTTGTGTCATACACCTATAGTCTCAGAGCAAAAAATTCCTTATACCGCACTCTCTCATTTATATAAGAACTGTAAACACCTATATAAAGAAGAAAACCTGAATATCCTGATTAAGTTTATGGGCGTGTTTCCTCCAGGAACTGTGGTTCAGCTTTCCAATAATATGGTGGGCTTGGTTATCTCAGTGAATGCATCGCATCTATTATTCCCAAATGTATTGGTTTACGACCCATCAGTGCCAAGGACGCAGGCGCCAATCATTGATCTTGCATCAAAGGATATAAAGATAGTTAACGCGATTCATCCGTCTAAATTGCCGGAGAAAATCAAAGAGTATCTTAATCCGCGTTCACGCATTTCTTACTTCTTCGATAGTGATGAGTAGTTATCCACAGATTTTTGTGGGTAAGCTGTAGAAATCTTGAGTGTTATTTCGGGGTAATTTTGAGGTTGGATGGAAAGTATCCACTTGGCATGCTTTTTTAGAAAAAATGTATTTTTAGTCTTGCCAAAGAAAATCTTCTCCCTATAATGCGCATCCATCGACACGGCAGACGCCACAAGGCTTCAGCAGGGTCGGAGAGGTAAAAAGCTTCTACGAAAAATTAGTTGAAAAAAGTGTTTGACACTAACAACCAAATCGCTAGAATGCACCTCCGCTTTGAGAGAAAACTTCTCGCAAAGCAAGCTCTTTAACAATATAGACCTATCAATCTGTGTGGGCACTCGTTGATGATAATCCAATTCGATACCTCGGTATCAAATTAGGTTTCAATGAAACGAAGTGACCATTGAATCTTCGGATTCAGCACAGTCAATTCAAACATTACTTTATGTAATGTTCAGTATTCATTGAGCCGAACAAAATCTTAAATTGAAGAGTTTGATCATGGCTCAGATTGAACGCTGGCGGCAGGCCTAACACATGCAAGTCGAGCGGAAACGAGTTATCTGAACCTTCGGG
>NZ_NIGY01000140.1:0-331 GCF_003123985.1 Vibrio sp. T9
GGACTGTTCGTCGGTGTCTCGGCAGGCGCCACGGTCGCCGCTGCTCTGGCCTTTGCCGAGAGCGCCGCCAAGGACAGCGTCATTCTCGCCATGCTCCCTGACACGGGCGAGCGCTATCTGTCGACTTTCCTGTTCGAGGGTGTCGAGGAAGGCTCCGACACCGAGTGGCTCGAAAGTCTGGGGTGAAACCCTGGGCACGAAGGCGATCCCGTTAATCGTTCAAAAACGGGATCGCTGCATTGCCGTCACATCCGGGACGTCACGGTAGTCGCCTGAACTTAGAGGAGACCCGCATGACCTTTTTGCGCCGGAAGACCATCAGCGAGAAGCT
>NZ_NIGY01000141.1:0-331 GCF_003123985.1 Vibrio sp. T9
CCCGGGTGGTGTCACGACGGTCGTCAGGAATATCTATTCCTAACGAAGTAGCATGAAGCATAAATTATTGACCGCGCTTTGCAAGCATGTTACACAGCCCTGACGCACGTCCACCCACCACGGTTGCATCGGGGATACCGAACGGTGAAAGCGGCCAAACGAAACGCGATGTTCTGCGCCGCCCTCGTGGCTGCCTTCTCGGCAGCCGCGTCAGCAACGGTTGCCGGACGGGACTCTGCAGGAGCCGACTTCGTCGGCGATGCTCCGTCGAAAGAGATAGACGCCGGTCACTTCAAGGCAGCCGAAGCGTCTATCGCAAAGGCTTTGGCGA
>NZ_NIGY01000142.1:0-331 GCF_003123985.1 Vibrio sp. T9
GCTCCTGATGATCGGGGTCGGTGGCGCCCGGTTCCTGAGCGGACAAGGCAACGTCGAGACCGACGACGCCTTCGTGCGTTCGGCGAAGGATTCGATCAACGCCCGGGTCTCCGGCCAGGTGGTGGACATCGCCGTCCGCGACAACCAGCGTGTCCATAAAGGACAGTTGCTGTTCCGCGTCGACCCGCAGCCCTACCGGATTGCCGTCGAACAGGCGGAGGCCCGTCTGGGTACCGCACGGCTCCAGGTGGAGGCGCTCAAGGCCACGTATCGCCAGCAACTGGCGGAACTGCAGTCGGCGAAAGACTCCGCCGATTTCGACGGCAAGGAG
>NZ_NIGY01000143.1:0-329 GCF_003123985.1 Vibrio sp. T9
ACCGAACCAGTGGCCGTACCCGCGGCAACCGTGGCTGCGGTCTGCTCGAACGCGACCACGTGCGCGAGGATCGTCTGGTTGTCGGTCCCGACCACTTTCTTCACGACCTTCTGGTCACCCCAGATGTCGATGACCTCCTGGTTCTCGTTCAACAGACGGAACTGCACACCTGCCGCGGTGCTGGCACCAGCGAGCCTGACCATGCCCGTGTTGGGATCGGTGAGGGTGCTGTCCGGGTCGAATGCGGCCCACACCGTGGTGCCAGGCGCGCAAGAGGTTTCACCGGTCTTGCCGACATAGAGACGGAAGCCGGTCTCGCCGACGCGAGT
>NZ_NIGY01000144.1:0-329 GCF_003123985.1 Vibrio sp. T9
CCAGTACGGCGGCCTCGGCATCGAGGTACTGCAGGTTGACGGTACGCTGAAGATCGTCTCGCCCATCGACGACACGCCCGCATCGCGCGCGGGCATCAAGCCGGGCGACACCATCGTCAAAGTCGACGGCATGGTCGTCGACAGCCAGAACATCGAAGAGGCGTTCAAGACGCTCCGCGGCGACCCCGGCAGCAAGATCACCCTCACCATCCTGCACGAAAAGTCGGACAAGCCGATCGACCTGCCGCTGGTGCGCGAGCGCATCGCCGTCACCAGCGTGAAAGTGCGACAGCTCGATCCGGGCTACGTCTATATCCGCCTGAGCCAGT
>NZ_NIGY01000145.1:0-328 GCF_003123985.1 Vibrio sp. T9
GCGGCGCGGCTTTCGCGCAGGATTCGATGAAGAAGGATCCGACCCCTGCCGCCTCGACCGCCACGCCCACGCAGACGAGCAGCGATGCAATGAAGTCGGGCGATTCGATGAAGTCCGACTCGAAGACCGAAAGCGGCGGCGCCATGAAGTCGACCCATAAGAAGGCCCACAAGAAGGCCACGGATGAAGCGGCTCCGGCCAAGGCGTCCACCGCGGGCATGTAATTCCAGCCGCGCGAACGAAAAAACCCGGCGCCTCGCGGCGCCGGGTTTTTTGTGCGTATCGCCGAGGATCAGTCGGCTTCGGGCAACACGCTGATCTCTTCATC
>NZ_NIGY01000146.1:0-327 GCF_003123985.1 Vibrio sp. T9
ATAGCCCCAATCGTGTGCTGCATCGCCGGCTGCGTGGTCGGCGTTGTAAAGAACGGCCGGAAACTCGTTGGGCCGGTAGGCCTTGCCGGCCTCCAACAGCAGAACGTGGCGCTTCGGATCGGCACTCAGCCGATTGGCGAGCACTGCGCCAGCTGAGCCTCCACCGACGATGACGATGTCGTAGGCCGCGCTCATTTCTTCAAGCCTTCGGCCACCTGCGCCATCAGGGTCGCGAAAGGCATGTCGAGTGCGGCGTAGACCTCGCCTGCCTTCGGGTCGAGATTGTCACCCATGAGTTCGACCATGAGGGTGGCGTAGTCGGACACT
>NZ_NIGY01000147.1:0-327 GCF_003123985.1 Vibrio sp. T9
CCGAATCACGCCTAAATCCACCAGCAAAATCACATCAACTGATTACCCGCATGATTTACTGACGTCGATGCCGGGAGATGTTGAGTGTGATTAGTACGACGACGAGGAAATGTAGAAAACTGTGTTGCAAAGACAGCACCTTCTTTCGTTTCTTGTTTTTCGATCTCGATCGAGGTTAGAATATAGGAAATGGAATTGAGGATCACAAAAATGAACTCAGCACAAACCAATAGCGTCCAGACAGAAAAAAGTAATCAAATCGACGATCCCCAGCGTGCTCACTTAGTTTCTAATCTTCCACATATTAAGGAAGCATTGCAACGAGGT
>NZ_NIGY01000148.1:0-327 GCF_003123985.1 Vibrio sp. T9
ATGCGGGCCATGGAGGGTCGTTATCTACCGTGCGCGGAAGGGGCGCTAGCGCAGCATTGCCGGGAGCTTGCACCCCAGACAGGCGCGGACTGGCCGCGCTGCCGCGCGGATCGCCGATGAATCGGCTCCTACATTGGCGCTGCGTGAGAACCGATGGCTCCGTGAGAGCCGCCGGCTCTGTGCGGGAGCCGATTCATCGGCGATTCCAGGCCGCGATTTGCCTGCTACAGGGCGGGGCATCGACAATGGGCGTTTCTCCGAACCGAACCTGGAGTCCAACGTGTCCGTCATCCGCATGCAAGACCTCGACCTGCGCGGCAAGCGCGT
>NZ_NIGY01000149.1:0-325 GCF_003123985.1 Vibrio sp. T9
TGTTTTCAATGAGTATGCCAAGAAACATGGACAGTATATTAGCTCGTTGTGGTTAGAAAAGGCGTTTAACGTAGAGTCCGCTTTATAACAAACAATTTAAGTGTGATTCGGCACGCGTGGCATTTTTGCTATGCGTGAATTTTAGTGATTAGGGCGGTATGCGGCGGCATAGGTATTGCGTGCCTCACACCTTAATTGGGCGTTATACGAATAGAGGGAATTTATGTACAAGAGTACTGATTTTAGCTTGGATTCAAAAGAGTTCAGGTTTAAGAAAGACTCATATCCTTTGTCTAAGATAAACAATGCTAGGGTTAAAAAGTTA
>NZ_NIGY01000014.1:0-88363 GCF_003123985.1 Vibrio sp. T9
TTCAAAGCGATTCTCTCTCCTAGCCATCACGGCAAGCCGGATTTGGTCAAGTCGCACCGCCCACCCTTTGCGCACTCTAGGCTTTCAGCAAACCCTCAACATAATTCATAACCATAATACGCACTTTAGAGTTAGAAGATTAGCAGTGGCGATGTCAGCTTAGTTACACCGAATTTGGCTTTTGCTGTATGGGCCATGAACTTCGATTTCACCGCAGCGGCCACTTGATAAGAACCAGTCATCAACCCTAAAACCGTGTAGCTGATTAAGTTCCTGCACTGTGTCTTAGGTTACGTTCGACACCATGCACGTTGGCTCTGCATCTTGCTCATTCAAGTAACCGAACAACTGGATCGGATATTCCATTATTTCTCTCCAACTTTCTGAGTTAACAAGATCTTTTGCTGGCGTTCTTGAAGTTCTGATACTAACTCTGCTGGGCATGAGCTAGTGTTTAAGTTATATCAGATAAGCAACCTAACGATTGCTTAAAGCCTTTGTCTTCAAATCTCATTATATCCTTTCGATAACTTATGTTTTAAGTTATCGAAAGGACGAGAAAATTCAATGTTCTCACTTATGGCCACATATTGTTCATCCCAAAAGTGTAAGTATTACATTAGCTTTATAGGAACAAGGCATCCATTAGATGTAAACTCTCTACTTTTCAATCTATACCTAGATCTTTCTTCATATGTTCACTCAACTCGCTAGTGGTTCTTACATTAATTCTATGTTTGCAATGATGGATTCTCAACTCTTCACCAAATAATTTCACTACTGATTTTGTATACAAAGCACTAATATTATTTATTAATCTATACAATGTACCTTTCTGATAAACAGATCTTTTCGAATTTTGTATTGCAGTCTTCATATTTAAATATTCTCACATTTTTAACTTTATAATTTAAAGAATTATTTTCAAGTTCGATCTTTATTATTACTTTTGTCGATATTGAATGAGTCATTATCACTGATGCACAATCGACAATTAAATTACCTGAATCCAACTTAGTAATTTCACGAGAGATAACTTTTATTTTTAATTTTTCCTTTTCATTATTTAAGTCGATTGAGTTAATTTCTTCAGGATATTTGTTTAACTTAATATCCAATATGGTTTTATTAAGATAGTAGTCTGCCATTATTTCATGACGGCTTTTAAATATCATTGTCCCCCTCCGTTGATGCAAGTTATACTTTCCCTCCCGTTAAAAGACAACGTGACTCAGAGTTGCAAAAAGGTAACAATCATGGAATTGATGAACAATGAGCTGGTCTGCTTTGCAGCCATTTGTAAACACCTCTCTCTTACAGAGGCATCAAAAGAACTTGGAAAGTCGAAAGCTCAAGTCAGCAGGCAGTTAGCGGCATTAGAAAAACAACTTGGTGTAACACTCGTCCACAGGACAACAAGAAAACTCGTTTTAACTGATCATGGTGAAAGCATTAGAGAGCTTGCCATCAAAACGTTAGAGAGCTTGCAGGAGTTAAATTACAGAGCTAGCTCGTTGAGTGAATGCATTAATGGAAAGTTTAAAATTACAATGCCCAACTCTATAGCCTTTTCTATTTTTGGCTCTGTTCTTAAAGGCTTACAAGAACGATATCCAGCAGTGAACTTTGAAATATCATCAAGTAACAATGTTGAGAATTTATTAGAAAGCAGTGTAGATTTAGCGATTAGGCTTAATAACATTATTGATGACACTCTGATTGCACATAAAATCGGTGATTATAACGATGTTTTAATATCTACAGTTAACAATACCAATAACAACACGCTATTAATCTACAAGAATCACTCTAATAAGGAATCAATTAAAAAGCAGTATACTGACGTTATCGAAGTTGATAACACCTCTATTTTAATAAACTTTGTCTCTGAGGGGGTTGGGGTTGGCGTCATCCCAAATTATCTTGTAAAAGGTAACCATATAGACAACAATATCCAAATTTCACAAAATTTTGATATAGAACGCTCCATGTATATCGCCTACCCTTATCAAAACCCTTTACCAAGAAAGCTAGCTGAAATATCTACTTTTATTAGGTCTGAGTTATCAAAAATATTGAAAAATGAATCACTTTAGGATGGCTTTTCAGATTTATAATTTTCCTTTGATAACTCATGAGGTCTAGCGAGAAGCTTTGTAACGTATTGTTTCAAAGAGCCTCGTTAGGCATTTATGAAAATCCCCAACTTTATGCTTGTTATCACAACATGAGATGCTATACCGTTTCATTATCAAGGCTTTGCGTGGAATAAATCACGTGGGTTAAACGATAGATTGACTTACATTAAAAATTTAATCGAAAGCATCTTTATATTAAATTGATTTCATACCGTTCTGCGTGTATCTTCTACCCATATCCCCACAATAACCAAGGAGAATGCCATGGATAAGCTACTCGCGTCTGCACTAGAAATTAAGCAGCGAACTATGGTGACTGGCTTTTTTGCTAGAAATGGATTCAAAATCGCTATGACCGATTTTGATGATGTCACTTTTGAGCGAGAAGGTGTGCAAGTTAACGTGCATTTTGATTTGCAGTCAAACGCAGAGTCTGCATCTATTTTATCCCAAGAGGCTTCTGCCATTCCTGGTTAATTATTTTGTCGTCAATCATACGTAAAGCCGAACACAAACGTTCGGCTTTTTAATGTACGAAAAACGGGATTACAGAAGATGTGGCACAAACCTGCGTTACTGTTACTCATCCAAGTAAACAATCAATAAATCCGCTTCAACCTCATTCGCTACCTTTGGTACCGATGAAAAGAAACGGCTCAATAAATTATGATGATGACCGCAGACTACGAGGTCTATTCCCTCTTTTTTTACGATTCCCGACAATTTGATATGCAGGTCGCCGATAACTGCCATCGTCTCGTGTACTGGATATAGGCATTTATCAGCGAGTTCTTGTAGCTCCTTTTGCAACTTTTGTTCTTCTTTCGGCTCCATGATCACACGATCAACATCCACATAAACGAATGAAAGTTTGGCGTTCGAGTTCTTTGCTTGAGTTATTGCTTTTTCGATAACGACTTGGCTAGATTGAGATAAATCAACAGCGACTAAAACGTGCTTGTAACTCATTCTTTCCCTCCTAGTTAGTTTTCATGTGCTTATAGTAAGTCTAGTTCACTAAGAGCGAATGCAATGTCTAAACTCATATTTCATGAAAATATGGGAGTTTGATATAAGAATGTGGAAACAGCCGAGCGGTCAACTATCTAATAGCCATTGAAGGCTCGTGAAGTCAACTAGTGACTTAGGAACTAGTTATTGATATGTGGCCCATTTTGTTCTCCCTCCTTAAGATGTACATAACTATGTAACTAACGCAAACAAACCCACGTTACGCCGTCACGACGCTTCTAAACCCTGCCAATTTCTATTGCAGCTTGTTTTATATTCCTAATTACAACGTCGCCTAGTTTAGTAAAACCACTTGGCAATAAGTAATTTCTTCGTGTAATCCATCGATCAAGATTAAGAATTATTTTCATAGACAACACTGAATTAAAGACAAGATTTAGAGTTAAAACAGAGTCCAACACTCCTATGTTCAACCTAAGACCGACATACGTCTGCGAGCACTTACTGTCTATATAACGTCAACTATATAACTATATTCAGATTTTATTTCTCTGTTACAACGTGTCTTTTTTATCTTTACAGCATAATCCTCTACTTGAAAGTATACCCAATCATCATCTTGTAATTTAATTACACAAAAAGATATTCGAAACATAACCATAAGACAAAAAACCAACACAAGTTACTGAATTTATTAATTTTAATTTAAAAAATAGCATTTCACCCCATATTCGTTCAAGCCAGAACGCATCAGGGTTAACTTAAATAAGTAAAATTTTACCAATTGCTTAGTACAGAATAGAGGAAGTTGAATAAATTGAAAGGTATAGAGATAGCGTTACGACGTAACTACGTAA
Source organism: Vibrio sp. T9 (assembly GCF_003123985.1). NCBI lineage: Bacteria > Pseudomonadati > Pseudomonadota > Gammaproteobacteria > Vibrionales > Vibrionaceae > Vibrio > Vibrio sp. T9. Next base: position 3,968 of record NZ_NIGY01000014.1, read on the forward strand.
CTACGTTAAGGTGTGAAAATATTTGAGGATAATGAGACTAAAAAAAAAAGGGCCAAAGCCCTGATATGAATTAATTAGTTTTGTTGCTGTTGTTTTTCTGTGTACTCAGATCGAATCTGTTCGGCAACAATTTTGATGGCTTCTGCTGTACTTGTGCCCTTCGCCATCAATTCTTGAATTTTCTCTACAGCTTGTTGTTGCTCTTGGTGAGATAGAGGGGGTAAATCGTCAAACATAAAAAAGCTCCTCATTTTGAGGAGCAGACTATAACGATTCAATTAATAGGTCGCAAGGAAATTAATGGATGCCCCCATTGCGTTCTCGTTCGTGTACTGAGCAGCAATATCTAATTCGATCAACTTAAGTGGAGACAGTCCAATACCTGCAGTAATGGTACCTTCGTCGCTACTTCGAGCTAAGTTTTTCATATAACCCGCTCGCAATGCCAGTTGACGCAAGATATCAAATTCAATACCAGCTCGAATCATTTGCGTATTATCATCGAAGGATGAAAAACGTTTTTCTTCATTAAGATCGTAGTCGACACTCATAGTAAAGTAATCGGCAACAACCCCTGCCCCGACCGTATATACGGGACGCATGCTGTACTCGTATGATTTTATCGTATCACTGCCATACATGAACGATTTTGTTTTAACGTCTCTTCCGATCAAGTTTTTTGCTGAAATACCGACACGATATGGGCCAAAGAACCAAAGCGCGCCCGCATCCAAGTTAAACATCGTTTCCGCTGTCTCATGTTCACGTAAGTCTTTGGTATCGAAATTCTGAAAACTCGTGGCGTAAGAGTACGTATAAATACGCTGAAGTTTAGGCGTAACACCAAATGAAAGGTGTTGATTCATAAAGTTGGTGTATTTAGCAAGTGATACACCTGCTTCAGCAACACCAATAGAAACACCTTGTACGTAGCTATCGTCTAACGGATTAGTACCTGACGTATCTACTTTTGGTTGTACGAATGATTCAGTGTATAACTTACCGTATGCAGTTGCAGATAAAAATTTATTAGGAATACCTATAGCGACAACGCCACCAAGATCAAAGTCAGTTTTTTTTCCATCTATGGCATTCATCGATTTTTTGATTTCATCGACATCGGTCAATTTGCTGATGCGTTCGATTTCATCGACAAGATCATATTGATCATCGTAGTTGCCACCAAAACTTGGCACGATCATTCCTGCATCATCGTTTCGGCGATAAATTGCAGTAAGTGCGGGGTTGAAAAAAGGAGCAGTCAGATAAGTTGCTGATACCGTACCAACGCCACCCATCGCATCGCTACGAGCTTCTATCGCATAAGTGGCAGCCGAAGCAACGTTTGCGAAAAGTGTGGTGGCAACAGAGGTGGCTAGAATTTTATATTTGGTTTTCATACTACACTTGTGATTTTGGTTCTTCCTGAACCTTTATCGGCACAAATGGTATTTCTTTAACTATTCTTCTTGGGAAAGATCATAGGTTCGGCTAATAGTTTGAGCTTGCTCAACAATTATATCGCCCTGCCAACGACGACTGTTGATACTCACTGCTAGCACGTATCTATCATTTGGGACACCCGCAAGCTCTAGTGAATTGGGATAGTTAGACTCGTAAGTCTTTTTCCACATTTGCTCGTATTGACCATCAATGTAGTCATATAAACCAACTTCAAGTTGCGGTAATGGACAATGGGGATTACGAAGTGCGCTCTTTTCTACTTTCCAATTCTCTTTAGATGTCCAACGAACATATTGCGAAGAATTGGAATCTCCTAATATTACCCAAGTTCGATACTCTTGTTTATCTTTAGAAACAATAGTTAAGTGATACAAGCCTGCTTCAAGCTTACCCGTGAGGTTATAGCGTTTCGAATAACTACGCTCATTGGCTAATTCCGTACCGCTCGGCTGTTCTTCATAACTGAATGAACTGTCTGCGGATATAGAATCATCCACCCATCGATTAAATGAAATATTTTCGATGTCAGTTGTAGCTCTTAGCTTGATCACTAACCTAAATGTATCTCGCCCAGGGCTTTGGATGGTCTGACGAATAACGTTCACGCCACTTATCCATTCAGGCAGCGTTACACCAGTGAGAGACTTGCCACAGTTTTTAGATAGTGACTGACCAAGAAGGTCATTGAGATGAGGAGTCAAATCTTTACTTGGTTCCGTTTGCCACAGTTCAACAAGAGAGTTGAACATACCGGCAAGATCATCTTCAAGTAAGTGTTGATGTGCCTGCGTTAAAGGCGTGTTAGTTTGAAACCAGTCCATTGCATGGACTGGTTTCACTAACGCTAATGAGAGAACTACGGGGAGTAGTGTTTTCATTATGACTTATGCTTTCATCTTGTAGCCAACACCGCGAAGTGTTTCAATTTCCAGTCCTGGCAGTTTTTGACGAAGCTGCAATACGTGCGTATCCACAGTACGTGTCGTTGGGAAGTGATTGTAACCCCAAACGTGGTCAAGTAGCTCATCACGAGTAAACACGCGACCTAAGTTCGACGCTAAAAATAGCAGTAGATCAAACTCTGTACGAGTTAACGTAATTAGCTCATCTTTATAGGTAACTTCACGAGTTGAACGATCAATTTCTAAGTCTTTTGTGATCACTTTATCAGCGCTGCTTTGCTCTGCTGAATCCGGTGCTCGTAGCTGTGCACGGATTCTCGCAAAGAGTTCCGCTTCAGCAAAAGGCTTCGTTAAGTAGTCGTTCGCGCCGGAATCAAGGCCTGCAACTTTATCTTTTACGGTAACAAGTGCCGTTAGCAAGATAACTGGTACGTCTTTAATCTGTTTCCATTCTGGGAGACATTGTACAGAGTCACCATCTGGGAGTTGGCGATCGAGAATAACCAAGTCAGCTTTTTTCCATTGTGGTTCTACGTCTGCAATACGTTCCACATGTAAACACTCATATCCTGCTTGTTCCAGGCTTACTAACAGGCCATCAGCCAAGTTTTTATCGTCCTCAACGAGAAGCAGTGTCTGTTTCACAAGGTATCTCCAATATAAAAGTTGTAGGTGGTCCCATCAGGGACATTTTTCCGCCCATGCGGCCTACCATAGATTCAACGATTGTTAACCCAAGTCCTAACCCGCTCTTACTGACGAACGGTTTCTTCAAATTTGCCCAATCTTTAGCCGTTAGGCCACCAGCATCTCGGACTTGGAATACTATTTTTTCTTCACTAGTTGAAACATCCAATTCAACTGGTGCAATACCGTACTTAAGCGCATTACGAAGCAAGTTATCGATACAAGTTCCTAACCAGTACACATTAACTTTAGCAGCCACATCTTCATTGATGTTGAAAAGCACGGCACTATCAAATTCTTCTTCGATCTTAAATTCTAACCAGTCTGCGACAGACGGAACCCAATCTGTTGCAAGCATTTGGTTATCAGATTGCAAATAATCTTTACTCGCTTCTGCCAATTGACGCAAACGACGTGTATCTTCACACAATCTGCGGAACTCGTCATATACGCTTTCAGGTAGATGCTCGAATTCTCGGCGAAAGCCCTCAACCGTCAGTGATAGAGATGCAATCGGTGTTCTGAGCTCATGCGTTAAAATTTGCAACACAAGCATTCTACTACGGAGCTCTTCTCGCTTACTATTCCAGCGGTATACAGCCCAACCAATCACTAGAAGAATATTTGCGATTACCAGTATGATCATACTGATCCGCAAAACTTGTGAGTGATCTTCTACATCCCAACAAATATTGCCTCGTTTAACAAAGCAACTTTTGCTTTGAGACGCTAGAGCGTACGACAGACCCGCATTAGCGACGTTTTCTTCCCAGATATCTTTCTCGAAAACAAAGTAACGGTCACCACGTCGTAACCAAAGTTCGTTACCTTCGATAAACATGCTCGCGCCTGCAATCAAAGCATTAATGGCGTCGTCGTCCATGTTTTTCAAGCTTTCTAGCAACTCATCCCCTTCCTCATTGTCACGCTCTTTAATATGCATGTATTGAGCAAGCTTGGGTTTGAGTTCTGGATACTTATCCACATAGCGTGCAGCATAAGTCCCACCACCAGGGTGAATGAGGCCACTACGCGAAAACCAACGTGGTGTCAGTTGCGTCCCTTTACAGATGGCTCTTGTAAATACTAACGGCTCAGTAATTAAAGGACTTAGTGGCAATTTACCACGACAAGTATTCGCTAAGCTGTAAAGCTGTTGTATATCTTTTAACGGATAGTCAGACGTTTGCGGCAGAAGCGAATCTGGCGCAAGTAACTTGGTAGGATAATTTGATTGCAGAATACGAATATCATACGATTTAAGAGCTACTTCATAATTAAATAGCTCTGTAAACGTATCTATTCTTTCTGGTAGTGAATCGGAAAATGCAGGTGCCGAAAAAAGCGGCAATACAGTTGCAAAACCGAGCAAAAACTTTTTAATCAAACTGTTACCGTCACTTGTTACATTAGCCAAAACTATACATCAATCTACAAGCAATTGACATCTGCTAACAGAAGGATTTGCATTACTATAACATTGAAACGGAACAAAAAAGGGCCAGCGATTGCTGACCCTGTATAGTTTTAAATCAAGAATGGTTAGAGTGCTTTAAAAATAGACTCGACACTTTCCTTCGCATCACCAAATAGCATTGATGTATTTTCTTTGAAGAACAGTGGGTTCTGTACACCTGCGTAACCAGTATTCATTGAACGCTTGAATACCACTACATTTTTCGCGTTCCAAACCTCCAGTACAGGCATACCAGCAATCGGGCTGTTCGGATCTTCCAGAGCTGCTGGGTTTACCGTATCGTTAGCGCCGATAACCAGTACGGTATCGGTTTCAGCGAAGTCATCATTGATTTCATCCATTTCAAGAACGATATCATACGGTACTTTCGCTTCAGCAAGTAACACGTTCATATGTCCCGGAAGACGACCTGCGACTGGGTGAATACCAAAGCGAACCTCAATACCTTTTGAACGAAGTACGTCAGTAATTTCATGCACTGGATACTGCGCTTGCGCTACAGCCATACCATATCCTGGGGTGATGATTACTGATTTTGAGTTCTTCAGCATTTCAGCAACTTCTTCTGCCGTTGTTTCGCGGTGTTCGCCCTGCTCTTCGTCACCTGAAATTACAATCTCTTGACCAAAGCCACCAGCAATAACACTGATAAACGAACGGTTCATGGCTTTACACATGATGTAAGAAAGAATCGCACCTGAAGAACCAACCAACGCACCTGTTACGATTAATAGGTCATTTGCGAGCATGAAACCTGCTGCTGCTGCTGCCCAACCTGAATATGAGTTCAGCATTGAAACGACAACTGGCATATCAGCACCACCAATTGAAGCAACTAAGTGGTAACCGAACGCGAACGCAATCAGTGTCATCACAATCAGAGCGAACATGCTGCCATCTGCTTTTACGAAGTAGATCATAAGAAGCGTAGAAATCACAACCGCTGCAAGGTTCATTTTGTGCTTGTGGGGAAGGTTAAGCGGCGAAGAAGAAATCACACCACGTAACTTACCAAATGCAACAATTGAACCCGTGAAGGTTACGGCACCAATGAAGACACCCAAGAATACTTCTACAAGGTGGATAACATGTTCAGCATGAGTTGCTGCTTCTGGCGCATCAAGGTAACTGTTGTAGCCAACTAAAACCGCAGCTAAACCTACAAAGCTGTGCAGTATCGCAACCAGTTCTGGCATTTCGGTCATTTCTACTTTCTTCGCATAGAAAATACCGATCGCCCCACCTAGCGCCATCGCAATAATGATCCACCCAAAGCCTTGAGCATCAGGGCTGAAGATCGTCGCGATCAGCGCGATCGTCATACCTGCGATACCATAGTAGTTACCATTACGAGCGGACTCTTGCTTTGAAAGCCCCGCCAAACTCATGATGAAAAATAATGCAGCAACAATGTAAGCTGCTTGTACTAATCCTGCAGACATTGTAACTCCTATTTATCTTTGCGGAACATTTCAAGCATACGCTTGGTGACGGTGAAACCACCGAAGATATTGATGCTGGCGATCAATACAGCAATAAAGGATAGGAATGAAACGACCCCATTGCCTTGCCCAATTTGCAGTAATGCACCAACCACAATAATGCCGGAGATAGCATTCGTTACCGACATAAGCGGAGTATGAAGTGCATGGGTAACATTCCAAACCACGTAGTAGCCGACAACACAAGCTAAAACAAATACAGTAAAGTGAGAAAGGAACGCTGCCGGCGCAACCGATGCAATCCAAGCAAAAGCACCTACTGCCGCGGCTACACCAATAATCTTCTTCGTTGGAGAGGTAGGTTCTTCTACTTTAGGCTCTGGTTTCGCAGGTTGCTCTTGTTTCACTTGCGGCTGCGCTGAAACCTGGATTGGTGGCGCAGGCCATGTAATTTCACCTTCTTTAACCACGGTGACACCACGGATAACAACATCTTCGAAATCAATATTGATGTTACCGTCTTTTTCTTTACACAGCAGTTTTAAAAGGTTAACAAGGTTTGTCGCGTAAAGTTGAGAAGATTGCGTTGGCAAACGGCCAACCATGTCAGTATACCCAACAATTTTTACGCCATTATCTGTCATGATAACTTGGTCTTTCACTGTGTATTCACAGTTACCGCCATTAGCAGCTGCCAAGTCAACAATGACACTGCCCGCTTTCATGCTGTCGACCATTTCCTTGGTGATCAGCTTCGGAGCAGGTTTGCCAGGGATTAGTGCCGTTGTAATAATGATATCAACATCTTTAGCTTGCTCTGCATATAACTCTGCCGCTTTTTTGTTGAAGTCATCGGACATTTCTTTTGCGTAGCCGTCACCAGAACCAGAGTCTTCTTGGAAATCCACGGTCAGGAACTCTGCTCCCATGGACTCAACTTGTTCTTTTACTTCTGGGCGAACGTCAAATGCACGAACAATAGCCCCTAGGCTACCCGCAGCACCGATTGCAGCCAAACCAGCCACACCCGCACCAGCGACCAATACTTTCGCTGGTGGTACTTTACCGGCAGCCGTGATTTGACCTGTAAAGAAACGACCAAACTCATGAGCTGCTTCAACAACCGCACGATACCCAGCGATGTTAGCCATCGAAGAGAGCGCGTCTAAGGCTTGTGCACGAGAGATACGAGGAACAGAATCCATGGCAAGAACGTTAATGTTCTTACTTGAAAGTTGTTCCATCAACTCTGCGTTTTGAGCAGGCCAAATAAAGCTAACAAGTGTTGCACCATCTTGTAGTAGTGCGATTTCGTCAATGCCTTGTTCTTCATCTACGATTGGCGCATTAACTTTTAGAATAAGACCAGATGCCCAAACTTCTTCACTAGAAACGATTTTCGCACCAGCAGCTTCATAAGCAGCATCATCGAAACTCGCAAGCACCCCCGCTTGGGATTCAATCGCGATATCGAATCCCAACTTTATTAACTGCTCAACCGACTTCGGCGATGCAGCTACTCGCGATTCACCCGCAAGTATCTCTTTAGGTACACCGATTTGCAAAACGCATACTCCTTGTATACATATCAATAAATTAGTCCCAAAACAGAGCGTCGCTCTACTCTAACTCTTTTTTATTTCTATCTGTTTACCACGCAAGACAATTGCAAACGAAAGATGGTGTTTGGGGCCACCCATTTGCACAATAACACCTTGACTAACAGCCCTGTTATTATTCTGTTTGTATCGAACGCGTCTCATTACTTCAAGTGTTTTGTAATTTAAATACTAAATTTCATTACATATAACGCTAAGTAATGAATGATTGTCGCTCTGAGCACGAAAAATAACAACGCCATGCCTTACTAGACTGAGGTCTAACCAGATCATAATTAAATACTGACTTAACAAACATTTAAGCTCTAAAAAAGAAAGAGCCATCAGCATATACACTAATGGCTCTTTTTAAGATGATTGGAATCAAGTTGCGGTGAATTGTTAGTCGAAGATTTTATCGCCCATTTGATCGATAAACATTTGAGATTTCTTCAACATAAGTTCATTGGCATCTTGTTCCGAGCCGAGCAAATCTGAACGAATAAATCGATGCGTTTTTACCTCATCGTCGTATTGCTTTTCTATTCGACCAGCAATGCGGTATTGCCCACCCTCTGAAAGGCTCTCTTGGTAAATAAGGAAACCTTTGTACTCAACTGGTTCCACAGTTTTTACTTCAGCAGTTTTTTCACTACCACCAAACAAACGCGAAAAAAATCCCACGGTTCCTCCTTGGGTAAGCTCATCGATAGATTAAGCTTGTATCACTTAATATTGACATTGAGGATTGGTTTTTCATACCAGTCCAATTCTTTGTCTTCATCATAACTGGTATGGGTAAAAATTACAGGTACATCATGATCTCGGTTTTTACGCCGGTCTTCTTTCACCATTTCTGCCGCGTTTTTCACCGCGATATCTGCACTTTGCTTAAATTGGGTGAGCTTTTGTTCCGGAAGCGAAGATAGAAAATCAATATCATGACGAATATAGACAGGTTTAAGCTGAATAAGTGCAAGGCACGCAATATCTGCGAGCTGCTCGTTGTTATACTGCTCTACAAACTGAGGCAAACTGAGCACTTGTCCAACAAGTGTTTCCATGTAGTTATGTACATCTGAACTTATCTGCATTGGCAAATCTCCCTTGTTCTATGAAAACAAGTATAGCAACGACTTGTTTATAACAACTTATTGATTGCTCTTAATTTAATCAATCTCTCTCTTTTTGTCGTAATGTCTCCCAAAATACTTGGGAAAATGAGCAAATAGACGTATTCTTGCTAGTTCTCGAAGCATGAAAATCGATAGCAGATTAATATCTATATTGATGAAACGCTTAACCTAACCAATTATATAATCAACTATTTTCAGGCAATTTGTAATAGATGTCCTCATCATCAATGACTTCATCAGGCTTTCGATTCCTTTTCCCATTTATGTTGCTGGGATTAGTGAGTTCGAGCATGAACAACATCATTCAGATGACTCAGTCAAACTGGGGTATTGCCGCAAATTTGCCGTACATACTGTTAGGCTGTGCACTGCTCCTTTGCTATTCATTTAAGCAAGGTAGGGAGTCAATGGTGTGCTTAGCGATGTTACTGGCCTATTTCGTGATACAGCACAGGCTACAAGTCCCACTTCAAAGTGGTACAGCCTTACTTGAGTTGACCATTTTAGCCACGCTACTTCCTGTTTCTTTTCTTGCGGTATTTTTGTTTAGTAAAGACGGTTTCGACTCAAGAGCCATGTTTACTTACCTCTTGATGTTAACGATGTTCGTTCTTTGGTCTTACCTTACGTTAGCGTATTACGTTGAAGGTGGGTTTGAACAATGGACAAGCGGCATTTTATTTATCGTACCTACGGTTTCTAAACTGCCTTTTATTCTAGTTTTATATTGTGTGGGTATTGTCTGCTTCCTCGGAATTCTTGTTTTAAAGAAGAATGAAATCATCCATGCTATGACCTACTCTGCAATGGTGCTGGCGTCCGCGACGTTCATTTTCTTTGATGTGCAATACATATCTAGCACCATGTTTACCCTAACGGGATTGCTTATCATTATTTATGCTGCCTCTGCGAGCCATCAGTTGGCTTTCACAGATAGCTTAACGCGTATCCCGAGTAGACGCGCACTCGACCTTGACTTAAAACACATGGGCAAAAAGTTCACGATCGCAATGCTTGATGTTGACCACTTTAAAAAGTTTAACGATACCTACGGTCACGATACGGGTGATGACGTATTAAAAATGGTCGCTTCGCGTCTAACTAAAACTCCCGGTGGCGCAAAAGTATACCGGTTTGGTGGAGAAGAATTTACCATCGTCTTTAAAGGTAAGTACGCAGATGAGTGTAAAGAATTTTTAGAAGAAGCACGTAAATCCATTGCAGAGTATGAGATGATTTTACGTGATGAAGAATCCCGCCCAGATAACCATAAACAAGGCCAAAAAAAGCGTGGTAACGACAGTTCGAGGAGAAAGTCAGTCTTTGTTACCGCAAGTTTCGGAGCGGCCGACAGCAGAAATGGGCAAGCACCTCAGGACGTGATTAAGTTAGCGGACGAAGCGCTTTACAAAGCGAAAAAAGCTGGACGCAATTGCGTGAGGCTTCATTAATACCCCAGAGCGAAAGTTAGCTGACTAATCTTGATTAAAGAACAAGACTAAGCTTCCTCCTTTTAACGCACTGCCATAATTGATCGTTAATCCGATCCCGATATTATCTATCCAATCGGAGTCAAATGGTGGTGTCATTAACCATCCAACACTGGCTTCGTAGTAGTGCACAGTATTCATGGGTTTTCTTGTATCACCACCAATATCAACTCGATTGAAGCTCGAATACACTGACTGCACAGTATCTCCGATGTGGGTAAAATCATAAAACACCTTTATTCCATTGACCCAATACCAGCCTTCCGGATTGCCAATATCACCATTATTTGCTTTACCCCAGCCAGTGCCATAAAAATAGTGAGGAGCCGACCAGAGGTACCATTTCCCCCACGATTCATGCTCTAGGTATTTAAGCTTTGTGTTGACTTCTCCGACAACGGCCCAAGCACTGGTGTTTAGGTATACACCTTCTAGAAATGGTTTTAGGTCATTCAGTGCATTACTACGATAACTATAATCGTTTTGATAGTACATTAAGTGTGAGCCGATTGCGCCACTAAGCGTTAGCTTATCAGTGAGGTATTTTTCTCCAGCAAACTCAATATATCCGCCCATGACTAACTCTTTACTTTTATCTGGAATCTGTCCTGTTTGGTCTACATACACATCTTGCTCTGTACTTAAGGCATAAACTCGGCCATTTAATAGGTAGTGAGTTTGCATTCCCTCTTGTTCAAACAAATCAAAACTAAATGGTAGCGTTGATACTGCGATCTTCTTTCTGAGATCAACCGAATCTTGAGTACCAATGTCTTCGTTATCTATGTTGAAGTATTCGTTCGGATCGAAATCATGAAATCCTACCGTAAAGACATCGCTATCTGACAGAACGATCCCAATAGCAAAGTTCCTTTCATACTCTTTTTGTATCTGATCTTGAATCGAATTAGCCTTAGAACATAATGAAAAAAGTGACAGTGTAACTAAGGCATAACTATTGATAACAGATTGTTTCAACTTGCATTTACCACCGTATGTGTATTTCTTCCTAAAGACTTTGAGGTATACAGCGCTCTATCCACCGTCGCATACAAATCAGACTGCTGCTCTTTTCCCGTTGGTTGAAAAACAAAAACACCCTGTGACACTGTCACCCTATTGGACACACTAGAATACTCATGTGGGTAATCCAGAAAGTACATGGCCTCTTGTATACGTTCTGCTTCTCTCTCTGCGGTTTGGGCGTCTGTGCAACCCAGTAACACCACAAACTCTTCTCCGCCATAGCGCCCTACGTATTCGCCAGAGCGACAAAATGTTGCTTTAAGTTGGTTCGCAATGGCTTGCAAGCAACGATCTCCTTCTATATGACCGTAATTATCATTAAACGGTTTGAAAAAATCGACGTCCAATAAAATCAAAGCCATTGGCATGTTGTGACGGCCATGCCATGCAACCATCGATTCTAACTTATGATCGATATAACGACGGTTATAGAGTTTGGTTAAGCCATCTTCATTCGCTTGCTGGGTCAAAAGTTGGTTCACTTTCTCCAATTGAGCTGTCGCTTGTTTAAGCTCTCGTCTCATATGGGCAATACGCTGCATTGCGATAAGCTTAGAGTTCAGTACGAGTTTATCTACGGGTTTAATTAAATAATCATCACCGCCGGCCTCTATGGCTTTTGCAATCATTTCTGGCTCTTCGTGACTGCTCAGGAAAATTATTGGGATCCAGTCGGGAAAGGTTTCTCTGATATGAAGAGAGACTTCAAAACCGTTCATATCTGGCATCGATATATCGAGTAATACCAGTTCAGGATCAAAACTCTCGTAGGTGTTTAGTGCTTCTAGCCCACTCCCCACCGCTTTTACAATATGTCCAAGTTGCTTAAGACGAATAGCCAACTGCATCCTGTCTAGCTGAACATCGTCAACCAGGAGGATTCGCATTGATGTCCCTGTCGGTTGCATAACGCGTTCCATTTCTTATTTTGTCTTTATTAAACATATACCATACTCATAGAGTTGTTGCATTCGACTCATAATTAAGTGCTATATTTTTGTTTAAATATCACGGAATCAATTGTCTATAACGATTACACTGAGAATTGCCCTACCAAAACATGACCAACGAACGTTAGTTCAACAAACTCACGTGTTCTGGTCATCTTACGGACACATGGGTATAGCTATTTGATGCATTTGGTATTAATATTCCCGCCTTTTTGTAATGAGAGACACACCATGTCAGAAGCAACTAACAGCGAAAGCAAAAAAATCGATCTAGCAACCATTTCTCCTGAACTACGTAAAGTTATTGAGTTTGACGAAGTTCCAGAGCAAATGTTCGAAATGGTTACCTCTATCCATGAAGTGTCTGAAGAAGCAGTGCGTGAGTCTTGGGACGAAATGCCTGCAAGTGCTCAGAACATTCTAGATAACTTCGAGCAATTTCATGCTCTAGTTTCTGTTGGCCAAGCATTTGCTGGTATCAACGTGATGGAAGAATTCCCTACTCTTAATCTGCCAGAAAACATGACAGATGAAGATAAAGAAGAATACCGCGCTCAATTACTTGATAATGTGCTTCACAACTGCGTGAAAGACATGGTTAAGCAACTTAAGAAAGCACGTCGCGACCCACTTCTTAAACGCGAATTCAAAGAAGTGTTCGCAAAATAACGTTTTTCCGACAAAATAAAGGCCGCGTTTGCGGCCTTTTTTGATCATTAAGCGTGCGTAGCTTTAAATGATTAATGCGGCGCTAATGCCACGTCTTTCTGCGTGACACTGACACCTTTAATTTGTGCGAATACACTATCACCTGCCTTTAAGTCGAGATCATCAAGCGCCCAAGGTGTTATCGTTGCCCACAAATAACATCCCTCATCTAGCTTTAGCGATACATTAATACTCTGTTTATCATCAGCCGCGTTAAACACCTCGATTGAATCGACAGTCGCAGGCAGGATATTTCGAATAGAAGTCGCCTTAGGTTGCTCTAGCGTAATAGAAACGTCGTTGGCACGCACTTGTAAGCGAATTGGCGTCTCTGGCTCACCATCAATCTTTTGCACCCATAGTGATGCATTAGGTGCAAGGCTGACACAAGTCAGCGCATAGCGCTCATGATGCTCAGCAATTCGGCCTTCAAATAAGCTGCTTTGATCCGAGAAAGACTGCCATGGACGCATCGCATGAGAAGCCCACACGTCTTCAAGCTTACCTGAACTCGTAATTCTACCTTGATCGATAATAGCGAGGTGTTGAGCGAGCCTTAAGATCTCCTGCAGGCTATGCGTGACATAGATAATCGGAATATTAACCTTATCCGACAATTCCTCCAGAAATGGCATCACCTCACGTTTTCTCGGCATATCAAGCGACGCAAGTGGTTCATCCATCAAAAGCAAGTTGGGTTTTGATAGTAATGCGCGCGCAATCGCAACACGTTGCTTTTCACCACCAGACAGTGAGATCGGGAAGCGCTTTAGTAACGGTTTGATAGACAAGAGTTCGGTGACTGCATCAAAGTACTCGTCATCTTTTTCTTTAACGCCATACAACAAATTGCCTTGAACCGAATAGTGAGGAAATAAACGCGAATCCTGAAACACGTAACCAATGCCGCGCTTGTGTGTTGGTAAGTTGACCCCCTGTTCACTATCAAACAAAACGTGATCACCAATCGCAACATGTCCCTGCTTTGGTGCAACTAATCCGCTGATGATATTAATTAACGTGGTTTTTCCCGCACCAGATCGCCCAAACAAAGCGCCAATTCCGTTACAAGGTAACTCAAGTTTGATATCGAAATCAGTATCACCAAGCATTTGTTTAAATTGAACTTTAATCGTCATTACTTCGCACCCAATCGACTTGCCGCTTTGCGATTTAGCCATTCAGAGATCATTAATGTAGACAAAGCTAACGCGATAGAAATGATACATAGGCGAGCCGCCTGCATTTCCGCACCTGGCGTTTCAATAAAGTTGTACATTGCCAGTGGAATCGTTTGGGTCTCTCCCGGAATGTTAGAGACGAAACTGATCGTCGCCCCAAATTCACCAAGACTACGAGCAAAGGACAGCATCGTCCCAGTAATAATTCCGGGAATGGTCAGTGGTAACGTAATGGTGAGAAAAACTTTTAAAGGAGAAGCGCCTAACGTTGAAGCGGCATGTTCCAGTTTTGGGTCGACGTTCTCTAAACTTAACCGCACAGACCGAACCATCAAAGGCAAGGCCACCACAATACAAGCGACTACTGCTCCTTTCCAATTAAAGCTAAAGACTAGCCCTACATGTTCATAGAGCCACTTGCCAAGAAATCCTTGCCGCCCAAGAGAAACCAACAACAAATAGCCGATAACCACTGGCGGCAATACCAGTGGTAAATGAATTAAGCTATCTAGAATCGATTTACCGAAGAACGTTTTTCGAGAAAGTAGCCAAGCAAGAAAAACGCCGAGAGGAATGAGCCAAAGTACTGCGTACGCGCCCACTTTGAGGCTTAACATTAAGGCTTGGTATTCCAGTTCTGTCACGCTTCGTTCCTATAATTGAAAGCCGGTTTATTGCTGAAAGCCATATTGAGCAAAAACGCGTGCGGCTTCGTCCGATTTTAGGTACTGGAAGAACTGCTCGGACTCAGTAGAATCATTCACAACCGCAGCCGGATAAACAATAGCCGCATGCGTATCACTCGCGAATTCACCAACAATTTTGACTTTGTCGGTTAACTGCGCATCGGTTTTGTAGACCACGCCTAAAGGAGCTTCCCCACGTTCAACCAACGCCAAAGCTAGGCGCACATTCTTTGCTGGTGCGATTTGAGTTTGAATCTCTTTCCATACACCCAGTGTAGTCAGTGATTCTTTCGCGTACATACCAGCAGGCACTGACGTCGGATTGCCTAACGCAAGGCGATTTCCATGCAATGCCTTTTCCCATGCTGTTGCATCAGAGAAGTTAAATGAGGTTAATTCTGAAGACTGAGGCGCAATCAACACTAAGCTATTGCGCACCAAGCTTGTGACATTGTCACGAGAAATAACGTCTTTATCGACCAAATAATCCATCCATTTAGTATTCGCAGAAATGAATATATCCGCTGGTGCGCCGTTGATAATTTGTCGAGCGATAGAAGAAGAGCCACCATAAACGGGAGTGATAGAAACGTCATACTTTTCTTCAAAGTTTTGTGCGATTTCGTCGATCGCATTCGTCATCGAAGACGCCGCATACACTTTGAGGTTCGTAGCTGCGTTAGCTGAAAATGAAATGCTTAATATTGCCGCGAGGCAAGCATGCGTTTTCCATGCTTTCATAGAGAAACTCCAATACAAGGCAAGCGAAAGAACTGGTTATTTGGGTATAACGTTCAATCTGTAAATGTGCTATTTAAACAAAAAATCAAGGTTCATATGTTGTTCTATCGCATCTGCAATACGATTAATTCCTTGCTCCTTTAACTCTTCAAAGTCTTGTTGTTTGATTTGAGTGCCGTTTACCCACTCTGACACCAGGCTTAAGACATCTGCCTCATCAAAGAGCCCGTGAAGGTAGGTTCCCATGATTTGGCCACACTTGCTGATAGCCCCCTCTGCATCACCGGAACTCAATGTAAGAGGTTGAACGCCCTGCACTTCACTCTGTCCTACGTGGATTTCATAACCCTTTACATTGGCTGTTTTGCCATTAAGAGAAAGCTGTGCTTGCGTATTTGTAAGCTGTTTGCTGTTAGTTAGCGTCGTGGTGATGTCTAGTAAGCCAAGCCCTTCGCTTTGACCCGGCTGGCCTTCGACGCCATTTGGATCATCAATCAAGTTTCCAAGCATCTGGTAGCCACCGCAGATACCAATCACTTTTCCACCAAGACGAATATGACGTAAGATATCTTTATCCCATCCTTGGCTTCTTAGATACTCTAAGTCGTCTCTAACTGATTTGGTCCCAGGCAAAATAACAAGGTCGGCTTTATCTATTTTCTCGCCTTTGCCTACATAACGTAGATTGATGTCGGGATTCAATCGCAACACATCAAAATCAGTATGATTACTAATCCGGGTTAAAACAGGCACAACGACATTCAGTTTTACCTCAGAGTGCAACTCTTGCTGCGCGGTGATCGCGTCTTCTGCTTCTAAATTCAAACCATGAAGAAAAGGAAGCACGCCGAGTACAGGTTTGCCTGTTTTTTCTTCTAGCCAATCGAGGCCCGATTGCAATAAACGAATATCACCTCGAAAACGGTTGATAACAAATCCTTTTACTCGCGCTTGTTCAGATTCAGAAAGTAACGCGAGTGTTCCGTACAAATGTGCAAACACACCACCACGATCAATATCAGCAACAATGATCACCGGAACATCAGCGGCCTCCGCAAAACCCATGTTCGCAATATCGCCTTCTCTTAAATTGATTTCAGCAGGACTCCCTGCGCCCTCGATCATGATCGAATCAAATTCTTGAGTCAGACGGGAGAAGGAATCTAACACCGTGTCCATCGCAACTTTCTTGTAATCATGGAAGCCAGCCGCATCCATATTGGAAATTGCCTTGCCCTGCAAAATGATCTGAGCACCTGTATCACTATTGGGTTTAATCAAAACCGGATTCATGTGCACGGTTGGCTCAATATTACACGCCTGTGCCTGAACTGCCTGAGCTCGACCTATTTCACCGCCATCTTTGGTTACCGCACTATTTAGTGCCATGTTTTGTGGCTTAAATGGGGCAACGTTTATCCCTTTTCTCGCTAATACACGGCATAAACCTGCCACAAGGACACTTTTTCCGGCATCCGAAGTGGTGCCTTGAACCATTAAAGATGGGATCGCTGATTTCATGAACATTTGTAAGGAATAGAGGAAGATGAACAATCATAACGTCATCGTCCCCACTTACTCAAGCAAATGAATAGAATATGAATGTTGAAATCATCATTGGTTCAAACAAGCTCTGTTTTAATGAACCCATCAAAACAAACCGATGAGGATGTAACATGAAAAAGAATACAATTATCGCAACAATCGCCGCCTTAGTTATTGCTCCTTCTATCGCATTCGCGAAAGATCACGCTAAAAACCAATCAAACTTGCAGTTTAATGGTCCTGTCACTGTGGAAAAATTGGACGCCTTGCTAAACGACTCCAATATGTTTACTGAAAAAGATGTAGTCGTTGAAGGTAACTTATTACGTCAAGTTCGCGCGGATAAGTTTGTCTTTAGCGACGGTTCCGGTGAAGTGATGGTGGAATTCGATGACGATATTCAGCTAAACACTCCGATTGATCACACGACTAAAGTCCGTCTGTTTGGTGAATTTGAAGGCGGAAATAAGCCAGAAATTGAAGTCGAGCAACTGGTGATCATGTAAAACAACCCCGATTGCTTTGGATATCAGCATGATGTGGTGAGCACTACAGCTAAATGGTGACGGCAAGCACTTAAAATGATAGCTTTATCAATCTTGGTCTGCTTTTTGCAGACCATTTTTTTGTTCATTTTAATCATCTTGCCCGGAGACACCATGCTAGGTAAAGCTCTAAAGGTTGCAGCCTTTGGTTTGTGCGCTGTTTTGCCACTTTCCGCACATGCAAATAATTTCAACTACAACACGATGGAATTTCGCATGGGCACTAGCCCTGGTACATTTGGTGGCGAGTTCAATACCTACTTTACAGAAAACACCCACTTCATTGCTCGCGCAGACAGTGAGTTTAGCGGAGACTGGGACATTGCTGGTGGTATTGGCTTTAACGGCCCAGCAGGCCAATTTGCAGATATTTATGGCCAAATGTTGGTACACAACATTAAAGAAAACGGCAGTGATAAAGTGGGTGACGAGTGGCGCACTGAGGTGAATATTGGTACTCGTATTTGGTTCATGCAAAATGTTGAGCTACATGCCCGTATCGGTCAAATAATGGATAACGACGATTCCAATACCGTTTATAATTTTGGCGCAAGATTCCACTCTACTCAGCAACTATCACTTGGCGCGGATTTCAAAAATAATGGTGTCTATGGCCAACAAATTGTGATGTCTGCTCGTTTTGCATTTTAATTAAGTAACTAAGCAACTGCATTAACAAGTGTGTGATTCAATAAAAATGGCCTCCGGTTTCGGAGGCCATTTTTGTTAAGTACCGATTGTTAGCCGGAACTAGTAATAAGGCATTAATTTTTGCCGGATTTTTTAGGTTTATCTTGGACATACTTTTTCGATACATCCACAACGGCGATATCTCTAAAAAAGCTTCGACCAAGTAAAATTGGAAACTTCATATGCCCACGTTCAGCTAACGTAAACTCTGTCTTTTCTTTGTGGTCACCGACGGTAATATACGCTTTTACTACCGCTCGTTTATCCACCTCTTCTGACGATGACTGCTTGATTTTAGCCCAGCGCTCTACAGGTACTTTAAACTCTTTAGTTTCTTTATCGCCCAAGCCGATCTTAAACTGAACCCAATCTTTACCATCACGCTCAAACGGAACAATGTCTGTCGCGCTAATTGATGATGTTGTCGCCCCTGTATCGACCCTAGCTTTGAAGGTTTGATCAATTTCAGGAACGTAAACCCACTCTTCAGAACCAAGAATCAACATGCCGTCTGGTGTCTTTGTCACTTTGGCTGGTTTTGTCGGTTTTGGCTCTGGCTTTTTCTCAGGTTTTACTTCAGGCTTAGGCTCAACCTCAGGCGTTGGATCGACCTCTGGTTTCACTTCTGGCTCTACTTTGACAGGTTCTTCGACCTTCGGCGACTCAGGCTCAGCAGGTTCCGGCGTCGTTTGAGTTGACGTACAAGCAATTAAACTGCCGCTCATCATAAGCGGCAGAATCAGTTTCCAGTTTTTCATCCACACTCCAATTAAGCTTGAGATACTTTCTTAATTGCGTCCGCTACGTATGGAATATGAGTTTCGGTAAGTCCAGCGATGTTAATTCGACCATCGCCGACACCATAAATGCCATAATCTTCACGCAGTTGCGCCATTTGGTTTTCACTAAAGCCTAGCACAGTAAACATGCCTTTGTGACCCTCAATGAAGTCAAATTGATCGGTATTATGGTTGTTTCTCAATTCGTTACACAAACTTTGACGAAGACTAACCAAGCGATGTTGCATTTCACTCAACTCTTGCTTCCAAACGGAAGTCAGGTTGTCATCTTGAAGAATCGTCTTAACCAAAGCCGCTCCATGATCGGGTGGCATCGTGTAAGTAGAACGCGCTAACGTAAGTAGCTTGCCTTTTGCGTTGGCCACGTCTTGCATGTTCTTACCAACGACAATCGCCGCACCTGTGCGCTCGCGATATAGGCCAAAGTTCTTCGAACATGACGTCGTTATTAACATCTCTTCAACGTTATCTGCCATGAAGCGAAGCCCTTTTGCGTCTTCCTCTAGGCCATCACCAAAGCCTTGGTAGGCAATATCAACAAATGGGGTGAAACCGTTCTTCTGTGACAATTCCGTAATGGCTTGCCAAGCAGAAAAATCGATATCTGCGCCTGTTGGGTTGTGACAGCAACCATGCAGCAATACAACATCGGAAGGCCCTGCTTTCGCAAGATCATCCATCATTTTTGCTGTGTCTACTTGTTTCGTTTCTGGAGAAAAGTAATGGTAGAACTTAACTTTAAGACCTGCCGCTTCCATCACTGGTTTATGGTTTACGTAGCTAGGGTTTGAAATCCAAACCGTCGTATCTGGCTGTGCGACCTTCATTAGGTCACCTAACATACGCAGCGCACCACTTGCACCTGGTGTTTGAATGGCAGCAACACGATCCATTGCTGACGTTCCCGTCAGTAGCAAATCGATCATGCTTTTATTAAATTCTTCGCAACCCGCAAGACCAACGTAAGATTTGGTTTTTTGAGTTTCAACAACGACATCCTGCGCCATTTGAATGGCTTTCATGATCGGCGTTTCGCCTGCGCTGTTCTTATAGACGCCAATACCAAGGTCAACCTTGTTTGGACGGTCATCGTTACGGTATGCAACGGATAGAGATAAAATAGGATCTAATACGGGAGTTGGGAGATTAGAAAACATGAAAGTCATAACCCTTTGAAATTCAAGTACCGAACCTCACGTTAACACCATCGCAAAAAATGGCGAAATGATTTTTCACTTATTTCATCAATTAGAGAACAAAATTCTGGGTTACGATAAGTTTTGTGCGCTCTATCGGTTATAAAAAGAACGATTCACTCCTCAATATACCAATCCACTCTTCCGTTTTTCCTAAATTCTCTTGGCGTCATGCTCGACCACGCTTTAAAACGTGTACTAAAGTTGGCACTAGTTGGATATCCGACTATCTCTCCAATATGTTGAATCGGCCATTCTGTTGAACGAAGTAACCTAGCAGCGTATTCCATGCGCATACGTGTTAAATGTGCCATCGGGCTTCGACCAAACTGCTTTTGAGTCAGACGGTGCAAATGTGGCTCCGAACATGGATATAAAGCTGCCACTTGCTCGACACTCCAATCCTTATGCAGCTGACGCTGGACAAGATCGAATACGCGCCGAAGCCTCAATTGGCTGCGTGATATCGACTCTGAGGGCGGCATGTTTAACATCAGCTCTAACTGAGCCACGCTATGTGCACCAACCGCACCACCATAATCAATAGGAAGATTAATACTGCGTAACAACGTTTGGATACACGCATACATCACCTCAGGTGCAGATGTGAGCTGGTAACTAATATTACTCTCTATCATTGGCCATGCTCTATCAGGAGTAAGAAAAAGCCATGCGATCTGCCAGAGTTCCTCTTCCATACCAAAACCATTTTCCACACCTGCAGGCACCGTGATCAACGAGCCAGGCTCCAAATCATATCGACACGCCCCACTTTCTAACCAACCTTTACCGCGCACGGTGTAAAGCAGCATGTGTTTTTTTTGGTTTTTACGATAAACAGAGAAGAAGTCACGACAGGTTGCAATTCCGCACTGCACAATGCCTCTCTCCTCCAATGCCAGTACTCGACTGTGATCAATAAACTCTTGATAGGTTTTTTCTGAAATCGCGTAGCGTTCTTGTTTATCTTCCATGATTTATTGGCTCACATATACACTAGTGGAGAGTTTTACAAAGGTTTTGGATGCCTTTGAAAAATACACCGCCAAATCATAGGGATAAACTACTCGCATTAATCTTTAAGGAGAAATGCGATGCTCTTAACACGCGAATACATCGATAAAGCATTTTGGCAAAAGCTGATTGCGATTGGCCTTCCTGTTTCACTTCAATCCATGCTTTTTGCGTTACTCGGCGTCGTGGATATTTTCATGGTGAGCCAACTCGGCGAATCCGCAACGGCTGCAGTCGGTGTCGGAAACCGCATCTTTTTCTTTAACCTTGCAGTCATTTTCGGTCTTTGCGGTGCAGTAACGGTGCTGGCTTCTCAATATTACGGCTCAGGGAACCTGGCAGGAATCCGCAGAACACTGGCGCAATCTTGGTTTATTTCCATTTTAGTGACGCTGCCGTTTATTGTTCTTTATGCGATTTTTGATAAAGAGATCGTCTCTTTCATGTCAGACGATCCTGAATACGTCACTTATGCGCGTGATTATCTTGTGATTACGGGCTTTAGCCTCATTGCAACCGCGATAGTGGTGCCGATAGAAGCGGTATTGCGCTCCGTAGGCCAAACCAAAATGGCAACCAACGTTAGTGTCTCCGCGATTGTCGTGAACGTCGTGCTTAATTATGTTTTGATTTTCGGTTTATTCGGCTTCCCTCAATGGGGCGTATTTGGTGCAGCCGTTGGCAGCTTTGTTTCTCGATTTTTCCAAACGGCAGTGTTGATTTACTTTTTCTGTAAACGCTACGCATATCTTATTCCGACCAAGTTCGATTGGGCGCAAGGCCGTTTAAAGCAGTATCGTCAAAAATACTTTAAGGTTTCTCTACCCATGCTGGTCCACGATGCGCTCTGGACTGGTGGACTGATCGTTTACAGCATCATCTATGGTCAATTGGGCGTTTCAGAACTTGCGATCATCTCATTCTTATCACCAATTGAAGGTGTACTGATTTCAACCTTTATGGGGTTTGCGGTCGCAGCATCCGTTCTTCTTGGTAATGATATTGGCGCAAAACATTATGACCGGGTCGAGAAAACGGCATGGTGGTATGTGTTAACCAGCGCAATCTTAGCCACCTTACTGTTTTTCCTAGTGTGGTTGAGCTCGCCTTTAATTCATCATCTATTGGTACTAAGCCCATTAACCGATGCAGAAATGGCACTTAACGTATGCTTAGTCATGGCGCTGGGTATGATTTTGAGAGTGTTTAACATGGTAGGGATTGGCGGCGTACTAAAGAGTGGCGCAGATATTCGCTACAGCATTTTTATTGATACGTTCGGTCAGTGGGCTATTGGTATTCCCCTTACCTATTACACTGGTATGGTACTCGGGTTGCCTTTGCATTTTGTCTTGATGTCTTTGCTAGCTGAAGAATTTGTGAAAGGCGTACTGACGACTTATCGTATCCAATCTAAACGTTGGATAAACAATATGGTCGAAGATGACCAAACAGTGACAGCGTAACTGAAAATACACTGACGAACTCACACCAAAAGGGCTCACACGTTATGCACGTGTGAGCCCTTTTTATGTTTGGAGAATGCTTGATTAAATATCCGTAAAGCGATGAATGATTTGGTTTGAACTGCCACGCCATTCGAGATTGAGATCTTTCTTGTCTTGTTCAAACTTACCATCAATCAAAACGTCGATGTATTGCACCACTTCTCTTTGCGCGTCATCCAGTTCAGCCAGCGTATAGCCTGTCCAAACCCAGATGTCTTTACCGGGACACTCTTCTCTCACCCTTTTCACGATCTTTAAAATATGAGGCACATTAGCAGGATGAAGCGGATCTCCGCCCGACAACGACAAACCGCGACGTTTAATGCGCGTGTCATTCAAGTCATTGATGATTTTGTCTTCCGCTTCTTGCGTGAACAACACTCCCGAATCCAATCGTTGCGTCGACTGGTTATAACAGCCACGACACTGATGTACGCACCCCGACACAAACAATGTGCAGCGCGTACCCGGTCCGTTAACAACGTCAATTGGATAATATTGGTGGTAGTTCATAATGCGTCTCTTTGTTATCGCGAAAAAGAAAATCAACCTAAAGCAGGTTGATTTTCAAAGTGTTGAATCGAGTGGTAATTAACCTTATAGGTGTTTCACTCGACGTTTAACTTCTTCTTGTTTGCCGAAGTTAAACGGACGTGCGTCTGGGCTGCCCAAGTAGCCACATACGCGACGTGTCACCGATACTTTGGTTGAATCGTGGTTGCCACAACTCGGGCAAGTAAAGCCTTTGCTTGTACATTCAAACTCGCCGGTGTAACCACATTCGTAACACTCATCAATCGGAGTGTTGGTTCCGTAGTAAGGAACGCGGGTGTAACTGTAGTCCCACACGTTTTCTAGCGCTTCTACGTTACGTTGCATGTTCGGGAATTCACCGTAACAGATGAAGCCACCGCTTGAGATTTCTGGGTAAGGCATCTCGAAGTCGATCTTGTCGTAAGGGTTAACCTTCTTCTCAACATCCAAGTGGAAGCTGTTGGTGTAGTAACCTTTGTCTGTTACGCCTTCAATCAAACCAAACTCTTTGGTGTCGATGCGGCAGAAACGACTACATAGGTTTTCACTTGGTGTTGCGTACAAGCTAAAGCCATAGCCAGTTTCGTCAGCCCATTGATTCACCGCATCTTTTAGATGTTTGATGATCGCGACCGCTTTTTCACGCAATACGACATCATCGTAAACGTGCGCTTCAGTACCAAACAACGCGTTGATAGTTTCATGCACGCCAATGTAACCTAGAGAAATTGATGCACGGCCGTTTTTGAAGATTTCTGCAATCGAATCGTCCGCTTTCAAGCGCACACCACATGCACCTTCCATATATAGAATTGGGGCAACGCGCGCTTTTACGTTCTCTAGACGAGAAATACGCGTTTCTAGTGCTTTACGAGCAAGACGTAGACGATCATCAAGCAGTTCATAGAACTTCGCTTCGCTGCCTTTTGCGCGAAGCGCGATACGTGGCAAGTTCAAGCTAACTACACCAAGGTTGTTACGACCTTCATGGATAAGTTCGCCATCCTCTTCGTAGGTGCCTAGGAAGCTACGACAACCCATAGGTGTTTTGAATGACCCCGTGACTTCCACGACTTTGTCGTAGTTAAGAATGTCTGGGTACATACGTTTTGAAGCACACTCAAGTGCAAGCTTCTTAATGTCGTAGTTTGGATCTTCTGATTTGTGGTTTAAGCCATCTTTGATGCCGAATACAAGTTTAGGGAATACCGCTGTTTTACGGTTCTTACCTAGACCTGCAATACGGTTTTTCAAAATCGATTGCTGAATAAGACGAGACGCCCAGCTTGTACCAAGACCAAAACCAAACGTAACGAATGGCGTTTGACCATTTGCCGTGTGTAGTGTGTTTACTTCGTACTCTAGCGATTGGAATGCGTCGTAACACTCTTTCTCAGTGCGAGCTTTAGCGAACTCTTCTGGCTCAGCAATGTTCCACTCTTTCGCGATTTCTAAATGCTTTTCATAGCTCGTGATGACGTAAGGTTCTAACACTTCGTCGATACGGTTGATGGTTGTACCGCCATAAATATGGCTAGCCACTTGAGCAATAATTTGCGCTGTTACTGCGGTCGCAGTTGAAATCGATTTAGGCGTATCGATTTCTGCATTACCCATTTTGAAGCCGTGCGTTAGCATGCCTTTCAAATCGATAAGCATACAGTTAAACATCGGGAAGAATGGTGCGTAATCCAGATCGTGGTAGTGAATGTCACCCACTTCGTGTGCTTGAACCACATCGCGAGGAAGGATGTGCGTTTTCGCGTAGTGCTTCGCCACGATACCCGCTAGAAGGTCACGCTGAGTTGGGATAACTTTGCCGTCTTTGTTCGCGTTTTCGTTGATCAAATCAAGGTTACTTTCTTCAATCAAACCCTCGATTTCACGAGTTAGTGCACTTTGCTTTTCACGCGCGATGTCGCGGTCATGGCGATATTCAATGTAAGAACGTGCTAGGGCTTTGTAAGGACCTTGCATGAGTTCATTCTCGACTAAGTCTTGAATCTCATGGATGTGAACTTCATCGTGATCTTTTAGCTGTAACTCGACAGCAAGAGCGACATTAAGAGCATAAATGGCGACATCTTTATCTTTGTTTTCCGCTGCCGCTTCAACTGCTGCTTGGATACGATCCCTGTTGAACGGAGCTCTTGAGCCGTCACGCTTGATTACGATTGGTTTCACTTTCTTCTCCTTACCCCAGCATACTCACAGAGTTATCCACAAACACACTATATGGGGTTATTTTTTATTCTGCTAACACAATATATTGTGGCGTATTTAACGAAAAGCACCACTTGAAAACATTGATTTTGATCAATAAAGATCGGCTAGCGGACAAGAACAAATCGATCTTATTGGTACTGATCTCAGTTGAGAAGAAAACCATGAAAATTGCAAAATTGGTACGAAATCTACTTGCTTTTTTTAGAGCGCTTATAGGATAAAGGTTGGAAAGGAATACGCTAAAATCCAGGAGTGAAACAAGCCAATATGCGATCACTATTTGTTACTGCCTTATTAATTTTTAGTTCAACGTCACTTGCTCAAAACTCCATCAACTTAACCAGTTGGAATATAGAATGGCTGTCTATAAATGGAGGTAAGGTTTCGAGAACCAGTGACGATTTCGTCAAACTCAATCAATATGTGGATAAAACTCAAGCCGACATCATCGCCTTTCAAGAGGTCGACTCCAAAGCCGCCGTTCAAAAAGCCGTAGGCGATGGCTACGCGATTTACCTCTCTGATCGAGCTCAATCAAACAATAAGCACCTTCAGTTTTCTGATACCAATCAGTACACCGGTTTTGCTGTGCGCAAAGACATTGAAGTGTCTGACCCAGCAGACTTCTCAATCACGCGTGGTAATAGCAAGTTGCGCTTTGCCAGCTACATCGTCGTTAACCAAAACCAAAAGGACGAGCTTCACCTGCTCTCTGTGCATTTAAAAGCAGGATGCAGCGGAGTATACAAAAACAACCGCAATTGCCAAACACTGAGCCAACAAGGAGAAGCACTTGCGAAATGGATGAGCGAGAGAGAAAAGAAAAAGCAGCAGTACGCCGTAATGGGCGATTTCAATCACAACTTGTCGTATCAACGTGATTGGCTGTGGGCGATCATGACTCTCGGTAACGATGCACAATTGGTAACGCGAGATACCAAAGCCGATTGCAAGGTTCGCTCAAATAAGAACCCAAGAAAAACCCACCAATTCCGCTCTTTGATTGATCACATTATTGTTAGCCCGCAAATAAAAGCGAAAAACGCACACCAAACGCTGTTCAGCTCACAAGATGTTTTGGATTACAAACTGAGTGACCATTGCCCTGTAAACGCAACGGTAACGCTTAACTGAACGAACAAAATAGCCCAGCATGATGCTGGGCTATTTTATGTTGTTTGCCAGATAGACGTTTAACTAGTTAACAAGAGAAACCGTTCTATCAAAGCGCTCTTGGATTCAGCAGCACTACGTCACCCTGCTTCAACCCCGTTCGCACTCTCCCCAACTCTCCAAGCTGAATAAGCCGAGTTTCTACCTCACCGCTGTCTTGCACCACTTTTACATAGTCCAATTGGCCAACTTGGTAAACCGCCTCTTTTGGCACGCGAAGTACAACATCGTCGGTCAAGGTCAACGCGACTTTGGCGTATGTACCTGGATAGATAGCCGTTGGCGGCTCAAATTGAAGCTTTACGGTATAACTGCGCGAGTTGGCATCTGCCGACGGCGTAACTTCTTTTACTGCCGCTTGCGCGTTGAGGTTGTAAGACGGAAAAACAACGTCCACTTCTTTATCATAAGTCACATAAGGCATGACAGACTCAGCAAAGTTCACCTCTATTTCCAACGAGTTTGGATTGTACATTGATAAAAGCAAAGCCCCCGGCGTCGCAGTATCACCCTTGTTGATGGGCTTTTGCGTGATCAAACCATCAAACGGTGCAGTAATGATGCTGTAGCCAAAGGTCGTTTCCGCCTCGGAGACCGCCGCTTGCGCTTTATTGAAGTTGGCTTGTGCGGTTTGCAAGGCACTTTCCGCTTGGTCAAATTGCGATTGAGGGATCAGCTTTTTGTTTAAAAGCGCTCTGACACGAGAAAACTCCTTTCTCGCCGCGTTGAGCTGCGCTTGTGCAGAGGATAAAGCCTGCTCACTTTGACGAACTCGCGCGTCGAGATCATCGCTTTCTAGCCGCGCCAACACGTCTCCTTGCTTCACTCTATCGCCAACCTTCACCAATACCTCCATCACCGATGCCGTTAACCGTGCCGCGATATCGGCGTGCTGCTCTGCAACGACGACGCCCGGAAATTCTCGAACAACCGGTTCGCTGGTTAACATCAGTTGATGTGTCTCTGCGTTATTTACATCAATCTGGTTGGTTTTCGCGTCAT
The DNA here is from genome assembly GCF_003123985.1 of Vibrio sp. T9. Taxonomy (NCBI): domain Bacteria; kingdom Pseudomonadati; phylum Pseudomonadota; class Gammaproteobacteria; order Vibrionales; family Vibrionaceae; genus Vibrio; species Vibrio sp. T9. Next base: position 31,689 of record NZ_NIGY01000014.1, read on the forward strand.
GTTCTGTCGGCAACTTTTCTGTAAAAAATCCAGCCATATAGAGAAAAAGAAGCGCGAGTATGGCAAACAGAATCACGCCTAACCATTTGGTATCTAATTTCATTGCTCTTCCTCCATCTGAGGTAATCCATGTCCTTTGGTGTTTTGGTATGCAAGGTTGTAAACCACCGGAACCACAAGCAGCGTAAAGATGGTCGAGGCGGTAATACCGAATATGATTGCCCAAGCCAAACCGTTAAAAATTGGGTCTAACGTAATCACGACGTTACCCAGTAACGTTGTACCCGCAGTCAGCAAGATTGGCCGCATACGAACAACGCCAGATTCAATCAACGCATCATGTAAGCTACGACCTTCAGCCAGCGATTGCTGAACAAATTCAATCAAAACGAGTGAGTTACGCACCACAATCCCAGCTAGCGCAATCATGCCGATCATCGCGGTCGCCGTGAACAGAGCTGGGTTGGGGTAATTACCGATGTCACTGCTTAACACATTCAAAATCCAGAACCCCGGCATAATCCCAATCACGGTCAGTGGTATCGCCAGCATGATGATGCCCGATACCGCAGGTAAACCTGTTTGAATCAACATCACCACAAATACGCCAAGCAGCGCAGCGCCATAAGCAATGCCTAAATCGCGGAATACGTCTACTGTGATTTTCCATTCCCCCTCACCACTCCAAACTACTTCGATGTTGTCTGGCACGCTCCAAGTGACACCAGCTCCATTGCTCAAGTACGTGCGATCTTGCCAGTGACGATGCACATCTTCCGCGTGAGTTGTATCTTGGTCAGCCATCACATCGGCAATCACTTCACCCGGAACACGCCCAACTACCTCGGCGTAGACATACACAACAGGCTTGAGGTTTTTATGGAAAATCGGTTTGTCCGCTGCGCGTTTCACAAAATGACCGACTTCAGACAACTGCACGATAGGCTGAGGAGCATCCACAACAGCCCCATTGGATTCTACTTTTGCAATCCCTGGACGGCCTCGCACATAAAGCTGCTCTAGTTGATTCAGGTTATCTCTGTCTTCGCGTCGGAGCTGCACTTCGATAGGTAGTGGATCCACTTCTCTTGGATCGGCTATATAACCGAGCACTTTGGCGTTCGCGGCGGTAATCAGCGTGTTATTGATATCAGCAACAGAAACACCGGACAGCGCCGCTTTTTCTTGATCAACGATGAATTGCCACGTTTCTAAATCACCTTGGATGCTGGTATCCACCTCAGAAACCAACTGTTCTTTGCGAAGCCTATCCGCGACTTTCTCTGCTTGGCTCATCAGATCTTCATAAGATGTCGCTTCATCACCGTAAACTTCTGCCGTAATGGTGGCGATAACAGGCGGGCCTGGCGGCACTTCGACTAGCTGCACGTCAGCGTCAAACTTATCTGCAATCTGCTCTAAATCCGCCCTGAGTCGTGTCACCAGTTCGTGTGATTGCATTGCGCGGCGATTCTTCTCTGCAAGAACGACTCGAAGCTCGCCTTGGTATGGTTCGCTACGCATAAAGTAGTGGCGCACCATGCCGTTGAAATCCATTGGGGAAGCGGTGCCTGCAAAGCCCGACACACTTGTCACTTCCGGCACCGTCATTAAATAGTCCGTAAAGCTCGACAGAGCGTTGGAGGTATCCACAAAGCTTGAAGACTCTGGCATGTTTAATACCAATTGGAACTCATTTTTATTGTCATAAGGCAGCAACTTGAGTGGAACTAAGCGAAGTGCTGGCAACAATGCTGCCAAGACGAACAACAAGGCAACCAAACCAAGGAAAAGCCACGCTTTCTTGCGACTTTCAAGTAGCGGAATCAACACACCACGATACAAACGATACATCGGCGAAGATTGGATGTCATAGTGGCCGTTTTCCTCAGCACCTTTGAGTAGCTTCTTGGCAAGCCAAGGCGTGATCATAAACGCGACAACGGTACTAAAGATAACGCTGATCGGAACGTTGAACGCAAGTGGCGCCATGTAAGGCCCCATCATCCCAGTGATAAAAAACATCGGCGTAAACACGATAACAATCGCGACCGTCGACATTAACAAGGCGCTACGAATTTCTGCCATGGCGAGAACAATCGCGTTGGTTCGTGTTAGATTTTTGCGTTTGAGGTAGCGTTCAATGTTGTCGATACTGGCGATCGGATCGTCCACGATCAAACCTAGCGCCAAAATCAATGCAAAGAGTGTGACTCGATTGATGGAATAGCCAAATGCCAAGTCCATCCCGAGCGCGGCACCATAGCTAATCGGAATCGCGATACCAACCACCAATGCGCTTCGCCAGTTCAAGAACAAACCGACAAACACCACGACCGTTAGAATAGAGATGCCAAGGCTTGATACCAAGTTGTTCACTTTCGCATTCGCCGTTTCGCCATAGTCACGAATGACTGCAACTTGAACTTGCGGAGGAAATTGCTCGGATTGAAGCTCCGCCAGTTTATCCCGAACAGACTGAGCGACGTTAACCGCGTTCGAGCCTTTTTGTTTAGCGACAGAAATGAACACCGCTGGGTATGCTTCATCGTAGTTTTTATCGCGATACCAAGTATCGGATGTTGCCTCACCTTCACCGTCGTAAATACGCGCGACATCTTTCAAGTAAACGGGTTTGCCATTGAGCACCGCGATAACAAGATCGCCAACTTCTTCGGCGTTGGTCAGAAACCGTCCCGACTCCAATGTGTAATTTTGCCCGTTTACGCGAACGTTCTTGCCTTGGGTTTTGCTATTACTGAGCTGAATGGCCTGTTCGAGGTCATCGATGGTTACTTTGAAGTTTGCCATCGCAACGGAATCAAGCTCTATCTGGATTTTTCTCGGCTCACCGCCAATCACTTCCACCTTGTTGGTGGCATCCAATGATTTAATGCCTAACGTGGCTTGGTCTGCAATACGTCTCAGTTGATGGCGATCGAGAATGTCTGGAGCGGTGGAGTAAATTGCAGCAACAACAATGGGTACATCGTCGATTTCAACAGGCTTCACAAGCCAGTTAGTGACAGAAGGAGGAACTTTGTCTTGGTTGGAGTAGAGTTTGTTGTAAAGCTTAACCAGAGCATCTTCGCGGTTTTCGCCGACATAGAAACGGACGATGACTTGCGCAGCACCTTCCATTGACGAAGAATAAACGTATTCCACACCGTCAATTTGGCTAACAAGCTTTTCTAATGGTTCAGTGATTTGATTTTCGACTTGAGAAGCGCTTAGTCCGGGAGCCGAAACCAATACATCTGCCATTGGCACAACGATTTGCGGGTCTTCCTCTTTCGGGGTCAACCACAAGGCCGCGGCACCGACCACAAGCGCGAGTATGATCATGATCGGAGGGAAAAAGCTGTTCATCACAGACTGAACAAAACTTCGCTTTAGTTTGTCGGGCATCCTTTCCCCTCCATATCAGATTGATTGTTTACGCGTTCGCGGTTTTCACCTTCTTCGCGTTACGGTGAGTAATGATCGCCTTCGCGAACAGAGATCCAAGTAACATCGCAAGGAAGAACACCACAATGCTCACGTTGCCTAATGCCAGACTCGCAACCGCAGGGCCAGGGCAAATACCTGCCAACCCCCAACCTAAACCAAAGATCGCCGCACCAGATAACAAACGTCCGTCGATGTTCTTATTGGTTGGTGTGCAAAACGCTTCACCGCTAACTGATTGTTTTCTCGGCTTGATGATTAAAAAATAGCTTGGCATGAATACCGCGAGTGCGCCGCCCATCACAAAAGCCAAACTTGGATCCCAACTGCCAGAAATATCTAAAAATCCAATGACTTTAGCTGGGTCGATCATGCCAGACACCGCCATGCCCATACCGAATAACACACCGCTCAAAAGAGCAGAAAAACGAAAAATAGTCTTGTTCATGGAATCTCTCTTAAACTAGGTGAAGTCGAACGAATACCGTTAGACCAGCGACAGCCATAAATACACAGGTCGCCACAATAGAGCGCTTAGACAAACGGCCCATGCCACAAATGCCGTGTCCGCTAGTACATCCGTTACCCAGTCTGGTTCCGATTCCTACCAATAAACCAGCGGCAATCACCATCCCTAAAGAAAGGTTCGCGGTACTAGGAACCGCAACGCCCAACATTAGGACGCTAATCAAGCCACCAGCTATCATTCCAACCGCAAAAAGCAATCGCCACGAATAATCGCCTTTTTTCGGTGACATAATGCCATTCATAATTCCACTGATTCCGGCAATTTTCCCGTTAACCAACAACAATATAGTGGCGGAGATCCCTAACAAAAGGCCACCAAACAACGATTCCCATGGAATAACGTTTAACATTATTTACCTCTAAAATCTTAGCTACGAATTAGTTACAGAAAACGCTATGAAGCGCCTTTATTAATGACTCAACTCTCGGTTCTGACAACGAATAAAACACTTGCTGTGATGCCTTACGAGCCTTGATCAATTTGTGTTTGCGAAGCACCGTCAAGTGCTGTGAAAAGGCGGATTGGCTAAGGAACGAGTTCTTTTGTAGCTCCCCAACACCAACCTCACCTTGGGTCAGTTGGCACAACACCATTAGCCTTTCCGGATGTGCCATTACTTTTAGGAGATCAGCAGCTTCATTGGCATTGCCTTTCATTGCTGCTACATCCATATCTGTATAGCTCATGACTCACCTCTATATTAAAAACTAAATTAGATACTACTAAAGTAACATATTTAGTCAACACTAAATTAGCAATGATGAATTTAGATAAATTAACATTAGACATTTCTAATTTAGATAATTATAGTGATGAATATCAAAGGATGGCGTTCTCAGTTTGAGAGTACGAAGGAGAGGAGTTATGACGTTAGAAAATGCAGTACGAATTTTTGCAGGCACGATGGTATTGATCTCGGTCATACTAACCGTGTTCGTTCACAGTAACTTCATTTGGTTCACCGTGTTTATCGGCGTTAATCTTATTCAAAGTGCTTACACGGGAATCTGCCCTGCTGCTTATTTTTTAAAGAAATTTGGTTTTAGATAATCTAGAGCGTAGTGACCTTTCACACTGGCTATTCGTGAAAGGTCAGTTCGCCCTAAAACTTGGAGTTAAAAATGACTAAGATCTTAATCGTCGGTGGTGTTGCAGGTGGTGCATCTGCGGCGGCGCGTGCTCGTCGTCTAAGCGAAGATGCCGAAATCATCATGTTTGAACGTGGCCCATTCGTTTCATTTGCCAACTGTGGCTTGCCTTATCACATCGGCGGCGATATCCAAGAACGCAGTAAGTTACTACTACAAACGCCAGAAAGCTTTTTAGCACGCTTTAACGTTGATGTTCGCGTGATGAATGAAGTGGTTTCTATAAACCGACAGGACAAGACCGTTACGATCAAAAACCTGTTGGATGAGTCTGAATACGTAGAATCGTACGATTTTCTACTGCTTAGCCCAGGTGCCGGCCCTATTGTTCCGCCAATTCCAGGTCTCGATAACCCGCTCACCCACTCGCTACGTAACATTCCAGATATGGATCGCATCATCGAAACGATCCAAATGAACAAGCCAGAGCATGCGACGGTTGTTGGCGGCGGTTTCATCGGTTTAGAAATGATGGAAGCCTTCCACCAACTTGGCATTAAAACCTCTCTGATCGAAATGGCAGACCAAGTCATGACGCCAGTAGACCGTGAAATGGCAGGCTTTGCTCATGCAGAAATTCGTGACAAAGGTATCGACCTAAAACTTGGCGTCGCGCTTGAATCTGTGAAATTCGTACCTAACGAGCACGTTGCAAGTTTCGACTCTGGTGAGAGTGAGAAACACCAACACCTAGAAGGTGAATTGGAGTTAACACTGAACAACGGTGAAAAACTCACTACCGATATTCTGATCATGGCAATCGGTGTACGTCCTGAGACAAAACTGGCGCAAGAAGCCGGCCTTCAAATTGGCGCGCTAGGCGGTATTTACACGAACGAATACATGCAAACCAGCGATCCATCTATCTACGCTGTCGGTGACGCGGTAGAAGAGAAAGACTTCGTGACTGGCGAGCAAACTCTAGTGCCACTTGCAGGCCCGGCAAACCGTCAAGGTCGTATGGCAGCAGACAATATGCTCGGCCGCAAAGAAACTTACCAAGGCACACAAGGGACAGCGATTTGTAAAATCTTTGACCTTGCTGTGGCTTCTACCGGTAAAAACGAGAAGCAACTAAAACGCGCTGGCGTTGAATACGAAAAAGTGTACGTCCATACCGCAAGCCACGCGAGCTACTACCCTGGTGCAGAAGTGGTGTCGTTCAAAATGTTGTTCGATCCAAAATCAGGCAAGATTTTAGGTGCTCAAGCAGTTGGTAAAGACGGTATCGACAAACGTATTGACGTTATGGCTGTTGCACAACGTGCTGGCATGACGGTTGAACAACTACAGCATCTTGAACTGACTTACGCGCCACCTTACGGCAGTGCAAAAGATGTGATCAACCAAGCGGCGTTTGTGGCAAATAACATCATCAAAGGTGACGCAGCGGCGATTCATTACGATGAAATCGACAACCTGACTGAAGATCAAATTCTCCTCGACGTCCGTAACCCGGGTGAATTGGAGTCTGTTGGTTATCTTGAAGGGGCAATCAACATTCCGGTTGACCAGTTACGCCATCGTATGGGTGAACTACCAAAAGACAAAGAGATTGTGATTTACTGTCAAGTAGGCTTGCGCGGTAACGTGGCATACCGTCAACTGGTCAACAATGGTTACAAAGCTCGTAACTTGATTGGTGGATACAGAACACTCAAATTCTCGCGCTTATAACGGGATAATAAAAACAGAGAAAACCGAGGAATTGGTTTTCTCTTTTGTTTATTTACATGGACTCAAATCTAACTCATTAACCTTCTATCGCCAAACGGACTGCTGCTTGAGCATGGATAGAAGTGGTATCAAGTAGCGTAACATCGGTGTGACTTTGGTTTACAAGTAAGGCAATTTCAGTGCACCCGAGAATCACGGCTTCAGCTCCCTGCTCTTTTAGTTTTTCAATAATTTGCAGGTATATCGTTCTCGATTCTTCTTTGATTTCACCTTGGCATAACTCTTTATAAATAATGTTATGCACTATAGAGCGATCATCTTGAGCGGGAATTATGACATCCAGCCCATAGAGGTCGGAAAGCCGTCCTTTGTAAAAGTCTTGCTCCATTGTGAATTGAGTACCAAGGAGTCCGACCTTTTGAACCCCTTTCTCACGAAGTAACTCAGCAGTCGCGTCTGCGATATGTAGTATGGGGATATTAATGCTGGCTTCAATTTGAGGAGCAACTTTGTGCATTGTGTTCGTACAAATAAGAATAAAATCAGCGCCCCCTTTTTCTATTGAAGATGCAGCATCAGATAGAATACTTGCCGTTTCCTCCCATTTACCTTGGTGTTGAAGTTTCTCTATCTCTGAAAAATTCACGCTATACATACAAATTTTTGCGGAATTTAGGCCACCTAACGCCTCTTTGACCCCTTCGTTGATCAATTTGTAATAACTAAGCGTCGACTCCCAACTCATGCCGCCTAGAAGACCGATAGTTTTCATATAACTCTCCAATCGTTATACACCACCATGGCAGGGGTGTTTTTACAAACAAAATCAACCACGTGAATAGACAGCCTTCTAGCTTTGTCACTAGTGAGAACTGGATAAACCTGCAATCAGAAAAACGAGAACCAAAAAGGACGACTACGCAATTCTCATATCTCCTCGCAACATTGTTACCGCACTTCCAGAAAGCTTAACGCATTCCGGATTCAATAATTCTGTATAAACAACTCCACTTCTCTTGGATGCTTGAAAGCCTTTTAATTGCGCTTTACCGAGCTCTTTAGCCCAGTAAACACATAAAGCGCAATGAGCAGAACCTGTCACTGGATCCTCATCAACACCCACCCAAGGGGCAAAGTAACGAGAGACAAAATCAGCGTCAGTGCTTGATTGAGCAGTGATAACAACTCCACGACCTTTTTGTTTAAGTAACGCACTAAAATCAGGTTCGAGTTGCTCTATCAAAGACTCATCATTGATGACGATCAACTGCTTATTATCAAACTGACCATAAGCGTTTACATCAGCCACATCGAGCCCTAAGCCGTAAAGCAAGTCTGTGTTAATACTTGCTCGCATATCTAAAATAGGAGCAGGAAACACCAAATGAATGTCGTCATGATCAAGTTGTGCAGTTAAAACGCCGGATAGCGTGCCAAACTCAATGGTATCACCAGTACTATATAACCCTTGCTCTCTCAGCACGTGCGCCGTGGCCAATGTGCCATGTCCACACAAAGCGACTTCCGTCCTCGGTGTAAACCAACGAAGTTGCATTGTGTTTAATGACAGAAACGCGGTTTCAGATAGTGACATCTCTGCCGCTATGGCCAACATCATTTCCTCATCAAGGCTTGATTCTGTGATACACACACCTGCAGGATTGCCTTTGAACACATCTGATGTAAACGAGTCGACCTGAAAAATTTTAACTTCCACAAAATATCCTTAAGTTCTATCAACCACTGTAGAACCATTAGCAGCACTTAGTGCATTTGTACCACGTAATGTATTGCACCAGTTATTTGAGCAGTAAGCCTTTCTTAACTAAGAAGAAACCACTTTTTCTCCTGATGGGATTTATTGGTATTTTGCCGAAGTAATGAACTCACCGAATGTTTCACACCAAACAACAACAGTATTGTATTCAGAAATGGAAATCCCTTGAGGAACCTCAACAACGAAGTTATTGAATGTTTTGACATCACCAACCAAGCTCATCTCAGATTTAAGGTCATTAAACGCTTGTTCAGTCTCGACAAATTTAGGAGATAAATAGAGTTTATAGTCAGGCCCGGGAGCGAGTTTTCCTACCAGCGTAATAGCTTGGGAACTCAAATGAATTTCACCTTCTCCCCAATGAAAAGCGTCGCTATCTTTGAGGTCCCTCGTGACAACTGCACTGTATTCTGCACCTTGCATGCGCTCAGAAACTTGCTCATCGGTCGGCGCAGGCGGTGCAATAAGAATCGGTAAAGTATAGATACCTATCGCAATACCAATCGCAACAGCCACTAAGTGGCTTAACGTTAATTTAATTATACTTTTCAAGCTCATCTATCTTCTTGTTAGTTTCATCAGCTTAGATTTAGGCTCAAATACAGACATCCGTCAGGTTATACGTCTAATAGCCTAATTTCATTAATATTATACACAAGCTGGACCAATGCGCCTTAATTGCTGCCTTTTAGAGTGCTATCCAATAACCCCGTTATTAACGAAAATAACTATTTTAATTCAGCCCCCTACACGCCTTCAGCGAAATGTTCTAAAGGCAAAGTGAGCAATTAAAAACGGCTGATAATTGATATCAGCCGTTTGGTTATCTGGAATGTCGTTGTGCTGGTTTGGGAACTATTCTGATTCCACCAAAGCGATCTTATCGGATGTCGATTTTTCCAATTTGATCGCAATAAACTTAGAGGTTGGCGTAAACGTTCTATCCCCATAACTATCTAAAGGAACCAATGGGTTCGTTTCTGGATAGTAAGCCGCCGCCTGACCTGCTGGCACGTCATAGGCAACAAGCGTAAATCCGCTCACGCGACGCTCAACGCCATCTTCCCATAATGACACCATGTCCACTTTGTCGCCCGGTTCAAAACCGAGTTTACGAATATCCACTTCATTGATGAACAGCACTTCGCGCATGCCAAATACACCACGATAACGGTCATTCAAACCGTAAAGTGTCGTATTGTATTGGTCGTGTGAGCGCATGGTTTGCAAAATCAAATCTGGCTTTTGGCCTTTTTCGAGTATCGCTTCGCTGATCAACTGCTTCGGCAACTCGCTAGAGCTGAACTGTGCTTTGCCGCTTGGTGTATTCCATCGACGCTCGGCAGCTGGGTTTACCAAGTGGAATCCACCCGGGTGTTTAAGCTTATGGTTAAAGTCGGTAAAGCCCGGAATCGTGTCGGCAATCAAATCGCGAATTCGGTCGTAATCTTCAATCGCCCACAACCAATCAATTGGTTTTGCCCCGAGTGTAGCATTGGCAATACCGGCAATAATCGCTGGTTCTGAACGCAAATGCTCCGAACGCGGTTTTAGCTGACCAAATGAGATATGCACCATGCTGAAGGTATCTTCAACCGTCACGCCTTGTGGGCCAGTCGCTTGCTGATCAATCTCAGTACGGCCTAAGCATGGAAGAATAAGCGCATCTTTACCTGTGACAAGGTGAGAACGATTTAACTTCGTCGAAATGTGTACGGTTAAATTACAGTTTCGCATCGCGTTGTGCGTACGTTCTGTGTCTGGCGTTGCTTGTGCAAAGTTACCGCCCAAACCGATAAATACTTTCGCTTGCCCTTCTTCCATCGCTTTAATGGCTTGCACAGTGTTGTGGCCTTCACCACGCGGGACGGCAAAGTTAAATCGACTTTCAATGCGATCCAACAACAGATCTGAAGGTTTTTCATCAATGCCCATCGTACGGTCGCCCTGAACGTTACTATGACCACGCACTGGTGAAAGACCCGCGCCCGGCTTACCAACGTTACCTCGTAACATTTGTACGTTTGCGACTTCTTTAATGGTTGGTACAGAGTGACGATGCTGAGTCAACCCCATCGCCCAACACATGATCACACGTTCTGCACGTCGATACATGCTCGCCACCATCTCGATTTCACTTAAATCAAGACCCGATTGTTCCGCGATGTGTTCCCAAGAGGTTGCGTCCACTTCAGCCAAATACTCATCAATACCTATCGTGTGTTGCTTGATGAATTCACGGTCAAATACCGCTTTGCCACCGTTTTGCAATGCCTCGCGTTCCCATTGCAACAAGAATTTCGCGATGCCACGAAACACTGCCATGTCTCCGCCTAAAGCAGGACGCAGGTACGCCGTGTTGGTAGGCTCTGAGCCGTTACTCAACATCTCAATCGGCATTTGTGGGTTTTGGAAACGCTCTAATCCGCGCTCTTTGAGCGGGTTTAGACAGATAACCTGTGCACCACGTTTTACCGCTTCGCGCAGAGGTTCAAGCATTCGTGGGTGGTTCGTGCCCGGGTTTTGACCTATCACGAAAATCGCGTCGGCTTCTTCAAAATCATCAAAGATCACTGTGCCTTTACCAACACCAATGGTGTCTTTCATCCCTATTGCACTGGCTTCGTGACACATATTGGAACAATCTGGGAAGTTGTTGGTACCGAATGCGCGGACAAATAGCTGATACAAAAACGCCGCTTCGTTGCTTGCACGACCAGAGGTATAAAACTCCGCTTGGTGCGGTGAATCCAATTGATTGAGATGTTTCGCGACAAGAGCAAAAGCCTCATCCCAAGAGACTGGCACGTAGTGATCGGACTCGGCATCGTATCGCATTGGGTGCGTGATACGGCCTTGGTATTCCAACCAGTAATCGGTTTGCGTTGAGAGAGAAGAAACGCTGTGATTGGCAAAAAAATCAGGATCAACCAGACGATTGGTCGCCTCCCAGTTTACCGCTTTCGCGCCATTCTCACAGAAATTGACTTTACCACTATCTGGCGACTCACCCCATGCACATCCCGGGCAGTCGAAACCGCCATTTTGGTTGGTTTTGAGCATAGTGCGAATGTTTTTAACTGCATTTTCACTGCCCCACCAACTTCTGGTTACGGCTTTCAGTGCACCCCAACCACCAGCTGGACCTTTGTATGCTTTTATTTGTTCTTTTTGGCTCACGACTTTACTCCTCGCAGATATACCAGCAAGCAGGGTGCCCGTGAAAACAAGCGCGTTATTTATTGAGATAATGCGGAAGTATTGAAGGGCTTAGTTTCTAATCCATGTATTTTTTAATCCAAATAAGTAACTACTCAACATGCTCTCGCTTGTCCGAGCGTTTACTTATCTAGATTCTTGATATCGGATACCCGCCTACTGTTTCTAAGACTGTTAGATTCAATTCGCATTGTTGCGCCTTGATCTAAATCAAAGATTAAGTCGTTATTCAATATGCGTCCAATTGATAATCCTGACCGAGTGATAAACAAAATCTATGACGAATTTTTCCACTGACGCTCATCACATTTTTAATCAATACAGTTTATGAGGTTAATCGTTTTCCCATTCGATTCCACCTAGTTAGCTTAACGAACTCAATAAAATCGGCATTCTTGATAATAGATAGTATCTATCACACTATAGATACTTTAAATTTGACCCTAATTAATATCAGGAATAGCCTTGATTCAGATCAATTTTGAGCGTGGTTTTATTCTTGACTTGGTTTTGGTTTTCCATTTCCCAGTTAAAACGCTCCAGCGCTTAAAAAGTACGGTAGTGCTGTGCCCTTATTTAGGGAGGTCCCCCGTACATGTGACTCACAACGCAAGGTTAACAAGCCATTATGGATATCAAACAACTGAAATATCTCATCGCACTTGAACAGACCAAACACTTTGGTCAAGCCGCCGCATTGTGCCACATTACGCAGCCTACCTTGTCCATGAGAATCCGAAGCTTAGAGGAAGAACTCGACCTCGAATTAATCCAGAGAAGTCAACGATTTGAAGGATTTACTGAAGCCGGAGAACGCATTTTAGCTTGGGCAAAAACCGTCTTAGCCGCTCATGATGGATTGCAAGCCGAAGCCGCCAACTGCCGTGGTCAGTTGGTCGGTTCACTTCGGCTTGGAATGGTGCCACTCGCCAGCCAAAACCCGATGCAATTGCTCAAACCATTAGCTCAACAGTTCCCTGAGTTACGCTTTCAAATACTCTCCATGACGACCGAACAGATCATAGACCAACTCAATCGCAATCAGCTTGATTTGGGCATGTGTTATGTCGATCAAGTCAACACCGCTTACTTCGATGTTATCGAGCTAGATTCGACCAAACTTGGCGTTTTATTCGATGAGCGTCATTTTGACTTTGCCGAATCTGAAGTGTTGTGGGAGTCACTCAATAACATTCCTCTAGGGCTGCTTTCGAAAGGCATGCACTATCGCCACTCGATTGATCTTAGCTTTGTGAGTAAAGGGCTAGTTCCACAAACCGTCATTGAAAGTAACTCCACCTTTCACTTGATCCAAGCAGTAACCAGTGGCCTTTGTTGCGCCATTATGCCGCTGAATTGTGGATTGGAAGAGTTGAACGATACGCTTCGCATTATTCCTATCGAAGAAGCCGCCGTTCACGCCCCGCTAGGTTTGTTAAAGCGAAAACAAGAACCCTTCTCCGCGCTAACCGATCAGTGTTTCGCAGAAGCAAAAAGCATATTCAATCGATAACAACAATCCACACGTCAATTTTTGGCATACACAACGGCTTATGAGGTGATTTCATGAGATGTACTACTCAATCTTATTTTGAACTGTCCGATTTCAATCAAGCACCACCTCAACCAAGTGCATTCAATTACCGAGAATTGATTGATGGCCGCCCAGTGCAACAAATGTCGTTGGCGAGCGAGTCCGCTTTAGCTATCAGCTACAACGGCATTAGCCAAGCGGTCATGATGGTGACGCCAGGCCATCTGGAAGACTTCGTGAAAGGGTTTAGCTTAAGCACAGGCATCGTCCACGACTTCAAAGAGATCAAAGACATTGAAATTGGTGGCGATCACGAATCTCACTATGCGGAAGTGGAAATCAGCAACCGCGCTTTCTGGGCGTTAAAAACACAACGCCGAAATCTTGCTGGCACAACCGGATGCGGCATTTGTGGCGTCGAGGCTCTTGAACAAGCTTTACCTGATTTGGTGCCACTGACACCGTCTCTTCCTCCGCGCTCCGATGTATTCGAAGGGCTGAGAAACAAAGTCGCACAGCATCAAGAAGCCGCACGTGAATCTGGCGCGTTACACGCCGCTTTATTTGCAGATTTACAAGGCAACATCAAGTTGTGCCGAGAGGACATCGGCCGCCACAACGCGCTGGATAAGTTGATTGGCGCATTGGCCAACAATCACATCGAACCTCAAAGTGGCTTCGCAATAATGACAAGCCGTTGCAGCTTAGAGTTGATCCACAAAGCCGTTCGCGCGCGCATCCCCACATTGGTTTGCTTATCTGCACCTACAGCGTTAACCGTCGAATGGGCAAGAAGAAACCATTTGAACCTAATTCACTTGCCAAAATACGGCTCGCCGCGTCTATACAGCCCTGCGCCTTAACACGTCAACCTAGCCGAATTCCTAATATTTCTAACAGAGACCTCCGGGTCTCTGTTGTTTGCTTCTCGTTCCCAATTGATACTTAGTGACAAGACACTATTCTCTCCAACCAAACGTGCTCACCCCTTGTCAGCTCTAAGCTTGCGTATATTAACCTGCTTGCATTTGAACGCTTTCCAGTCCGGTAAGAACCCTGTCAAAAACCCATAAATTAGTAAGGATTTTGTGTGACTCTTTTCACGCTTTTCTACCTTCCTAGGCATTTCTAGGAATTTTTCCTAGCCGATCTAGGCAACCATCTCATGTGCCTCACAAAACCACTCCCTAGAATTCCGCTCAGTCAAAGGTAACAAGAGTGCACAACGGTCTCCGTTGTGTTTCTAAAACAATTACAAGAGAGTTCATCATGTTAAAATTCCTCGAACAGGTGCGGAAGCCGACCCTCGATCTTCCTGTCGAAGTTAGAAGAAAGATGTGGTTTAAACCGTTCATCCAATCTTACTTGGTCGTATTCATCGGCTACCTAACCATGTACTTGATTCGTAAGAACTTCAATGTCGCGCAAAACGACATGATCTCAACTTACGGTTTGAGCATGACAGACCTAGGTCTTATTGGCCTTGGCTTCTCCATCACATACGGTATCGGTAAAACCGTTGTGTCTTACTACGCTGACGGTAAGAACACCAAGCAATTCCTACCTTTTATGCTGATCCTTTCTGGTCTTGCAATGCTTGGTTTCAGCTTCAGCATGGGCGGCGGTAGTGCAAGCCTGTTCTTGATGGTGGCTTTCTACGCTCTGAGTGGTTTCTTCCAAAGTACTGGTGGCCCTTCTAGTTATTCAACCATTACAAAATGGACACCTCGTAACAAACGCGGCTCTTACCTAGGCTTGTGGAACATGTCTCACAACGTTGGCGGTGCTGGCGCAGCGGGTGTTGCTCTTTTCGGTGCTAACTACCTATTCGACGGCCACGTAATCGGTATGTTCGTGTTCCCTTCTATCATCGCGATCATCGTCGGCTTTATCGGTATGCGCTTTGGTAGCGACTCTCCAGAAGCTTACGGTCTAGGTAAAGTAGAAGAACTTTTCGATGAAGCAGTGAGTGAAGAAGACACCGCCGCAGAAGAAAACCAGATGACCAAAAAAGAAATCTTTGTTGAATACGTTCTTAAAAACAAAGTTATCTGGCTACTTTGCTTTGCCAACATCTTCCTTTACATCGTTCGCATCGGTATCGACCAATGGTCAACGGTATACGCGTACCAAGAGCTTGGTCTGTCAAAAGAAACGGCAATCTCTGGCTTTACTCTGTTCGAAGTCGGTGCACTTGTGGGTACGTTGATGTGGGGTTACCTGTCTGACCTAGCAAACGGTCGCCGCGCATTGGTTGCTTGTGTGTCTCTTGGTTTGATCATCGTATCGCTTGAGTTCTACCAACACGCCACTAGCGAGTTCATGTACTTAGCCTCTCTATTTGTATTGGGCTTCTTGGTGTTTGGTCCGCAGCTTCTTATCGGTGTTGCCGCGGTTGGTTTTGTCCCTAAAAAAGCAATCAGTGTGGCTGACGGCGTAAAAGGTACATTCGCTTACCTAATCGGTGACAGCTTTGCAAAACTAGGCTTGGGTATGATTGCCGACGGTACACCTATCTTCGGCTTAACAGGTTGGAAAGGTACCTTCGCAGCCCTAGATACCTCCGCCATGATTTGTATTGTTTTGCTTGCTTTCGTCGCTATCGCGGAAGAGAAGAAGATTCGACACGCGAAGAAGCTTCAACTTGCACAAAACCAAGCCTAACTTCTCTGCGCGCTTTACTTCGGTAAAGCGCGCAAGATCATTAAAAAGCATGGTTCAATTCAGTATCATTAAAGATTTTTCTATTGGCTCCTGTTGGAGCTTCTTGTTGTTAGTCGTCTGCTCTATTTGGTTGTAATAATGATTCATGTTGCTCTAGTTGATGATCACGTCATCGTGCGTTCGGGTTTCGCACAATTATTAAATTTAGAAAGTGATATTACCGTTGTTGGTGAATTCGGCTCTGTCGCAGAAGCACGCACAGGCTTGCCTGCGGTACACCCACACGTCGTCATCCTAGATATTTCCATGCCAGATGAAAGCGGCTTAAACTTTCTCAGCGAAATACCAACTGGCATTGCCTGCGTGATGCTTAGCGTACATGACTCCCCTGCGATGGTGGAAAAATCACTAAAGCTAGGTGCAAAGGGCTATCTTAGTAAACGCTGTAGCCCAGACGAACTTATTCAAGCCGTGAGAACCAGTGCTTCTGGTGGCTGTTACCTCACATCAGATATTGCACTTAAACTTGCAACGCCTAGCGACAACACCACCTCTCTATGCCAACTGACAAAACGTGAAAACGAGGTATGTCAGCTACTTGCGACCGGGTTGGATGTAAAGTCTGTCGCGACAGAGCTTGGCTTGAGCCACAAGACCGTGCATGTTCATCGTGCAAATGCCATCGACAAACTCGGCGTGAAAAACAACGTTGAGCTCGCCAAACTATTTTCTCAAGAGTCCTTTTAATGCGAGCTTATGCTGTTACCACCATTTGCGGACTTTTCGTTATGGCCTGTGCTTGGTTCTGTTTGTGGGTGATCGCCTACTACTTTGTCAACGATCCAGAGCTGGCGATCTTATTGTTTCCTTTCGCTTTACGATTAGGTGTCGCCCTACACACTCGCACCGCTTATTGGCCAACGATTTATCTTTCAGAGTGGGGGCTTTCCATCGCACTTGCGATGTTACTGGGTCAACCGCAGTGGCTTACCGTGCTGATTGCGAGCATTGCCAGTATCCCGGTCACTCTGATTGCGAAAAAATATTACTACGGAGACCAAAACCGCCATTTAGCCGTGATGAGCGTTGTCATTATCATTAGCGCGTTTATTAATGTGATGGCCGTTGGTTTTCACGTTCCTTCGGTTTACATGGTGTGGTTGGCTAGCATTTCTGGAGGCTTGCTCGTGGTGCCTATGTGCTACTTGTTATGGAGTTATTTGTTCCAAAGTCGTTGGTCTCCGCTTAGCTCTCTCCTACTTAGTAATGCCGTTGTATTTCAGGTGCGTCATATCGTGCTTTATGCGCTGCTTTTGATCGGCAGTATTTTGGTGCAAACCAGTTTGCCTGAAGAGCTAAAACGATTTGCGCCATTTTGTATGGCGATTCCAATCATCGTGCTTGCTCTGCGTTACGGCTGGCAAGGTGCCCTACTCGCCACCATGCTCAACAGCATTGCGCTGATTGCGGCTCGTAGCGGCGTATCGAATCTAGAAATCACCGATTTGTTATTATCTCTCTCGGCGCAAACCATCACCGGCATTATGCTCGGTTTAGGGGTTCAGAAACAAAAAGACCTCAATCACAAACTGCGCGGCGAACTTGCACGCAATCAGAATTTGTCTCGCCAGCTTATCAAAGCGGAAGAATCGGTAAGACGCGATATTGCGCGCGAGCTACATGACGAAATCGGCCAGAACATCACGGCGATCCGCACACAAGCCAACATCATTAAGCGGGTAAATAACGCAGAAACAAGCGTGGGTTGCGCCGACATGATCGAAGGGCTTTCCCTCAACGTGTACGACACCACTAAGCGACTGTTGAGCAAACTAAGACCAAAAATGCTGGATGATTTGGACTTAAAAGAATCCGTCGAGCAACTGACGCGAGAGATGGAATTCGCCAATCACGGAACGACTGTTCAACTGAACTGGCAAGGCGATTACACCAGCTTGAGTGATACGCTCAAAGTAACCCTATTCCGTTTATGCCAAGAGTCATTAAATAACGCAGCCAAGTACGCAGAAGCGCAGTTGATCAATATTGAGCTGACGATCGGAGAAGCTGCGGTGTCACTGATGATTCACGATGATGGTGTCGGCTTCAAAGTTCAGGACAGCATGAAAGGCATGGGCGTTCGCGGCATGCAAGAGCGTGTGCACGCGTTAGGTGGAAAAATGGTTATCTACTCCACCAGCGATCAAGTGATCGGCACACAAATCAGCATTACTTTACCTAAGGTGTAACTCAAGATGTTTGGATTTTTACGTTCACCTAAATTTACTCAACCGAGTCTGAGCAACGAGCAAATCGACCAGCGTTACCGCCATTGGCGTTTGCACATTATGTTGGGGATGTACATCGGCTACGCAGGTTTCTACTTTACCCGTAAGACCTTTAACTACGCCGCACCAGCGATGATTACCGACCTTGGCTTAGATAAGGGCGATTTGGGTCTAATCGGTACGCTTTTCTACATCACCTACGGCTGCTCGAAGTTTATTTCTGGCACGATTTCAGATCGCTCTAACCCTCGTTATTTCATGGGGCTAGGCTTGATTGCGACAGGTCTGGTCAACATCGCGTTCGGCTTTTCTAGCTCACTCGCGGCTTTCATTACTCTGTGGATCTTAAACGCGTGGTTCCAAGGCTGGGGCTGGCCTTCATGCTCCAAGCTGTTAACCACTTGGTATTCACGCTCCGAGCGTGGCTTCTTATGGGCGATTTGGAACACCGCACACAACGTTGGTGGCGCGCTGATCCCTATTTTGGTGGGCTATTTAACGTTGCACTACAGCTGGCGTGAAGGCTTTATTCTACCCGGCATCATCGGGGTATTACTCGGTCTATTCGTTTGTTGGCGATTGCGCGACAAACCAACAACAATGGGTTTACCAAGTGTCGGCCAATGGCGCAACGACGCGCTAGAACTTGCGCAAGAAAATTACGGACGTGGCCTCACCTACCGCGAAATTCTGAAATCGTACGTATTTAACAACAAATACATCTGGCTGCTCGCGTTCAGTTATGTGTTGGTTTATATCGTCCGAACCGCAATCAATGACTGGGGAAACCTGTACTTAACCGAGCAGCATCACTATAGCCTGATTAACGCCAATGCTGCCCTTTCTATGTTTGAAATCGGCGGTTTTGTTGGTTCATTGGTTGCGGGTTGGGGCTCAGACAAACTCTTTGGCGGTAACCGTGGGCCAATGAACTTGCTGTTCGCGATTGGGATTTTCTTATCTGTCTCTGCGCTTTGGCTTATGCCCCTGACCAACTTTGCATTCCAAGCGGCGGGATTGTTCTCCATCGGCTTCTTTGTCTTTGGACCACAAATGCTGATCGGTATGGCGGCGGCGGAGTGCTCTCACAAAGATTCTGCCGGCGCGGCAACAGGATTCGTAGGCTTGTTCGCCTACATGGGCGCAGCATTGTCTGGCTATCCACTGGCACTAATTCTTGAAGAATATCATTGGACGGGTTTCTTCATCACCATTTCAGTTTGTGCAGCCGTCATTGGCCTTTTATTGCTGCCATTTTTGCAAGCGCAACCATCACGAAAACCACTCGAACCAAAACCTCGGTTGTAAATCGACTTATCGCCCTTCGGGCAAATTGGCGAGTGACCTAACCGCACTCGCCATCCTTATTTAACGTATCTCTGCTCAATTTTTCTTCCGATTCAGTTCGGAGGGTTAACTATGGGAAAAATTCATGAATTTGAACACTATTTCATCGCATAGCTTCTTTCAAATGAACAACAAAATCCAAAACTACGCTTGGGGAAGCACCTCGTCTATTCACGATTTGTTTGGCTTTTCTAACGAAACAAATGAACCTCAAGCAGAAGTATGGATGGGTACTCACCCAAACGGCTGCTCTGAAGTTCAGGTTGAGCAAAACACGCTGCCTTTGTCTGAACTGATTAAACAAAACCAACCCGCTTACTTATCAGCAGAAACCGCAGCGAAATTTGGCGACCTGCCCTTTCTGTTTAAGATCTTAGCGGCCGAACACGCACTGTCGATTCAAGTTCACCCAAGCAAACAAGATGCCGAAATAGGTTTCGAAAAAGAGCAAAGTGCTGGCATTCCACTAAACGCGAGCCATCGTAACTACAAGGATCCTAACCACAAACCTGAGTTGGTGTACGCGTTGACAAGTTACCAAGCCATGAACGGTTTTCGCTCGTATTCCGAGATTATTGAGGCATTTAGCCTTTGCGATATCGATGAGCTACGCGCGCCACTAGATGCATTCAAACACGAAGCCAACTCACAAGGTTTACGCGATTTCTTTGTGCACATTCTGACCATGGAAGGAGAAACAAAAGAGCGAGCACTGAAACAGCTTCTTGCCCACGCTTCACATCAATCGGAACAAAGCACTGACTCGGAGCAAGGCACTGACAGCGACGCTTTCCAGCTCATCTTGGAACTATCCACTCAATACCCCGGCGATGTCGGCTTGTTTGCGCCACTACTGTTGAATGTCATCACGCTGCAACCTGGCGAAGCGATGTTCCTAAGCGCAAGAACGCCACACGCTTACATTAAAGGAACGGGATTAGAGATCATGGCGAACTCAGATAACGTTTTGCGTGCAGGACTCACGCCGAAACATATGGATGTTGAAGAACTGGTTAAATGCACAGACTTTGTGCCTAAGCCTTTTGACAGCCTTGTTCTAGAACCCAATGCCAATGGTTGCCAGAGCCTTTACCCCGTTCCAGTGGCAGACTTTAGTTTCAGCATTCTTAACCAACCGAATCACGACGTGGTTGAGGCAAACAGCGCAGAGATTTTGATGGCGATTGATGCCGATCTGACACTCATCAGTGAGAACGGTGAAACGTTAACCGCCGCGAAAGGACAATCTGTATTTGTTCCTGCTTACGTTGGCCATTATCGCATTCAAAGTGCGGGACGCGTGGCTCGCGCATTCAACTAGTTTGTTAACAACTGATTCAAACTAGCGTCTGACCCAAGGGACTGGGTTAGACAGTTGATTCCTTTCATAGATTGAGCCAGTCCGCTTTTAAGGTACTCATGCTTACACTTTTTCGACTCAAATCCGCAGCGGCCTAAGCCATCTAAGTTCTCTACCCCCGATTCTTCTTTTCACTACAGCACTCATTGTCAAAACCCATTTATTTCCGGTAAATTCGCCGCTCCAATATCAAATTACTTGGATAACAAAGGCGCTCACACAGTGGTATTTGTTGCAAAACGTATAATCAACGTTGTAATCAAAGCCTCAATCACTACAATCTCTGGTTCGATTTTTCAGTTAACGTTTGTATGCCGAAGTTAAACCAAGATAACCCTGTTCAAAGCTCCGCCCTTTCCGATATCGAAACCAGCAGTAAGATTCAATCGGCATTAGAACCGAAGTTTCACAAGCCAGAGAAACGTCTCTGCTTAAGCCCTGGCCTATCGGATAAGCATTTGGCGCGCCGTTGGCAAGTATTGGAACACGTGACTAATAAAGATCATCTTCTTGATCCTTTCACACAGTCACATTGCGACGCTTACTCCAACAACATCGAGCACTTCATTGGTACTGTCAATGTGCCGGTCGGCATCGCAGGTCCTTTACGCGTCAACGGTTTGTATGCGAACGATGACTTTTTGGTTCCGCTCGCAACGACAGAAGCCGCGTTAGTCGCTTCCTACAACCGTGGCGCAAATCTTATTACCGCCTCTGGTGGCGCAAGCGCATTGTTACTGAGTGAAGGGGTGAGCCGAACACCAGTGTTCGCCTTTAATAACCTTGCAAGCGCTGGCCAGTTCGTCAGTTGGGTTGTTACCCAGTTTGAAGTATTTCGTCAAATTGCGGAATCCACCACCTCACATGGCAAACTCAAAGATATCAATGTAAATATCGAAGGAAACCACGTTTATTTGGTCTTTGAATACGTGACCGGTGACGCTTCCGGACAAAACATGGTGACCATCGCAACAAACGAAGTGTTCCATCATATTTTGGCAACCAGCCCAATCAAACCAACTCAAGCATTCTTGGATGGCAACTTATCAGGCGACAAAAAACCAAACGCGCACACGCTGCGCTCGGTACGCGGTAAGAAAGTATCCGCCGAAGTGACCATTCCAGCAGAGTTGGTGGAAAAATATCTACATACAACGCCGGAGTCTATGGTTCAATTTGGCAAAATGACCACGGTGGGCGGTTTACTCAGCGGGACAATTGGCGTCAACGCGCATTACGCGAATGCCCTTGCCGCGCTGTACATTGCTTGTGGTCAAGATGCCGCTTGCGTTGCAGAGTCTGCCATTGGTATCACTCGTATGAATGTGGACGCTCAAGGCAACTTGTACGCGTGCGTGACCTTGCCAAACATCATGGTTGGCACGGTTGGCGGGGGCACTGGCCTTCCAACGCAAAAGGCATGTTTGGATATTTTGGGGTTGCACGGCAACGGCAATGCGAAAGCCTTAGCCGAAGTCGCGGCCGCGCTTTGTCTGGCTGGCGAACTCTCGATTGTGGGCGCATTTTGTGCCGATCACTTCTCCCGGGCTCACCATAAACTTGCTAGAAAATAATCCTTTTACTTTGTACAAGAGAACACCCATGCGGTTTTCTCTTGTGCCAATAAAGCAACTTTATTTATTAGCTCATAAATTAGTATAAGTTATATTGCAGACTTAATAATTGCATCACTCTCACGTTGACCGCATTATTGCAGTATCACCACACATTCCTCGCTATATCACTGTTTGACCCTATTCTCACGCGATATTAAATATCAGTACGTTACCTAAATAAATATCAAAAACATCTAGCACTAAAGTACCAAATTCATAGATTGAGTTTTTTGTTAGTCACTTATAGAGACTATACTCGTTCCTGCAGCTGCTTGATTTTTCTAAATTTATTATTTAGCTCAAATGAGCTTAATCACTCCCGTTAAATGGATTTAAGTCGTTCCCTCGGGTAAGCGAGTTAACTATGAGACGTCAGAAACAAAATGAAATCTCTTGTTGGGTACTAGGGTTGATTATCTTATTACTAAGTTACGTCCCTTCAGTACCAGCAGAAATGGAACTAACGCCCTCCGATCAAACCGTTGCGCGTTTCCTCTATCAGAGCACTTTTGGGCCAACATCAACATTAATTGATGAGGTAGAAGAAGTCGGGATGGAAAGTTGGATATCTCAACAAATCCACCTTCCTGCCACCTATCATCAACCGCTCTATCGGACACCTTTTTCCAAAGGCGCACAATCCAATCGAGAAAACGCTTGGTATCAAATTGTTATTACTGCTGATGATCAACTCAGACAACGCATGGCGTATGCATTAAGCCAGATCTTAGTGGTCTCTCGCTATGGCGGTGTTCTTTCCAGTAAGCCCACAGGTCTAGTCGACTACTATGATGTATTGATTGCTAACGCTTTTGGCAACTACCGAGATTTATTATATGACGTTTCCATTCATCCTGTTATGGGCAGCTATTTGTCCATGCTCGGTAGCGCAAAAGAGAACAACACGACGGGTGCATTACCTGATGAGAACTTCGCTCGAGAGTTGATGCAGCTGTTCACCCTAGGCTTGTATGAACTGAATATCGATGGCAGTAAAAAGCTTGATCGTAAAACGGGTAAGCCTATCCCCACATATACCCAAACGGATATTCAAGAGCTCGCTCGAGCATTAACTGGGTGGAAAAATGCCGATTTAGCGTTTGTTGAACCGATGCGAGTCATCAGCCACCGACACGATGGTGGCGAGAAACGATTGCTTGGTAACACAATTCCTGCTGGTTTAACTGCGCAAGAAGAGCTTTCAAAAGTGATCGATATTTTGATGTCTCATCCAAACATGGCGCCGTTTGTTTCTAAGCTACTTATCCAACGTTTTGTAACTTCGAATCCAAGTCCGGAGTACATCGCACGTGTTGCTTCGGTATTCAATAACAATGGCAAAGGAGAAAAAGGAGATTTAAACGCGGTCATTCATGCCATCTTGCTCGATTCTGAGGCTCTAGGCATGACAGATACCCCGCCAATAAAAGTGAAAGAGCCTATACTGGTCCTAACTAATTTTCATCGAGCAGCGGGTTTTACAATCAAATCTACACGTTACGAAGACGCTACTACGATGATGAATATCGCCAATCAAGGACCTCTTCGTTCTCCTTCCGTATTTAATTTTTACTCTCCTGATTACCAACCATCTAACGAGTTTACGGAGTCTGGTATTAGCTCTCCGGAGTATGAGCTACTGAACTGGTCTGTTTATACCGATTTGGTCAACTATATGTTGACCAGCACTCGCAGAGGCGGCGGTGATTCCTACACTCTCGATCTCGGCGAGTTTTATCTTCTTTTGGATGATCACGATGCCTTAGTCGAGCTGGTTAACGCACGCTTCTTTGCTGGAACGGCCTCGGCGGAATTAAAAAAACTCATGCTCACCGTGTTAGATGAATATCGTGAGGACTATGTGCCAACAACAAAGCTCGCCTTGGTGATTTTTACCGCCATTTCCGGCGATGAATTCTATATTCAGGATTAGGAGTGGATTATGGATATTTCACGACGACATTTTATAAAAAGCACTGCATCGATGGGCGCTTTAGCTTCGCTTGGTCTACCGGGTTATTCTCTCGCGGCGCCATCCAATGACTTTCGAGCATTGATATGTGTTTATTTAGCAGGTGGAAACGATGCGTTCAACACTGTACTGCCGTTGTCTGACGCGCACTATAACCAATATGCCAAAGTCAGAGGTGCTCTTTCTGTCGCCAAAGACGACATACTCCCTATCAATTTGCGTACCGCCGATAGCTCGGATAATCTGGTAGAACTTGGCTTACACCCCAAACTAAAGGCGCTGTCTTCAATTTTCGAACAAGGCGATGCCAATATCGTGCTCAATAGCGGCATTCTCAACCATCCCGTTACAAAACAAGCGATTGAGCTAGGTGAAGCGTCACTTCCCGAGCAACTGTTTTCCCACAATTCACAAACTGACGCTTGGTTACTTGGTGGTATGCAAGAATCTAGCAACTTGGGTTGGGCAGGAAGAATGTTGGACGTATTAACTTCTGAATCAGAAATAACCCCACTATACAGTGTGCACGGGAACTCGCTTTGGTTACGCGCGATGGAACACCGCCAAACCGTGCTGAAAAAAGACCGTGCGGTTCAGCTTACCGCGATTGATAACCCGCTATACAAGGGGATCTATGACCAACTTCTTTCTCATCAAACAGAGAATCCGTTTAGTGGTCACTTTAATTTGATGGTTGATGAGTCGATGATGATGAGCCGTGTGCTAAGCGAGCAACTCAATCATATTGATGACGCGCCGCTGTTCACCTCATCAACACTCGGCAAGCAGATGCAAACCGTCTATAAACTGATCGCAAGCCAAGATGTGTTAAAGCAACAACGACAAGTCTTCTTCGTTAAACACTCTGGCTACGACCTACACGATTCTCAATTAGTTCGACACCCCGTACTACTCGAAGATCTAGCGACTAACCTCTTAGCAATGTATCGTGCGATTACGCGGTTGGGGCTAAACAAACAAGTCACCTCTTTTACAATGTCTGACTTTGGTCGACGGATGACAAGCAACGGTAACGGCACCGATCACGGTTGGGGTGGTCATCAACTATTGATTGGGAGCGCGGTGAATGGTCAGCGACCTATCGGCACATGGCCTGAACTAGTATTGGGCGGAAACGATGACTATTCTCAAGGTCGACTCATACCCAAAATTGCCGCTGATCAAGTTGGTTCAACCCTCGCGCAATGGATGGGCGTGAGTGATAACGCGGCACTGGAATACGTGTTCCCGAATATCCGCAACTTCGCTAATTCAAACCTTGGCTTTATGGCTTAAGCTGCTTTAATGAGCTCTTAATTAACTTGTCATGAAAAAGGGAGCATTTACGCTCCCTTTTCAATATCATTTCCGCTGAGTGTCCGTTACGCTTCGTCGCGACGGCGCTCGTTACACAGCTTAATGGCACGCTCAAGTAATTCTAGCGCGGATTGCTCACATTCAGGCAGAACCGCATCACTTTCACCAATTGGCGTTACGCGGTCACCCCATTTCAATACTGCCGCACCCCATGTCAAACCTGCACCAAACGCAGCAAGAAGCATGTTATCACCTGGGTTAACTCGACCTTGCTCTACCGCTTCACACAATGCAATTGGCACCGTCGCAGCTGAAGTATTGCCATAGTTTTGAATGTTAACAAACGCTTTGTCGTGTGGAATTCCAGACAGGTCGCACAAGGTTTGAATAATACGAATATTCGCTTGATGCGGAATCACAACATCGATTTGTTCCGTCGTTAACTGTGATGCTTTCAGTACGGTTTTCGCAGCTAGCCCCATACCTTTTACCGCACGTTTGAAAATTTCTTGTCCTACAAAGTTGAAATCCCAGTAACCGTTGTCTTCCGCAAAGCGATCCATACAAGTACCAAACTTTGGCACGGATAGAATATCGCGACCTTTAGCGTCACAACCAATTTGAGATTGCAATAGACCCGTTTCTTTTTCTGTTCTTGATAACACAACGGCGCCCGCGCCATCACCAAATAGAACAGCGGTATCTCGCATGGCCCAATCGATGTAGAAAGACAATCTTTCCGCGCCAATAATGATCGCGTTGCGATAGTTACCTGATTGAATCAAACGTGTGCCCGTTTCAAGGCCGTAGACAAATCCCGTACATGCGGCATTTAAATCAAAGGCCGCCGCAGAACGAATGCCCAAGTTCTGCTGTATTTTAGATGCGATGTTTGGAATAAGTGAATCCGGAGAACAAGTCGCCACAATGATTAAATCAACGTCGCTTGCGTCAACGCCCGCGCGCGCCAATGCGTGTTTGGCAGCAACGGTTGCCATGTCTGAAGTATTTACATGGCTAATACGGCGGTTTTCGATACCGGTGCGGGTACGAATCCACTCATCTGAAGTATCAAGGAAAGTGCTAAGATCATCGTTAGAGAGCACGGCAGGAGGAACACATTTCCCCCAACCTGTAATTTCAGCGTAGTAATTTGTCATCGCAGACCTATTTATTGTTGTATTTTAATAAAATTTCTTAGAACCTTAGGCTCAAATACAAACCTGCTCTGCGTTATTTCGGCAGGTTAAAAAATAAGTATACAAATAATGAGGCTGACTGGTAAGTCATGTTTTCATCAATACGTAATAAAGGAAGAAGTCATGTCATCGTTTAAAACTCGCTGCCCTTCATGCGGCGGTCTGAATCGTGTCCCCAATGAGCGTGTTGCAGAGTCTGCAACTTGCGGTAAATGTAAAAGTGCACTTTTTGATGGCGCGCCTATCGAAGGAACGCAAGATAACTTCTCTGCTCTATTACAAAGTGATACGCCTGTTGTCGTCGACTTTTGGGCCCCTTGGTGTAATCCGTGCGTCGGTTTTGCCCCTGTTTTCTCGGATGTCGCTCATGAACAAGCAGGAACGGCTCGTTTTGTAAAGATTGATACAGAAGCACAACAAGCGCTCGCTGCACAATTTGGCATTCGAAGCATTCCTACCATCATGGTTTTCAAGAACGGTCAACGCGTTGATATGATCAATGGTGCGCTACCGAAAAGTCAGTTTGATCAATGGTTAAATCAAGCACTTAATAAGTAATTCTCCACGCCAACCTCACTGGTAGGTTGGCGTTTTTATGCAACTTATCGACCTATCTATTTAACAAATATTATTTGTCGAAACGACTTAAATTAATCATTTTACTTGCCTAACTATTAGCCTCATATTCGCGCCGAATAACCCATAGATTTCATTTAACTTATAGGCGCAAAACAGTGGAAAACACAGTCGTTCCTGCAGCATCACCACGAGTTACAGTTCCAGTCGTCGCACTGTCTCTTTATGCGGTGGCTTCGGGCTATTTAATGAGCTTGATCCCTCTCATGCTCGGTGAATACAACATCTCAGCAGATTATGCGAGTTGGTTGGCGAGTGTTTTTTATGGCGGCTTATTGGTTGGCGCGATGTTTATTGAACGTGTCGTGCGTCAAGTTGGTCACCGCAAAGCGTTTATTGGCTGCTTAGCGGCATTCTCGCTAACGATTGTCACTCTACCCGTTTTTGCTAATGGGTTAGTGTGGCTTGCAGCTCGTTTTATCGCAGGTATTGCCGTTGCGGGCGTTTTTGTCATTGTTGAATCTTGGCTAATGTCTGGCGACGAAGCATCACGTGCAAAACGTTTGAGCTTGTACATGCTATCGCTTTATGGCGGTTCAGCATTAGGCCAGTTTGGTATTGGCGTGCTTGGCGTAAGTGGCGGCGTTCCTTTTATCGCGATCACGACGTTGATCCTAATGGCGATGTTGGTGCTAATGTTTATTGAGTGTGAACAACCAAACAGCCATGAATCAACCGCTTTGTCATTTAAGCAAATTGCCAAGCTAAACCATGCTGCAATTATTGGTTGTGTTGTATCAGGTTTGACCTTAGGCGCGATATACGGATTAATGCCTGTTGAGCTAACTAACCGTAAAATCAACCATCAAGACATTGGTACATTGATGGCACTAGTGATCCTAGGTGGCATGTTGGTTCAACCAATGGTGACCACATTGAACAAATACATGAGCCGCACAGTGCTAATGGCGTTCTTCTGTATTTTGGGTATTTTTTCGATCGGTTTGACCTTTATTTCATCGTCAGCCGTGGTATTAGCTACTGCTTTATTCTTTTTAGGTGCAGCTACTTTTGCCTTGTACCCAATTGCGATCAACTTAGGTTGTGAAGGACTTGATGAGCGCTTTATTGTCTCTGCCACACAAGTCATGCTGTTCAGCTACAGCATTGGCTCTGTTGCTGGCCCGGTTGTGGCTGATAAATTTATGGGCCAAGAACATGGCTTACTAGGCTACTTGTTTGCCGCTTTGGTTGCGACTGGCGTATACATGCTACTTGCAGCGAGTAAAACTAAGCAGCGTATGGCCGCTGGCCTCTAACCACGCAACTTCTACTCAACGAAAACGAGGGCATGTCGCCCTCGTTTTTTATTCTTCGCTTTTTTGTTTAGATAAACGTTTGTGACGGTTTGACGCGTTCGCTGCAGGTTTTTCCGGTACCGCGCGCTTTTCATGAAGTAAATGACGAACCGCCAAGATGGGATGTTTCAGTAGCATTCTGGGGCCAGAGTAACGCATCACCAAACGCATTTGCTCTTTCGGATCCGGTTTATAACAGTGAATCGGACACTTGTTACACGTAGGTTTATTCTCTCCATAAGGACAGCGGTCAAGACGAACTTCTGCGTATTCAAGCAGCTCACGACATTCTGAGCACAAGTCACTTTTTTTTCCATGGTGATCGTGACAGTAAACCTCTACCATGGCTTTTACCGTCTTAAATTCAGTGGCGAGCTTGCCAAGTAAAATATCGCTCATGAGCTTCCAAAAATCACAACGTCATTGTGTAAAGTTCTAACATTCGACCATTATCGTATTGCTGCTCAACTCGTTCAAACTCAAAGCCCAGTTTTTTGAGCAAACTTATACTACGAATATTGTCATTGTTGGTGATAGCAGCCAACTTATCGAGTTTCATTTCCCCTCGAGCATATTCCAGCACCGCGGTTGCCGACTCGACTCCGTAGCCGCAACCATAAGCAGAAGGTAAAAATCCATACCCAAGATCGTAGTGTTGCAATGTGTCACGTTTAACTAGCCCACAAATACCGATCGGCTGTCCATCGTCCTTTTTCTCTACTACGAGTAAACTCACGCCTTTAACTTTTTGCATGCGTAGCATGTTTTCTTTTATATAACGCGCCGCTTCATATTCAGTACGAATTTGTTTATCTCCGACAAAACGGTAAAAGTCTGGTTGGTTATAAAGTTCTAATATGAATGGTGCATCATCTACACTCACAAGACGTAGTATCAAACGTTCAGTGATCAGTGTTTTCATTTGGACTCCATTAAAACGCGAGAGATGATTGGACATAGAAACGTACTTGAATCTTGCGACCGACGTAAGGGCTTATTTAGTTGTAACTTGATAAAAAAATAACTATCCTGCCCCGCTAAATTAAAGGACCACCACCATGAACCGCAAGAAGAAAATCAATCAGATCTTAAAAGCGAAGCAGAAGAAGCACAACGCTAAGCTACATAAGAGCAATAAGCCGCGTTATATCTCCAAAGCTGAACGTGCAAAAATGGAAGCTGAAGAGCAAAACCAAGCCTCGGAAAGCACGGAAAATGTTGTAGACACAGTGCCGACAGATCAAGCCTAAAAGAAAAGCCGCTTTATGCGGCTTTTTTGTTTATTGTACGGAGAGAATTGACTTTAATATTCAACACTGTAGTTCAGTGTGAATGTGCGACCTCTTCCTTTGTAGTCGTAAGCTGCTGCATCGTAGTGTGCCGCATAAAGAATCTGCGCACGTTGACCCCAAGCGGTTGTGTAGTCTTCGTCAAATAGATTTTGAATACCAAAGCCTAACTGCCCAACAGGTAGTGTTACATTACCCAGAAGATCAAACGTGGTGTAGCCCTCCAACTTATTGTTGGCGTCATCTTCGTAATCAAACATCGTCTGACTTTGTAGACGAATCGAGTACGAATCTTGGTAGTATGCAGCCCATGCATTAGCCTTAGACGTACTGGCTTTACCTGCGCTCAAATCTTCCCATTTACCATCGGTTTTCAGCTCAGAAACTACGTAGTGTCCTGATGCCCCTAACAGGATATCGCGGGTCACCCAGTAATTGATGTTTGCTTCTGCACCGTAAACACGCTGCTCGTCGTCAACATTCGTAATCAACAACGTTTTTCTATCATACTTGATGGAGTTGTCGGAAAGCGAGTAATAGCCTGCCGCCTGAAGCGCAAGAGAGTTGGTATCAAGACGGTAACCGATCTCATAGCTGTCCGTTTTAATACCTGACATTTTTGAGTCAGACACATTAATGCTGTTGTTCAACGCATAATGACCGTTTGCATCCACAGCATCATAGCTGCCTTGACCATAGTACTTCGCAGGGTCAGCAAGTTCGAAACCTTGGGAGAAGTTTGCCCAAAGTTGAGATTCATCATTAAGCTGATAAATGGTGCCCAAATTAAACAGACTTACAGAGTAGTCGGTGCTGCCACCTGGTACCGCATCCGCTGACACCCCCTTACCCGAGGCAATCTTCTTTTGTACGCTATAGGCAACAAAGTCATCAATCTTGTTGTCCATGTATTGATAGCGGTAGCCTGCTTGAACGGACCAATCTTGATTAATTTGATAGTCACCTTGAACAAACATTGCGTAAGACGTTACATCTACACCTGGGTAACGACCAACTTCGGCGTACGTTTTATTAATCAAGTTTCCAGAGTTGTTTGCAATGCTTGGATCGAATAGAGCTTGATTGCTCTCAAAACGGTCTAAATACGCATCAACACCATAAACAAGGTTGAATGATTCCCAGTTTTTTGCCAGTGCCAAACGTCCAGCAAAAACCTCTGTCTTTTGCTGAGAAGCACCTTGGTAATAAGGAGTAAACGTTTGGTCTTCACTTCGGTAAGACAACTCGCCAATCAGTTGATGACCGAATACGCTGTCGTGAGCGTAGTTCGCGCTTAAGAGAACTCGCTCTGTACCGTGTTCACGATCGGAATCGAATCCCTCTCGTACATCAACAAATTTATTGTTAACAATGTACAAGCCGTATGGCGAATCTTGCTGGCTGTCATAGTATTGTGCGAGAAGGTTTAACTTGCTGGCATCGGAGATTTGAATCTCTGTCGATCCCATCACATCGAGCGTTGAATTATACTGCAAAGAGCCTTGGGAGATATCTGGCGTAACAATGTCGCCATTTGCATCAAATGCACCTTGTGTCTCGGTGTACACAACCGAACCCCTAGCGGCAATTCGATCGTTACCACCGGAGATAGACTGAGCTAGTTTGTAATCAAAGTCATCGCTGCTGTTAAAACCTGTAGTGCCACTGACATACGATTCAAACGATAAGTCATCCGAGTAAGCTTTCTTGGTGATAATGTTAATAACACCACCTGTAGCGCCAGCACCATAAATGGAGGTTGCACCAGATAGTACTTCAATTCGCTCAATGTTGAATGGGTCAATCGCATCAAGCTGACGACTAATCGGGCGAGAAGACTGCAGTGAGACACCATCAATCATCACCAACATCGCTCTGCCACGCAGGTTCTGGCCGTAGTTAGTTCGGCCACCCGTACCAACATCTAACGAAGGAATGGTCGCAGAAAGAATGTCACCAAGTGTCTTGCCCGCGCGATATTGCTGGGCAATTTCCTCTTGCCCTACAAACCAAACCGTTCCTGGAATATCAGAGATCGATTTCGGCATCACACTGCCCACGACCACCATTTGTTCATCACTTGGTGTTGATGTTTGTTGAAGTTCTTCCGCAGCTATTGAGCTAACTGCGTATCCACTGCTCATCGCAAGTACGATGAGATTAAGAGAAAACGTCCTTTTTATCATTGTATTTATCTTTTTGTTGTCAACAAGAGCATGCAATGATACTTATTCTCACTCTCAAATCGAGCACTGTTACATAAGTTAACCAAATGTTAATTAGAATTATGCTTGCTCATAAGCTGTCGATTTTTTTCTAAACGAGGACAATCTTCACAAAGCTTTCTGCCTTCACACTTATAGACTAAACAACAGCTTTTTCTGACCAATTTTAGCGGCTGATCCAGTGACGTCTCATAAAGTGAATGACTATTGTTGGCATCTAAACCCAATGCCTGTAACCACAAGATGGCATGCTCACGCAATGTCGTGTTGGTCATTTGCGGAAAACGCTGTTGAAGACGAATCAAACAAGCCATGATCCCATCCGACATCAATTGATGAGTGAAACCTGGGCGAATGCGCGTCCATTGACTCATTTCTTGTTGGTAGAAATCGAACAACTCTCGAATTTGACGTCCGGCCTCTTTTATTAATTCTTCTGGCTTACCATGTATATGTGTTTCGTCAGCGAATCGATATCCAGACACAAAACAAGGCTTGAGGTGCTGCGCCATCTCACGAATGTTTGGCAACGTGTGGAAACCGTAAATAGAAATGAACGCAACATAAACAGGCTGCCAACACAACAAATCCCACGTTCTCGTCAACCAATACGCTTTTCCCGCTTCCGGATGAGCCTCAGACAACTGTTGGTAAAGGCCTTGAATGATCGGATTGATATCATTTTCGATATGAATAACTTCTTGCCCTATTTCGCCAATATCACCGTGAAGGTAAGGCGTAATCTCACTCGAAGTTTGAAATAGTTGCGGGAAAAATTGCTCAGACATGATGGTTTATTGTTGGTGTAGTCATTCTGACACCTTTATACCCAAGCACTAATCGCAATGCAAACTATTATCTTTTGCGTTCATATAACAAGAACCTATTCTCATCTGTGGTCTCTGTCTCTATTTTCAAGCTCTTTGCGCCCGTAAGGTCTGGTTACGTATGCGATGAATAGCAACAAACTCTTAAACCTCTTCGCATTTAGCGCTGACATGATCGCAAAAATACACAGCATAAAAACACCCTGATAAAACTGTGTTAACAGTTTCCCTGTGTAGCGTGAGTTATTGCCAATAATTGAATATTGCTGTTTCTTATCCAAAGGAGTGTGAACAACATGAAGTATTTTCTTTCTGAATATCGGGACAATGTAATTAAGTAATTTGGCTATATAGCCCCCTGTTTTGAATAAGGAAATCCACATGTTGTATCTTGAGTTTCTATTTTTGCTCGTGATGCTGTATATCGGCTCACGTTATGGTGGTATAGGCCTTGGGGTCGTATCTGGTATTGGTTTGGTGATTGAAGTCTTCATCTTTAAGATGCCGCCAACCTCCCCTCCTGTCACCGTTATGTTGATAATCTTGGCAGTGGTAACATGTGCATCCATTCTTGAAGCGGCTGGTGGTTTGAAATACATGCTGCAAGTTGCCGAACGTGTGCTTCGTAAGAACCCAAAACGCGTCACCCTCATCGCTCCTTTTGTTACTTACTTTATGACCTTCTTGCTCGGCACAGGTCACGCGGTTTACTCCATCATGCCAATCATTGGCGACGTTGCACTGAAAAACGGCATTCGTCCGGAACGTCCAATGGCAGCCGCTTCCGTCGCTTCGCAAATCGCGATTACGGCCTCTCCAATTTCAGCGGCAGTGGTTTACTACTTGGCACAGCTGTCCGATATTCAACACGAGATCACTCTGCTTTCTATTCTGCTCGTTAC
Organism: Vibrio sp. T9; assembly: GCF_003123985.1. Classification (NCBI taxonomy): domain Bacteria; kingdom Pseudomonadati; phylum Pseudomonadota; class Gammaproteobacteria; order Vibrionales; family Vibrionaceae; genus Vibrio; species Vibrio sp. T9. The sequence goes on from NZ_NIGY01000014.1 coordinate 65,960, forward strand.
TGTACCTGCAACGCTATTCGGTACGTTGCTGATGTCACTTTACAGCCTAAAACGCGGTAAAGAACTGGAAGACGATGAAGAATACCAAGAGCGTTTAAAAGATCCGGTGTGGCGTGAAAAGATCCTCAACACCACTGCAACGTCTCTTGATGAAGTGCTACCAACAAGTGCTCGTAACTCTGTATTGCTGTTCATCGCGTCTATCTTGGTTATCGTCGTTATCGCGATGTGGCCGGACATTCGTACCATAGTGGATGGCGCGAAACCAATCAGCATGGCCGTTGTGATTCAAATGATGATGCTCTGCTTCGGCGGTATCATTTTACTTGCAACCAAAACTGACCCACGTGACGTACCAAACGGCGTAGTATTCAAATCAGGCATGGTGGCTGCCATTGCTATCTTCGGTATCGCTTGGATGTCAGATACTTACTTCCAATACGCAATGCCTCAGTTCAAATCTGGCATCGTTGAGATGGTAACCAACTACCCTTGGACGTTCGCGCTTGCGTTGTTCATTGTGTCGGTTGTAGTGAATTCTCAAGCAGCGACTGCACGTATGATGTTGCCTGTCGGTCTTGGCTTAGGTTTGGAACCTGCACTGCTTATCGGCCTAATGCCTGCGGTATACGGTTACTTCTTTATTCCGAACTACCCTTCAGACATCGCGACAGTGAACTTCGATACGTCAGGTACCACTAAGATTGGTAAGTGGTACTTCAACCATTCATTTATGTCGGTAGGTTTGATTGGTGTGATTGGTGCCTGCTGTCTGGGCTACTTGTTAGGACAAATGATCATTCCTTCATAATTAGCCAAATCAACAATAAATTAGAGGCGAGTCATTGTACGTTAGCGTACAGCCTGAATGACTCGCCTTTTCTTTATCACGCTAGTGATTACAGTAAGAAGTCATCATCAATCGCGACAAAGTTATCGGCACAATCAATCAGAGTTTGGGATGTTAGCTTAGGCACGCCATAAACAGTCACCGTTTTATTGAAGCGCTGCTGAATTCGTTCCACCAGCAGACTAAAGTCCCCATCTCCAGAAACGAGAATCACTTCCTCAACTTCAGGGGCAATTTCAATCGCATCAAGAGTAATACCTACATCCCAGTCGCCTTTCGAGCTGCCGTCACGACGCTGAATATAGGGTTTAAGCATTACCTCGAACCCAACACCGCGTAAAATGTGATGAAACTGACGCTGTTTTGGATCGTTACTCGCGATGGCATAAGCACGAGCACTCACCACCTCTTTCCCTTGCGTCGCAACATACCAAAACTGGTTGTAATCAAAATTACTGCGATACGCTTCGCGACAGGTGTAATACACATTCTGTACATCAACCAAAATGGCGATCTTTTGTTTTCTTTCTGAATTCATCTTTTCTACGCTTGATTTATTTGCTGCCTACCCTAAGTCAGTTTTGGTAAAAGCACAATGAGCCAATTCCACTAAACTTAACGTATAAACGGTATTTGGGTTTCTAGGGGAACTGTCATGGGCGGAAAGTTACTAGTGATACTACTTTCTTGTATCTTGTCATCGACAGCATTCGGTTATCCAGCACATTCAAAGTACTGGCCGCATCGGAGTGTGCTTTACTTCGCTCCAGAAAACGATGAATACGTTAAACAATTCTTACTAGAAACACTCATGAATGAGTGCGAGTTGGAAGACAGAGACGTGGTCACATTAGTCATTACAGAACAAGGTTACACGTCTCCAGCTTGGCTCAAAGAAGAGTTTGATTTGAAAATGCTTGCCAAGCTATATGAAATTGAAAAAGGCTCACATACCGCAATTTTACTTGGTAAAGATGGCCAAGAGAAATACCGATGGGGTGCAGAAACGGATTGGCCATTTATCAACAACTTGATTGATCAAATGCCAATGCGTAAGCAAGAAATGCAGAGACGTCATAGCCCCTGCAAAATCTAACCATTAGACGAACTTATTTTCTAAACCAGTCTAGTTTGTTGTGCAACTGAGTCACACTGCCAACGACGATCAATGCTGGACTGATCGCCTTCTCAGCCATTTCAGAAAGTTCGTTCAATTTTCCTTGGAACACGCGCTGCTCTGGGCGGGTACCGTTTTCAATAATGGCGCATGACATCTCTGGATCTAATCCGTGAGTGATCAGGTTATCCATGATGTGACCGCTTTGCTTCAAACCCATGTAGAACACAAGTGTGTTGTTAGATTGCGCTAACGAATGCCACTCAATTTCGCGACCGTCTTTTTGCACGTGACCCGTAATAAATTGAACACTTTGCGCATGATCACGGTGCGTTAATGGAATACCAGCATAAGCTGTTGCACCCGCCGCCGCGGTGATCCCCGGCACCACTTCGTATTTGATGCCATATTCTGCAAGCTCTTCTAACTCTTCACCGCCGCGTCCAAAGATGAAAGAATCACCACCTTTTAGGCGCACAACGCGTTTACCTTCTTGTGCTTTTTGTACCAAGATTTGGTTAATTTGATCTTGAGGTACACAGTGAAAGTCCAGTTTCTTGCCTACATAGATCATCTCAGCAGATGCGTGAGCCAGTTCAAGAATGTCTTTCGACACCAATCGGTCATACACCACAACTTCAGCCGCTTGAATGGCTTTCAAACCTTTGACCGTCAGCAAGTCTGGATCGCCCGGACCTGCACCAACTAAAGAAACAAAGCCGCTGTTTAAAGATGAGTTCGCAGTAGTCATATCAACGCCTATCGGAAATTTGGATATAAAGAGTAACACTCACGTTATTAACTTAAGGTTCAATCTACCCCAAGGAGTTATTACTTTTTATAGCTAAATCAATACAATATCTATTGAAAGTTAAATGAGTTGAGTAGCCCTACCCGCAAAAGATAGGGCCATATAAAGCGGTTTATTTTGCGATTGCCGGCTCTGCGTTTACTTCTTCTTCAACTACGTTGATAGAAGGCGCTGTTTTCGCATGAGTTAGATACAGTGGCAGACAAGTCATTACGAGACCACCAACGATGTTACCTAAGATGGTTGGGATAAGGTTGAAGTTCAACCAAGTCGCGATACCAAAATCCGCACCTAGAATCATACCCAGTGGGAATAGAAACATGTTTACCACGGTGTGCTCGAATACTAGCGCGAAGAAGATGAAGATTGGGAACCACATCATCGCTACACGACCAGATACTGAACGTGCCGTCATGTTGCCGATCACGCCTAGGCACACCATTAGGTTACAGAAGATAGCGCGTACAAAACACGTGATCCATCCGTCCATACCCATGTTTTCGAAACCAAGGCTACGGGCAGTCGATACAGCGACAAACTTCTTCGCTACCGCGTTGAGCTCTAGAGAGAAGTTACCGGTTAGAGAGATTGCCACTAGGTAAGCCACAATTAGAGAACCAATCAGGTTACCCAAACCAACAAGTCCCCAGCAACGGAAAATACGACCCCAAGTGATACCCGGGCGGTTTGCAAACTTAGCCAAAGGAGCAAGACCAAAAACACCTGTGACAAGGTCGTAACCCATCACACTGAGTATCACAAAGCCCACAGGGAAAACAAGCGCCCCCACAAGGCCAATGCCCGTTTGTACAATCGCGGTAATAGCAACCACCACTGCAAGGGACAGAATAACGCCTGCCATCGTGCCACGAAGCAGAAGATCTCGAGTGCTGGTATTAATTTTCGCTTCACCCACGTTGATCATGGTTTGCACGAATTCAGCAGGTTTAAAGTCTGTAGACATGAATGTGTCCTTATTCAAAATTGAAAGTTAAAAAGTTAAAGATTGAATAGAGAAAGGCTTCCCGTTGACACCCACTGCTGTCGACATCATCTCGCTTCCCTGTTCCCCCAAGATGACGCTTGGAAAGCCTTTGTCTATTGAATCTAAGTACTCAGTGCATTCCCTCCCCTTAAGGAGGAGGGAATGCGAACCAAGCTTATGCAGAAATTTCTACTTCACCGTTGGTTACACGCGTTTTGTACGCTTTCACGTTAAAACGCTCGTCTTCCATACAAGCACCTGTTGTCAGGTTAAAGCGTTGCTTCTTAAGTGGGCTTGCTACCCAAAGTTCGCCTTGGTGCTCACAAATCAAACCGCGAGAAAGCACGTTTGATTGGAAGAACGGGTCTGTGTTGCTGATCGCCAGCACTTCTTCTGCTTGTGTTGGGCGGAATACCGCAACTTGCTGACCATCAACCAGTGCACAAACGCCAGTGCCCGGTACGATGTCGTTGATTTGGCAAATCTTTTCAAATGACATGTTCAACCTTCCCTTATGCTTCAGTGATCGCTACGTGTAGGATGTCGCCTTTCGCTTCAGGATGTTTCTCCGTGAAGGTCGCTGGACGGTGCTGTTCGCGCTCTTGAACAAACACAACATTGTCATCGCGCTTGTCAGAGTTGATGAAGTGTGCGAAACGAGTCAGTTGTGATTCGTCATTGATGGTTGCAGTCCACTCACATTCGTACTCATCTACAAGCTTCGCTACGTCTGCTTCTAGTTGAGCGTTAATGCCAAGTTTGTCTTCAACAATCACTTCGCGTAGGTAGTCAACGCCACCTTCCATGTTTTCCATCCAAACGGATGTGCGTTGTAGTGGCGCAGCAGTACGGATGTAGAACATCATGAAGCGGTCGATGTACTTAATTAGCGTTTCTTTATCTAGGTCACTTGCAAGTAGGTCTGCGTGACGAGGTTTCATACCGCCGTTACCACATACGTACATGTTCCAACCTGCGTCAGTCGCGATGATACCAAGGTCTTTACCTTGTGCTTCCGCACACTCACGAGTACAGCCAGAAACACCGAACTTCATCTTATGAGGTGTACGAATGCCTTTGTAACGGTTCTCAATATAAGAGCCTAAACCAACAGAATCTTGAACGCCGTAACGACACCACGTTGAGCCAACACATGTCTTCGCCATACGAAGTGCTTTTGCGTACGCTTGACCTGTTTCGAAGCCAGCGTCGATAAGCTTGCGCCAGATCTCTGGAAGATCGTCTTTTTGAGCACCGAACAGACCAATACGTTGAGCACCGGTTACTTTGGTGTATAGGTTGTATTCTGCAGCAACGTTCGCTAGTGCACCCAGTGCTTGAGGTGTAACTTCACCACCCGCCATACGTGGGATTACGGAGTAAGTACCATCTTTTTGAATGTTACCTAGGAAGTTATCGTTGGTGTCGTGCAGCTTAACCAGTTGTGGCTTAAGAATGTGCTCACCCCAGCAAGAAGCCAAGATAGAACCAGCCAGTGGTTTACAAACTTCACAGCCGTAACCTTTACCGTATTTCTCTAAAAGCTCATCAAACGTTTTGATCTCTTCGATACGGATTAGGTGGAACAACTCTTGGCGTGAGTAAGCAAAGTGCTCACAAACGTCGTTCTTCACTTCAATACCAGATTTAGCAAGCTCTGCGTTTAGAACAGAAGTGACTAGAGGAATACAACCACCACAGCCTGTGCCAGCGCCAGTCACTGCTTTGATGTCGCCCAATGTATGGTGGCCATCAGCAACCGCTTGTGCGATCTTGCCTTTGGTTACATCGAAACATGAACAGATCACTGCGCTTTCTGGTAGAGCGTCGGCACCTAGTGCTGGTTTCTCAGCGCCTGCGTGTGCAGGAAGGATCAAGGCATCTGGGTGTTCTGGTAGGTCGATTTCGTTCAACATCAATTGAAGCAAATCGCCGTAGTCAGACGTATCACCCACGAGTACTGCACCTAGCAGCTTCTTGTTGTCTTCAGAAACGATAAGACGTTTGTAAACTTCTTGCTCTTCGTTCTGGTAAACGTAACTCTTACAGCCTTCAGTGCGACCGTTCGCATCACCGATAGAACCTACTTTCACGCCCAACAATTTCAGCTTCGCAGACATGTCAGCGCCTTCGAATTTGCTTTCTGTGTTACCTAGTAGGTGATCAACGGCAACCGTCGCCATCTTGTAACCCGGAGCAACAAGACCGTAGAACATGTCGTTCCAAGACGCACACTCACCAATAGCGTAGATGTTCTCATCAGAAGTCTGGCAGTGGTCGTTGATGGCAACACCACCACGAGGGCCAACTTCTAGCTCCATTTGACGAGCTAGTTTGTCTTGTGGACGAATACCTGCAGAGAATACGATGAAGTCTGTTTCTAGCTCTGAGCCGTCAGCAAAACGCATAACATTGCGTGCGTTTGTGCCTTCTGCCGCAATCTCAAGCGTGTTTTTGCTGGTGTGAACGTTCACGCCCATACGCTCGATCTTTTGACGAAGTTGGTTACCACCAGCAAGGTCAAGTTGCTCAGCCATCAGCTTTGGTGCGAACTCAACAACGTGTGTTTCTACACCTAGTGCTTTCAATGCGCCTGCCGCTTCAAGACCGAGTAGACCACCACCGATAACCACGCCGGATTTACTGTTCTTCGCACACGCTTCGATCGCTTTAAGATCTTCGATAGTACGGTAAACAAAACAGTCTTTGCTTTCATGACCTTTGATAGGCGGGACAAATGGGAATGAGCCTGTAGCAAGAATCAGTTTGTCGTATTGAACTTCACGGCCAGTGCTTGAGTAAACAATGCGGTTTTCACGGTTGATGTTAATCGCACGTTCACCGATCAGCATGTTAATACCGTGTTTCTCGTAGAAGCCTTCTTTCACTAAAGAAAGTTCATCTGCAGTATGGTGAGAAAAGTAAGAGGAAAGGTGCACACGGTCGTATGCGACACGAGGTTCTTCACAGAAAACGGTAATCTCCATATTAGAGATATCAGCTTTCTCGACTAAGTCTTCAATATAACGGTGCCCTACCATACCGTTACCGATGACTACTAGCTTCAACTTGCTCATTATAATTCCTAAGGGTTAGGTTCTTATCACTGAGCTCATTGTTAATTGTGAAAGAAAATTAATACATGATGTAAATCAATTACAATTTCAAACTACCCTAAAGGGGTAGATGAACGTTTTTATCTTGATATTGAAGAATAAAAGGTAATTTATTAACGGATGTTGGTAGTTTTTACAAAATGAGATAACCGCAGTCATGCTCACAAAGGGCTATACAGTTTTGGCTTTTACAGAATGGCAATGATTGTCGAGTTAAACCACGCTAACGATAAACCCTGCTTTGTTTAAAAACAAAGCATTCGTTTTAACCTAGCCGTTTCAAGGCTATTAAAGGTGAACAACTGAAGTGACTGAAAGTTTTAGAAAAATCAAGTCTCACAACAAAAATCTTTTACTAGCTAAGTCGCACTATAAAGACTAGAATCTGATTTAGTTCATATGGAATAAAATCCATATGATTGATACCGTAATTGACATATAGAGTGCCGTCCCATGTTTGTGAGGCGGCCTTTTATTTGGGAGTCATAAAATGTCAGAAAACAATTCTATCTACATTTCAAGCTTAGATATGAACCGAATCACGGCTTTGTTGGATAAAATGCCAAACATCGCGGCGGAGCTTGTTGAGCTAGAAGCAGAGCTAGACCGTGCGACGGTTCTTGAGCCAGAACAAATGCCAGATAATGTGGTCACGATGAACTCAACTGTAGAGTTTAAATTTGCAGGTGAAGATAGAACCATGACAAAGACACTGGTTTACCCATCTGAGCTGAAAAGCAGTGATGATATTTCCATTTTTGCGCCCGTAGGCAGCGCACTGATCGGTTTGTCTGTTGGTCAAAAACTTGAATGGCCAATGCCAAATAATCAAGTGAAGACAATTGAAATTGTCGATATCACCTACCAGCCTGAGCGTTGTGGTGCACTAAACCGCTAACCCTCAGTAGTCCCGGTGCAAAGGCCTCATTTATGACTTTGCACCAGGAGAGCCCCTCGCTTATCCCCTATTTCCTTCTTTGTTTTTCCAAGCATTTACTTTGCTGCTCTTAAGTAACATCACCGATTCTTTTGTTATTTACCGCATATTCAATACCTATATCTACAAGCTCAATCATAGAAATTGCAAAGTATTTTTCGTATATTGTCGCTCCGAAAACGACGTAAATTATGCGCAAAATGGAAGAATATCTAACTCGAATTGCCGTCTTAGAAAAAGAAAATGAAGAGCTGAAGCGGAAGAATGCGCGACTACAGAAAAGTTGAATGCTGCACTCGACAGTAATGGACTGTGTTTGTGGGAGCAGCATATTCCTTCAGGTACTTTGACGATATTCAATATGCAGTGGGGCAAAATGCTAGGTTATCAGCCCCATGAGTTAACCGCGACGGTTGAAACGTGGAAAAACAACCTCCACCCTGAAGATTATGATCTTGCGGTGGGTGCATTTGAAGATCACCTAGCTGGCAAAACCGACCTTTATGAGGTAGTTCATCGCATGATTCATAAAGACGGCAGTGATAGTTGGGTCTACGATCGAGGGCGCATCGTCGAGTATGGTTCTGATGGCGAACCACTACGCATGATGGGCACTCATATCGATATTACAAAAGAAAAGCGATATGAGCAGCAACTGGCTAAGTTAGCTTCGAGTGATCCATTGACCGGACTGTTAAATAGAAAAGCAATTGAGGAAAACTTTAATCATCAACCTCAAACCAAGCCGTCTCAGCAGTCTGCCTTAGTGTTTGTTGATATAGATAATTTTAAAACAGTTAACGACCAGCTAGGCCATCATACTGGTGATACTCTCCTCATTAATATCGCCAATAGCTTAACAGAGCTTGCGCCAAGCAAGTCTCAAGTCGGACGCATAGGAGGAGATGAGTTTGTCGTTTTAAGCTCTTATTCAAATCAAGAAGAAATATCTCAACTTTGTGATCGACTCTTAAGTTCCATCATTCCTGCGATAAATCAGGACTTAAATAAAGTAACGATTGGAATGAGCATCGGTGTTTGTCTATTTGATAAAGGAAAACAACAGTTTAATGAAGTTTATCAAAAAGCCGATCATGCAATGTATGAGATAAAGAAAAATGGCAAAAATGGCGTTGCCTATATCCAGATATAATAAGTCTCTTGTTTTTTGAAATTAATATTTCTTTAATTTGACAATTTTCTCTATGTAATTGATAGCGTCTTATTTTTAATAAGTCATTTATATAGGAAACAAAAGAAATAACAAACAATTAAGAGTGTTGCATACTACACGGTGTAATATTATTACTGTCTTTGTAACTGCTTTTGTTGCATACAATATTATTTCTTATTATTTTTATAAAAACCACCAGTAAAAAGTAGTTAAACATTATAATTCATAAACTTATAAAAACCGAAATGCATGGTTGAATTTTAACCACCCCTTCTGCTAATATCTCGCCTCGTGTTTAAAAGTAATAAACACACACAAATATAAAACAAACTTTATAAAACATAATGCACACTTGATAATTACTGGTTCTATTTGGATAGAGCTCGGTATTTATTTTATTTAAAACATTATGAATTTGTAATTTCATTTAATATCAAAATATTAAGTAGGTATATAAATTGAAGAAGGTCATCCTCCCTCAATTGGGCTTTGTTGCGTCAAATTTACGCTTGCTAGCTCTAGGCTTTGTAACCCTCGTGTCAGCATATTCTTTTTCATCAGAGGCTTATGCTGAGCAAGTGGCTAGTGGTGAACAAAAAACATTAGTTGTACTCGTCAATTTCCAAGAAAACCCTCAAGAGATCCCGATCTCTAAAGAAGACGCCCATCATGTTGTTTTTAATACCGTTAGCGACTTCTATTCGCAAATGTCCCAGGGGCAACTTTGGCTATCTGGTGATGTTGCTGGAACATTCACCTTACCGATATCAAACCAAATTTGCGATGATGATGCTGTAGCAGCGGAAGCCAACAAAATGGCTGAAACTGCGGGATATCAACTATCAAACTATGACCGTTTTATCTACTTAACAACCAAAACTGGATGTGCATCAGAAGGCTCTGGTAGTCAAGGAGTAACTCCCTCTAGAGCGTCAATAAATGCGGTTTTCGAGCCTCGAGTTATCGCCCATGAATTAGGACATAATTTTGGATTGCATCACGCTTCCGCACTCGACTGTAAAGACGGTACGTTAGCTGGTGATTGCCGTGTCATAGAGTACGGTGATAGCTACGATACAATGGGTAACTACGATATGGGTTACTTTAGCGCCTTCCAATTGGAAAACTTAGGGTGGCAGACCTCCCCTGCTCAAATCATTTCTAGTGATGGTGTTTACTCTATTGATGCCTATGAAGACTTTGAAAGTACTTCATCAAAAGTTTTAAAAATCCCAAGAGGTACCGATCCAATTACAGGTCAGCGCCAATGGTTTTACGTTGAATATCGACAAGCTCTTGGCTACGACAGCTTTTTACGTGACCGTTCGTACATCGTATACCGCCAAGATGTGACAGAAGGTGTGGTTGTGCGCCTAGCGACAGACGGTGATCTTAAAAGTAGCCGCTTGCTACACATGAAGCCTGACTCCACTTTCAAACAATTATTTGGGAGTAATGACTGGGAAGACCCTGCTCTTCCAATTGGTGGAACGTTCACCGATCCAAAAACAGGCGTGTCGATTACTTTGGAAAGTGCTAATGGTCAAAACGCACAGGTCAGTGTCATATTTGGTGGTGAATCCGGGCAATGCGTTGCGACATCGCCTCTACTCTCTCTAACCCCACTATCAGGTTCTGATGCAAATGCTGGAGAAACGTTAGCGTATAATCTTAAAGTGACGAACCAGAACAATACAGAATGTGCAGACGCGACTTATACAACGGCTTTAAGCGTTCCTGACGGATGGAATTATGACGCAAGCGCCTTGACGGTTCCTTCCGGCATGAGTGCAGAAACGACGGTCATGGTTACGTCAAACAGCGATGCTCAGCCGAACTCTTACAGCATAGCCGTTGACGTTATAGATGCTGAAAATGAACAATCAGCCAAAACCGAGCTATCTTACACAGTGTTGTCTGAGTCGACGTCACCACTTGAGGCGGTGAATGATAGCGTAACGATCAGTGATAAATCCGTCGTTCGCATCGAACAGTTAAATAATGACTCGTTTGAACAATCGACCTCTCTTGCGATTACGGTCGCTAAGCCAAACAAAGGCAGCGCCCGTGTACTGAGCGATGGCTCCATTGAATACACACCATCGAAGAAGTTTAAGAATAATGATTCATTTACTTATACGATCAGTGACGGTCAATCTTCTTCAACCGCAACGATTAGCATCACCTTACAATCGACTTCTGGTGGGAATGGTGGTGGAAACGGTAAAGGGAAACCGAACTAAATCACGCAATTCAATATGAAAAAGCCTGGAGAATACTCCAGGCTTTTTATTCACAAGACGTCAATTAGTTGCTTGGTGCAGGACAAATATCACAGTCTGCAGAAGCTGTATTCGTCGCTTGAGTATTATCGATTTTCAAGAAACCAACCGCTGTAACAGTATCACGGAAAGATTGCGTTTCTGCATTGCTAAATGCCGTTGGGATATAACTACCAGTATAAGACTGACATTGATCCGAAGCGAGTTCGATATTATCCACTACTGTCACGTCATCAGAAGCATCCTCAGGCGTACCTGAGTCATCCACAACAGAAACATTCACTAAAGTAAGTCCAGGCGTTGTGTTACATACCATTCCCGAGAAGCTCACTTCTGCAATGATACCGTTTTCAGTAAGTTTGAAGCCGCTTTCACATGATTTCGTTACACTAATCATTGGAGACAAGCTCAATGACTCACATGGATCACTTGCGGTATCAGTAATGGTCGCTTGGCCACCCGGAGTCGCAGCTGCTGTGACTTTCACCGTATTAGTTAGACCATTGCTTGTACTTTCAAAACTGCCGCTGTATGAAGCACTATCACCTGAAGCAATGGCACCTAAGCTATGTGTAGTACCTGCTTCTAAGTCCTCTACAACAACATCGTAGAGCGTACCGACACCATCATTAATCACGTCGCCGCTGTATGAGTAAACGTAACCATCTTCTGTTTCATTCACGACCGCTTGATTACATGTTTTAGTGATATCAACACTACACAACTCAAAGTCACCAACCACAAAGTCTTTCAACTGAGCGGTAATACTGCTTGATGCTCTTGTTTCGGCTGCAAACGAGCTAAAACAGGTGTCTGTTTGTAGAAGTTCAGTAAGGTTTACACCACCTTCAAAGAAGGTTTCTGGAGGGAAGACATTTTCGACACCACTTTTTGGCGTATACGCCCATGGTGCAGGTGAGTCAGTTGTATTGGTTGAAGCACACACATCTTGCGCGCCTGGTGAACACAGTGCATTTGTCTTAACTTTCAAACGTAAGTTTGTCGCAGCACACTGACCATCTTGTGGATTATTGTTATCAGCTTTCGCACAAGTTGTGTCCCATTCAAGAACCAAAATTTCTGGCCCCTCATTTGCCCCTTGCAAATAATTCACCTGAATCAAAAGGTCGCCAGCAATATGTTGACCAGTGAATGTACCGTCTGGGTTTGTGCTGACTGAGTCTTGATAAAACCAAAAACCTAAGAAGGCATCACCGCTGTTACCAAAACGGTCTGCACCAAAGGTGAGTACAAGGTCATTATTAATGTTGTATGCTGCTGCATACGCATGAAGAATGTCCCCTTTATCAAGTACCGTACCAGTCTTCCAACCAAGTTCCGGTATGTCTTTGATGTCTTTATTACCACCAGTAAAGATTGTATCCGGTGTTGCCGTGTCATTCTCAAAGCTAAATACTAATGCTCCACCACTGTTTGGCGGCGTTGACCAGTCATCTGGAGCACCTACCCCAGAGTCATCTATCGCATTAGCATTTGCTTCTAACTCAAATACGCCATCTGTTGGTGTTGCAAATGCAGAGCTACCTATTAGCAAGCTTGTAAATATTGCATAAAGAAAGCTCTTCATCGTATGCCAGATACCTGACTTACAAGAATTCATAACCTACTCCTTAGAACGCTTCTAAAGCTAGACGAAGGTCCCTATGTCATTAATTGCCTTTTAAGAAAGAGTGAAAGCGAGATACAACTTTCGTTTCGAGCTCGTATAACGCATAGAGCATGCCACTACTTAAGATTATGATTTTATTAAACTAAATATTTTCAACAGCGAAGAGAATGAACAGAGTGTTCAATTTTAAAGAAAGAGAAAGAAAACAAAAGAGACAAAAAAACCTACGATAACAAAGATATATACGTGTTCTAGGATAATGTTACAGATTGACACTTTATTGTTTACACCTGTGACAGATGCGCAAAAGCGACGGTATTGAAACTTTCCACTATGAATATGAAATAGACGCTTACTCACCTACTCCCAATAATGTGAAGGTGATGTGTAACACCTGTTTGCATAGTGTTACATCCTTTACACATCTAATTGAATACTCATTTAACTAAAACATATTCAGTCGTTTAGCGAATAAGTTTTAGCTCAACCATTTATGAAAATATAAACAAACTGTTCACCCCTCTGTACAAAAATAAAAAATAATCAACAAATACAAAAGGTTAAATATGGAACACTCTATGCTAGTCAACTGGCGCAGTTTAACTCTGTGAGAAAACTATCACGTATGTGGGCTCAAGGACGTAGCGAGCCCACTTACACAAGGAGGTTTTATGAAAACCATATTTAACTCTTGGTGGGGCAATAAGAGTTACCGTTGTTCCACTTTATGTAGCCAGAATATACTTACAGCGATCAATATCAGCAGCATGTTTAAGCTGTTTACTTGGGTCATAGCGGTTAGCTTAGTGCTGAGCTCTCAAATTGTTTACGCATCCGCTGGCGACCCTTCAAGCCGAGGCGTGCAACCAATATTTGTTGAAGGGAATAACACCTGTCAACAATTACTTCCAGGGATCGATGGTTTGATAGAATACAAGCTTGAGCCAGTTACAGACGGCACTTTCGGTGATGGCATGCTTGAAGTGGTTATTGATCAGCAACCTGGGGCAAAAACCTTCAGTTGGGATCAAGGTGATAGCCCTGTGATTATGCAAGCTATCTTCGTAAAAGGTGGTCCTGACGGAAACCTATATAACTACTTTACAGATGGATTATTGTATCAAGATGATGCCTTACTACATGCACCTGTGGGTAACAATGGTAGATACTATGGCTTAAGTCATATTTCATTCTGTTACACACCAGGCGTACCAGACATTAAAATCACTAAAACTTGTACATTTGGTGATGTTGTCAATGGTAACACTTTGAAATACAACTATAAACTCACTGTAGAAAACACCGGTGACTTTGCATTGTATGATGTTGTGGCAACAGACACTACAGCCGTTGACAACGATATGGCTGCCGGTGACCATGTGTTCAATTTAGCGATGCTCGCCGTCGGACAAACGCAAGAGTTTAATGGTTCGTTTATTATTGACCAAAACGGTATCACTAACTACGCAGAAGTAAGCGCAGCACTTGAAACTGGTGGTGGTGTTGCGGTTTCTGACAACGCAGATTGGGAATGCCCAAGCCAAAACATCCCTGGTTCATTGTCTCTAGAGAAAGACTGTAGTGTCGTCGTCGTGAATCGATTTGAAGATACTGGTATTAATGAATACGGTCTTCAAGTCAATTACAGTGGTAGTGTATGTAATACCTCCAATGTCACCATTGACGGCATTGTCGTAATCGACAACAAAGACTCGAATCCAATCCAGGTTGGTATGCTTGCGCCTGCTGAGTGTTACGACTTTACTGGTAACTACGAGCCAATCCCAGGAGATGGTGAAGGCCTTCCATTACCGGGTGAAGAAGTCAGAGCGTTTACAGATACTGTGGATGCGAGTGGTGAAACTATCTTCGGTAATGTTGTCGTAGAAGCGATAACAGCGTCTGCAGAATGTACGCTATGTCCAACTTGTCCAGAGCCTGTTAGCTGCCCTGAATAAGGTCTACTTACAACTTAATAAAACAACGCCTGACGTTAACTCGTCAGGCGTTTTCTTTCGAACTATATCGTTCTATTTATTCTTACCTTTCCCATTGTTACCAGAGTTGCTAGAATCGCCACCAGATGAGGACTCTAACTTCACTGAGACCTGAGCGGTCGAGCTGCTTTGACCATCACCTATGGTATAGGTAAAGCTGTCGTTATTTTTGAATTTCTTCTCAGGTGTGTAACGCAGGGTGCCATCTGATAACAGCTCTAGTCGCCCCTTACTTGGTCTAGTAAAAGAAAGCACGCTTGCAGAGTTTTGCTCTCCAACAACATCGTTTGCCATCACATCGATAATCACCGACTGTTTCGAAGACATAGTCACCTGATCATCAACAGCAACGAGCTCTGGTGATGGCGAGATTTCAGTAGTTACAGAGTAATTCACGGATGCTGCGGTTTGCAGACTTGAGTCCTCTCCGTGCGTCACGATCATATTCAAAGCATAGTCTTTATCACTAGCGTCAACCGAAGATACGACTGATATCATTACTTGTCCGGTTTCACCTGCTGCTAGCGTGATTGCATTGCTGCTTGCTTTCCAACCAGTTGGCACTGACGCGTTTACAGAAAAACTGCTCGCTGAACAATCTGCACTATCTTTGTTGGTAATAGTGACCTGATATTGAACCTCATCACCGGCTGCAACCGAGTTGTTTGTTGCAGCTTTCGCAGTCACTGATGGAGCATTAACAGTACAAGTCCCGATATTACCGTTGTCAGAGCCGTCAAAGACAACGCTTACTTCGGCGATGCCGTTCGCTGCACTCACCAAACTCAATGTTACACCTGAGTCTGGGTCAGTATAGCTACCACCGACCGGCATAGATGGGTCAAACCAGTCATTTCGGCCAAAAACCGCACGATATTCAGAGTCAGTTTTAAAGTGAAGCAGATTACTGCTGCGCCCATCGCCTTCTACAGCGCTTCGAATGATGATGCCATCCGTAACGTCCCCACGATAGAACGAGTAAGAACGAGCATCTAAAAAGTCGTCAAACCCAATAGACTGGCGGTATTCAATGTAAAACCATTTTTTTGCACCTGTAGAAGGATCAGTACCACGAGGTACTTTTATCGTAACTGGCTGATCACTAGTCGTCTCGTAATTCGCGATGGAGTAAGTACCATTTTGAGTAACTTCCAGTGTCTTTGAAGCGTGCTCTCCCTCTAGCCATCCTAGTCGCTCGCGCTGGAAAGTATTCAAATAGCCGATGTCTGGACCACCCATTACATCATAGGTATCACCGTATTCACGCAACGTACAGTTGTCTGAAAGCGTATGCTCGCCACAATCAAGAGCACGAGAGTGATGCAAACCAAAGTTATGTCCAAGCTCATGAGCGATATTCATCGGAGAAAAATCACCATTGATGTGCGCGCGTGAAGGCATGCCATCAATAGTTGCCGATCCAGCGACACCACATGCCGTTTTTGTCATCAAGTAAACAATACGATCGTACTCTTCAAGCTTCACTCCCGCAGCGATGGCTTCTTGATCCGCTGCATCTTGAACAGCGGTAAAATCACAAACCTGATTAGACAACGGCAAATTAAACCAACCTACGACTTTCCCAGACAGCCACATTTGATCAAAAGAGCTTTCACGGTAGAAGTCATTCACTGTGCCAAAGATTAGATTATTTGCCTCTGACAAAGTTAATGGCTGCTCATTTGGGTTTTCTTTGAAGTTCAGCAGGATAACCAATGTATTTTGCTGTCCCGTCGTACTTCCTGCTGCACTGGCGTAATGGATGCTCTGTAAACAAGCGAATATTACTAATAAAAATGACAACCCTTTATTTAGGATTGTTCTATTTATTTTAATATTTTTTATCACTGCTTCACCTAATTTTAAATTAATAACTAGTTCACCTTCCCGCCAATATAAGCAGAAATGGTAGGGTAAAATAATATAAATTTTAGGCAATAAAATGCCCTAGCCTATAAAGCCAAATATGTTCCTATATACATCAACATGGTTATAAAAGGATAACCACCAAAAATATAAGAGCCGGAATCATAGCAAAGCAACCGGTCAAAATTCAACCAGAGCGATAAGTAATTTAGGTTAAGTTTGTGTAATAATAAATTTGTCCATTTTTGTCAGTTACTTAAAATAACCTTATGATTGTTTTATATGAACAAACTTTCTATTCAATAATGACTTTAATAAATCACTTGCACTACAGCCAATTTAAATCATTAAAAATCAAACAAGTAGAAATTGAACTAAAACAACCTCAATTTCATCGCATGAAATTATAACCTTTAAATTCATTAACTTAATAACGAGTCATTCGAATAATATACCTCAACAACGCTTGAGTAATATTATCCACCTTTAATTGTTAAATTTAAGTTAAATTAAAGTAGTGAAAAGTTTTTTGCTCACCTAGTTTTATACTCGATTACAAGACAGACTGAGCGATACAGTGCAATATCAACTAGAGACATATAGAGAAACAAGCAGGATATATGCGCAACTTTATTTTCAATATTGAACTAAAATCACATTGATAATATAACGCTATAGATAGCAATTCAGGAAAACCAGTTAAAGGGTGATTAACTGATAATTGAGGTTGGTATTTGTACAAAAATTAATTATTCAATAAAAAATTGTGTATTAGAATAGTTTGACAATACCAGATAGTAAAAAACCGGCACAAGGCCGGCTTTTAGAAATAGTGGAGGCGCCTCCCGGAGTCGAACCGAGGTCCACGGATTTGCAATCCGCTGCATAGCCACTCTGCCAAGGCGCCTTTCTGATTTTTATATCTCTGTTACCAAAGATTTTGATGGTGCCCCGGGCCGGACTTGAACCGGCACAGCGCGAACGCCGAGGGATTTTAAATCCCTTGTGTCTACCAATTCCACCACCAGGGCAACGCAATCATGCGATGGGTTAGACACCATCTTTCTCAGCGACCTTTGCCGTGAGAACGAGGCGTACTTTAACGGATTAATTTATCTGGTCAACAAAAAATTAGTCTTTTTTATTCAAATGGTTAAAAAGCCAACTCAAACGAACAAAGGGCGATCATTTTGCTCACAAGAACATCAGCTTGTTTTGCTCTCGTTTGCTTTGCTTCATCACTTCATGTCAACGAGGAATCGACAAGTCGCACAAATAGACAATATGGGTATAAACTTAACTCGTACTGCAGGGGACAAATAAGCGCTCATCATGTTTCGAAAGTCATCATTTCAATTACCGCTACATACTGATTCCGAACTCGACTTCGTAGTGCCCCACTTCTTACTTACTGAATTTGATTATGCACGCTCTCTGGAACAGGGGATCGTCCAAGACTTGGATCCTGAATATACACACCAGTATCGCGTCACACTGAGGCGCATACGCTCACTATGCTTGCTACTTCGCGAACTGATACCTCCTTTTGAACAGCGTATTTTGAAACCTCATTTAAAAATAATGATGAAGAAAACAAATAAGCTGCGTGATTTGGACGTATTTATCTTGGACAAAAGCCAATACATTGAAATGCTCCCAAACCACAAACCCTCTCTTGAGCCGCTTTTTGGCTTTATAGAATCCGAACGTGCTTACGAACAGGCAAAAGTTGCGCGTTGGCTAGCGACACAAGAATACACTATGCACTGCACTTTGGTCAGGAATAGTCTGCTGCGAAGTACACAACACGAACGAGTGGATAACAACGTACCAGCGTTACTCTTCGCAAGCCAAAAAGTCTCCGAACAATTTAAAAAGGTCGACAAAGCACGACGCAAGATCTCGGACAAAAGTCGTGACAGCGTGATCCACTCAATGAGGATAAAGTGCAAAGCGCTGCGTTATTTGTTAGAAGGGTTTTCCGCACTCTACCCTTCCCCACAGCACAAAAACAACGTGAAACAATTAAAACTATTACAAGACAAGCTCGGTGATTTTAACGACACTTCAAGTCAAATTGAATTTTTCACACAGCTCAAAGAGGCAGTAAACCTCAATAAACAAGATCGTAAGGCTTTGAAAAAGCTAATTAACGTGCTTAGTGAACATCACGATACTTCGCGCCAGACCATCTTAACGCACTTAGACCAATTTGAGGCTTTCATCCACGATACCAACACACAATGCCTCTACCAGCACTAACCTAGGTTCACGTATTTTTAATATTCATTAATTACAGTCAGTCGTTAGGCTCCATAAAGAAAGATAACGTGAAACCATTAAAACGATACCAATATGAGCGCTATGCCGTACTCTGTAATCTCGCCTATCCTCGCGTCTTCAGACAAACTCAATACGGATTCGATCCTAATGGGCAACGAGTCATTAGAAATGAACACGGTAAGATTATGATTCGTGTGCTCTGGAGTAAAAAACAGAGTGAAGTGGTCGTAGTGATTAAAGGCTCACACAGTATCAGTGATTGGTTGTTAAACTTCGCGATGTGGACGAGAAGCTGTCGAAGGTTGGGACTGAATTACCGCATTCACGCGGGTTTCTATCATCTTCTGTTTCAAGAAAGTTTACCGAGCCGAAATGAAGATCGGTTGGGGTTGACCGTGATCGAGCGCCTCGAAGGTATCGTTGTACCGCTCATTCTTAGGGGAAAAAGAATCACCATTACTGGTCACTCTTCAGGTGGCGCGATTGGCAGTGTTTTTGCCGACTATATTGAGAAAAAATACCCAAAGAGCATTAAACGCGTCGTGACTTTCGGTCAGCCCGCAGTTGGAGATTGGACCTTTAAAAAACGCTACCGTTTGGGGCACAAAACTTACCGGATTTGTTGCGACATCGACATCGTGACATTCATGCCGCCAGTGCCTTTTCTCTATTGGCATGTAGGCAAAATGCTATGGTTGTATAACGGGAAAATATACGAGAATACGCCAACGTTCATTCGACTTGGACGTTCTCTATTTAGTTGGTTGATGCGACCATTCTCTTATCACTTTATGAGTAAATACATCCGCGATAAAGACTTCTTTGACGAACGCTGAGCTAAGTACCCTAAAACTATGATGTACAGGCACTAAAAAGCCGGACTCAGCCGGCTTTACGTTTTTGTGGTGAATTACAGAGAGGCAATTTCTTTTTCAAGTTGATATTTGCTATCTGTGACTATGCGCTCTAACACTTCAACGCGTCGCTTCAAATCACCAATTTGCTTGTTAAGGTTATCTTGTTCTTCTTGGCTCATCGTATTACGTTCAGATATCTCCAAAGCTCTTACTTCTTTACGATGATTCAAGATTAACTTAATTATCCCGCCCCCAAATATGGCACCGAACACAATAGCCACAACCAATACATCAGCAATAGATTCCATTCTTCATCTTCCTCTAGATAATGCTCAAATATAAGTTACTCATTTGTTATATGAATATCAAATAACGTATTGATTCACTGCAAAGTTTCATCAAAATTTGCCTGTTCTGTATCAAAATCACAAGAATGGATTACTCAACGCTAACCCAAACCGAGACAGATCCACCATTTACAGGGAACTCAGCCCACCCGTTCGCATCTGTCCAAATGTCTTCAGTTCGGATGCCCAACTTGTCGACATAGCGTGTACTTGGCTTACCCGTATACATCCACTTCGAGCCACCTGGTCCATCGCTCATGATCACTGCCATTGAATGTGGATGTTCTGCATCGCCCTCTCTAGTCCAGCCAATTACATCCCAATGGTCGAGATAAGAATGTTGTTTGCCATACGCATAGTCTTTACGCAGTGTTACGAGCTCTTCGATGTAAGGCACTTTGACCATATTGATGTCATGCCCTTTATCACTGTACTGCGCACCGTAGTAATCTGCATAAAACACGGATGGATAACCTTCTTCACGCAATAAGATAAACGCGTAAGCGAGCGGCTTAAACCACCAATCAACCGTCGACTCCAACGCCTGCAAAGGTTGAGTATCATGATTTTCTACTAAGGTTACCGCTTTGACTGGATTGTCCTTCATCAGCGTACCATCCATGATTTTACGCATATCGTAACTACCACCCGATTTAGACGCATTGTAGAAGTTCATATGTAGCGGTGCGTCGAACAGAGACATGCTGCCAGAAGTTTTGGTGATAAAGTTATGCAGCTGATTCACATCGTAGTTCCAGTACTCTCCGACCGTGAAGAGTTCTTTCTCTGTTTTCCAACGTAGGTGATCAATCCATTCTTGAAGATATTGGTATTTGATGTGCTTCACCGCATCCATTCTAAAGCCATCAACACCAGTCATGTTGATGTACCACTCACCCCAATCTTTCAGTTCTTGTTTAACTTCAGGATGATCCATGTCTAAGTCAGCATACATAAGGTAGTCGTAATTCCCCTTTTCAGAACTGACTTCCCAATCCCATGCCTTACCTTCACCTTTGAATTTAAAAATGGCTTTTTCTTTACCTGCATCGTCCCAGTCCACGCCATCAAAATGGTACCAAGTCCAATGGAAGTTAGAGTACTTGTCGTTGCGTCCAGGGAAATCAAACTCCACCCACGCTTCAATCCATTTATCACCAAGTTCAATGTTGCGGTTGTTCCAATCTACCCGCTTAGTATCAACCCAAGATTTCCCATCTGCACCACCACGGTGGTTAAACACCACGTCACCATAAACCTGGATATTGTTATTGTGAGCGGCATTGATAGCACTAAGATACTGATCTTTCGTGCCGTATTTGGTGCGCACTGATCCTTTTTGATCAAACTCTCCCAAGTCGTACATGTCATAAACGCCGTAGCCGACATCATTACTGCCACCCGCTCCTTTGTATGCAGGTGGTAGCCAGAGCGCTGTGAATCCGTTTTCTGCTAGCGTTGGAGCGTTATTTTCCACTTGAGTCCACAGTGTGCCATCGTTAGGCACATACCAATGGAAATACTGCATCATTGTGCCATTCTCAGCAGCCAATGCAGATGAACTTAGCAGCAAGGTTAAAGGTAAAATAGTGCGTTTTAATTTAAATGTTTTCATTATTTTTCTCTCACGTTAAGGACTAAAATCCTCCTTTCTGCTCATACACACCAAGCATTGCCAACGGTCACGCTAGCCAAGTTGCTGCCTGTGATACAAAAAGTTCGGATTACAATCGAAGAGAAATTAGCACCAATCACCCTATACAATTATTGAGTTATTTAACATTTATAAAATCAATGACTAGCGCATTGAAAATATTGAATGGTGATCAAAACATGGGAGGAATTTAGAGAAGCGTGAACGAGTATAGATTGATGGATTTAAAACGAAGAAAGCCAGTCATTTAAGACTGGCTTTCGAAATAGTGGAGGCGCCTCCCGGAGTCGAACCGAGGTCCACGGATTTGCAATCCGCTGCATAGCCACTCTGCCAAGGCGCCTTTCTGATTTTGTATCTCTGTCACCAAAGATTTTGATGGTGCCCCGGGCCGGACTTGAACCGGCACAGCGCGAACGCCGAGGGATTTTAAATCCCTTGTGTCTACCAATTCCACCACCAGGGCAACGCAATCATGCGATGGGTTAGACACCATCT
>NZ_NIGY01000150.1:0-325 GCF_003123985.1 Vibrio sp. T9
CGCGTGCGGACGAACGTACGCGGTGAGGACGACTACATTTTTCCGCTGCGGATGCCGAAGGACGCGATGCGCTCGCTGTTTCTCTCGTATGTGAAGGCGGCGAACGAGCTCGTGCAGCAGCCGCGCTTCTATAACACGGTCACATCGAACTGCACGACGATCGTCTATCGCATGGCGCGGCGCATCGACGGCGCCCTTCCGTTCGATATTCGCCTGCTTCTCACCGGTTACCTGCCGGGTTACCTCAGGGACAACGGCGCGCTGGACAATCGCCTTTCCGAGGCGGAATGGCGGCGGCTCGGGCGAATTACCGACCGGGCCCGTG
>NZ_NIGY01000151.1:0-324 GCF_003123985.1 Vibrio sp. T9
GGAGGCCGTGTTCCTGGCGCTGTTTGGTGCCTTGCTGGGCGAGCAGGCTACGCTGATCAGTGTCTCGGCGTTTCGCCTGGCCACCTTCGGTGGCGATCTGCTGGTCTTCCTGCTGGCGTTGCCATTCGCGGCCGCCGCGCGTGGTTCGCGCGGCGCCGCCTGAGCGTTTGTTCAGCCCAACGCCGCTTCCAGCTCCGGCAGGATCTTGAACAGATCCCCACCAGGCCGATGTCCGCAATCTCAAAGATCGGCGCTTCGCCGTCCTTGTTGATCGCGACAATCGTGCCGGCGTCCTTGATACCCGTCAGATGCTGGATCGCACCA
>NZ_NIGY01000152.1:0-323 GCF_003123985.1 Vibrio sp. T9
GCGGTGCCCATGCTGCTTATCGAGTCCGATAGCAGCGCGGCAATGCGTGCGGGCATTGCGGTGATGAATGAAACACTCCGTGATCGAGGCGTGCAAAGCGACAGGACCTCCCCCGCTTCGGTGACCGCCCTCAGCAACACGGCCGTCCCCAGTGGCGCCAAGGCGGAGCAGCTGACCATCCTCAAGCGCATCTATCTGACCAAGGACCACGAGCCGAACATCCAGGGTGACGCGGACATCTTCGCCATCGTTTCGGGCGTGGGTCCCGACGGCAAGGCCCAGATCATCACCAAGGACATGCCCTGGCTGGATCACGACAAGCG
>NZ_NIGY01000153.1:0-321 GCF_003123985.1 Vibrio sp. T9
TTGGGCCTGAGCCACAACACGCGCGGCTGACCCGCGACGGTCGGTCGAAGCACGTTCATGGAAAGTCCAGCGTGCCTGGAACCCGAGGGATGATAGGGCGCTGGTCAAAATGCGGCAAGGTTGGGAAGGGACGTGATGTCGCAGTCGGTGCGCCGCAAGGCACCCTTCCGCTATGCAACACACACCCGGGCCCCTGCTCCCCTACAATGGGCGGTCTCCCCATACACCCCACTCTCCCCGTGAACCCATCGATCCTTCGTCCCGAACTCCCGACCGGCGCCGAGCCGGCGCGCGCGCGCATTACGGCCGCCTGGCTGCGCG
>NZ_NIGY01000154.1:0-319 GCF_003123985.1 Vibrio sp. T9
CCCTTGTCGAAGGTGATGAATTCCACGCCGGGCAGGTCGCCGACCAGGCGCCGCTCCAGCTTGCCGACGATCCAGGTGAGCCGCGTCCGCGGCGCCTTTTCCTGCAATGTGCGGATCAGCGGCGTTACATGCGTCACATCGCCGATGGCGGATGTGCGCATGATGCAGAGGCTGGAATCTCCCGACGGGAGGGGGCGGCTTGTTAGACTGGGCAAGATCGGATCACCGGATAGGGAGGCCGCTGTAAGGCGGCCCGATAATGACTGAACAACGCGTAGCGGAGGCGGCGGGCGGCACGATTCTGTTCGACGCGGCCCGT
>NZ_NIGY01000155.1:0-318 GCF_003123985.1 Vibrio sp. T9
CGAGGGTGCGACGGAGGCCTGCGATGTGAGCGACGAGGTGCCCGAGGTATTGCGCACCCGCACACTCGCATTGCGCGGATTCGACGAGCGCGATCACATCGCCAGTGCCGTTCTCGTCGAGGGGTCCGTGCTGGATGAAGCGATCGAACAGATGTTCGCGATGTCCAGCGTCCGCTATGCGCACGTGCACTACGCGGCCTACGGCTGCTATGCCGCGCGCATCGATCGGGCCTGAACCCCATGCTTGCGGGCGGCGTGGCGGGAGACCGTCAACGCCGCCAGGGCCAGCGCCGTCAATAACAGGGAGACTAGCGGCAG
>NZ_NIGY01000156.1:0-317 GCF_003123985.1 Vibrio sp. T9
GCGTTCGACAACCTCGCCTTCGGTGAAGCCCCGACGATCGCTGAGTGCATGTTCCTTCAGACGATCAGCCGCCTCACGTACGCGAATGTTGCCGATGGGATTGCCCGCGCCGGCGAGCAGCAATCGCCAGTCAGCCGAAGCCGCCGCCGTCTCCGGCATGCCGAGCTGCCGCAATAGTTCCTGCCTGCCGAACCCCTGGGGAAGCAGATCGGTGAGGAACGGTGGCCACGTTTCTCCTCGCGTGGATTCCAGCGAGACAGGCAGATTGACGCTTAAGGCGGCCGCATCCGTTCGGCCCTCGTTGTCTAGTGCATAGC
>NZ_NIGY01000157.1:0-316 GCF_003123985.1 Vibrio sp. T9
ACAAAAAGCCAAGAACACTTGAATGTGTTTTTTGGTGTTTATCTTTCGATAAACATTGAGAACTTTACAAACAACAATAAATTGTTGTTTTGTCAGCTTTCCAAATTGTTAAAGAGCTAATCACTTCAATGAAGTAACCATTTTTAAGAACACTTAATACTTTCTATTTCAAAAGAAATGCGCTTAAAGATGGTATCCCGTAGGGGAGTCGAACCCCTGTTACCGCCGTGAAAGGGCGGTGTCCTAGGCCTCTAGACGAACGGGACACTAAGTTGAACATCTTGGGGGATGTTCTATCTCTTAAACTTCATAAACC
>NZ_NIGY01000158.1:0-315 GCF_003123985.1 Vibrio sp. T9
ACGAAGAACCAGCCGGCAACGGCGATGTTCGACTACCTGTATGCCGAACTCCCGGCCGACCTCGAAGCGCAGCGCGAGCTCGCCGCTTCCCTCGATCGCACGTCGTAAGGAACTCTTCCCATGGCACAAATCACTCTTATCGAAGCAGTGACCCAGGCGCTCGCCTACGAAATGCGCAACGACGACAGCGTCGTGGTGCTCGGTGAGGACGTCGGCGTCAACGGCGGCGTGTTCCGCGCCACGCAGGGCCTGCAGGAACAGTTCGGCGAGATGCGCGTCATCGACACGCCGCTGGACGAAGCCACCATCGCCGGC
>NZ_NIGY01000159.1:0-315 GCF_003123985.1 Vibrio sp. T9
GCCCATCGACGAGAAAGACTGCGACCCGCCGAGCCACCTTGCCAAGGCCGAGTACAAAGGTATCCTCAAGCCGCAGAATGGCCGCTTTTACTGCACGGGCGAACATGTCACGCGGACCAACCAACAGCCGCTGGTGTTCGACATCCACGTGTCCGGCTTTCGCCAGGGCGCCACGACTGGCGGCGTGGTCGGTGCAACGATGGCCGCAGCGCCGCGGGCCGGGTCACGCTGAGCATGGATGGGTTCTTCGAGGTCGGCGAGAGGCTCGACGGGCTGGACAAGGACGTCCTCCAGACCATAGAAGGTCGCGCGCTG